>NZ_CP022121.1:1122500-1722500 GCF_002224645.1 Dehalobacterium formicoaceticum | reverse complement strand
CCATATAAATAATGGAGCTCGTAGGCAGCGCCCCAGGCATCAGTAATTCCCTTGATGGTTTGATGCATAAGATCAATTATTCTTTCCTGCACCTGCCGATTGGTGCTGCGCACCGTTCCCGTCAGAACTACCCGCTCGGGAATAATATTCTGGGTGCTGCCGCCGTGGATTGTCCCGAAGGATATTAGGGAGAGCTCGGCAGGATCCACCCTGCGGCTGATCACATGCTGTAATCCCTGGATGACCTGGGCGCTAATGGTAATGGGATCCGCCGTCAAATGAGGCGCCGCCCCATGGCCGCTTTTCCCTTTGATCACCAGTTCAAAATTATCGGCAATGGCCATCAGCACCCCTTCCTTAATAGCGATGGTCCCCACAGGATAAAAAGGAGAAACATGAAGCCCCAAAACTGCATTTACATCAGGGTTTTGCAAAACTCCGGCTTCGATCATAAATTTCGCGCCGCCGGGGGGTTTTTCCTCACTGGGCTGCAGAATAAACTTCACCTGCTCCGGGGGAGGATCAGCCGCCAATTGAGCCGCTGTGCCCAAGAGAATTGCCATATGGGCATCATGGCCGCAGGCATGCATCACTCCGGGGAAGCGGGACTGAAAGTCCAGGCCTGTCTCTTCCTTCACCGGCAGAGCATCCATATCAGCTCTTAGGGCAAGGCATTTCCCGGCTCTTTTTCCCTTTAATTCAGCCACCAAACCATAGCCAAAAACATTTTCCCGCACCGCCAGCCCCAAAGCGGCCAATTCCTGTGCTAAAAAAGCTGCAGTATCCTTTTCCTGCCCTGTTGTTTCCGGATGTAAATGAAACCACCTTCTCCAGGAAATCAGACTTTTTTGATCGATTGCTGTATTCATAAAAATTCCCTCTCCCTGTTAGCACAGATTATAATTTATTTTAAAAAAGCCTTGGTGCTGTGACCAAGGCTTTTTTGTGGTTATTTTTTTGTTTCTCCGGTCCCTTTATCCTGACCCTGGGTGGTATCCTTTGCAGGGGCTTGATCTGTTTTTTCAGTGGACTTTGCGGATCCTTCAGTCTTGCTTCCCTGTTCCAGGGATTCGATCAGACCCGACAATTGATCCGCTTGGGCGATCCGCCCATCCCCTTCCGGAAGAAGTCCTTTGTAAGCGGTAATTTCTTTCTTGGCCCCTTCTATATCCCTGAGATAGAAGGCCTGGTAAATCACATAATTTGATCTGGCATTAAAATCCTGGGGTGCCAATTGAACCGCCTTTTGATATAAGGGACCGGCCGTATTTTCCTGTTCGGCGTTGGAAGCACAGTAAGCGGCAGCTACCATCAGGTCAGCCTGGCCTTGATTGTTCAGTTCCTGGGGTTTATGCTCAAGGGCGAGTAAATAATTATCTAATCCTTTGGCAAAAACCTCCTTGCTTTTATCTTTATCATTCAGCTGGAGATAAAACCCACCCTGTTGGGATCTGACCTCACCCAAATTTTTCAATGTGGTAAAATCCTGAGGATTCTTCGCTAAATCCTTCTCTAATTGGTCGATGCTGGTTTGCAGACTATTGACCATAGCTTGGGGATCAACTTCTCCTTTGCCCTGGGCATTGTTCAGGTTTAGGTTTGGTGAACTCCAGATCGCAAATGAGCCGACCAACCCAAAAGCCAAAATCGCCACCATTATAATTAAAGGTACGCGCATCTTATTTTTACTGCGTCTGATTGCTTGCATTACCATAAAAAATTCCCTCCCAAAAAATTATAACATCAAGTTCCATCATATATACTCAGGGGAAAACTGTCAACTCATAAATTTTAGCATCCTGCTAAAATTCTAATGTACCGCACCTCAGGGCGACCCGCTGGACGGGCACACCCCTCCGGCCTTTCTCGTAGGACAAGCTGCCCCTGTCATCAGACCTACCGAGCTATAATCAGAGCTTTTATCCAGACTCCCGCATTGGGGACAAACTGCCTTTTCTTTTTCTTCCCAGGGAACATTGACAGAAAAATTCTCTCCACATTTTTTACATTGAAAACTATACTTTGGCATAATAAATTTCCTCTCTAAAATTTAAATTGAAAAATAACTCCTGGTCATCCCAGTTGATAGCGTAAAGCATTTGATAAATGGGCCAATGAACTGCACTCCCACATGGCCGCCTGTTGTTGAAAAAGCTTCACCGTAGAATATTTGGACCATTGATTGCCGGGTAAGGGATTGAGCCAGATGACCTCTTTAATCTTCCTTTTGACGAATTGCAGCTGCCGGAGCGCCGCATCCGGTTCCATTGTTTTCGTATCGCTTAGGACGATGAAAACGGTTTGGGGTTTAAGCAGTCCGTGATGATTTTTCAGCAGCTGCTGCAAAGAAATATTAAGATTCGTACCCTCGCCCCAGCGGTCACTTTGAGCCAATCCTTCCATGGAAAAATTCATTAAATCGATTTTTTCCAGTGATTCGGCAAAAGCAAAGGCCTGCATGCGGGGTAAAACCTCCGCCAGTCCGCTCATGAACTGGAGGGTAAACTGGGAATACTTAATCATCGAACCGGAAACATCACACAAAAGCAGAATCTCGGGTTTCTGCACCTTCTTCTGCCGATACTTCAGATCCAAAAGCGTACCCCCGTATTTGATTCCGGCCCGGATGGAACGACGTACATCAATACGCTTGATTTTTGAGCTTTGCTTATAACGGCGGCTGATTCTGGAAGCCAAACGCCGGGCCAGCTTGCGAATTAAATGGGTCGCTTCCTGATAGTCTTCCTCTTGAATAGATGCCATGTTTTGAAAGTACAAATCCACCATTTCCTGATCATGGGAAATCTCGTGCAGCACAGCATCAATTTCTTCCTCTCCGGTCAGTTCCACAGGAATCAGCTGCGGCAGATTGCTATGGGTGCGATGATACTCCAGGGCACCTTTGATCACATTCTCGACAATGGGTTTAAACTTAGGGGAAACATTCTTCCCCTCCGAAGTTTTTTTGAGAAATTCCTTGAACTGCTGACGAGATTCCTCTGGCAGCTGACCATATAAATCCAGGTATTGCTGATCCAGATCTAAAGGCTGTTCCTGAAATTCCAGCTCTTTTTTTGCATCCTCCATACCCTGTACATACTCTTTTTTGGCATCTAGCTGAAGATCCCGGAAAGGGGACTCCACAAAATATTTGGTAAAGGCAGAGTTGAATAAAGGATCATGGACGGCATCCTTGACCAAGGTAGCCTTCAGCGCCGCATGAAACTGTTTTTGGTCCGTCAAATCAATATGCTGCACGGCGGTCAAGGCATCCATAGCTTCTGAGGTCCCTGCCGGGATGCCCAAACTACGCAGGATTTGCACAAAGCGGATAATATTATTTTCTAAAAAGTTTTCCACACTACACCTTCCCGTGGGTATGGCCGGAGGCACTGCTTTCCGCAGAAGCTGTTTGTTTCAGCATGGCCTTGGCTCCGCCTTTTTCCCGGAATAAATCCAGGTCATCCTTATCCTTGAGAAGCAGGCTAATAGTCTGATCCACCAGATGTTCCGTCATCCTTTGGGCGTTTAAGGTTAAAAGAGCCTGGGCCCAATCCAGGGTTTCCGAAATGGAAGGTTTCTTTTTCAGTGCCAGTTGGGTGCGCAGATAGGCGACGCCCCTTGCCAGCTGCCAGGTCAGCTCCGTGCCCAGTTGCGGTACTTTTGCTTTAATAATTTCCGTTTCCTTTTCCGGGGAAGGAAAATCAATATGGAGAAAGATACAACGTCGTTTTAACCCGTCCGATAAATCCCGTTCTCCGTTGCTGGTCAAGATCACAACGGGAATCTCCTTGGCCAGGATGGTTCCGATTTCCGGCACCGAAACCTGGAAATCAGATAAAACTTCAAATAAAAAGGCTTCAAACTCAGCATCGGTTTTATCGATTTCATCAATCAACAAAACTACCTTCTTTGGCTGGGAAATCGCCTTCAGTAAAGGACGCTCCAAAAGATATTCCTTGGAGAAAATCTCCGTTTCAATACTACTGCTGTCCTTATTGGCCTGAATATGCAGCAGTTGTTTTTGATAGTTCCACTCGTACAGAGCCTTATTTTCATCCAGCCCTTCATAGCATTGCAGACGGATTAACTCTGTATCCAGGATGCGGCTGAGTACCTTGGCAATCTCCGTTTTACCTACACCCGGCGCACCGGTAATCAAAAGAGGTTTTTCCAGTTTCAAGGCCAGATAGACCGGCACCAGGATATCCTGATCAGAAATATAATTTTCCTGTCGAAACTTCTCCTCCAGTTCATTTACTGAAAAATTCATGTCAAGCACTCCTTTTTTTCCTCTATCCCCTGGTTTTTATCAAGGCATGATCTGCAGATGCCATAAAACTCCAGACGATGATCTTCAACCAATCCCCCAACTACCTGTGCCGCCTCCCCATTCAGATCCCTGAGGACCGGCATATCTACATCCATAACCTGTCCGCAGCTGCGGCACACAAAATGATAATGCAGCCCCGTATTGCCATCAAATCTGCGAAAGGTACTCCCATAATTCAACTCCTGAATCTCTTCCTCCTGCACCAAATGCTGCAAATTGCGATAGATGGTACCCAAGCTGATATCAGGAAGTTCTTTTCTGGCTTGTTCATAGATCCAATCTGCGGTAGGATGGCAGGTGGTGCTCTGCAGCACATCCAATATGATCTTTCTTTGTTTGGTCATCCTTTTTAATGGCTTCACGATGTACCACGATCCTTATTTATGATTTATTAAAACGGTACCTGCCTTTAAATTAATTTAAATACTTTTTGGAATAATCCGGTTCATGCCAGAATTCCAATGCTTCCCCGATAATCTTTTGGACATCCGTCATCAATCGAGCTAACCGGTATTCAGCCGTCAGGAATTCATTCACAATAGGATTTAGACTTATTTTTTGATAAATATGTTCCAATTGTTCCAAAGTACCCTCCGTATCTTCCCCTGAGATTTCTGCGATTTGCAGTTCCAGCTGGATGCGGCGAAACTCCTGAAACAAAGTGGCATTTCCTTCATCTTCTTGAAGCTTTTCCTTCGCCGCCAGGTACTGTCTGTATTCTTTGCTTTCCTGAAGTGTTCTGGCTAATTCCATCGCCTGGTCGTTCACACTCATGCGCCCACCCCCTTAATTCTAATCGATCAATAAAAAATTTACAAATTCTTCTGTTATCATCTTCTCTTACCGGCTTTATCAAACTAAATGACCCTTTTCACCGAGGTGATCGCTAATTGGTCTAAGTCTCTGAGTATCAGCTCTTTTTTATGAAAGGTAGCAAACTGACGATACCCAACCCGATAGGCAAGGGCCGCCGCTTCTTCAATCTTCCTGCCTACCTGGTCGCACTGATGGGCATCGGAACCAAAGATTACAGGGATATCCATTTTGCAGCTTGCTTGTAAAATCTCACATGACGGATAGATTTCTCCCACAGGTTTGTATAAACCATTGGTATTCAATTCGATAGCCAAGGATTTTTCCCTGATAATTTCCAATAATCCGCCCATCAGGGTTAACACCGATTTTTGGGGGCGATAGCCAAAAACCTTGATCAAATCCAGGTGGGGCATCACCTGATAAAAACCGGATAAGGCAGCCTGCTCCACAGTTTGAAAATATTGCCGATATAGCTCATCAATATCTTTGTCCTGATAACCCATTTTATAGTCTGGATGGTCAAACATCCAATTATTCTCGCCTAAATGATGCACTCCGCCTAAGACATAATCAAAAGGCTGGTCCCTCAGCAATGAAGCGATTTCTTCTTCTCGTCCCAAGATGTGGTCTATTTCGATACCAACCCGAGTTTCAATCCCCGGATACTTTTTTTGCATGGCTTCAAATAAAGCAAAGTCCGGTTTTTTTTCTACCCAGTCGTGGTCACAAAATCCAATTTCTTTGATCCCCTTCCTGATTCCCTGAAGAATGAAGGATTCCAAATTGTCTGCTGTTTGGGTTCTTTCCCCATGAGCTAAAGAATGTATATGATAATCAACCAGCAAATCAACATCTCCAATCTTTGCATAAAAACATGATCATAAAAGCTTGCTAACATTATATCAAAATTTTCTTTAAAAAGACGCAAAAATTGAATTCTTACCAGGAAAATTTTCATCTTGCCTTTTTTATAAAGAGGGAGTATAATTTTGTTATTACATCATACCCCCAGTGGGTATCCGATTTTTTCAATGTATTAAATGTGTTAATTATAAGAGGGAGGTATTTTTATTATGGCTGAAGCATGCATTTCTGCCGGTATTTGCGGTTTTGAAACAACAGTGTCCGTAGAAGATCTAGGTGACTATCAATTTAAATTGAAATTTATCACCAAGTGCCCCAATATCCCCAAAATGGCAGCCGATATTGAAACAGTGAATGTGATGGACGAATTGTTTAAAAAGGGTGAATCTAAAGTCCTGAATGCGGCGGTGAAACATCTTCCTCATGTTTCATGTCCGGTGCCCTCCGGTACTTTAAAAGCATTAGAAGTCACAGCCGGTATGGCATTACCAAAAGATGCCTCCATCACCATCAAAAAATAAACCAGGCATCACGAAACACTTTAAATTATGAAGGTATTAATAAACCCCGGCAGGAGATCCTGGCGGGGTATTTCTTGAAAACCAAGCATTAAGTGACATAGCTTTTTTAGACATCATTTATTCGATGTTAATCCGATGTTAATCAAAGTTTAGGAGAGTTTTTGCTATATGGAGCTATCAATCATAAATCTGCTTTGGGTGATGATCCCTACATTTTTGGCCGCTTTTTTACACAGTCTTACCGGCTTTGGTTTTAGTATCGTGATTATGATGTTTTTGCCCCTCGTTTTTTCCATAGGACAATCTGCAGCTTTTGCCCATTGCCTATTATTTGTTATCGCCCTCTCGATTTTATATAATTATCGTAAATCCGTTAACCTAAAATTGTTGTTGCTGCCGTTGATCTTCTATTTTCCTATTTTCTTTGTCGCTCTAACATTTGCCCTCCGTGTCCAAGCTGATTTTTTGAAGCCCGCTTTAGGCATTACTTTTTTAGGTATCGCGGTTTTTTATATTTTTTTATCAGACAGATTCACCCTGCACGCAAATGTGCCTACTGCCCTGATCTGTACCGCGCTTAATGCAATCGTAGATGCCTTCTTCGGCATCGGAGGTCCTTTCATAGCTATCTATCTTCTTGCCATTACTAAGACAAAAGAAGAGTACCTGAGTACTCTTCAAGCCTACTTTATGATTAGCGCCACCTATAGTGTGATCATGCGGATCATAAAACAACAGATCACCCCTTCCATGATTCCATTAATTGTCGCTGGTGTATTCGCTTTGCTGATTGGTTTTTATCTGGGCAACAAGGTTGTAAATCGTATTGATGGGCAGACAATGAAAAAAATAGTTTATGTTTTTATCGGCGTTGTCGGCGTCATCACATTTATCTCGAGCCTGCCCATGTTGTTTGCCGTAATACTATAATGATCTGTTCCGCCTATCCTTCTGCTCTTCCTCGCCTTATAAACAGGGTAACCATCAATAATTAAACCCCGGTAGTTATTGCACCACCGAGGTTCAAAATTCACTTAAACATTTTAGAATTCGTTAGGCAAATTATTTAACTCCGCCATGGTAAATACCGGACCGTCCAGGCAGACATACTTGCTGCCAATATTACACCGGCCGCATTTACCAATGCCGCATTTCATTCTCATTTCCAAAGTGGTAATTACCTGATCATCCGTATAGCCCATCTTGGCTAAGGATTGGAGACAGAACTTAATCATAATGGGCGGCCCGCAAAGTACCACGATCTTGCCCTTGGGATCGGGATTGACCTGCTCCAGAAAGGCCGGAACAAAACCCACATTCCCTTTCCAGTCATCATCCCCTTTGTCCACTGTGATATGAACCTGGGTATTCTTTTCCTTAGGCCAGTTTTCAAAAAGGTCTTCTTTGAAGCATAAATCCGCCGGGGATCTGGAGCCATAAACAATATCAATTTTTCCAAAATCATCCCGATGCTCAAAACTATATCTGATCAGGGAGCGCACTGGTGCAAGTCCGATCCCCCCGCCGATATAAAGCATATCCTTTCCTTTGCACATGTCAATGGGGAAACCATTACCATAAGGTCCTCTGACACCCACTGTCTGCCCTTCCATGATATCATGGAGGGCATCGGTCAGCATGCCGCATTTTTTAATGGCAAACTCAATATGATTTTCCCCTTGAGCTGTGACGGAAAACATACCTTCCCCAATATCCAATAATGAAAACATCCCCAGCTGACCCGGCATAAGGTCGAAAGGTTTTTTCCCATCCTTGGTACTTACATGGAAGGTTTTTACATCCGGGGTTTCCTGGACAATTTTAAAAACTGTTCCCAGGGTAGGCACCAAAGGATTGCTATTTTCACAGCTGCAATTACTCACCGGCAGGCACCTCCTTCAACTTATCGATAAACAAGGTAATGTCCACATTAACAGGACATTTGGCCACACAGCGGCCACAGCCCACGCAAAGATTTTTGCCGTATCTTTCATTGAAGAATTCTAATTTGTGCAAAAATCTGTTGCGGATGCGTTCACCTTTGCTGGGACGGGGGTTGTGCCCCCCGGCCATCCGGGTGTATTCAGAAAACATGCAGGAATCCCAGCATCGAAAACGATAACCTTCGTTACCCGCGTTTTTCACATCAATATCAAAGCAGTAACAGGTAGGGCAGACATAGGTACATGTGCCGCAGCCGATACATTTCCGGCTGATATCCTGCCACATGGGGCTTTCAAACATCTTGGACAATTTCTGGGGTACATCGGTCATGTCAACCTTTAAGGTGCATGATGTTTGAGGAATTTGCACCTCCCCTTCTCCCAGCAGGCTTTGCCATTTGGCCACCAGAGACGTGCCTGCGTCCGACTGGGCTTCGATACCATAGGAATCCCCCAAATCGTACATTTGGACATCAGCAGAATCATGTTTTCCCGGTTCGCCCCCCATGGAATCACAGAAACAGGTAGGGGCAGTTTTGGCACAGCCAATGCAAACCGTAACCATTTTCTCCCGTTTTTCCCGATAAAAATCATCGACAAAGGATTTGGTCAAAAAAACATCGTCCATGCATTTAATGCTTTGCATGTCACAAGGCCGGAGGCCAAAGATAACTTGATTTTCTGCTTCATTATGCACCGTCAGATCAGTTACTTCCTGATTGGCGATCTTGTATGAATACATCTTTTCCGTATTGGGGAATAACACATCCTTCGGCGGCAGCAGAGTATTCACAGCTTCAAAATCCAATGTTCCCGGGCTGCCCCAAGGGGCAAACTTACTGACGCCGTCCACCTTCATCGGTACTAAGACATTGGCATCTTTGGTCAAAATTTCTATAGCTTCGTTTAACTTATTCTTTGCTAAAGTTTTCACTGCTTACCACCTCCTTACATATATTCATCCGGATCGTCATTTTTATAAAAGCCTAAAGGGGGCTTAACTTCCAGGTCCACCCCTGACTCATAAGGACCGAACAGTTCATTCAAGTCTTTAATCAGCTTGCGATTCAATTCCATTAAAGGTAATCCCATGGGACAAACCCGCTCACACTCGCCGCATTCAACACATCGGTCCGCAATGTGATAGGCCCGGGTTAAACCAAATACCTGATTTTCCGCCCGGTTGTTCTGTTTGCCCTGCCAACCAACCTGATACTGGTCCACGAAACACTCCCGGCAATTGCAGGCGGGACAGACATTGCGGCAGGCATAGCAGCGGATACATTTATCAAACTGCTTGGCCCAATATTCATATTTTTCATCGGGAGATTTTTGCTCCAATGCGATCACATCATTAAAACGTTCCGGTTTATCTGTTTCCGGCACCTTTTCCCCCAGCAGAACATCGAATACCACCGGATTGGGATGGGTGCATTCCCGGCATTTCTTAGCCATTTCACCGGTATCAGGATCCTTTTTCCCGGCACAGGGAATGCCGATCAGATACACATTTTCCCTTTTTACCTGATTATCCTGAATCAGTCTGTTGACACCCCGGGAATCACATCCCCGGACAAATACCCCGATTTTACCTTCAGGAAATTTATCATCCAACAGGTATTTCGACGTTCCTGCCAGGCAGTAGTCATCCCATGCCAAACGGTTGGCATCTTCAGGTGAGGTGATAAAGGCCGGAGGAGATTGGTTGGGGAATCTGCCTTTTTCCCAGCCGATCACATATTTGATTTCCCCTTTTTCCAGGAGGTCTTTTGCGGTCTCCTGCATTTTTGCTTGTATATCACTCATTCGGCTTCCCTCAACTTCCTGTTCGGCCCAAGAGCCTTAATATCATCGGCAATATTTGTCATCGTCTGTTTGAATTTCTCCGCTTCGGAGCCGGAAATCCAGCGGGCTTGGAAACGATTGGGGTCTATCCCGTTGTACTCCAAAAATCTCTGCATCAAGAGGAAACGGCGGCGGGTAAAGTAATTGCCACTAACATAGTGACAGTCGCCCGGGTGTCAGCCGGCCACCAAAACGCCGTCAACACCTTTCTGGAAAGCTCGTAAAACAAATTGAGGATTTACCCGGCCGGAGCATGGAACCCTAAGAACCCTCACATTATCCGGATATTTCATCCGGTTTAAGCCGGCCAAATCCGCTCCTGCGTATGCACACCAATTACAGCAGAAAGCTAGTATTTTGGGCTCCCAGTTGTTTTCTACAGACACAGCGCATCCACCTCCCGAAGAATCTGAGCATTGGTAAATCCATCTAAATCAATGGCACCCGGTCGGCAAGCTGCAGTGCAGGCACCACAACCCTGGCATAAACCGGTATTAACCGAGGCAACTTTTCTTTCTACCGTCTTGCCATTATGTCTTTCATGGATTGGTTTCAGTTCAATAGCCTTGTATGGGCAGCAAGGTACACACATGCCGCAGCCGGAACATTTATCTGTATTCACTCGGCTGATCATGGGATCAGCTTCCATCTCATCCTTGCTCAAAAGGCCGCAGACTTTGACCGCGGCAGCACTGGCCTGGGCAACGGTATCAGGAATATCCTTCGGTCCCTGACACGCACCGGCTAAGAAGACGCCCCCGGTATGGGTCTCTACAGGACGCAGCTTGGGATGAGCTTCCTGGAACCAGCCGTCTTGATCCGTGGAAAAACCGATCTTTCCGGAAATCTCTTCATAACCCTGGGAAGGTACCATTGCGGTAGCCAAGACCACCAGATCGGCCGCTACGGTAACATTTTCACCGATTAAAGTGTCTTCACCCTTACAGATCAGTTTATCCCCTTCAGGATAAATCTTTGATACCCGGCCCCTAAGATACACGGCACCGTCATCCAACGTTTTGTTATAGAACTCATCATAGGCTTTACCCGGTGTTCTCACATCCATATAGAAAACATAAGCCTGAGAATCAGGGATCTTATCTATCACCTGATGGGCATGCTTCGCGGTATACATACAGCAGGCCCGGGAACAATATTCTTTACCTTTCACATTGTCACGGGAACCGACACATTTAATGAAGACAACCGTCTTCGGTTCCTTGCCGTCGGAAGGACGGATGATCTTCCCGCCGGTAGGCCCGGCGGCATTGGACATTCTTTCAAAATGCAGTCCGGAAATCACATCTGGATACTGACCATAACCATACTCCCCATAGGATTTTTCCCATTCAAAGAGGTCAAAACCGGTGGCCATGACAATAGCCCCGAATCTTTCGGTGATCAATTCATCTTTATCTTCATAATTAATGGCCCCGGTGGGACAAATCTTCGCACAAACACCGCACTTGCCGTTAACGAGCTTGCGGCAGTTCACCGGATCGATCACCGGTTTACTGGGTACGGCCTGGGCAAAAGGCTTATAAATACTGGGTCGTTTGCCCAACCCCAAGTCATATTCACTGTCCACTTTCGAGGGGCATTTGGTTTCACAGAGCCCACAGCCGGTACATTTATCATAATCTACATATTTCGCTTTCTTCCTGATGGTGACATCAAAATTGCCGATATAACCGGCCACATCTTCGATTTCAGAATAAGCGAGCAATTCAATATTAGGGTGCTGCGCCGCAGCAACCATCTTTGGTGTGCTAATTCAGGCAGAGCAGTCCAGGGTGGGGAAGGTTTTGTCCAGCATCGCCATTTTTCCCCCGATGGTTGCCTCTCTTTCCACCAAAGTAACCTGATGACCGGCATCGGCAATGTCCAAAGCCGCCTGCATGCCGGCAATCCCTCCGCCGATAACCAGAGCCCGCTTGGTGATGGGAATCGTCGAGGTAAACAATTCCTCATTACTGGAAACCTTAGCTACTGCCATTTTAACTAAATCAATTGCTTTTTCCGTGGCTTTTTCCTTATCCGTATGCACCCAGGCACATTGTTCCCGTAGGTTGGCAATCTCCAGCAGGTACGGATTCAAACCCGCACCGGCGATGGCGTTCCGGAAGGTAGCCTCATGCATTCTGGGTGAGCAGGCCGCTACCACAACCCGATTTAAATTATGCTCTTTAATCGCATCCCGAATCACTCCCTGACCGGGCTCGGAACACATATACTTATAATCCATGGCAAGTACAACATTAGGCATGGATTTGGCAACCTCCGCCACTTTGGCCACATCCACCATGGCAGAAATATTGGTACCGCAATGACAAACAAATACGCCTACACGTCTCATGCTTCTTCCCTCCTAGAGCGCCCAAAGACCTCCTGAATTAATCCTTCTGCCGGAACAAAGTGCTTCTCCATGCCTACATCTTTCGGCTGATAGCCAAAGGACATGGCCATTAATTCAGTAAAATAGTAGATGGGGATATTAAAGTTAGTGCCTTTTCTGGCATTGATCTGTTTTTGTCTCATATCTAAATTCAGCATACACAGAGGGCAGGCCGTGGCAATGGCTTCCGCCCCGCTGTTTTGGGCATTCTTAATAATCTCATAGATCATTTCTTTGCCGATCTCAGGCTTGGTCACCACATGACTGGCACCGCAGCATTCGGTTTTAAAAGACCAAGGCACCGGTTCCGCCCCGATGGCTTCCATGATATTATCCATCACCATGGGCATTTCCGCATCATCACTTTGGGCAATCTTGGGCGGACGCACCAACAGGCACCCGTAATAACAAGCCACTTTCATATTGGTTAAAGGCTTCGTCACCTGGTTTTTAATCTTTTCCAGCCCGATTTTTTTACCCATGATATCCAGCATCGACAAAACTTCACTTTTCCCTTGAAAATCCATTTCAATGACATCTGATATTTTTTGCTGCATTTCCGGGGAGGATTTCACCGCTTCCGAAGCGGCTTTACTACGCAAGAAACAGGCTGCACAAGGAATAGCCACCGTATCCAGACCTTCTTTTTCGGCAATGGCTAAGTTTCGTGCCGGCAAAGCCAGGGAAAAGAGATGATCCGCCAAATGGGCAGAGGAAGCACCGCAGCAATTCCAATCGGGAATTTCCCATAACTCCATCTCCAGATTTTTTGCGACCAATTTGGTGGACAAATTATATTCAATCCCGGTGGAATCTAAAGAACAACCGGGATAATAAGCATATTTCAATCCTATTCCCTCCCTTCAAGACATTTTTCGAAGATTCTTTGCACAGTTTTTTTATCTTTCACAAGTGAAGGTTTGAGATGAGCCTTGCCTGTCAGAAAGAGACGGGGTGCGGAATCGACATCTTGGAACAACTTCCCAGACCTTAAATTATAAAAACCACTTAAAAATACCTCCTGGGATTTGCCAAAGCTTTTAACATTACTAAGAAAAATATCATGGAACTTATCCATATTTTTCTCAGCTACGAAACCTTTTTTCTGTGCTGTTTGGCGTAAAACCTCCAATAGCGAAGCCAAATCAACATCCCGGGGACATCTGGTACTGCATGTTTGACAAGTTGCGCAAAGCCAAATTGTATGCGTCTTCAGTGCTTCATCCAGCATACCCAACTGAAGAAGACGAATAATTTGCCGCGGCGTCTTATCCATGGCAAACGCCACCGGACACCCGGCAGAGCATTTACCGCATTGATAACAATCAGTGATTTGCACACCGGACTTTTGTTCAATTTCTTTAATGGCATCACGATTGCTGGCTGCGGCTCTAGATAGTTCCATTCCCTCCATACATTACCCCTCTTTCCTGAATAAAGTTATCGTGCATTTCCAACCTGAACCTGTAGATCCCTTTCATTTTAAAACTTTATAAGTTGCTTAAGATCTAGAAGTAAAAGTGCAACTTAGGCTTTTCATCCATGAGACCTGTGAACTGAATCACAAAAAGTAATGAGAACCTATCCCTTCCTAAATATATTCTAAAAATAGCATACTTATTAATAATACAATAATACATCATAAAAGTTATCTTTAAAAGAGATTTTTAATCATTTTCTCTGTTTTTCTATCAAGATATTCTATCATGGTTTTTACAATCCCTGCAAGGTCTTTAGTTGCCGTTATCAATATCTGATCATGAAGAACAATCTTTTCATCCCGTGATCATACAGAACCAAAATAATCGAATCATATCCAAATATGCTTATTGTAACATAAACAAAAAGTTTCGATCACTTACAAAATGTCTAGTAAAATCCGCATAAGAATTACATGATACAAATTATTAGAAAACTTATTGGAAATCTGGTTACACTGATATCATCTACTTTTATAAATTGAATCTTTAAGAATTTAAAAACCGGGAATACCAAGTGATCTACCTGACTTCCCGGTTTGACGCTCTTCAATATTTAATCTAAATGATTTGCAAAATTCCTTGATCAACACCCCAAATACCTGATTTGATCAGAATAATTGAACCATCGCTTTTATTTTTCTAAAAAGCGCTTAAGTACCGCCGCCACTTCCGCCCGTGTTGCCGAAGCCTTAGGCAACAGCTGTTTAGAATCGATGCCTGATCCTGTCAGAATGCCGGTAGTGCATGCCCAATCTACTCCCTCCAAAAAGCCTTCCGAAAGGTCGGAAACATCTGGGTAGGTATTTGCTCCCGGATATTTGCCTTTGCTGACATCCATATTTTTATACTTTGCATAGCGCCATAATACGCTGGCCAGCTGCTCACGGGTTATCGGGTCATTTGGCCCAAAACTTCCATTTACATAACCTGAAACTATTTTATTAGCTAGAGCCCATTTTACTCCAGGCTCGTACCAGCTTTTGCTTACATCGTGGGGCATCTCATACCAATAATCTGATTTCGGCGTTCCGGCTATTCTGTGCAGGACACTCATCAGCATCCCCCGGGTCATGGGAGTCTCAGGCTCAAAGGTATTGCTGGATGTACCGCTGAAAATTCCCTTCTCATATACATATAACACATCATCAAAATACCAGGCAGACTCAGAAACATCAGTGAACAGTCCATGAGCCTTCTCTGCATCCATACTCAATGTATCTAAAAAGAAGGAGGATAGACTGCCGGTGGTAAACGTGATCCTGCCTGTAGCCTTGTCATAGGTAGAAGGAACCTTATGGAGTTTGCCTGTCTCATCCCGAAAATAAAGAGTTACAGCATATGTCCGTTGGCCTTCTGGGGGGGTATATGGCATACTGATCATCACAGTATCCTTGAAACCGTTGATTGTAATTTCACTTAAGTCCACATCAATATCAAACCTGATTTCGTAGGAACGCATAAAGGGAGCCGAGTAGTTGGACAGTCTGATACTGCCAATAATGCCGCACTCTCCGCCCAGTCCTTTAAAATACCTGCAATCTGTCAGGTTATCAATGATATCATTAACAGTAACATTATAGTCAGAGGTTTTAAAGATAACTTCAATGTCATTGTTTACTTTTTTTACCTGCTCATCATTCTGATAAAAATTACTGGCAGACCAATTTTTTAATCCCAGATAGTTATTAAATAACTCTTTTCCTCCGCCGCGCAAATAGCTGATATCCTTTTCATATGAAAAAATCAATCCTTTGAGGAAAGCAATGTCGGCTCTGTCACTGCTGTTATCCCGGCTTTGCAGATACAAGTAGCGTGAAATGCCATTACCTAATGCCAGTCCGATGGCATTACCCACAGTCCCCCAGCTGCTGTAAGAAAGCAGCATGCTCATCTCACATTCCCTGATCATCCGGTATTCAAAGTTGCCGCTATATGCACTTGGCGCCGAATTAATAACAATCGTCGGAATCCCCTCAGCAATATTTTTATTGATATAGTCAATCATTCTGTTGATATACTTTACGTTCATGATGGATTGAGCGGGCAGGGTCAGCACCACGATTTCCAGATCTGCCTCCTCTGTATCCACTACATTCACCCCAATACTATCTAAATGTTTTTCCAGATTCTCCCGCACGGTTTCCATGTCATATATTGATCCTGAAGAAGATTTTTCAGTACTGCCAAAGTATACAACTCCTGTATCGACCTTGTGACCATAATAGTCAATCATCAGGCTGAGCACCGCCATCATTCCCAGCTCATCTGCACCCGAATAAATCAAGCCCCGGCTGCCCATCTTCTTTTTGATGAAGTCAATCTCGTTGGTCTGAATTGTTGTTTTCGCATTTGAATCGTCGATGCCGATAAAATATTTTATCCTGCCTGAATCATCAGCAGTCAGTATATAATCTATGAGAGACATCTTTCTTACTCGGGTTTGCAGAGAGTTTTTTACCTGATTGGCGTACCCGGGATCAACGAGAATCTCCCTGTTTTCTTCATCTTTACTATAACCTTCTGCAATATTTGCCACCGTAAGGTTTTCATCTGTCAGCAGAGCTCTGGATTGAAGATTATACTGACGGAGATAATTATATGTTTCCAGTGTTGCCTCCTGATAACCTACCGTGCAAGTGGCAAGACGGGCAACCGTGTCAATGATGTAGACATGATTGTTCCGGGCAAGATTAATAATCGCATCAATCATCCCATATTCTTCGGAAAAATCGGTATTATGGAGTGTGCGGGAATTAACCAGGCCTCCCGAAAGGAGCTGATCGAGAGAAATTACAAAATAATCAGCAACCTTGTCTGTCTCAAGGATCCAATTAAGAATTTTCTTACCATCACCGAACTGTGTCCCATTAGAATTTAATGGTTGTCCGTCAAGGCGGGTAGTATACAGATCTGCATCAGGCATCATCACCTTAAAGCCTGCGGATTCCGCTTCATAGATCACTCTGTCGATGTTGACCGGACGGTTATCCAGGGGAACATAGGCCAGAATAGGCTCCCCGGTCGTCTTTGTGTCACTGCTTACATCGGAAATGATGGTGCCTTGTCCATCAGAGCCGGTTTTATCTGACTCCTTGTCAGTAACAACCGGTGTGACAATTGACGTCTCCTCTTTAGTATCGGCCCAAGCAGCTATTGTCATTCCCGGCGTCATTGTCAGTAATAATGTCAGGCAAAGTATAAGGCTCAAAACTTTTCTTTTCATTATCCTGTCCTTTCCAAAAACAATACTTTTTCTTTTAATCTTTTGAATTATCATGATAGTTATCATGATAATTTTCTACATTCTTTTCCTGATTCCTTTCAATTTTTTTAACAATCCTAAACAATATTACCATCTGAATGATCCTAAATCCTGCGCATAATATTCCATAGTTTATACAAACTACCTTTATTATTATAATTAAAAATGAAGGAGAAATCTTTAATTATGGATAACAAGAAGCAGGAACAACTTAACACTTTCAGAACTGATAATTTGGGACAGACACTGACAACAAACCAAGGATTAAAGATGGCGGAAGACGAGTTTTCACTTAAGGCCGGGGATCGTGGCCCTACATTAATGGAAGATTTTCATTTCAGAGAGAAAATCACACATTTTGACCATGAACGAATTCCGGAACGAGTAGTTCATGCACGTGGTTTTGGCGCTCATGGAGAGCTTCAGTTATATAAATCCATGGGTGAATTCACCAAGGCAAAATTTTTACAGGATCCGGCTGTGAAAACACCGGTTTTTGTACGCTTTTCAACTGTTGTCGGTTTTCGGGGATCCTCTGATACGGTGAGAGACGTGCGAGGTTTTGCGACAAAGTTTTATACCGAGGAAGGCGTTTACGATCTTGTGAACAATAATATGGGTGTGTTTTTTATTCAAGACGCCATTAAGTTTCCTGATATTATTCATGCCAATAAGCCGGAACCCCATAATGAAATTCCTCAGGCGACAGCAGCCCATGATACTTTTTGGGATTTCATCGCAAATAATCAGGAGACTGCCCATCAAGTTATGTGGATCATGTCTGACAGAGGAATACCGCGCAGTTTTCGCATGATGGAGGGCTTCAGCATTAATACCTTCCGCTTTATCAATGAAGAGGTAAAGTCTCATTTTGTAAGATTCCACTGGAAACCTATGCTTGGTGTCCATTCCCTGGTATGGGATGAAGCACAAAAAATATCAGGTAAAGATCCCGATTTTCATCGGCGCGACTTATTTGATGCAATTGAACAAGGGAATTTCCCCGAATGGGAGCTGGGGGTTCAATTAATCAAAGAGGAAGATGAATTTAATTTTGGTTTTGATATCCTGGATCCCACCAAAGTGTGGCCTGAAGAAGAAATACCTGTTAATATTATCGGAAAGATGACTTTAAATCGTAATGTTGATAATTTCTTTGCCGAAACCGAACAGGTAGCTTTCCACCCCGGTCATTTAGTGCCCGGTATTGATTTTTCCAATGATCCTCTCTTGCAGGGAAGATTATTTTCTTATACAGATACCCAGTTAATTCGACTGGGCGGCCCCAATTTCCATGAAATACCGATTAATAAGCCAATCGTTCCCGTGCATAATAATCAGCGTGACGGCTATCACCGGCAAATGATCAATTCGGGGAAAGTAAGTTACCACAAAAATTCACTGGCTAATGATACCCCGGCTCCAATTCCTGCCGCAGAAGGCGGATATGAACATTACCACGAAAAAGTTGAAGGTCAAAAGGTACGCGCCAGAAGTGAAAGCTTTAACGATCACTTCTCTCAGGCGGTTATGTTTTGGAATAGCATGAGTGGTCCCGAAAGGGAGCATATCATCAGCGCTTTCAGCTTCGAAGTAGGCAAAGTAAAGGACAAAAATGTCCGACAACAGGTTGTAGAGATGTTTTCCAATGTCAGTGTGGAGCTGGCAACAAAGATTGCGGCAAATCTTGGGGTAAACCCACCGCAGAATCAAACGGAACCAAATAGCACGAAAGTATCCCCGGCACTGAGCCAGGAAAATACCATTAAAAAACTTGATACCCTAAAGATCGCTGTCATACTGGCAGATGGATTTCAGGGAGGTATCATCGAAACCTTGGATTTCCTAAGATCAAAGAAACTTAATATTGAAATCATCAGCGACCAGCTGGGCATGGTCAAAGGATCTGATAATCGGGAACTTGAAGTGCAACACACCTTTTTGACAGCATCCTCTGTTTTATTTGATGGTGTACTGGCTGTAGGCGGCAGCAATTTAAATCTGAAATTCGATCAAGACGCCACGAATTTTGTCAAAGAAGCCTTTATGCATTACAAGCCGATTGGGGCAATCTATGAAGGTGAAAAATGGCTGCAAGAAAATAACATGACGAGCGGCATCGGGGTTGTCGTAAACAGTAATAACGACCAGTTTACAGATCAATTTATCAACTCTGTTTCAACTCATCGTCACTGGGATAGGGTGATATACTAAATTTAAGATCTTGAAAGAGCTGCGGTAAAAGCAGGGTGTCAGGGGGACGGGGTTGGTGACATTCGGACGAATGTCACCAACCCCGTCCCCCTGACACTTCCTAGCATCATGCACCGGGATATGCTCCGGCAGCAGTACCAGTACTTTAACCCCGGCCCGAATGGCCTCAAAGGCACAGTCTTTGGCAAAAGCTGCCGGCACAAAAAGGATGGATGCATCTACATGCTGGTGTTCCATGGCTTCCCGAACAGAGTTGTATACCGGGATATCGTCTACCATCTGGCCGCCTTTCCCAGGAAAAGTCCCTCCTACGACCTTGGTTCCATAGGTTTCCATCTGCCGGGCATGGAATGTACCCTGATTGCTCCCCACTATTTTTAAGATAACGCCACAATAGACTATTGTGGCGTTATCTGAAGATCAACAAAATTTTCACTGTACAGCATTGCCATCGGTAAAGGGTCCATGGCCGCAGGGTAAATACTATCCTCTTAAAGCATTGCTGCCAAACGCGTATTAACCTCTTTCAGAAAGTCAATGGTATTGACTGCTTTTTTCTCCTTCAAATCGGAAAGGATGGCCAGGTCCTTAGTCATGACACCTTCCTCAATGGTTTGAAGAGCCGCCTTTTCTAATTTTTCCCCAAAAGCTGTCAGCTCAGCAATCCCATCTAATTCGCCTCGTTTTTTTAAGGCCCCGGTCCAGGCAAATAAAGTCGCCATGGAATTGGTCGAGGTTTCCTTTCCTTCTAAATGCTGATAATAATGCCTTGTTACCGTGCCATGGGCTGCTTCATATTCAAAATATCCATCCGGGGAAACAAGCACAGAAGTCATCATGGCCAGACTGCCGAAGGCAGATGCCACCATATCTGACATCACATCCCCATCATAGTTTTTGCAGGCCCAGATGATGCCTCCTTCGGAGCGCATGATCCGCGCCACGATATCATCAATCAAAGAATAGAAATATTCAATCTGGGCATCGGCAAACTTTTCTTGATATTCATCGTCAAAAATCTCCTGAAAAATATCTTTGAAGCGGTGGTCATATTTTTTGGAGATAGTATCCTTGGTGGCAAACCAAAGATCCATTTTTTGGTCCAGAGCATAATTAAAACAGGCTCGGGCAAAACTGGCAATGGATTTATCAATATTATGCATCCCCATAATCACGCCGGGGCCTTTAAAATCAAAAATAGTTTCCTTTACAACCTGACCGTCTTCACCTGTAAAAACCAATTCGGCTTTACCGGCGCCCGGCACCCGCATTTCCACATTTTTATAAATATCGCCATAGGCGTGTCTGGCAATAGAAATCGGTTTTGTCCAGGGTTTAACATAAGGCTTAACACTGCTCACAATCAGCGGAGTGCGAAAAACCGTACCGTCCAGAATAGCCCGGATGGTGCCATTGGGACTTTTCCACATTTGTTTCAGGTTGTATTCTTCAACCCTTTGGGCATTAGGAGTAATGGTGGCGCATTTCACGGCCACCCCATATTTCTTGGTTGCCAAAGCAGAATCAATGGTAACCTGATCGTTGGTTTCATCACGGTTTTTTAATCCCAAATCATAGTACTCCGTTTTTAAATCAATATAGGGGTTGATTAATATTTCCTTAATAGACTGCCAGATAATCCTGGTCATTTCGTCCCCGTCCATCTCAACCAAAGGTGTTTTCATTTGAATTTTTTCCATCATGCTGCCTCCTGTTCATTCTATCCTGAACCCTTAGTATTCGCATCCCGGATTCTTTAATCCTGCTTTCTTTAAGCATTTTGTTTTTTCATGTAATTCAGGGTACCGCCTCCGGCAAGAACATTTCTCTGACGATCAGAAATGGGCAGCTTCAACTAAAACCGGCTTTCGTCCGCTGGATAATTGACGTATCGCACACGAAACGGTTACATTTCTTTAGCATTTTACAGTAAAATCGTATTTGACTGTTTATAATAAATCTTACCATAATCCCAATAGTTTCCAATAGGGTAACCCCAAAACAATCAGACAAACAACACCCGCGTTTGCTGTTGACCGATCCTCAATTCAGGCAGCTAAATTTCTGACATCATATCCAAATTCTTTTTATCATAAGTTAAATTTTTTTACACAAAATAAGAACAGATTTCTTGGCGTCAGGTAGAGTTTTTCTTCATCTGATGCCAGATATCTTAGTGCGTTGTCAAAAATGATAAAAACCGTGAGGGGGTTTTAGACATGGCAAGGCGGAAAGGTGTAATGTCTGAACAGCTGAAAATGGAAATCGCCAAGGAATTGGGAATTTATGATACCGTACAGGCTGAAGGATTTGGGTCCGTTCCGTCCCGAGAATGCGGTAATATGGTGAAAACGGCCATAGAAATCGCCGAACGAGCTATGACTTCCGGTACAAAATAACTTGAAACGCACTAAAAAATTGGAGTCATTTCTTGATGAGATGGCTCCAATTTATTTTTTAATTTTACCCCAATATCTTCTTTAAGAGCCAGGAACGTTTAATCTCTACAGCATGCTGGGGACAAAGCTCCTGACAACAGAAACAACGGATACAAGCGGACAAATCCGCCACCGGCTTTCCGTCTTTCATTTGGATCACACCCGGGGGACAGCTTTTTTGACACACAGCACAGCCGGTACAGCACTCATGGTGAAAAATTGGCTGTGGAGTCAGCCAATTGTCCAGATATCTGGCCAGCCACTGGGGCACTTTTCCCCGATAAAAATGAACGCTCCTGATGATAGGGATTTTAAAGTCGGAAACCTTTAAATCAGGTAATGATGCTCCTGTGATTTCAAATTTTTCCGGGAAAAGCTGTCTTTCCTTTGCTGCCCGCAAGGTAGGCGCTTTGTCCTGGTCCAAACCAATCAAGGAGGCACCCACCCAATCTACTTGATGCGGATTGCAGCCGCCCACCAAGGCGCGAATCGGCCGGGGCGTGCCGGAAGACGGACCGGCTCCCTCCATGCCGACAATGCCGTCCAGGAGGGAAAAACGGGGATTGATTTTTTGACAAATATCGACTAAAAGATGGGAGAAATCCTGCTGATCCGGCATCTTAAAATGGTATTCGGCTTTAATGAGACCGGGAATCCCCCCAAACATATTCTTTACCGCTCCGGTAAATACGGTCATCCCATGGGTTTTTAATTTTGCCAGGCTGACCACCCCATCCGCTTCCCACATTGCCCGTACCAGGGTCAAGGATTTCACAATATAACCCTTCTCCACAGGCACCGTTACCGTTGACACATCATAATTTAAGGTACAGCCCAGGTGTTCTGCCACTTGTTCCATGCCCGTAGTCCGATAAACGCTTTTTAACAAAACAGGTGTAAAAGGTCCGCCGGGGCTATCCCCAATAACCACCTGGCATCCCGCAGCAAGAAGCCGCCGGGCCACCGCTTCAACAACAGCGGGGTGTGTCGTTACAGCATCCTCCGGTTTCTTTTTCATTAAAAGATTGGCTTTTAAGAAAATCTTTTCTCCCGGATGAAAGATCTTATCTACTCCGCCGCAAGCATCAAACATTTCTTCTACCATGCGGTCTACATCTGCCTGACGGTAGGTTTCACATCTGCCTAAAAAAACTTTATCCATCATTATTTCCCGAATCCTTTTTTATTCATTATTTGATCATAGTTTTCTATCATTTTACCCGATATCATCAAAAAGTCCAAACATCTTTTTCTGCCCAGAAAAAAAGAGCCCCATGGACTCTGGACTCTTTCCGAATTTTTCCCAATGACTATCTGCGTTTCTTGCAGCTTTTATTCTTGCTTTGCTTCATATCTTGCTGTACATGCTTTTGTACCTGCTGTACCTGTTGCTCCTGCTGTACTTGCTGCTCCAGCTGTACCTGCTGCTGTATTTGCTGTACTTGCTGCTCTTGCTGAACCTGATGTACTTGTTTGGGCTGATCCTCTTCCTCCATCATCATCCCCGGACACATTCCCAGGCAGCATGGTACCTGCATTTGATGCATAGGCTGCATCATTTCCATCATCTGCATCATATGATCCATATGGTCCATATGATTCATGTGCATCATGTGCATCATATCCATACAAGGACAGTGGCACATCATAGGACACTCCATATCCATAGCTGGCATCATGGGCATAGGAGGCATTGTCGGCATCGGCATCATTTGCATGGGCGGCCTCGTTGGCATCGGCATCATCTGCACAGGCGGCCTCGTTGGCATCGGTTTTACCGGCATGGGCATGGGCATCACCCCCATTTTAGGCATTTCCACTTCTGCCTCCGGTAGTGAAACCGCCGGGGGAGATACAGGGATTGTGATCTTATTACCCGGGTAAATTTTATCCGGATTTTCAATATGTTTATTGGCGTCAATCAATTTAGGCAAAGAAACCCCAAACATTTTGGCTATTTTAAATAAAGTATCCCCTGTTTTCACAACGTAATGCATATTCTTCAAGAAATTTGACTGTCCCTTCTCCTCATGTACGGCAGACTGCAATGGTTCGTGATATGTAGGCTGCATAGGCGGCTGCTGTTGAACAGGCATCACCGTAATGGGAGAGGTGTCTTTCTGAGCTGTATTTTTATAATTGATATGCACCTGTTGTTTAGCGTATTCGTCATTTTCGTTTTCTTCGTTATCTTCATCCATTTCCGGTTCCGGCAGATGAATGACATCTCCTACGTTAATCCGATTGGGATCGGAAATCTGGGGATTTGCGTCGATCAGATCATCAAGACTGACCCCGAATCTTTTGGCGATCAGCCACATGGTATCTCCTCTTTTGACCACGTAATCATTATTGTTTCTGGGTATCTCAATGATTAATCCCACTTGAATATAGTTCGGATCCGCAATAATTGGGTTAGCCTCAATCAGATCATCCAAACTGACACCATACCTTTTGGCAATTAACCATAAGGTATCTCCGCGTTGCACAGTATACTTCACAGTCAAGTCCTCCTTTCATTGATTGTCAGTACAATATATGCCTGAAGAAATCAATGGTTACAAAGAGGACAAATCAAAGGCCCGGCCTAATTTGTTTTTTTATTTTTATTCTTCTTTTTCTTCCTTTTCTTTTCTTTCCCGGTCAGCCTCATCAATCATCTCTTTTAGCTCTGCTTCCGAAAACAGATATTTTTCACCGCAGAAATGACAGGTTAACTCCCCGCATCCCTGGTCCTCTAAAAGAGCGCACAGTTCTTCACGTCCAATGCCTTGCAAAATATGCTGCACCCGTTCCCGGGAACATTTACACTGAAAAGATACCGGTTGTTTTTCCAGTACCTGGAGGTCCATCCCCGCTAAAACCTTTGCTCCGATTTCTTCCGGGGTGATTCCCTCATCAATCATCTGACTTACGGGCAGCACGGAAGCGATATTTTTTTCCAATTGAGTTATATCCTCATCTGAAACCCCGGGCATTAACTGCACAATATACCCCCCGGCAGCTTTCACCGTATTATCAGGATTTACTAATACCCCCAAGGCGACTGCGGAGGGTGTTTGTTCCGACTCGGCAAAATAACGGGTCAAATCTTCACCGATCTCTCCGGACACCAAAGGAACAGAGCCTGTATAGGGTTCTTTCATGCCTAAATCTTTCACCACATATAAAAAGCCTTCTTTACCCACAGCACCGCCTACGTTTAACTTGCCCGGCGTAATGCTGGGCAGATGAACATGGGGATTTTCTACATAGCCCCGTACTTCTCCCAGTGCATTAGCCACAACCACAATCGCTCCTAAGGGACCGTCACCCAAAACCCTTAAAGTAAGGATATCCTCTCCTTTTAGGTTCAGACCCATCATCACACCGGCGGTAAGCAAACGGCCCAAGGCGGCACTGGCTGTGGGATAGGTGTCATGACGGCGTCTTGCCTCTTCACAAAGATTCGTTGTCGTGGCAACCCAAATTCGAATCCCGCCGCCTGCTCCCGTCCCTCTGATACAATAATCTGACATAAAACAGCTCCTTTCTTCTGCTCCTGCAATAACTCATTGTTATTATGCCCTAAAGGTTAAAAATGAATATCCTGATTAAGAATCTTCACTAATTTGGCGACATTTTCCCCAAACTTGTGCACCGTTTTCATCCCTTCCTGGTCTTCCAGGGCTTCCCCCGGATTTCTGCCAAAGACAATATTCCAATAGGTCGATCCCGGAACAATCATCTCATTAATAAAATAGAACATGAGCATTTCCTGAATCGAAGCTGTATGCCCGCCTCGCCGCGCGACAGCGATGGGACCGCCTACCTTCCAGGATAAAAATTGATCCGTTGCCCCGGAAACCTTACCGATCCTTTGCAAGGCAGACATCATATCACCCCGGGCCGTACCATAGTAGACCGGTGCTCCCACAATGAAGCCTTTGGCTTCCCGCACCTGATCAATAATTTCATTCAAACCGTCCTCCAGGACGCATTTTTTTAGCTCAACACATTTATTACAGGCAATACAGGACTTAATTTCCTTACCGGCAAAGGAGATTACTTCTGCCTCCACACCGTTTTCTTCAATTACCTGAGCACAGGATTGCAAAACCTGCATGGTATTGCCCTTAGGGCGGGGGCTGCCGCATAATAATAATACTTTATCCATAACCGAAACCTCCTAAAATTTCATGATAAAATTTCTCAAAGCAATGTGCTTATTTTATCATATTTAAGGAAATTTTTCTTTCCTGGGGCAGAGATATTTTGGGAAACCCGTCAGATTAGATATGGATAAAGGCTGCCGCTAAATCATCGACAGCCTCTTTTTTCTCTTCTATATGCTTTACCAAGAACTTCGTTTATCTTGATCTTACATTTTCTGTTTTTGTATCCGGCATAATTCTTCTGCCGATTTCCTCCAGTTCTTTGCCAAAGGTGGATAGGGGGGTGCCATTTTTGATTCCTTGATATATATTTTCCAGACGACTGACGGTATCCGCATCGGAGGACACCACACATCGTGTCACGGCAGAATCCGCTGCCAAAACCTTGTTTTGAACTTCGTTTTCTACTTTTTTCGTTTCCGCTTTTTCCAGATTTCCTTTCACATCTAGGCCCACATAGCAGGTATTTCCGGAAATTACTACGGTTGCTTCCTCTACCCCGGATACTCCTTCACATACGCGCACCAGTTTATCAGCTCTGGCTTGGGCATCATTGGTTCTTTCCATTGCCCCATTATTTCTTTGATCGGGCAGGTTATTTCTTTGATCGGCAGGATTATTTTGGGGCGCGGGATTAGGGGTATTTTGTTCCGGAATAGGTTTTTTGGCAGTAGAACAGGCACTGACGAGCAAAGTTAAGACGACCAGCAGTGCCAACATTAAAACTAACAGACGATTTTTCTTCATTGATAAGCACCTCTTTCTTTGAAATTACTTTCCATTTTGCTGTGTTTATTATGTGGGATGCGCAAAAAAAATATCCCGAAATTCCAGTGGAATTTTCAGGATATTCTTTGACTTTTTTTAATTGTTAGTAAAGGTTAGCAAGGGTTAGCGCTTCATTAAACTTTGAATAAACTGTTTTGCTGTCCGCCCGGAGCGGCCGTTATGCCACCGTTCCCACATTAAAGCTTTTTCTTTCAGCACCTCCGGCGGAATATCCAGACCATTTTGTTCCGCCAAGCCCATGACAATTTGTAAATATTGATCCTGGTCGGGAGAAGTATAGGTTACGGTAATACCAAAGCGGTCGGCCAAAGAGAGTTTTTCCGAAAGGGAATCATGGATACGGACCTCTCCCCCGCCTTCTCTGTCCTGCCAATTTTCCCGAATCAAATGTCTCCGATTGGAAGTGGCATAAATGACCACATTGTCCGGTAATACTTCCATTCCACCCTCGAGCAGATATTTAAGATATTTATATTCCGTTTCGTTGGCTTCAAAGGACAAGTCGTCCAAAAAAATCAAAAACCGCTGGGGATAATCTCTTAACTTACGTAAGATTACCGGTAAAGAAGCAAATTGTCCCTTATGAACCTCCACTAAACGCAGCCCGCGGTGACGATATTCGTTCACCAATGCTTTAATCGTCGATGACTTACCGGTACCCCTTTCCCCGTATAAGAGCATATGATTGGCTCTATTGCCCCCCACAAAGGTCTCAGTGTTATCAATAATCCTCTTTTTTTGATCCTCGTAACCAATTAAATCCTTTAAACGAATAGGGTCCGGATATGGAATACCCGCCAGTCCTGCTTCATCCTGCCAATGAAAGGAGGAAAAAAGGCACATAGGACCAAAACCGGCCTTGCGATAAAAATAAGCAAGAATTTTCACCAACTCTTTGGGATCCTCACTCTGGTTGAAAGAATCCTGCAACGCCGACATATTTTCCTCGGAGTAATTGCCTTCCCAATCTTCGTGCTGAAAAGGAAGAGAAAAATCTTCAATGGTATCCACAATTTCTGCCGGAACCCAATTCCCCAGGCTGCGGAAATCAAAATGATAAATGCCCTGGATCAAGCTCAAATCATGCCAGGCCAGCTGCAAAATGCTGCCTTCTATTTTGCCCTCGCACAAGCGGGCACCGACCCGACTAAAAGCATTTTCTGCCAAAGCTAGTAAGCGGGTGAGATAATGGTGCCATAAATTCCCTGACCAATGGTGTTCTTCCGCCTCTTGAACCAAATCCGAACATATTCGGTAAAATTTTTGATCCCTTAAAAGAACCTGATCCGGTTGCAGCGGGTCACGGCCAATAAACTCCAGCAGGCTTTTAAATTCCTTCAACAAAGGGTCTGCTCCAATATTACGAAATAAAATCAATCTTTCCAAATGAAAAAATTTCTCCTGTTTTGATTGCACTTCTTTATTCATCTTCTTTCTCTCGATTGATCTGTTTTTGTTTATCTAAGATTTACTTTATGATCTAAGTCTATCAATCCATTTTTAACCGCCATAGGCTCTGCCCCTTCTCCGTTTTCTTTTCCACCAGGCTCTCCTTTAGTAAGGAGTCCAGGGAAATATTTACGGCGGTAATGGGACTCATCATCATACCACAAGTGCTTAAATGATATTCCTCCTGAAATTGTTTCATCACCTGGTGATACTGATCTGGGTATTCCACACGCAGCTCCTGGACCAGATAATCAATATTCTTAAAATAGTCTTTCTCCAGCAATGATAAAATTAATTGATTAAATTCTGAAAAATCCACTGTACCATACCTCTTTATTGAGTGTTCTTGTGTTATTATACCCTTCCCCTCTCAAGAGCTCAAGAAACTTTTTTTACGATCATAGGAAGGAAAATTTGTTATAATAAAAAGAGTAAATTGCTCTGCTTATCCCAGTATTTCCTTGTTTTATTTTCAAGAATTTAATCGACTAAGGAGTACAAAATGGAATACGGAAACATCACCAAAGCTACCTTTTTGCATAGACCGAACCGTTTTATTGCCCATGTCCTGATCGACGGCAAGGAAGAAATCGTCCATGTAAAAAATACGGGACGCTGCCGGGAATTGCTGCAGCCTGAAGCCCAAGTGATCTTAGAAAAATCATCCAATCCCAACCGCAAAACGAAATATTCCTTAATTGCCGTTTATAAGGGGGGTCTTTTAGTGAACATTGATTCCCAGGCTCCTAACACTGTTGTTTTTGAAGGCATCCAGGATCATCAAATTCCTGAAATCAATGAAGTCATAACCTTAAAAAAAGAAATGACCTTCGGCCGATCACGTTTTGACCTTTACTTTGAAAATGGCCGGGGGCAACAGGGATTTATTGAAGTGAAAGGAGTCACCTTAGAAAATCAGGGCGTGGCCATGTTTCCCGATGCTCCTACCCTACGGGGTACAAAGCACATTCGGGAAATGATCCGAGCGGTAGAAGAAGGATACCAGGGCTATATCTTCTTTTTACTCCAGATGAAGGAAATCAAATATTTCACTCCCAACACTCTGATGGATCCCAAATTTAGTGAAGCAATATCTGCGGCCCATGACGCCGGAGTAAAAATCTTGGCTTATGATGCTCTGGTCACGGAAAAGAAACTCATTTTAGGGAATAAAATAAAAACAGTCCTCCCATAAAGGGAAATTATTTAATATCTCGAATACCCTTTGATACAGTAAATATCAACCGAAAGACAAAGGAGGCAGCTTGCCATGGAATTAAAAGAAAAAATAGAAGGCATCATCAATGAGATGGTCCAGGATGCCAATACCCAGACCTGTTATCGTCCGCCCCTCATCGGTTATGCTTCTGCTCATGATCACCTTTTTACCCAAATGAAAAATATTATCGGTCCCCATGTGGTTCATCCCCGGGAAATCCTGCCGGAAGCCAAAACAGTGGTCGCCTTCTTTGTTCCTTTTTCTGAAGGAATTGTCCGGGCCAATCGTTCGGCCCAAGGGGTTCCCGTGGAATGGGCTCGGGCTTATATTGAGGCTAACACACTAATTGGAGATATTTGTGCCCGCCTAAAAGATGAACTGGAAAAGGAGGGGATCCCTTCCGGTTTTCAAAAAGCAACCCATAATTTTAATGAGGTGGATCTTACCGCAGCCTGGTCCCACCGCAGTGCCGCCTATGTGGCCGGTCTGGGTACCTTTGGGCTCAATCATCTTTTAATCACACCTGCCGGCTGCGCCGGGCGCTTCGGCAGTATCATCATTGCACGAGAAATCCCCCCTACCCCAAAGCCGACGGAAGAATACTGTCTTTATTATCAAAAAGGCACCTGTACAGCCTGTGTCAAAAATTGTCCGACCGGTGCCCTGCAAATCGACAGCTGGGATAAACAAAGATGTTATGCCCAATTACTCCAGGTAGCTGAAGATTATCCCCAATTAGGACTATGTGACGTTTGCGGCAAATGCAATTTAGGACCTTGTGCCCTGTCCAGCTGTTAGCTACTCTCTATGCTGATCACTTTGTTTTACGGTAGTTTGTTGGCGCATAGCACGAGCTTCTTCAATCTGAAATGGCATAATAGAGACAACTATATTTCTTTCATGCAATAATGAATTTATTATAAGAAAAGATGTGTTATTATGCAGGGACATCTGCCAACTTTTTTTTACTACAAAGTGGGGCAACAGAACTGTAATCATATCCCCTGGTTGAGAGGCATGCTCCTCTGATTCAATATATTCCACAAGAGTTTTAACTGTTTCCCGGAAAGGAGATTCTTTAATAATAAGAGGTATGTCTGTATTTAACATGGACCACTTTTTCCGGAGTTTGTCAGCCTCACCTTCGTAGGTCTCAATGTGAAAGACTTCGATGTTAGGTGTAATACTTTTGGCATATTTTATTGCCTTAAGCACCATTTTATTCAAACTGTCAATGGGAATAATAATATGGGGAGTTGGTTTTTGTCTAATTACAATCTGCTCTAATTTCTCTTTGGGGATATCCAATTCTTGGGCAACAGCATTGTAGTGGCGCTTAATCCTCTTCATAAAATATATTAAGAGGGGAATGGCAATAAAAACTATCCAGGCTCCGCTTAAAAATTTAGTTACACTTACAATTATTACGGTCACAAAAGTAACCAAACAGCCGATCCCGTTAATTGCCGCCTTATATTGCCAGCCTTGAGGTTTTAAGCGGATCCAGCGCATAAACATACCTGCTTGGGCTAAGGTAAAAGAAGTAAACACCCCCACAGCATACAAAGGGATCAGTTTATGTGTTTCACCTTTAAAAATAATCACCAGCAAAGCTCCCCCCAAGGATAATAAAACAATCCCGTTGGAATAGCTTAACCGATGCCCTCGGGCAGATAACTGTCTTGGAGCATAACCATCTCTGGAAATAACTGAAATCAAAGTAGGAAATCCCGCAAAAGCTGTGTTGGCCGCCATCGCAAGAATTATAGCCGTAGCAACCTGAATTGCATAAAACATAAAACCTTTGCCAAAGACAGCGGTGGCAATTTGTGCCAGCACGGTCATGTCTTCATTGGGAACTGTATGAAACAATACTGCCAAATAAGAGGTGCCAACAAAAGTGATAAGAACCATAAGCGCCAAAAATACGTATGCTGTTTTCGCATTTTTGGTAGAAGGTTCACGGAAATTAGGTACAGCATCACATATGGCTTCCACACCGGTTAATGCTGCACAGCCAGAAGAAAATGCTCTCAGAATTAAAAACAGGGATATTGCCTGGGTGCCCAAATCAACACTGGAAGCAGCGGGAGCAGGCAGAGGTGTGACATCTCCTTTTAGGGATTTGAGCACACCAAAAATGATTAATAAGATAATTGATACAACAAAAGCGTATGTGGGTATGCCAAATAATTTTGTTGATTCTTTTACTCCTCGCAAGTTTCCTAAAGTCATTAATAAAATTATGATAATAGCAATTGCCACCTTATGAGTATGCAAAAAAGGAATAGCCGATGTGATCGCCGCAGTTCCTGCCGAAATACTCACGGCAACCGTCAGGGTATAATCAACAGAAAGAGATGCCCCGACGATTAATCCAAAAATTGTTTGCAGATTATCTTTGGCGACAATATAAGCCCCACCACCATTAGGGTAAGCGTCAATAATCTGGCGGTAAGATATGGTTAAAATAATTAACAGAATAATTACAGCTCCTGCGATTTTGGGCAGCAATAAATACGACATGATGCCAATTACCGGAATCAAAACTAAAAGGATTTCTTCTACTGCATAAGCCACGGAAGAAATGGCATCACTGGATAATACGGGCAGTCCCCAAAATACATTAAACTTTTCCTCACTGATTTGGTTGGAAGGAAGCTTCTCTCCCAACAATCGTGATTTTATGCTCTTACGCAAATATTATCACCTCTTTCTTCTTGTCGGTATAAATATTCTAATCTCATTTTGGCAAAAAGCAACATTTTTTTTTGCAAAATCAAGTTTATTATTATCCACTCAGTTAAAACATATTATGTTACATTTTTTAAAAACTGATTCTGCAAACCGGATGATTGACGTGTCTTATTGTTTATGAAAATTTAATAGTTTAATAAAAAATTTTTGCTATAATAATAAGACATAAGAAAATCAGCGAAATCATCGAAAGAAGGTACCATGTCCATGGCAATTTGGGATTTTGAGTTTGCCAAAATTATTCCTCTGATCAGTCAATTGGGATATGCGGGCGCCGCAGGAGCGCTCTTTATGGAAGGATTGTCCATTCCTTTTCCAGGAGGCATTTTCTTACTTATTTATGGCTTTCTCTCCTCCCAGGGAGAAATGTCGCTTCCTTTGGCCATCCTGATTTCTTCCATCGGTTATACCGCTGCCACTACTTTTCCTTATTACATCGGGAAAATCGGCGGACGGCCTTTGTTGTTAAATTACGGTCCCTATTTCGGCATATCTCATAAAAAGTTTACCATCACGGAAAGTTGGTTTAAGAAATTCGGCGCCTTCTTTGTTGCCTTGGGACGGCTCATGTTCTTTCGAAACTATGTTTCTTACTTTGCCGGTATTGCCAAAATGCCCGCCTTACGTTTCTATTTTTATACCTGGATCGGAATCCTGCCTTGGGTGGCTTTCATGACGATTTTAGGCTATGTCCTGGGCAATAACTGGAGTTATGCCCTGACTCTCCTGAGCCGTTACTCCTGGATCGGTGTTTTGATCTTCCTTTTAGGAGGCGTCATCCTGTACTTTCTGATCAAAAACCGGCTGCTAAAAAGGCTTAACAAGTGGCTGGAAAATGCATAATATATCTTGACAACAGGAAAATGTTCTGATAAAATCCCGTTTTCGACAGTTAGAAGAAAAAGAAAGCTGGGAACCCGCGTGTTTAGCAGGTTCCCAGCTAATTATTGAATTTGAAATGTTGTATGTAATTACTAGTTTAATAATTTTTTAATTTTCCCGTTTAATTCCTTTGGTCTATAATGAAGCCTATCCAGATTAAGTGATGTTAATTCCATTAATGTATCAAGGGCCTTGCTACTATGATAGAGTGCCATGTATTCAATATCGTGTACGTTGGTGACATTCATATTTTTAAGTGTAGTAATTAGGTTTTCTGGAGTTATATGAGTATGTTGTTCGTCCAATTTAGCCTCTAATAGGCGATATACCAATAGGGCTGTAAAACAGATCATGAAGTGGGCCTTGATACGATTAGGCAATCTGTGATTTATAGGCCTCCCGGTGAAATTGGTTTTCATAATTCTGAAACACTCTTCAATCTGATATCTTTTGTGTGATATTGCGAGAATATCTTGAGCACGATCTTCGAGATTAGTCGCCACTGCATAATAGCCATCGTATTTTTCTTCCTCAGCAATTTTCTCCTCGTCCAGGACATAATTAATAACTGCCTTTTCACCAGATTTTGTATGAGAGATTCTTTTCATGAATCTTTTTACATCATTCGGTCCCTTCTTAATTTCTTCAGGATCCTTTCTAGCTAATAGTTTTTTTGCCCGCTCTATCTGGCTTCTCCGTACTGATCTTTGATACTCCATCATTTTTCGTGAAAATCTTATGATTAAGCGTTGCCTTAAAAGTCCGGTCGATTTCCTAGACTTAACACTACCATTTTTTAATGTTATTTCTTCGCTTAAACCAATGTCAAGGGCTTTGTCAGCAAAAATTACTTTGTAAGCAAAATCGTTATACAAAGGTAAATTTTCTTTTGAGTACTGATCAAAGGTTGTCATTTTTTTGATTGTGACAGGGGAGTCGTTTGACAATAAATGATAGTCATAGTCATTAAAAACTGCCTCCTTAAGAGTATTGCTTAATTTTTTAATTGATTGAGTGACAATAAAAGCCCTGCCACCCATGCTATTAAATTTACGGATGCTATAAGAACCAAGTCCCGCATCGGCACAATAAATAAATTTGGCTCCATTCAGCATCTTTAAGACTTCTTTTTCCAGGGGGATGGCAGTAGTTTGTTCACTTGTGTTCCCGGGATGCAGGGACATGGTGATGGGAATACCTTGGCTATCCATGAAAAGCCCCATCTCCACAATCGGATTAGGGCGATGCTCCTTACTTATCCCGAATTTTCTTAAGCCACAAATAACTTCCCCTGTAACTTCATCAACAATATCCTCGTCAGGTTGTTCGCATTCACAATAGAAGTTTGTGCAATCATAGTAGATAATAGAAGAATCTCTTTTGACGACAGCATTACTGTTTTTATAAAGCCATGTTAAGTAAACGTCATAATGCTCCTCTAAAATATCCATAAACCGAAGAATATGCTGGTAATCAAATTCTGGCTGCTCATAATATGAATTCAAATCATTCCAGGTGGAAAGTTTAGAACCGGGTTTTAGTATTCTAGCGTACGTTAGGAAACGGAGGATTTTAAAACTATCATAGGTGTTCTTGCATTCTGAAATATTTTGCTTAAAAAAAGTTTTAAGATTAAGACCTTTCATAATATCTTGCAGAACAAAATAACCTATGTTCAAACAAGTGGATGCCGATGCCTCGTCTTGTGTATGCTTGACTTTCTCATTAAAATTAGCAGTTAGGTTAAATGTGACACTGCCAACGCGGTATTCCTCGTTCATCTTTTTAATTTCTTCTCTTACATAGGTTTCGGGGTCATCAGTTATTTTCAAGAGTTCGGAATGTTTTCCGAAATTCTTGATATTTTTGGTAGTAGTTTTTTTGCCGTTTCTTATTCCTTGCTGCGCATAATAAGTAGGATCTTTAAGCCGTTTATCATAGTATAGTTTCAAGACGCATCACCCATATATATTATACCGTATACATACACCACATACAACATTTATTTTAAAAAAATTGACAAAAAAATAAGCCTATTTAAAGGCTTTGAGGGATTTTGATAGGCCTGTAAGTGTCGAAGACCCGGCTGGAAAATGCATAATATATCTTGACAACAGGAAAATGTTCTGATAAAATTTGTCTTAATTCAAAAACAAGAGGCTGTGACGGAGAAAAGTAATTGGGATTCTGTTTTCCCAGGGAGTATGTGTCGGCGACTGAAAGCACATACAAAACGTGACCTGATGAAGTTCCCTCCTGAGCCGCAAGGTGAACCGATGTGATCAAAGACATCGCAAGTAGCCGCAGCCGGGATGCTTCCGCCGTTATCAAGGAAGAGGGTATCGGATAACTTCCCGTACCTGACCAAGGGGGCATGAAAATGCCTAATAGGATGGTACCGCGAGACATTTCGTTCCTAACAGGATGAGATGTTTTTTTATTGAAGTTTTCCCGTACTTAAAAGTTGGGCTTGTTTTTGCATTGCCAAACAGGGTGGTACCGCGGATTCTCCACAGATTCGTCCCTTTTCAGGATGAATTCTGTGGTTTTTTTATGGAAAAATAAAATTTATTAAACTTAGGAGGATGAAAAATGATTATTGTGATGAGTAAAAAAGCGACGGAAGAAAATATCAATGCTGTAACAAATAGATTGGAACATGATGGCTTCAGCACTCACATTATCCGTGGGGTGGAAAAAATCGTTATTGGCGCCATCGGTGATAAAAAGGCGATCTCTTCTATGGGCCTGGAATTGATGGCTGGGGTGGAAAATATTGTGCCCATTATGAAGCCCTATAAACTTGTGAGCAGAGAGGTAAAATCCGAGGATTCTGTCATTGATATTGACGGCGTAAAAATCGGCGGGGATAATTTCATAGTGATCGCCGGTCCTTGCGCCGTGGAAAGCCGTGACCAGCTTTTAACCGCCGCCGAGGGGGTCAAGGAAGCCGGAGCCCATATTTTAAGAGGGGGCGCTTTCAAACCCCGTACCTCCCCGTACAGCTTCCAGGGACTGGAGGAGAAGGGTTTGGAAATTCTGGCCGAAGCACGAGACTTGACCGGTTTGAAAATCGTCACCGAGATCATTGACGCCTATAGCCTGGATATGTCCTTAGCTTATGTGGACCTGATCCAAATCGGTGCACGCAATATGCAAAATTTCCACCTGCTGCGCCAGGCTGGGAAATCAGGAAAACCTGTGATTTTGAAAAGGGGGCTCTCCGCTACCATTGAAGAATGGCTCATGGCAGCCGAATATATTATGTCGGAAGGTAATTATAATGTTATTCTCTGTGAAAGAGGCATTCGTACCTTTGAAACAGCTACCCGAAACACTCTGGATATCAGTGCCGTGCCCTTGATTAAAGGATTAAGCCATTTGCCCATAATTATTGACCCCAGTCATGCCACCGGTGATTGGCATTTAGTCACGCCTCTTGCCAAAGCGGCTTTGGCCGTTGGAGCGAACGGTATTATGGTGGAAGTCCATCCCAACCCGCTCCAAGCAATGTGTGATGGTCCCCAGTCCTTATCTCTGAAAAAATTCTCTCTCTTGATGGAGGAATTAAAACCTTTATCTCAACTATTGAAAAAAATTGTTTAGAATCGGAAGGGATGATGCGTCATCATGAAAGAAAGAAATGTAGGTTTTCTGGGACCCAAGGGCACTTATACGGAAGCAGCGGCTCAACAGGTTTTTCCGGGACAAAATCTGATTCCCTATAGGGATGTGACAGCCATTCTGACTGCTGTATCCGCCGGAGAGATCCACCATGGCATCCTGCCCATTGAAAATCTTCTGGAAGGCACTGTCCTCCCGGTACTGGACGGACTAACATCCTTTCCTGAACTAAAAATCCAGGGGGAAACCTTGATCAGGATTGAGCATCATCTCCTGGTCAAACCGGGCATGAAAAAGGAAGAACTGACCGCCGTATTCTCCCATACCCAGGCTTTGGCCCAATGCCGGAATTATCTTAGGGAGGAACTGCCCCATCTGCCCTGCCAGGCTATGTCCAGTACCGCAGAGGCCGCCCGGCGGGTGGCCTTTGATCTCCACACCTGCGGGGCCATCGGGAACAGAAAGGCGGCGGAAATTTATGGGCTGGAGGTTTTGGATGATAATATCTCTGATGCGCCGGAAAATACCACCCGCTTTATTGTCATCGGACTGGAAATCCCGCCCCCCACGGGAAAGGATAAAACTTCCTTGGTCTTATCCCTGGAGCATCAACCGGGCAGCCTCTCTCAACTCTTGATTTTATTCGCCCGAGAAGGGATCAATCTGACTAAAATTGAATCCCGCCCCTCCCGAAAGGTGATGGGAGAATATATCTTCTATCTGGATTTTGAAGGTCATATCACAGATGAACGGATTCAAAAAGTAATAAAAGAAGCAGAAAATTATGTCACATCTTTGTCCATTATGGGCTCCTATCCTAGGGCCGGATCTTAAGAGGCAGGGATTACAATTCTTTCAACCCGTTTTAATGAAGATAAATCCTGAAGAGGATTCCCTTGTACGGCAATAAGATAAGCAGGACTTCCTGGCTCCATCCGCCCCCAATTAGGATCCAGCCCTATAATTTTTGCTCCGGTAAAAATTGCGGCTTTGAGGATTTCTGTATGGGATAAACCGGCAGCATGATACAATGCGATTTCTTCATAATAAGAAGAACCATGGGGAGCACCGATGGCACCGGCATCGGTACCCACCCCCAAGGGGACCCCTAAGGAAGCGGCTTTTTTTACCTGAGTCATATGACGCAAATATGTTTTCTCAATGACATGCAACCCTTCCCAATCATGAGCTTTAGCACAGGGTTCCCTGGTTTGTGCTGCTACCGGAATAATCGTCGGCACCCAGGCGATCCCTTTTTTCTCCATTAGTTCTAAAGAAGTATCGCTGATAAAATAACCATGCTCCACGGAATCCACTCCTGCATCAACGGCCCGAGCCACCCCTTCAACGGAATTGACATGGGCCATCACCTTCAGCCCCAAGGTATGGCTCTCTTCTACCAATTCCTGCAATTCTGCCAAACTAAAATGGAGAGGGCCGACCTTTTCATATTGGGAAAAGCTCACAATACCGGAAACAACAATCTTGATTTGATCCACCCCTGAGGCAGCCAATTCCCGAATCTGCTTTTTCCCTTCCTCAGCTGTGTCAACCCCTCCTCCTAAAAAGGTCCCATACAGCCCCTTGCGGCGCAGAGCATGTCCCGTTGCTTTTACCAGCAACCCAGGTCTTAGCCTCCTTTTTGCCTCCAGACCAATCCCTTCCAGATCCCCTCCGTCCCGGACGGCAAGAATTCCCTTTTGCAGCAGATGACGGCCAAACTTAAGTGTCTGCTGCTCAATCAGATTTTGATCCGGCCAGCGAGCTAAACATTGTTTAAAATCCACACTATCCAGGGCAAAATGCACATGGCAATCCACTAACCCCGGCATTAAGGTTAATCCCGCCAGGGAAATGATTTCCCCTTGATGCTGCTTTGCCCAGACCGGAACCTGCTCCAAGGACAAAAGAGCGCTGATCTCTCCCTCTCTTACGGCCAAAGCTTTGCCTTTCAGAATGCGGTTTTCTTTAAGATCCAAAATGCCCTCCGGTATTAGCAGGACAGATTCTCCGCTGTTAATCATATTTGGTAAACTCATAGTTCCTCCTTGTCAATCCATACTTGTCAATCCATGTTTGTAAATCCATGCTGAGATTTCTTTTAATCCTGGTCTAATTAATCTTATCCTCTCATATTTTCTTAATAAAAACAATTCTGGAGTTGATGTGGATTGAATAATCAATATCCCTGTAATGCCGCCACTGCTCAAATCATCGGCGGCCCTCTAGCCCCATACATCCGGGGCATCGTCTATTTAAGAGATGTCTCGGGAGGAACAGAAATCTATGTTAACGTTTCCGGACTCCCCCCCTATCGTCCGGCCCAGGGGAATACAGCACCCATTGGTCCCCACGGCTTCCATCTCCATGAAATGGGGGACTGTACCGTGGGAGACCCTACTAATCCCTTTCAAAATGCAGGAGGGCACTGGAATCCCACCAATCAACCCCATGGCAATCATGCCGGGGATTTTCCCGTTTTATTTTCTAATCACGGCAATGCCATGATGATTTTCTTTACCGATAAATTTCATGTGGCGGATGCCTTGGGACGGGCAGTGATCATTCACGAAAATCCTGATGATTTCAGAAGTCAGCCTTCCGGGAATGCCGGCAAACGATTGGCCTGTGGTTTGATTCGCTGTCTTTATCCGACAACTAACTGCCTTTAATACCGCCCCTTCTTTGGATGATTCCTGAAATCTAACAAATCGCTTACCTTCTCTTAACAGGATTTTAACATGCTATTGATACAATGTAACCAAAGGAGGTGAGCAAATTATGTTTTCCGACAATCATGTTCATTCTAGTTTTTCTCCCGACGGTACGGCTTCGATGGAAACCATGATTAGAAGTGCCATCAGCAAAAATTTCCGAGAGCTGGTCATTACAGATCATTTGGATTTTGATTTTCCCAATCCCGAGTTTTCACAGCTCAACCTGGAGCAATATGTGACAGCATTCCAAACATTAAAAGCCAAATACGAAAAGAATATCCAGCTGCGCCTGGGGATTGAAATCGGCATCCAGTCCCACGTCACCCATCTCATTAACCAGGTTTTGGAGAAGTTTCCCTTTGATTTTGTGATCGGTTCCACCCATACCGTTTACGGCATCAGTTGCAGCAGTAATGAATTTTTTGACCAGACTTTGACCCGGACAGCTTATCTCAGATATTTCGAGGGGCTTTTGTCAAATATTAAACATCTGAACAATTATGATGTCTGCGGCCATTTGGATTTTATTGCCCGTTATAATCCCCGGGGCAGCAAAGAACTTTTTCCCCATGATTTCGCAGAAATTCTGGACACGATCCTAAAAACTATTATCGAGACAGGACACGGCATCGAACTAAATACCGCCGGTTATCTTTATGGCTTGAATCGTACCCACCCTTCTCTTGATGTGCTACAAAGATACCGGGCACTAGGGGGAGAAATCATCACTGTGGGCTCGGATGCCCATGCACCGGAGCATATTGGGGCCAATTTCAATTTAGCCTATCAATTATTAAAGGCCGCCGATTTTAACTATATCACCCAATTTAAAGAAAGAAAACCATCTTTCATTAAAATCGATAAGCTTCCCAAAGAACACTCCAATATTGCATAAAAAACTTGTTGAGATCAAGAACAACACTGATCCAACAAGTTTATTTTTTTAAACTAAGATTTACAATCCCGCACTATAAGCATTGCAATATATTTACCATTAGGGGAATAATTTGGTTAATACTCTCAAATTATTATTTTCTTAGCTCAAAAGAACAAACTGACGGTAAAATATTGTCCGCCAGTTTTAGATTCTTATTTTATTAAGATTTTTGAAATCTTTCTATGTCTATTCACCTATTATTTAAGTTGTTATAGATTTGGGAGAAGACTCTTTTCCCTTCTCATTTATTGACAATGCAAAACCAGCAGAAACAAGACTGGAAATAGCAAGGAATGTGAAAGCAGTTTTATAGGATCCTCCTGATGCTTGAATCAGAAATCCCATAATTATTGGAGAAATAATCCCTGCAATTTGACCGCCTGTATTAATAAATCCAGAACCTGAACCCATAACTTCAGCAGGTAAAATATCCATTGGTATTGCCCAGAAGGCTCCCATTGTAGCACATACAAAGAATCCGGCTACAGTCAGGAAAGTTATTGCCAACACTTCAGAAGGAGCGTTGTAAGTTAAGAATAGGAAAAGGGCTGCTGCTACCTCGCAAATAATTATAAAATTTCGGCGTTTACCAACAAAAAACTTATCTGAGATATATCCGCTTACCCAAGTTCCAATTGTGCCTGCAAAATAAGGCAATGATGCAATTATTCCCATCTTGACCATTACAAAATGACGTTCATTCACCAGATAGGACGGTATCCATGAACCGAAGCCCCAGAAAACAATGTCGAATGTCAGCCATAGAAAGAATAATTTCCACATAACAGGAAGTTTAATAATATCTTTAAAAGATAATTTATTGACTGCTCCTTTATTGGCTGCATCTTGTTCATTAATAGAATTATCTTCTTGAATCACACTTAGTTCCTCAGGTGTGATCATTTTACTTTGTGCAGGGTTATCCCTAACAAAGACCCAGATTAACGCAGCAATTATTATGCCTGGAATAAATAGGAAAAGTAAAACGCTGCGCCAGCCAAAATATGACATGATTCCAACCACAAACAAAGGTGCAATTGCAGGCCCTATAGCACTTGCCGCCATCATCATTGAATTTGCAGTTGCCCTTTCCTTCTTCGGGAACCAGGTTGAAATAGTTTTCCATGAACCGGAAGGGAAGCTAGCTTCACCTAATCCAAACAAGACACGAACAACCAACAAGCTTGTATAGGATGTGATCATACCTGTAAAAGCGGTGAATGCTGACCACCATGCAATAGCAAAAGTCATAACTTTTCTAGCACCAAATTTGTCGCTTAACATACCTCCTGGAAGCTGGAAAAACGTATAGCCCATAAAAAAGCACTCATCACAACACCCATTTGCACCGATGTAAGATTAAATTCCTTGGAAATGTATGGTATAGCAACCGTCATTACCATTCTATCCATATAACTTATTGTCCAGGTTAAAAACAATATCGCTAACACTATGTTTCTTTTCTTTCCCATAAATACTCCCTCCTGAACTTAGTAATAAAAAATGCTCTGGATGTAGCCTCAGTTTCAGTTAAGACCGATCTTCTCTCCTTCTACGAGAACATCTGCCACATACTCATTTTCGGATGTTAGGATATTTCCATTTCTGATTAATATACCCATATCCATCCCCCTTAAGATTCAAGCTGAAATCGGATAAAGAGAACCGAAGGGAATACCACTTAAAATTAGTAAGTATTCCCTTCCTTTAATCAAATTTAAATCTATCTTCTGTATAGGCTGGCATCGATTCCTTCTAAATATTTAACAACATTTTCTAAAGGTTCCACGTCAGCGAATTTAGCGTCCATATCGAATAAGTTCCATTCAATAACACCCGGTACTCTATCGCCAATTGTTCCAATAGGAACGATAGTTTTAAAGCCATATCCGGTTGAATCCATTACAGTATGTCTGACACATGCACAAGCAGTTGCTCCCATTACGATAACAGTATCTACACCTAATTTGTTTAAGGTTACCGCCAGATGAGTTCCGAAGAAGTTACTTGCATATTTTTTGTGGATCACAGGTTCTTCCGCTCTTGGCTCAAGCTTCGGATCGATATCCATCCACTCTGAATTGATATCCAATGTATGCATCGGAATTTTTTCATCCCACTTAGTCATATCCCATTGTTCTTTTCCCGTATAACCGGTGGTTGTATGGAAAATAGGAACACCTGATTTTCTGGCAGCATTTAAAACCTTAAGTGCATTAGCGCAAATTTCATTGTTATTTTCACAAGTAAATGGGTGACCATCTGACATCCAAGCTTTAGCCATATCAACAGTCGTTACAGCAGGGACCTTCCCATAGCCCATTCTTCTTTGAAATCCTCTTTCTTTGTAAATCTTGCTTGCTTCTTCAAAAGCCTTTTTTAACAACTCCTGATCAAATGCATAATTTCCACCTTTGTCTACATATCTGCTATCTACCACTAGAATCCACCCTTTCGATTTTTATTTAACAATCTGTTTAGTTACTTGCCAATATATATAGCAAATTACATGCCAAACTTCGAAAGGGCTATGTTGCTTGTTTTTTTAAAATTATTAATTTCTGATATGTTGAAATTTTGAAACACCTTACTTGTCATGCATGGATTTACCTAGATAAATATACTTTTGCAGAAATGAAACACTTTTGCTTACTGTTTTAATCCTGGCGCAGAATTATTCCCGGTTATTTTTAATTTCCTGGTTATTTTCAATTTCTATCTCAAATTTTTTTAGTCTTCTGCATAAAGTCGATGGACTAATCCCTAAAGCCTGAGCCGCCTTACGAAGAGATGGGAAGCTTTCCATCGCCTCCTTAATGATATACTTTTCATATAGTTCTAAGAGATAGGTTAGCTTTGGCACCTCATCATTTTCATCTTCAGTTCTCTCATAATTATTGATAATTTGCTTGGATAAAATCCTTGTCGGCAGATCCTCGATCTGAACTTCTTCCTTATTTGCCATGATAAACAAATACTCAATGATATTTTCCAGTTCTCTAACGTTACCAGGCCAGGAGTGAGATGCCAAAGCCTCAATTGCTTTTTGGGAAATCGTTACGGTTCTCTTATATTTCCGGTTCAATTTCTCCAAAAAATGGATTATCAGTTCTGGTATATCCTCTCTCCTTTCTCTAAGGGGAGGGATCGTTATCGGGATCACATTCAATCTGAAGTATAAATCCTCTCTAAAATTCCCATCCTTTACTTCCTGTTTTAAGTCCCGATTGGTAGCGGCAATTATTCTGACATCAAGATGCACAGGAATTTTCCCGCCTACTCGATATACTTCCCTTTCTTGAATAACCCGAAGCAGCTTTGATTGGATCGGTAAAGGCAATTCTCCTACTTCATCCAACAGGATTGTCCCATTGTTTGCCAGCTCAAACATGCCGGGTTTGCCCTCTTTCTTCGCACCGGTAAAGGCACCTTCACTATATCCAAATAGTTCGCTTTCAAATAAGTCCTTTGGGATCGCAGCACAGTTCACCTTGATAAATGCTTCTTCCTTTCTTGGGCTTTCTGAATGAATAAATTTTGATAATATCTCTTTTCCCGTTCCGGATTCACCCTGAATCAAAACAGTAGAATCATAACCTGATACTTTTGATGCCAGTTCTATCGTTTCTTCCATGACCCTGCTGCGGTAAACAAAATCTTTATCTTTTACGAGATGCTGGCGAAGTCGTTTTATTTCCTCAGAATATTTAAGGGTCAATTTCTTGGTATTGGTTAAATCATTTTTTAAATGAATTAACTCCGATATATTTCTTGTATTGTTGACAACTCCGATTAATTCATCATTGGCATTGTTAATAGGGCTTGCAGTGGACAGGGCGGTCTTTCCTGAGACATATTTATGGATCGTTGATACACGTTTTTTATCCTTGATAACTTCGAGTGATAATGCTTTGTTGATGACACCTTTTTCTAATAAATCTTTAAGATTTTTACCAATCATTTCTTTGCTCTCAAGTCCGGTGATTTCTTCATAAGCCTCGTTGATGTACACAACCATACCATGGGCATCAGAAATTAAAATCCCATCTGATGATGAATCCATTGCGCCAATTAATAAATCATTATCCATTATCAATTATCCACCTCCTTGCAAGCAGATATTAAATTCTTCACAGAACATATTCCCTATTTTGTCCGATAACTAACTGCCACTAAGTTCCTGGATAACTTTCTCGGCATCAGATAGAGTAGAAACTCCACCTGATGCCAAGAATTCTGTTTATCCTTTAATTCATAGGCTTATGGAAAATCTCCAGTTTTAATCTCTGTCCTGTGGGTGTTGCCGCTAAACCCCCTTCGGCAGTTTCCCTTAGGGCGCAGGGCATGGCACGACCCACCTGGTGCATAGCCTCTACCACCTCATCAAAAGGAATGATACTCTCGATCCCCGCTAAGGCCATTTCCGCTGCTACCAAGGCATTCGCCGTACCGACGGCATTTCTTTTAGAACAGGGGGCTTCCACCAATCCGGCAATGGGATCGCAGACAAGACCTAAGAGATTTTTTAAGGCAATAGCTCCGGCATGCAGGGCTTGCGCTGGAGAACCGCCCATGATTTCCACTGCTGCCCCTGCCCCCATGGCAGAGGCAGAGCCGACCTCAGCCTGACATCCTCCTTCCGCGCCGGAAAGGGAAGCATTTTTAGCAATCACCAACCCGATGGTTCCCGCTGTAAAAAGCCCCTCGACCAACTGTTCATCACCAATCTGATGAGATTCTGCCAGACTGAATAAAACCCCCGGCAATACACCGCAGGAACCGGCCGTGGGCGCCGCTACAATCCGTCCCATGGAGGCATTCACCTCCGTCACGCTGAGGGCAAAGCTGACTGCCCGCGCCATCGTAGCGCCGCAGACGGGTTGTACCGTTTCATAGCGTTGCCGCATTTTTTTCCCTTGTCCGCCGATGATTTTCCCAGCGAAAGCTGCGTCTTCCTCTAATCCTTGATAGGCACTCCTTTTCATCACTTGCAGGTTTACTGCCATGGTACCTTTTATTTCCTCCGGTGTTTTTCCGGTTTTATCGCTTTCATATAAGAGCATTAACTGGTGCAAAGACAGATTTTCCTCGTCACAAAGGGCTAAAAGATCGGCGCCGTTTCTAATCTTCACTTCCCTTACCTCCTTCAGTCTTGTTCTTAAAATCTAGTTATTCAGTTTAACAGAAATAGTTCACTAAATTGCCTGTAATACCTTGACCTGAAAAATATGTGGGTTTTGGGCGATCTCAGAAAGGACTAAGGGTGAAATATCCTCATCCGTTTCCGCAATTAATACCGCATTGTCCCATTTATTTTCCCGAAAAACTCTCATAAAAGCAACGTTGATCCTATAGTTGGCTAAAATAGAGGAAATAAATGCAATCACCCCTGGACGGTCCCGATGATAGGTGATTAAAGTGGTGTACTCCCCTGCAAAATCCACCTCCAACTCATTAATACGAATAATTTTTACCTTTCCTCCCCCAATTGATGAGCCGGTAATCTCCCACCTGGCACCTTCCTGGGTGTACATGACGATTTTTACCGTATTAGGATGAACTTCCCCTAAATCTCTCTCTTCAAACCGATAGGTCAGACCACGCTCCCGTGCTATGGTAAAGGCTTCCCTGATTTCCTCATCATCCGGCATAAAGCCCATGACTCCAGCCAATAATGCTTTGTCCGTACCGTGACCGGCATAGGTTTTGGCAAAAGAACCATGGAGGTAAAAAACCACCTCTTTGATTTCATCACCCGCGATTTTCCGTGCCATATACCCGAGTCTAGCAGCTCCTGCTGTATGTGAGCTGGAAGGACCAATCATCACCGGCCCAATAATATCAAAAATACCGTACTCTTTCACCCTGTTTCCCCCTTTGCGCTCAATATGTCCACTCAACTTTTCTTTCTCTCAAAAATAATCTTTATCATTTCAAGTATTTTGCTTAAAAAATCTTCTTATGCCCAATTTAATCCTTGGCTCATTAACCACCTCGATCACGATTACAGATAATTGCTATTAACGCTGATTTCGACATTTCTTCCCCAATTCCTTGTTATTTAACACCTTAATTTCCAAAATATTGTTAAATTTTCTCAGTGAATTTTCTCTCCCAGCTTTGATTTCTTAAGAAGCACCTGTCACTTGACCAAGCTGGAGAATCATATAATAAAAAAAATGATAAGAGGTGAATATTTATGATGCCCTGCCACTGGTATGGAATGTGTCCCTATAGCCAAGGAATGCAAGGAATGCAAGGCATGCAATTAATTCAGGAAAGCAACGAAGTAAGATTATTAGAGGAGGAAGAAGAAGAGGAAAACCTCCAATTAATGCGCCAGGGTCCTCAGCCGATCCTCAGCAACCAGAACCCTTCCCGTGTATTGGTGTTCAGAAAAGAACTTACCGGTTACCCCAACTATGGCAATCCCAGCGGAAATGCCGACATTCTGTATACCGGCACCCAAGGAACCTGGACCTTTAACATGCCTCCATTAATGGCCGTTCTCCTGAATAATACCCAAAGAATTGAATTGGTCATTCGGGGTGCTTTAGACGACCATTACAATGTAGCGGAAAACCGTTACAGCGCCACAGTTACCTTTAACGGGCAACGGCAAAATGTGGGTCAACTGCCCTTTGTCCATGGCAGACCTGCCGGACAACAGTTCACCAACTGGAATGAATTGGTGTTGAATATTAATCCCCGTTTAGCTCGTCTGAACAACAGAGTAGTCATCCGTAACACCTCCAATGTTGGCGCCAATGATTGGATTGCCCTGGATTGGATGGAACTCCGGTTTATTGTCTAGCCATGGCGACGAATAACATTACCAAGCTGCCGGTCTGCGTGCGCACCGTGCATTTAAAAAGTCAGAGATTAGATCTTTATTACCCGATTATCAGCGGTCTCCAGGATAAAGGAATCCAGCAAACCATCAACCAAGAGATCTTGCAAACCGTATATGATTTATTACAGGAGCAAGGTTATTTTGAAAATCCCCTTACCACCGTTACCGCCTCTTATGAAATCAAGACCAACCAACGGGGCATTTTAAGCCTCACCTTTATCAATTATGCCTTTTCTGGAGGTGCTCATGGATTAACCCTGCTCCGCTCTCTGACTTATAATGTTGAAACGGGTACTCTCTACCGCTTAGAGGATCTCTTTCAACCCAATGCGGACTACGTGGGCCGCTTATCAGAAATCGTCAAAGCACAAATTGAAGCGCGCGACATTCCTGTATTTGAAGAATTTGACCAAATCAACCCGGATCAATATTTCTACATAGGGGATAAAGCATTGGTGCTTTATTACCAACTCTATGAACTTACCCCTTATGCCTACGGCTTTCCCTTTTTCCCCATCTCCGTCTATGAAATTGAAGATATTCTGGACGAAGAGGGGCCTTTAGGCCTGATGTTGGGTTCCTTCTAATAGTAGTGAACTCGTTCAGCTAAAGCTGAACATCGGGGCTTCAGATGGGGAATCTACCCCACCTGAAGTGAAAATAGGAGCTCCCACTTATAGAAGTGGGAGTCTTGGAATTTTATAAATCAGCCAGGTGGAGCAGATCACTGTCCCTCACCTGGCTTTTATCTTTAAGCAAAACTATGTATTTGACTTTCTATTCCTTCAGAACCAGAGGATAAATGGCCTCTGCGATTTGTCCCTTGATATCGGCCAGCACTTCCTGTCGTACCCCTTCACAGCGTACAATCAGCTCCGGCCCGGTATTGGAAGCCCGGACCAACCCCCATCCTTCCGGAAATTTGGCTCTGACCCCATCCACCTCAATCAGCTCCACATCCTGTTCTTTAAAATAAGCCCTGGCCTTGGCCACGTAAGAAGCTTTTAATTCTTCCGGACAGGAAATCCTCAGTTCCGGAGTGGTATATACCTGAGGAAGATCAGATAATAGCTTGCTTAATGGTTGACCGCAGGAAGCAATAATTCTCAGTAACCTGCCGGCGGCGTAAATGGCATCATCAAAACCATAATACTCATCAGCAAAAAACATGTGTCCGGACATTTCCCCGGTAAATACGGTGTTGAGCTCCTTCATTTTTGCTTTGATTAATGAGTGTCCGGTTTTGTAAAATTGAGGATGACCTCCAAGTCTGGAAATCTCTTGCACCAATAAATCAGAGCATTTCACTTCCACAATGCCGGTGCTGCCCGGATATTGAGGGAGGATTTCCCGCCAAAAAAGAATCATCAACATATCACCCCAAACAACATGACCCTGATCATCCACTACGCCCAACCGGTCTCCATCCCCGTCAAAACCCAGCCCCAAGTCTGCCTTTTCTTCCCGCACCCGATGAATTAAATCCTTTAGATTTTCCCGGCACACTGGATCCGGAAAATGATGGGGAAAGTTCGGATCTGATTCACAAAAAAGCGGAATCACCTCACAACCCAACTCTTGCAAAATGCCGGGGGCAAACATTCCTGCCGTCCCGTTGCCGCAATCCACCACCACCTTTAATTTCTCTCCCTTTAATTGAATTTTGTTATTTATCATCTCCCCATAAGCTTTAACAGGAGAACGATGATCCAAAATTCCTGAGCCGCACAGGAAATTCCCAGCTACGGCTTTCTCACGAAGGAGTTGGATGGTATCACCGAAGATGGATTCTCCCTCCAACTGGATTTTCAAACCATTGTAGGATGCCGGATTATGACTGGCCGTAATCATTAATCCGGAAGGGATCTGAAAAAGAAGAGTTGCATAATAAAAAATCGGAGAAATTACAACGCCGATATCCAGAACATTGACCCCGGTGGATAGGAGTCCTCGGATCAGAGTTTGATATAAAGCAGGAGAAGATTTTCGATTATCCCTCCCGACAACCACCCAGGTTTCTCCTTTTTCCTGAACCATGGTACCAAAGGCCTTGCCAATTAGTTCTGCATCCTGATCGGTAAAATCCTTTTCATAGATGCCCCTGATATCATACTGGCGAAAAATACATTCCTTTAAACTACCCAATTCCCTGGCCTCCTTGAAACATTACTTTTTTCAGTATATGCGTTCAGGAGGTCTGATGTTAAAGAAGGAAAAACGGGAGGATCATCTCCCCCCGTACATCCTACTCTCTATCCTTCTACCCTAGCGAAATCACCTATTCCGCTTTATAAAAAAGGCCTCACAAACAACTGCCCTCTCTGTTGACATAGCCCTGCCTCGTTTCCTTACAGGGGCAGACATTCTCCTGGATATTATCAAAGCGGCAAGGGCAGAAAAAATCCCCGTAACGTTCATTCTTTGCTAATAAGCCGTCGATAATCTCTTGCTTGTTTTCCTTAAAAATATAACCTTTTAATTGGGCATAATTGTCTATGCGCTCTACAATCTCATTCAAGGGCGGTTGGGGAAAACGCGATGCGCTAAGAGGCTCTTCCCCATCAACTACCAGTTTTGCACCGCACACGGGGCACACTACCGTATCGCCTTTTTTGAGCGGATTTTTGAGGATAAAGCTAACCTCACAGACGGGGCAAAATAATTTATCTTTCATTTTGGATTGCCTCTTTAAGCTCTTCCGGTTTATACCCCTGTATCACCAAATCATTAATCACCGTTACAGGAAAAGCCCTTTTCCCTGTTAATTTTTCCACCTCTGCCAAAGCATCTTCCTGTTCTTGTCCTGTCATAATATCCACATCCAGCACTTCGTAGGGAATGCCTTCTTCTTTTAGCAAAGCTTTCACTTTTTTGCACCAGGGACAGGTTGTTAATGCATATACCTTGACCATCATTCATCGCTCCTTTTTTTATAATTTCAGTTCATTGCTTCATCTCTATCATAAGTTTGTCACACACTATTTGTTTTATTCGATACAAGGGCGGCAACTTCCTTTTTCCTGACCGGAAGTACTTCTTATCCCGGGGAGTTTTCCGGCCTGGCTGTGATAAAGCTGAGCATAGAAGCCTTGGGACTGAAGAAGTTCTTCATGGCTGCCCCGTTCGATAATCTCCCCGTCCTTCAGCACCAATATCAGATCGACTTTACGAATCGTACTTAAGCGATGAGCGATAACAAAGCTGGTGCGCCCTTTCATCATCGTTAACATCCCCCGCTGAATCTGCACTTCCGTCCTGGTGTCTACGCTGCTGGTGGCTTCATCCAAAATCAGAATGGAAGGATCCGCCAAAACAGCCCGGGCAATGGTCAGAAGCTGTTTTTGGCCTCCACTGAGACGACCCCCTTCGCCGGAAAGAATGGTATCATAACCCTGGGGTAAACGTAAAATAAAGGATTCCGCATTGGCTATTTGCGCCGCTTTTTCCACCTCTTGGTCAGAGGCATCCAATCGCCCATAACGAATATTTTCCCGCACCGTATCAGAGAAAAGATAAGTATCCTGAAGCACAATACCTAGTGCAGAGCGCAGACTATCTTTGGCAATATGCCTGATATCCACCCCATCAATTAAAATTTCTCCTTGATCAATTTCGTAAAAGCGGGTGAGCAGATTAACAATGGTGGTTTTACCGGCACCGGTCGGCCCCACCAAAGCGATGGATTGCCCAGGATGGGCATGGATACTAATATTTTTTAGAACAGGACGTTCTTTATCATAACCAAAGGTCACATGATGAAAATCCACCTCACCGGCTGTCCCGGAAAGCACCCGGGCATCTTTTTCATCAGCTAACTCCGGGATTTCATCCATCAGCTCAAAAACCCGTTCCGCTCCCGCCAAAGCAGATTGAATGATATTAAATTGATTGGCCAATTCGTTAATGGGGCGGGCAAATTGGCGGGAATAGCTAAGGAAGCTGGCAATCGCCCCCACGGTAATGGCTCCTTGTACTGCCAGCAAACCCCCGCCGAAAGCGGCGATGGCAAAACTCATATTATTAACCACATTCATAATCGGATGCACTAACCCGGACAGGATCTGCGCTTTTAACCCCACTTTTTTTAATTGGGTATTGACCTGATCAAAATGGGTCAGAACATGCTCTTCCCGGCCAAAGGCTTTGACCACCCTTTGTCCGGTGATGGTTTCTTCAATAAAGCCGTTGAGTGCCCCCAATTCCTTTTGCTGCTGAGAAAAATGTTTTCGGGTTTGGGCGGCAATTTTCCCTGTCGCAAAAATCCCCAGGGGTATGGTTAGGAGACTGACCAAGGTTAGTAAGGGACTTAAGTAAAGCATCATCGTGAGTGTGCCCAAAATGGTCAGCACCGAGGAAAATATCTGGGCGAGTCCCTGGGACAAACTGGTGCTGACATTTTCCACATCATTGGTAAACCGGCTCATAAGATTACCATGGGAATGACTGTCAAAAAACCTGAGGGGAAGCACCTGCATTTGACTGAATAAATCATTCCGCATATCCCCTACTGTTTCCTGGGCAATCCCGGAAATGAAATAGATTTGCAGCCATTGCATGAAGGAAGCGGCCAGGTATATGATAAAAAGAGTTAAAACGATTTTCCCCAGGGCCATAAAATCCACCTGACCCGGACCCTTGACCATCAAATCCACCCCGCGGCCAATCAACAAAGGGCCCAGCAAAGATAAAAGTGTCACAACAAGAATCAGAAAAAATACGGCCGCTAAGCTAACCCGACGCCGACCTAGATAATCCCATATTCGTTTCATGGTACCCATACGATCCTTGGGGCGTTCTCCGGGGCCTAAGAGACCTGCTTTTCTGGCCGGTATACCAACCCCTTGATTTTTTCCCTGATTATTTTTCAAGATTTCATCCTTACTCATGAGTGATTTCCTCCCCACCCATTTGGGAATCATAAATATCCTGATACACCGGGCAGCAGGCCAAGAGCTCATCATGACTGCCGGATGCCACCAGTTCTCCATCCTCCAAGACTAAAATTTTATCGGCATCCATTACACTGGAAATCCTTTGGGCAATGATCAAAAAGGTGGTGCCGGGCAAACCTTCCTTCATTCCATTACGGATTAATTGTTCGGTAGCGGCATCTACAGCGCTGGTACTGTCATCCAGGATCAAGATCGGAGCTTTTCTGATAATGGCTCGGGCGATAGCGATACGCTGCTTTTGCCCGCCGGACAAATTGACTCCCCTTTGTCCTAAAAGGGTATCATAGCCGTCGGGGAGGGCCAGGATAAAATCATGGGCCTGGGCCATTTGGGCAGCGGCAATCACCTCATCATTGCTTGCTTCCCCTTTGCCCCACCGGATATTTTCCCAAACTGTACCGGAGAAAAGCAGGGATTTCTGGTCAACCAGACCAATACCATGACGCAACACTTCAAGGGGGATATCCCGCACATCCCGGCCATCGACCAAAACCCTTCCCGATGATACATCATAAAACCGGGAGATCAAATTAATCAGTGTGCTCTTGCCGGAACCGGTTGACCCCAGTATGGCCACCCTTTCGCCGGGGAAAGCCGTAAAAGTCAAATCCTTGAGGACCGGTGCTCCGCTGCCCTGGGGATAACGAAAATCTACCTTTTCAAAGTCGATTCTTCCTGCTCTGATCGGAGCTTCTGCTGCATTCTGGCTATCCTGGATCGATGGCTCCCTGCTTAAAACCTCTTGAATGCGATCCCCGGAAACCTTGGCCCGGGAGGTCATCATCAGCATAAATCCGGCCATCATCAAGGAAAACATAATTTGAGTCATATAATTGATGAAGGCCATAACTTCCCCCACCTGCATATTTCCCCGATTAACCCGAATCCCCCCAAACCAAATGACCGCGAGGACGCTGAGATTGATAATCAAAGTGACGGAAGGCATAATCAGACCCATGACCCGTGCCGCCCTTACACCGGAATCAATCAATTGTTGATTGGATTGGTTGAAACGCTGTTTCTCAAAGTTACCCCGCACAAAGGCTTTCACCACCCTGATTCCGGCCAGGTTTTCCCGCACCACAGCATTGACTCGGTCTAAGGCCTTTTGCACCGCTGTATATAATGGAATTCCTTTTCTGATAACATAAAATAAAATCAGCGCCAAAAAAGGAATGGATCCCAATAAAATTTTGGATAAACCGGGATTCACTAGGATCGCCATGATGATACCACCAGTGAACAGCAAAGGGGCTTTAATCATCACCCGTAAAAGCATCATCACAAAGGTTTGCACCTGTCCCGCATCATTGGTCAGGCGAGTAATCAAAGAACTGGTATCAAAGTAATCCAGTTCGGCAAAAGAAAAGGATTGGACCTTACGAAAAACATGGACACGTAAGTCAGCACCAAAGTTCTGGGCACTGATGCTGGAAAATGCCGAACAGCCAAAGCCCCCCAGCATGCCGACGATGGTGACGGCAATCATCATCAGCCCCGTTTGCACAATCAGAGGAATGTTGCCCAGAGCAATCCCCTGATCCACAATACGCGCCATCAATAAGGGCAAAAGTAATTCCGAAACCACTTCCACCATCATCACCAGAGGAGCGGCCAAGGCAGTTTTCCAATAAGGTTTTAAGTATTTTATCAGCTGCAGCACAATCTTCCCCCCATTATTTCTTACCTTAGTGTATAATATTCAGATTGATAGAGTCAATTACTTGGGGTGATAGTTTTTTCATCAGGCAGCGCACAACAAAAGAGCCCTGGATCTGATTCCATGGCTCTTTCAAATATATTGTTGTTACATTAATAATATGAAAGTAATATGAGTAAGTTGGTAAGTTTCGGTTTAGTCTTCAAAAGCCTGGCTTACTTTCCATGTCTTCCATACATTTCCTACTAAATCGATACCGGGTTTCAACGTTTGTTTGCCCGGTTTCCAACCGGAAGGAGTCACTTCAGCCCCTTTGGTAGCTCGTACCAGCTGGTATGCTTTTATTTGTCTCAAGGCTTCACTGACATTCCTGCCTACCGGAGGTGTCAGCACTTCAAAAGCCTGAATATTTCCGTCAGGATCAATAATAAATCGGCCTCTTGTTGCTGTCCCGCCTTCTTCATCATAAATACCATACGTTTTTGCGATGCTTCCATCCGGATCGGAAAGCATGGGATATGGGATATCTTTACCGATCATCTTTGATAACTCAAAATCATTCCATATTTTATGTACAAAGGTGCTGTCCACGCTGCATGAAAATACTTCAACCCCTAAATCCTGAAAATCCTGATATTTTTCAGCAACTGCTGAAACCTCCGTCGCTCAGACAAAAGTAAAATCACCAGGGTAAAAACATAATAATACCCATTTACCCAGATTCTCGGATAAGGTAAACTTCTTGAATTTTCCTTCATGAAATCCCGCTGCTGTAAAATCGGGAGCCGGTTTTCCCACTGTCACCATGGCTGTCTTCTCCTTTACTGAAATACAATCAGTCGTGTTTTTTTCCTCAGTCGCCTTTTTAATTAATTTGGCTCTACTGCATCCTGCAAATTCCTCAGGCACGCTACTCCCTCCTTCATAAAATATTTTTATTAGGATTTATTCCTGATAAGGTAATTATATAGATAAATTTACCATAGGTCAACCATAAATATGATCAGATTATTCATTTCTGTCAACCATTGTTACTGTTCACACCCCAATGTCATTTAGTTAACATGTAATACATGTGGTTCTCCTTCAATCCCCTTTCCATTCTTCCGTAACATAAGTATCCTTACTCTACCCCCAACGCCTTAAACACCGCGAAAGATTTCTGCCAAATCCAAATTTGGCATTTGAATAGGTTTCAGGCTGTCAATAATAAAAACGGGTACATTAGCCCCTTCTTTAATTTTTATGGTTAAATCCTTGCGTACCACCCTGCCAGGAAAATAGGTATTTAATTTTTCATTCAAACCCACATTTTGGTCCATTTGACCCATTTCATCCATACCTAGTTCACCTTCCCCCACTATTTTACAAACCAAAATCATCACTAATTAATAAATCAATGGTAAAGGGGATTCTTTCATAGATTTTTTCCACTGGCTCTTCCTCGTCTTCCAGGATTAAATAGTATTTTTGGTTTTTATCATAGGCCATGTCTAGTAAGGTAAATTTCTCTCTATAGGTTCGCTCCTGGGGGTTTTTCGATTTACTGTCCGCAATAATGACATTTTCATTGGAAATGCGCTTTCCCTCTTCATCTACAAAATACAATTTCAGCCGTAACGGAAGTTTTTTATTTTCCACGATATCGGTTTGAAAGAACTCCAAAAATGTGATCCGGTTAGTGATTTTCCGAGAAATATTGGTTAGCTTCACTTCCACCTTGGCAGCTTTATACTCATCTTTCCGGATATTTTTAAACTTAATTATCGGAATGATTACTTCCTCCAAGGACAGCCCCCCGTGCACGTAATTTGCCCCGGACCCCGGCAGCTTATATCTAATCACACCTTTGGGGAGATAGGCTCTTAAGTCGTTCTTTTTACCCTGCAAATATGACATGTTAATTGCTAATGTGCCTGATAATTCATGGGTGGGGGATTCACCCCTGCCTAGGATATATCTTCTCCCTGCTTCTACCGTATCCCCTGCCCCAGAAATTCCAGAATCATGCTTTCCTATTTTATCGATTAATTTTAAAGGAGAGCGTCGGTAGAGAAACCCATGATCCGCCGTGATCATAATATTAGTGGCGCTAACATGATTCACCAGGTTCTTTACTAATAGCCTTAAGTCTTCAAAGGCTTTTCCTACTGCGGAAAAAACCTCTCTTTCCGTTAGCCTGTTGTCTCCCACGGCGTCAATGACATTATGGTAAATATAAACAAGCTTTCGGCCTTCAAATGTCTCTTTATAGTCCGGCCTCTTCATATCCACCATATCCTGGTAGGAAATAGCTAAAGCATCTTGGCTAAAATTTCTCAGGATCTTCCCCCTATTTTCCGTGCCCTGGGTATTGAGCCCGTCCACTGCTATTTCGCCCTTATCCCCAATTTCTATGGACCTTCGGGGCAGGAGGCTTGCCATGCCAAACTTAGTAGTCGATGGGACTACCCCCTGCATAAAGCCAATTTCCACCGCTCCGCGCACTTCCTTGTTTAATAGTTCCCCCAATTCTTTCCCGGCCTCGTATCGTAAAGCATCGGAAATAATGACAAAGACCCGGTCCTTGTTTTTGATAAAATGGGAGATATAATCCCGGTAAAAATCTTTTTGCTGAGGAACCCCAGGCACAGGATAGTCCTCTTGTAATTCTTCTGAGGCCACGCCTGACCATTTAACAGACAGTTCATTTAAAAACCAGTGGGTATAGGTATTTTCCACACGTTCCACCAGCTTTGAAAATTTCTCCTTTTCCACTATCTGGTCATAATAAAAATAAAACTTCCGGTAAAACCGGTCTAGTAAGTAGTATTCTTTAGTGTAGTTTTCCACCAATTCAAAGGCAGATTGACCCCGGATTACTCCCTCCATACTTTTTTCCTTTTCCAAGAGTGCCATGGCAAAATAAACCGCTTCATATTCATTTTCATAACTTTTAAACCAATGGCTTGTCCTTCTGGCATTGATGACTTTACGGTATTGGTCAAACTCCCCGATATTTTCTAATAGATGATTAATTAAACTCTGGATAATTTTCTTATCAAAAGCCCGGAAGGTATCGGAAAAAATATACTTATCCAGATCCCACTTGGCAAGATAGCCTTCTACATTTAATATTCCTTCCCCCATATCTGCCCAGGCATCATAAACCTCTCCGTCCAAGCCATGGTTCATAAAGTTACTGACAAAGACTACACAATCAGATTTTTTCGGAGAGATGTATTCCTGCCACGTTTTTGGTAAACTCTCCTCCAGCGTATAGCTTAAATGGGTGGTGAGAAACATTACCATCAGTTTCTGCAAGGATTTATCCTCATAAGTATAGCCGTATCTTTTTTCTATCAGATTCCAAAAGGCCCCTAGATCTCCATTGAGAGAGATTTCCCGATACCACTTATTCTCCCCTTCTGCCTCTCCCATCAGGACCTTTTTCACCACCTGTTCCAAGTCCACCACGGGCAGCTTGCATAAGGCGGATAGGACAGCCATATCCACCTTTTCTTCCGTAAAATTTTCTATATGATAAGAGGCAAATTTTTTATATCTTTCCTTATGATTAAAGAACCTAAGATATTTTTTAAAGACATTTTTCAAAGAAACATCAGAAACGCCAAAATCCCTCATAATCAGCTCCGCCTTATCGGTGGAAAATTCCATGCTGTATTTTAAAATATCCAGCAGCCAATTATCTCGGGACATGGGCTTGGCAAAAGAAGAATAAACCAGGTAATTAGAATTAGTGTCTTCCTTTTCCAATCGGTATTTGGTATAGAAAGCATTATGCTCGGTGAGTTTTAATATTTTGGCATTATCTAACTTCAGCTCATCAATGTCTTCAACAAATTCCCCTTCACCATCGTACCAAAATATGATATGTCTTCTTTGCCCCTCCCGGGGTTCATTATTAAAATTCTCTTCCAGTATTTTTTTTACTTGAATTAAATCCATATTAGTCACCTGCATTTTCAAATAATTGTCTTATTTTATTCCCCAGTGCAGATCTTATTTACATATCCTTGCTGTCTCCAGGTCTTGCTTTGCTTTTTCCAGCCGGTAGTTTGACAAGGCTTTTATTTTTTCATCCATAAATCTCAATCCCTTCTCTCTCCACATTCTTGAAAAAAGGAAGTACATCTACCCACTCGTAGAAATAATTATAATTATTTTCTATGATGGATAAGACTATGCCATATCTAGTTGTTAATGTAATAGTTACATCCAAAACCTGATCGTGTACCTTTTTAAGTTCTTTTTGATCCATATCAACCAATACCATAATATCCAAATCTGAGCCCTCAACATTCTTCTTCGTGGCATATGATCCATATAAAATGATTTTTTTAAGTTTATTTCCAAAAATATCCTTTAATTCTTAGTTCAATTCATATAAAAGATCGTCTAACCCAATTTTTCCGCTACCTATCATTCTACTCATTTAAAACATCCTTTCTTAGGTATTCTCTTATATCTTCGCCAGCAAATCTGCTTTAAAAGGTTTTTTCCCTTCCCCTTGAGGAATTTCAACCCCTTGGAACTTAGCGTAATTAGTCACTACTCCGTCATCTAAATCCAGCTCTATCTTCTGATTTGCCACATGGGCAATTGCCTGGTCATAGGTACGGCACTCCTGAATCTGTTTCATAATATTTTCTTTTCTTTTTCTGGCCAGAGCTTTTTCCCTGTCTGATACATTAGAATCTATGAGAATATCTAAATGGTTAACCTCCGCCTCATATTTTTTCTGCAGCTTGTGGAGATAATCCGTCCTTACCCTTGCAACGATAAAGGGGTCGTAACGATGCAGATAAATTAGGGCTTTAAAGCCGTTTTGTTTGCCGCTCTCAAAAAGCCAGTAAATAGGCCGCTTCTTATAGGTTTTTACATGATTCGGATAAAAATCTTTTAAGAAGTATCTTCTAATGGCCTGGCGTGAGGTTTCATTGTTCTTTTTGCCCAAGGTTTCTGCTATGTAATCTAGATTCTCTTCCAATGTTTCCGAGCTGAATGCTGCCTGCATAAATTGGATAAACCGCTCAAGGATGTCGTCCTCAAAATAATCATCATCAGCAATGGGAATCACATTGTCCGTTGATATCTTAATAGTAGAATCAACCCAGCCTAATTTTGTGTTGATTTTCCATTGTCCATTGTCAAGAAGGAATTTTTCCTTAAAATCGCCACCTGCATAGATTAACCCTTCCTCATCCAGGGAATAGCGGCCAAACATACAACCTACAGCATAGGAAATAAATGATTTTATATCCCGCTCCCGATCGGCTTTGCTGATGGTAATATCTTTGTCCTCAACCTCGGGTGTTAGTTCGTCCTGCAAACCATATATTTCGATGAAGATGCGGTTTAGTTCTTCTTCATTTTGTTTAAGTTGGTAGAATTGTTGTTCCGCAAAATTTGACCAGTTGGTAAAAGATTTTTCTATTGTAGTTGCGTTACCTTTATGGGTTAAAAGTGGATGCTTTTGAAAGTCCCATGATGTTTCGAAGGAATCCCAATCAGTTTTGGCACATTGAATAGCCTCCTCAGTCATCTTATCAGCGGATTTTGGGTGCTCATTTATAAATGATATAAAACCGACATTTCCTGTCTCGAAGGTTGAAACTTTACCAAACATTACCTCGTATAAATAACTAAAAACTCTTGAGTTTAAAAAACCAAGTAACCCAATTTTATTCTTTTTTAGTGCTATTATTGGACCTACTCCCAAACTCGTAAAACCATCTCCAATGTATCGTGCATTAAATTTACCACTACCCATTGATGTATATGTATAAGTCAGAGATTCAAGAAAGAAGTAATCCAAATTCCTAAGTGTCGCATGAATGATGTTCTGATTATGATATTTCTTTATTAATTCACCATTATTTTCCCAGTTCAATACATCCCCAGTATTACCATACCACTTTCTAAATTCGCCCCCGTTAACTACCGGAAACCATTTAAAATCATTCTTTTTGATACTATGTTTTTTAAACCATATTTTTTTATAGACAATTTCCGGCCAATACCTTATAAACCATTCGTCTTTTCCAGTTGCTAAGCATCTTTTTACATCAACTACTTGACTTAAATTTTTACAATTTACTAATCCCATTATTCTTTCATTTATTTCATACGAAGGCAATATTTTCTTAGAGTTCAATATGAAATTTTGTGTGATTGAACTAAAATAGTTATTCTTATTAAAAAACCCCTTATGTTTTAAATTATGATTATCATATTGTATTAATTTAACAAACACAGGTCTATTTTTAATATTTGCTATTTTTTTGGCTACATATGCTACAGTCTTAACCTTTTCACCTTTTATTTCCTCAAATGCTCTACTGCCTAAATGCAGAACAGACTTTACTTGATAATTTTTAAATATAAATTTTCTTAAGTTCTTAAACATTGGTAAGTACATCCAAGATTGCATAGTAATCATTGATATATATTTATAACTCTTAGCAAACTTAAAAGATTTTTCAATGAAAACAGAAAATAAATCACCTTTTGATTTAGGGTAATAATCTTTTGTAAAATCAAGTAGATTTATATCCATTCCATTTCTCCCCATATACGGTGGATTAGTACAAACAACATCATACCTCTGACTCATAATTCTTCCCTGTTGAATCAATGCTGGTACTTTTTCCAAGATACCATCAACATAAGGATACTGAAATAAATCCGTTAAACCTCCGTTCCTGATCTTCTCAATCCTTTTCTCCAAAGCATTAAAATCAATCTCTTCAACATCTAGAATTGATCCATATTCTTTGGCATCATTAAATACATTAATTAAATACTCAGCCTGTTCTCTATGCACCACCTGTTCTATTTCCATTTCTTCCGGATCAACTAAATAATCAATAGCTTCTTTAAGAATGCCATTGCTTTCCTGAATGGCACAAAGATTCAACTTCGGTCTATTCTTAAATATCCTCCTGTTTTTACTCCTGGCTTTCATCAAGAGAGCGAAAGATGCCAGTTGTCCCGCCCGGTCATCAATATCCAATCCAAAAAGATTTTTTTCCAAAATTAATCTGGGAATCTCCCTTTCCGCATACCCGGCACTAAGATAGATTTCATAAAGCACATCAAAGGCATATACAAGAATATGGCCGCTTCCCATAGCCGGATCCAGAATTTTGATTTCTTCCGGGTTTAAGTTCGGATTTTTTAATGCCTCTAACTCCTTTTGTACTTCTGGTTCCTGCTCCGCTTCCTCCAGGAAATACTTCCATCCGGCCTTTAATTCCTCATTGGGATGGGATTCCAGCCAAAGTCTGCCTAAAGAGTTTTCCACCATATATTTGACAATCCACTTGGGAGTAAACAGCTGGGTGGCGGCAGGAATATTTTCTTTGGTAATCTTTTTGTTTTGCTTCAGCCCGGCAAATACTTCGTCCTTCTTTTCCGAAATATAGTATTGATAGAGCCAGCCGATTATTTCAATACCGTGCTCACCCTTTTCCTCTTCCCTTTCCTTTTCTTCATCACTTAATTCAATTTTCCAGTCATATTCCTCGATACTTTCCACCAGATCCCGGATAACAGAACCTTCCGCCAGCAGCCGATCCGGTAAAAGCAGCTCCGTATAGTCGGCTATTTCCTCGAAAACACTGGGCATGATTTTCCCCAGCTGGTTGCATTGCTTCACCAGCAGGTATTTATAGAGATCTTCCGTATCATGGCTGTCTTGCAATCGAAAGATAATTTCCCGGTCAACTTCCAGATCAACATTAAGTGCCTCCCGGATCAAATCCGGCTCTGTCTTTCCAGATTCCGTTGAGGACAACACCCGTACCCCTGTGGGCAGGTAATCATTTACCTCCATAAACCTAAGAGCAATAAAGCGGTTAAACCAGGTGTAGGCAACCTCCTCCATTACCTGGTCAAAACCTTTAGCCTGGATAATCTGGATCAGCTTTTCCCGCTGTTTAATTTCGTATTTCTTAAAGGTCCGACCCTTTTCCCAGCCTTTTACCTTAAAGCCCCCGGCAAATATTTCTATGTCCAATCCCCGGGGGGTTTCTTTTGTTATCCCGGTTTCATAAGCTTTATGGGTCACTTCTTCAATGAGCTTTCTTCTTGTCCGCACCGCAAAGTTTTTAATCCTTGTTTTGTCCACTTTTCCCTCTCCCTATCATTTAGATCAACTTCAGGATGGTATTTTCATTGAGTTCTTTTTTCAACTTATGCCTCAGGTAATCAAGGAGTTCTTCAATATCTTCCTCTTTTTCGATGGTCTTTGCTCCATGGAAGATATGGGCAATGCTCACATTGACAGTTTTTCGCATCTTATATATAGGCTGATCGTTTCCCCCGCCAATGATATCCGGCTTTTCATCCTTTTTTGCCTTTTCCCTATCCTTTAACTCCTTTAATTCCTTTAATTTCCTGATTTCCTCAAAACAGCGCATTTTCAAGCGGTCAGATTCTTCTTTCATGGCAATGGCCTCATAGAAGTTATGAGAATGGTCCAATCTATTTAAAAGATCCTGAAATTTTTCGTTAAACTTGCCGGACAATTCATCTTTAAAATCATAGAGAGACACTTCATCCCTTACCTTTTGCCGATCATTTTCAATAACGGCGCGCACCGGCCGGCACTCTTCCTGTAGAAGCCGGACAAACCTTTCGTTAAAATTATTAATGAAATGGGGTAGTTTTGCGATTTCTGAATATGGTTTCGGGGATTTAACTATTTTCTCTATCGTGAGCACCATCTGGATAGTTTCACTGTCTAATATATAAGTCTTATTTTTTTCATAGATCTTCAGCTGTTCTATCGCCCGGTCAAACTGTTCCCGCTGGTTTTCAAAGAATTTCTTCACATCAAAAACTGCTTCTTCGTAATCCAAGAGCTGATCCTTTACCTGATAAAGCTTTTCAAAGAATACCAGCCCATCCTTTATCTCTAGGATTTCTGCAAAAACGGCTTTGCCTCTGTCTAATACATCTTTCCCCGGATAATTGCTTTTTTCATAGCGCACTAAAAGCTCCCGCACCACCGACAGCTCGAAGCCAGTTAATTCTTTAAAGCGGTTCATCAGCCCGTCTTCATCACTAGGTACGGCGGCATAATTAAAGACCTCTTTAATTAGTTCCCGGGCATTTTTTAAATATTTTTCCGGAGTTTTTGCTCTTTTTTTGATAAGTAGTCTGTCTGCATAATCCTTCTTGGTCAGATACTGAATCAGGTTTTTATCTCCACTACTTAGATAATCATTGCCTAACTGGATTTTTATTTCCTGAGCCTTAAAAAGCCGGATGATCAGGCCTCTGATATCATCAGGCAGCCAGCCATAGGGGGGCTTAGCATATAAATCTAAAATAGTTTTTAAAGTAAGGGGAATATGCCTTTGAGTATTCCGGTCAATAAAGTCCATTAATTCCCCCAAAGCCAGTTTATTGGGCACATCCTCGTTTTCATTAAAAATCTTTATCTGGTTGTCCTCGCGAAAAAACAGGTCATGGAGATCCTTAGTGCTTTCCAGAAACTCGGTAATGTAAGAGAGCTTATTATAGATATTGTCTATCAGCACCATCAACCCACTGTTAATCTTCTCCACCGGGTTTTTTGATTTCAGCTCAATTTTTTGCATGTTTACATAGCAGTCTGCTTCCTTTAATCCTTCAATCAGCAGATTTTTTACTCTGTCTTTTCTTTCTCCTACTTCCCGTGATTTTCTGATTTTTATCTCTTCAATCACCTCAGTGGAAGCTACCCCGCCCTTTCTTAACAGATAGGTTTGGATTTTTAAGATATCTTCCATTTCCTCCATAATGGTGGTGTCTGAAGGCAGCTGAATAATCAGGTTCCTTTCTCGGGCAGACATCATTTTCAATTCATGTTCTGAAAGATCCACCCCGGCATCAAAATAGGGAGTAATCACTTTTACCCCTATTTCATATTTTTGGAAGGATAAGAATCTATCATCAATGATTTTGTTAAAATCAAAATGATACCGGGCATTGTAGCGAAATTTCTTTTCGTTATAAATGCCATTATAGATTTCTTCCCCGATTTTGAGAATGATTTCCCCCATATCAATAGAAATATTTTGAATCTCTTTATTTACATCCTGTTCTTCATCCGTTAGGAAAATATATTCATTGCCGTTTTTCTGAATCAGAGTTTCTTTCAGGAGTCTCGCCAGGGATTTCTCAATCTCCGTCTTCAATTCTATCTTATCCTCATCAATATGCTTGACCAGTAGTGTGGCGATGTTTTCCAAATTACCGGGCATGATTTTCACCCATTTAATCAAGAAGAGCACCTTTAAGACTTCTAAATCATTGGGCAATAGTTTCTCGTTGCTTTCCCCATAAATAAAGACGCCCCGAATGTTATGGTCCAGGAAGGTTTCAATGGTTTCGTAGAAAGCGGAAAAAGGAATGAGAGCTCCCGCTTCCTGCTCCGCATATTGCACAGCGGCCTCCTGAAAAGCACTCAAAAGAGATCGTTCTCCTTCGGAAAGGTGCTTGCCGCTGGCACCATGCTGCCGAATGGCCGTAAAAACCGCCTGGAGCAGTCTAAACTGATAGGGAATAAAAGGATAGACCTGGATAAAGTCCTCGACTGTCTTATATGTCTTCATTTCCGGAGTATCCGTGGAAAAAGTAATCAGATTTTTTAGAATGGCCTCTTTTTCAAAATAGAGAAGCTTCAAAGTATCTTTGGCTACTTCCTTTTTATCCAGGATTCTCTTGTTAATGACTTCGTCCACGTTAGCGCTGGACAGACTAAGCCTGGTATTAAACCTGCCTTGAATTTTAGAAAAGTCATTGCCTTTTACCCTGGTAATGGAATCAATATCCTGCTGTGAGGTGACAATCACCCAAGCCTTTCCCCCGCAAAAAGTGCCTAAATCCTCCACCACTGTTTGTAGGTTGAGCATTAAGCCTACATCGTCCCCAATATACTGTCCCATTTCATCCGCCAGGAAAATTACACGATGCTCCTTTCCTTTGGATTCCACATACTCTTTCACCTTATTAGCGAACTTCTCAATACTTAAAGAATAATTCTCTTCCGCCTTTTGATACCAGTTGCGGGCGGCGTCAATGCTCATTTTTGTGGTATCAGCCAGGGCCTGGACCAGATTATCCTCTACAAAATAGAAATCCTCTCTCTTATCCTCCCAGGGGTTTCCCTCCAGTTCTTGAAACCTGGCCTTAAAAGCTCCATAAGAACCTTCTTTAACCAATTGTCCTTCCAACTCGGCAAGCCAGGGCAAAGAACTAGAGAAGCCCTGCATTTCATTGAAAACCTTGTTGAATACTTTGACAATGGACTCCTTGCTGGTCTTGGAATCAGTATCGGATTTGGAATCAATGTTAAATAGAATCACATCGGCACTGACATCCCCTGCCTTTTTCATGTCGGCACGCACTATGGAGTCTTTTATTTTATCATCGAAGTAGGATATGGCTTTTTTATCCTTAATTTCTTTGTTAGACAATAAATAAGATAAGATCTTTAAAAAGTGGGATTTACCACTGCCGAAGAAGCCGGAAATCCAGACACCCATTTTATCTGTATATGTATCTATACTACCTTTGTAAGCATCAAAAAAAGTACTGAAATGCTTACTCAGCTCTTTAGTAACAACATATTCCTCCAGTTCCTGATAAACATTTGTATCGTCATTCTGGCCAATTTTAATTACACCCTTGATATCCCTGTCAATTTCTTTGGCAAACATATCCCTTAGCTTCATCATCCAAAATAACCTCCCCTTTTTCTATCTTTCTATCTTTCTACCAGTTTAAAAGCCCTGTAGTAGTTTTGGTCCGAAATATCATCAAAGAGATGCAGTTCCTGACCGGAATAAGTACCGGGATAAAACATGATTAAAGGCACCTGGTCAATTACAGCATGCAAGACGTTCAATATGGTATGGGAGCGGATAATAGGCCAAATTTTCCCGACCCCGGTTAAAAAAACGATATCATTGTCTTCTACCCGCTCCCGGATATATGCCACCACCAGGTCATTCTCCTGGGTGAGCCGGAGGGTATTTTTTATCGGCTTTAAAATCTGAGAGGTCCCTTTCTTTTCCTCCATGTCAAAAACCTTTTCCAGGTAGCCCTTCCCAGCCAATATTTCCAACATAATCTCATACAGGTCAAATTCTTTGATTTTAACACTTGTATGATCACTTGTTTTTTCCTTTAAAAACCCCATATGCTCCCGGACCACCATCTCATCTCTGGGGTCATAATCAAAAATATAAAAACCGATTTCGTTTCCCAAGCCTTTGTTCTCCCGAAACCTTTTGTCCATAATAATAGAGAGAATTCTATCTAATCTTTCGTAAATATTACTCATCTATATATCTCCTAACATGGCTTTCAGGTAGATCTCATCACCTTTATTTTTTAGGTGTTCAATTACATCCTTTTCCACCATCGGCCTGATGATTTCAATATTCTTTTTTTGCTTTTTCGCTAGTCCTGCTTCCATTAGGATTCTTTTGTACACTTGCTGCAGCTTGTAATAAGTATAATCTGTCCATGAAGCCACCGTTTGGCTTTGTTCTGCCTTTCTTTGAAAGAAAATATTAAAGTCTTTATCTGTAATGATATAGTCCCTGAGAAGATACTTCTCCCGGAATACTTCCTGCATAAATTCAAAAAACAGCCTGTCCGTCTTTAAGATAGCATAAAGAGCTAACTGCTTGCTCGTTTCCAAGCTGCCCATTGTGATTTTTTGGAGCAAGGGCCGATCTAAAACCTCTAACCTTTCAGTAATTGTTGAAGCAATTTCCTTGATTCGTTTTTCTGTTTTTAATAAGAATAAGTTTTCGTCCAGTGCCTTCTGCTTGATTTCTTCTCCTGAAATCCCCTGCAATCTAAGTGATGCGGCTTTTTTTAGCTCCAGATACAGAAAAGATCTTGTCTTAAGTATGGTACTATAATTTTGCATGATTAAAAAATTCACCCCATCTTACTGGCCACTTTTGCTATTATGCATATTATACCACCTTTTTCTTCAAAATACCTGAAAGGGGTAAGTCTTTATAGACTTTGTCAATTAAATATTCATCCTGAATTCGGCAGACAAGGGGACAGGATTGTCTTCTATTCATTTCTGATGATTTAATCACAAAATATTAGCCTGATTTATGCTATTTCATGATAGAATAAGGTAATAACTCCACATAATAAATAAGACTGAATAAATGCACTCAGACAAAGGAGGTTTTTCTATGAAACAACGATATCATTATGGTCCTGTCCGTTCCCGTCGCTTGGGGCGTTCCCTAGGTGTGGATGTGATGCCGCACAAAACCTGCAGCCTGGATTGTATATATTGCGAATGCGGCGCCACCAGTCTGCTCACCCTGGAACGCAAAGAATACTTGCCTACTCAGGAAATCATTGATGATTTGGATCAGTATTTAAAAAAAGGGCCGGAACTGGACTACATCACTTTTGCCGGATCCGGTGAACCCACCCTCCATAGCGGGCTGGGGAAAATCATTAATTTCTTAAAAGAAAAATATCCTCAATTTAAGGTGGCCGTACTGACGAATGCCACATTGCTCAATGATCCTATGGTAATTGATGATCTTCAGAAAGCCGATCTCGTCGTTCCTTCCCTGGATGGCGTATCGACTCAGGCATTCGAAAAAATGAACCGCCCGGCTGCCAATATCACACCGGAGACCATTATTTCAGGCATCAAGAATTTAAAGGAAAATTTCTCCGGTGAAATTTGGCTGGAGATCTTCATTATTCCTGAGATCAACGACAGTGAGGAAGAACTGGCCCTTTTTAAAGAAACCATCGAAAAATTAGGTATCAAAAAAGTGCAGCTGAATACCCTGGATCGCCCGGGAGCCGTCGAAGAGCTGAAGCCTGTCTCCCAAGAGTACAAAGATGAAATTGCTCAAAAATTGGGTCAGGTAGAAATCGTTAATCGCAAATAAACCGCCTATAAAGGCGGTTTATTCATACTTGTAAAAGGAATAAGTTTTTATTATTGCACAGCCTGTTGTCCCAGCAGCTTAGGTACAAAATACATCAAGATAACCGCCAAAACGGGAAAAACAGGCAAAAAATGAAAGACCGCCGCTACCCCCGCGAAATCCGCCAGTTTACCCCAAAGGGGGGCAACAAAACCGCCGACACTGACCGCTAACCCGATTGTGATCCCTGAGGCAAAGCCCGCCCTCTTGGGCAAAAATAACTGTCCCATGACAATCATTGGACTGAAGGAAACAAAGACGGTAAAACCAATGGTCATTAATAAGATCGTGGCTGCGCTAGCATTGGTCAAATTTGAGAAAATAAACAATTGGGGAATGAGCAGTAAAAAAGCCACCAAGACAGTCCTTTGATAACCAAAACGATCTCCCAGCCGGCCTCCTGCCAAATTGCCTAATACACCCATACCCAGCATAATGGTTAAAGCAAGGCTGGCTCCTTCTTTAGAAGCATGAAAGACCTCGATCCAATAGGAAGGAAGAAAGGTATTCATCCCCTGATGAATGATGGAACGGCAAATAATGGCCAAGGTTAATAAAACAAAAGCACCCCAGGCGTCATGAAGTCCATCATCCTCATCAGGCTTATTCTGATCAGCCCGCAACTCCTCCCCATTTTGATTTCCTTGAGGCGAAAACCGGGATAATCTGCCTACGGCTTGAAATAAAATCAAAGACATGATCACAGCCGGAACCAAATATAAAGAAATACCTTTTAAACCCAAGAGTAAGATAAGTCCCGTGGTGACCATGGGGCCTAAAGCAAAACCGGCATTCCCTCCCACGGAAAAGAAACTCATGCCGGAAGCCTTTTTCTCTCCGGCCACCTTACCGGCGATGCGGGCTCCTTCCGGATGAAAAGCCGCCACGCCTAGGCCGCAGATAAAAATTCCCGCTACAATGATATAGTATTGATGAAACAACCCGGCAATGGCAATGCCTATCCCCGCCAACAGAGGTCCTAAGGCCACAAACCAGGGAAGAGACTTTTTATCTGCCAAATAGCCAAATACAGGCTGCACGATAGATGAGGAAATCGTCAGAGCCAGAATTAAAAACCCAGCTGCGGAATAGTTCAAACCGTATTCTGCAATAAAGTGAGGTAACAAGGCCGGCACCATTCCCTGGGTCACGTCAGTGATTAAATGGCCGGCAAATAAGAGAAAAAGAATTTTATACTGCACTTACTTAGATCCTTTCTGCATTTTTTTGCGCTTGACATTTTTGGATAAAACCATAAACAAAAGCAGCGGTAATCCCCCAAATAACCTCCCCCTGGTAACGATACACAAAGACCTTATGTTTACGACCTTGCCAGGGTCCGTGATATTTGCCGGGCACCTGAAGCTCCTCTGCGGGAAACAATATCTCCTTTTGTCCATTGTCATCAATGCGGGAAGGATTAATCGTAATATCCAATAGATACTCTTCCGGCACCTGTTTTTCGAAAAATGAAACCGGCACCGAAAATACATATTCCACCTCTTGGGGATCCGTGATGATCTCCTCAAAAGAAATCTCCGCCAACCCCAAAAATCCTTCCACTAAAACACTGTGGGGTGTAATCAGCGTACCCAATTTACCCATTACCCGAATTTTATCATCTGTAATGCCTAATTCCTCTGCGGTTTCCCTTATTGCTGTCTGTTGAAAATTCCGGTCAAGAGCCGAATCAAATCGACCGCCGGGAAAACATACTTCGCCCCCCTGCCTGATCTGAGAACTTCTTTTCTCAAAAACAAAATGATATTCCCCGCAGCGAAAAACCAACAACAATAAAATCGCTGAGTTTAAATAGCGTTCCCGAAACATGATATCCGAAGGTTCCGAAAACAACTCCGAAAATTCTTCAATATTACAATGCTTCACCTTTTTCACCTGCATATAATAAAAATTTTGCTTTTTTGTAACTCACAACAGTCTCATTATACTATGAAGGGACGGAAAAGTTCCATCCCTAATCACCCTGCCGATATTCCGATTTTAAAAAAACGTATATTAGTCTTTTCTTATCATTAGCCTTTCAAACTACAATATTTGAAACATGATGTAAATATTGCAATTCCCAGAGTAATCAATTATAATGTAATCAAGGTAAATTTTATATATTCATTAGCATTTTTTTATATAACTTTCATAAGGAGGATTTTATCATGAGAATTGAAGATTATGCGTGCTACAATTGGGTGATGGTTGATTATTCAGCCCAGGATGCTGGAGAGAAGTATACATCCCTTCTTCATAGATCTAAACGCGAACTCGTAAAGTTCTTAACTTGTTTTTCCCGATAGAGAACGTTAACTCAACTGACACGGAAAAAGGAACCTGCTTATGCAGGCTCTTTTTTTTATTCTTTAAAGGATGCTTAATATGGCTGCTACCATCAATGCTGTCCCCAATGCATAAGGTAGATTCCACATGGTGCCGATCACCCCGGTTTCACTGTGCAGGCGATGGGCTGTGATCACATTGGTTACTGAAACGGGTGATACAGAAACACCCAGACCCCAGCCACACAGAATCAGCATGGCAAAACTAAGGGTGGATAAACCACTGGAAACAGGATCAATGGCCGTCATCAAGATCGTACCGCTGGCGATGGGATGGATCCCCAAGACAGATGTAAAAATAAATAATAATAAAACCATCAAGTGACATGTATACCTTAAAGCTATTTATACATGGCTTTAAGAAAATAAACACGCCCGGCGCACCTGAGTGAACCGCAGCGTGTTTGCTGAATAGTAGCTCATCTGTAACCGATTAGGGGATGGTTATTTTACGATGGTGCACATTTCCTGACAGTGCTTTACCACCCACTCCGGATCCACCTGTTTTCCCGCCACTCCGCTTGTCATGGCAGCTTTTGCCACAGCTTTGGCCACGGCAGGCCCCACATGGGGATTAAAAACTTTGGGAATGACATATTCCGGTGATAATTCTTCCGGAGAGATTTGGGAGGCAATGGCATAAGCTGCCGCAATCTTCATCGCTTCATTAATTTCGGAAGCCTCCACATCGAATGCCCCCCGGAATAAACCGGGAAAAGCCAGGACATTATTCACCTGGTTGGGATAGTCCGACCGACCGGTGCACACAATGGCCGCTCCCGCTTCCTTGGCTTCATCCGGCATGATTTCCGGTGTGGGATTGGCCATGGCCATGACAATGGCTCCCGGATTCATGGAAGCAATCATTTCTTTGGTAACGAGACCAGGCCCGGAAACGCCGATGAAAACATCCGCTCCGACAAATGCATCCGCCAATGAGCCTTTGATCATATCCCGATTGGTGATACGGGCAATTTCCTCTTTGATCGGGTTCATGTCATCTTGACGTCCCTCATAAATCGCACCCCGCCGATCACACATAATGACGTTTTTAACCCCCATATTCATGAGAAGCTTAATGACAGCAATTCCGGCTGCTCCCGCACCGCAGGTGATGACTTTGATTGCTTCAATTTTTTTATTGACAATTTTTAAGGCATTAATCAAACCTGCCATGGTAACAATAGCGGTACCATGCTGGTCATCATGAAAAATCGCCATTTTCGTTTCTTTCTTTAAACGCTCCTCGATCTCAAAACACCGGGGTGCGGAGATATCCTCTAAATTAATCCCGGCAAAGGTAGGCTCCAGGCGTTTGATAAATTCCACAATCTCGTTTACATCTTTGGTATTAATACAAAGGGGAAAAGCATCAACTCCACCGAAGGCCTTAAATAAAAGAGCTTTTCCTTCCATAACAGGGAGACCGGCTTCGGGACCGATATCCCCCAAGCCCAAAACAGCAGAGCCATCGGATACGATCGCTACCAGATTCCAGCGGCGGGTATATTTGTTAACGGCTTTTACATCCTTGCTGATTACCATGCAGGGTTCTGAGACTCCAGGGGTATAGGCCAGACTCAGTTCTTTTTCATTGGACACCGGTACCAAGGGAGCTACTTCAATCTTGCCTCTTTTCTCTTCATGAAACTGCAAGGATTCCTGAAAAATATCCATGGAACTTCCCCTTCCTTATGCTCTGATTATGATTTTATTATTTTTGATTAATATACAACAATACCCCCGCTTTTACTCAACCCGGTATTTTTTTACGCCTTCCTCATAGAGATCTCCCCCATAAATATCATTGATCACAGTAAGGGGTAGATTCTCCACCTCCAGTCTGCGGATCGCTTCCGGTCCCAGTTCCGGATATGCGATTACCTCTGAGGACTTAATGCATTTGGCCAAAAGGGCGCCGGCGCCTCCCGTGGCGCCAAAATAAACAGCCTGGTATTTCTTAATTGCCTCTTTGACCTCATTATTTCGAAGTCCCTTACCAATCATGCCTTTGAGGCCTTTTTTTTCCATCAATACCGGAGCATAAGCATCCATCCGGTAACTGGTAGTGGGTCCGGCAGAACCGATCACCTGCCCCGGTTTTGCCGGAGCCGGTCCCACATAATAAATCACCTGGCCCTTCAAATCAACCGGAAGTTCCTGCCCTTGATTGATTAAATCGACTAATCGTTTATGAGCTGCATCTCTGCCGGTGTAAATCACTCCGTTCATATAAACCAGATCCCCAATTTTCAACCGGCTTAAATCGTCATCCGTCAAGGGAGTGGTTAAATGATGTGTCGTCATCTGCTTCCCTCCCTATAATATTACACTTTTATGCCGGGCAGCATGGCAGTTGATGTTTACCGCTACCGGTAAACTGGCAATGTGGCAGGGGTGCATCTCCACAGCTACGCCTAAAGCGGTCACCTTTCCGCCCAGGCCGGCAGGACCGATGCCCAGCTTATTAATCCTGGCCAGCAGGTCTTGTTCTATCTCGGCCACCTCGGCAAAAGGATGGGGTTCGCCAAGGGTTCTTAATAAAGCCTTTTTCGCTAAAAGAGCAGATAGTTCAAAATTCCCGCCCATACCCACCCCTACCACAATCGGGGGACAAGGATTAGGCCCTGCCTGCTTTACTTTTTCAATGACGAATCTCTTGGCCCCTTCGATTCCGGCGGAAGGAGGCAGCATGGCAATACCGCTCATATTCTCACTGCCGCCTCCTTTAGGTGCCACCGTAATTTTTAAATCCTCCCCCGGAATCATTTCCGTGTGAATAATGGCGGGAGCATTGTTGCCGGTATTTTTTCTGCTTAAAAGGTCACAGATGGATTTTCTTAAATAGCCTTCTCCATATCCCTTGATCACGCCTTCAGTAATGGCATTATTAATAAAACCGCCGGTAATATTAACATCCTGGCCTAACTCTACAAACACCACGGCCACACCGCAGTCCTGACACATGGGCACTTGTTCCGTCCGGGCAATATTTGCATTCTGGATTAATTGGTTTAATACATCTTTGCCGGCAGGTGATATTTCTTCCTCCAGTCCTTTTTTAAAAGCAGTTAAAACATCCTCACCTAAATAGAAATTCGCTTCCTGACAGAGCCTGGCTACCTCATCCACAATGGTTTGGTATTCAATTGTTTTCACAAGACTCCCCCCTTTCTACCCAACAGGTCGTTCCTCCCTCAAGATGACAACAGCGATTGGGCCTCCATGCATAAACATAGTTCTTGGCATCAAATAGAGCATTTATTCTGGTGCATTTATCCTTCTGATGTTTGCACTTTAGGTTTTTTTGTGCGCATTATCGTCTCTCTCTTCTTCCCCTCAGCTGAACCATGTGTGTAACCAACAACATCAAAATGCTCAGCCAAGCGCTCGGCCAAAGCCTCATAGTCCGGTGATTTAGTTCTGAGACAGGAAGATAAATGTACCACCGAGATCTCATTATTAATCATTCTTGTTATTTTATGCTCCAACTCTCCGCCCACATGGGTAAAAGCCAAAAGCTCCAAAGGCTCATCATAACGGGCAAAGGAATCCTTTCTTTTCTGAAAAGCACTTAAACAGCCCTTGCCTGTACATTTTTGCATCGTTTCCTCACGTACTAAAATTCCAATTTTCATGCTGCACCTCAGATCAATGATTTTAATTATTTTTGATGTTCATCCTTTTCGACGTTTCTATTATAGTATGATTGAAATCCGATGCAAATAGTAAAAAGAGGGACAACTCCTTAGATTCCCAGACCAATGCGCCTTTCGTCAATGGCCGCCAGTAACTTCTCGGCGGCGGATTCAGGATCCAAATCAACAATAAAATATCCGCCGGTAAGATCCCCGATTTTCTCCGTCAACACTTTGGTCACCAAGGGACTGCCTAATACCGGAAGCATCACCCCTACATGAGTAGGCAGACCTGCGGCCACAGCATAACAACCAATGGAGACGGCCTTTTCCGAAACTGCTTCCGCAGCCGATGCCACCACGGGCAATTTATCTGTATCTACCCCCAGATAATTAGCCACGGCTACCGCCACCGCAACCGGGCGAGAATTATCCACACAGGATCCCATGTGTAATACGGGAGGCAAAGGACCGCCCAAGCCATTGGCCTCACCAATCGCGGTCAGCACCCCTTTAATTTTGTCGCCGCAAAGCTGGTCCACATTGGCCGGATCCATAAAACCATGGCGCATTAAGGCTCCGGCACCGCAACCTGTGGCCAGCACCAAAACATTTTCCCTGAGCATTCTTTTGGCGATAGTAATAAAATTATGATCCTGAGGCACCTTGGCATTATTACATCCGGCAAACAAACATACCCCTCTGATATTGCCGGAGACAATATTGTCTACCAAAGGTTTTAAAGGATTTTCCCCGTCTAATTTAGCCAGAGCACCAATAATGGCTTCGGTGGAGAAACCAGCCGCCACCGTTTCTTTTTTTGTGGGAATACTGGTCTTTTTCCCTTGACGGCGCTGAAAATTCTTTATGCCGATGCGAATGACTTCCCGGGCATTCTCTGCCGCCGTTTCCTCTTTGAACTCCAGATGCGTGGCTCCGGGAATTTTACAAATATCCATGGTAGTGATCAAAGTTGTGCCCATACATTCCGCCACTGTTGCTAGTGATGGCATAATACATTGATAATCAACCACCATGGCATCCACCGCACCGGTAATCAGCGCCATTTCCGAACTGACGGAATGCGTACAGGAAGGGATACCGTGACGCATCATGATTTCATTCCCCGTACAGCAAATACCCACCAGATTGACTCCTTTGGCCCCAGCTGCCCCGGCCTCATCTGCCATTTCCCGGGCAACAGTCACTAAAATATCCGACAGCACCGGATTATGTCCGTGGACGGCAATATTTACCTGATCCTCTTTGATAGTACCCAGATTTGCCTCTGTAACCACCGGTGTGGGCGTGCCAAACAGGATATCCGACAAATCCGTGCCCATATAACTGCCGGCCAAATCCGCCACGGCGCATCTTATACCGCCCATAAGAAGATTCAAGGGATCCGCATCCACGCCATAAAGGGTACGGTGCATAATCTCCGAAATCTCATGATCAATCCCCTTAGGTACCAGATCCAGGTCTTTCAGCACCTGTACCCTTTTTTCTGTTACCGTCGTGGCCGCCCACATCACCGGGGTATCCTTTTCATGGAAATCTGCCAAAGCTGCTTCTGCTAAGTCCAAAGCGATCTCCTGAGCTGGCCGTTCCTTTGTTTCAATGCCCATTCTCTGGGCTACACCAAGAAGTTTTCCCTCATCTTTAATGCGGTAATCCTTGACCTCTCCTTTAGCCATTTTCTTTAAGGTATGGGCCAGATGCTTGGCATGACCGGAGTGGGCGGCAGTGCCGGCAGCAATGGCCCGGTCGAGACCCCGGGCCACCATGGTATCTGCGGTCGCTCCGCAAATACCGGCCTTAGGTTCCTCACCAAAGGGATTAATGCGGCATGGCCCCTGGAGACAATGGCGGCAGCACAAACCCAGATTACCAAAACCGCACTGAGGTTCTTGACTTTCAAAACGATCCCAAACCGTTTCAATCCCATCCTTTTCTGCCTTTTGAATCATCTCCTGAACCGCCGGGTCCGTACTTCTTTGATTTAATCTATCAATATCCACGGTTTCTCCCCCTTTATTCCTTTGATTGCGAACTATTTGGATCTTGATTTTTCCCTTGCAAGTTTCTATTTGCAATCTGCTGCTTTCCTATTTTTTAAAGATCAAAGATGCCTCCAAAAGTTTTGCCCCTTCCTGAGCACACGCTCCCCCGTATGTTTGCGGCGGCAATCAGGACAAAGGGTCTGGTAATCCTCCGGAATACCCGGCTTTCCTTTCATTAAATAAGATTTTACCTTCTGAGGAATATAGGAAACCCCGCACTCGGTACAATGAGCCAGGTCAACGGCAGTTTTCCAGGGCACCAGATATTTTTGATCCTTGTGCGTCTCTACCTTTATGGCCCAGGCAGGACAAATAAAGCTGCATGATGTACAGCCGATGCAATCCTCCGACTGCATGTCGAAAGGGGCGGAAACTTTACGTTCATTCCCCCGGTAGACAAAGCTGACGGCGCTTTTCCTGATCACTTCTTTGCATACCCGGACACATTTGCCGCAAAGAATACACCGTTTTTTGTCCTGATCCATGACCGGCATCCCTCCTGGTTTGATGCCCAGCTTACGGGCGATATCCTTTAAAACCATTACTTCCGGACATCTGGCAATGAGCAGCTCCAGGATAGTCTTACGCAGATCTTGAAGCCGTGGAGAATTGGTGCGTACCACCACACCTTCCTCTGCCGGATAGGTACAGGCTGCCTCTATCTTGGTTTTTCCGTCTTTTTCAATCTCAACGATACAGATGCGGCAGGCCCCAAAATTACTTAAGGCGGGATGGTAACAAAGCTGGGGAATATAGATACCCTGCCGATTTGCCAGTTCCAGGATGGTCATGTCCTCCTTTGCATCGAGCACCTGACCGTCTATTGTTAATTGCATCATCTAATCACCTCTATTCCAGCTTGACGGCATCAAATTTACATACCTCCAGGCAGGTACCGCATTTGGTACATTTTGTCTGATCGATGGTGTGGCTTTCTTTTTTCATGCCGATAATGGCCGACACCGGACAATTTTTCAGGCATCTGCCGCAGCCTGTGCATAAATCTTTGTCGATATGATAGGTTATCAATGCTTTACAGACCCCGGCAGGACATTTTTTGTCCCGGACATGACTCAGGTATTCCTCCGGAAAATACTTCATGGTGGTGAGCACCGGGTTCCCGGCCATTTTTCCCAATCCGCATAAAGAAGCATCCTTCATCACCTGAGCCATATGTTTTAAAAAGTCCAGATCCTCCAGGGTTCCTTCCCCCTGGGTAATCCTGGTCAGCACATGAAGCATCTGCTTGCCCCCTTCCCGGCAGGGGGTACATTTACCACAGGATTCATCCATGGTGAAGGACAAAAAATATCTGGCCACATCTACCATGCAGGTAGATTCATCCATGACGATCATCCCGCCGGAGCCCATGATGGTTCCTGCCTCAGCCAAACGCTCATAATCGATGTTCAAATCCAGAAATTCCTCCGGGATACATCCCCCGGCCGGTCCCCCTGTTTGCACTGCTTTAAACCTTCGATTGTTTGAAATGCCGCCTCCGATTTCATAAATCAGTTCCCTTAGGGTGATGCCCATAGGCACTTCTACCAGACCGGTATTATGAACCTTGCCCGTGAGAGAAAAGACCATGGTACCCTTGCTTTTTTCTGTCCCCTGACGGGAAAACCAAAGAGCACCCTTTTCAATGATATGGGGAATAAAAGCCCAGGTTTTTACATTATTAATCACCGTAGGCTGGCCCCACAAACCCTTTTGAGCCGGATAAGGTGGTCTGGAACGGGGGTTAGGCTCACCGGAAAGCCCTTCAATGGAACTGATTAAGGCCGTTTCTTCACCGCAAACAAAAGCACCGCCCCCCCGGCTGATTTTAATCTCAAAAGAAAATCCACTGCCTAAGATATTTTCTCCCAAAAACCCATAGGACTGGGCTTGTTTCAAAGCCTGCTGTAAATGTTCAATCGCTAAAGGATATTCATCCCGCACATAAATATAGCCCGTGTCGGCACCCATGGCAAAAGCCCCGATGATCATTCCCTCTAAGACACTATAGGGATTTCCTTCCAGGATACTGCGATCCTGAAAACAACCGGGATCCCCTTCATCGGCATTACAGATAAGATATTTTTGTCCCCTTTGGGCCTTTCTGCAAGCCTCCCATTTCAGCCCGGTGGGAAAACCTCCGCCGCCCCGTCCTCTAAGGCCGGCGCTTTTCACCTCAGCGATAATGCTCTCCGGGGTGAACTGCGTTAAAGCTTTCCCCAGAGCGGCAAACCCCCCTGAGCGAGATAATCTTCAATACTGATCGGGGAAATGGTTCCATTTTGGGCCAGGAGAACCCGGGTTTGTTTTTGATAAAAGGGGATTTCACCTTCCCGGGCAATTTTTTTCCCTGTGGCGGGATCTGTATAAAGCAATCTTTCAATGACTTCCCCCCGGAGCAGGGTTTTGTCAAATATCTCCTGTACATCCCCAGGCTGCACCTTACAGTAAAGGATATGACCGGGATCAATGGTCATTAAGGGGCCTTGTTCGCAAAATCCATGGCAGCCTGTCATTTTCGTGGAAAGCTTAATCTTCAGCTGATATTTCTCTTTTATTTTTTTCAGCTCTTCCACCACTTCCAAGGCTCCTCCTGCCCGGCACCCGGTGCCGCAGCAGATATTGATGTGGTGATCCTGGTCCGAATTCTCTTGGGAGAGCTGTGTTCTAAAGTCGTTCAGCTCATGAAGATTCTGAATTTTTTTCATAAAGACCTCCCACCAGCTTTTCTGCATCCTTAGGCTTTAGTTTTCCGGTATATTTGCCGTCAATGGTCACCAGAGGACCTAAGGCACAGGCACCCAGGCAATTCACCGTTTCAAGAGTGTATTGTCCGTCGGCAGTTGTTTCCCCGGGCAGGATGTGCAGTTTTTGAGTCAAGGTATCCAGGATCTTCTGGGCGCCTCGTACATGGCAGGCCGTACCCATACAAACATGGATTTCATGCTGCCCGCTGGGTGTCAGTTTGAAGCTCTTATAAAAGGTCGCCATACTGTAAAGCTGACTTAAGGGAATGTCTAGTTTCTCCGCTACCCGTAGCAAAGCTTCCTTAGGAAGGTAACGGAACTCCCGGTTAATTTCCTGGAGCAACCGGATCAAAGCGGAGGAATCTTCTTGGTATTTGCCGATGATTTGATCTACTTTTTCGATGTTTATCTGCATCGTAACCTGGAGACCTTTTTTGATTTCATCAACCAAAAAAGTCTACCAGAAATCCCCTCCTCTTCTCCTTGGTAAACTGATCAACTGATAAATATTTTAAGGCTTTAGTTGGGCATGCGTCCACACAAGCAGGCTGCAACCCTTGTTCCGTTCTAATAATACACAGGTCACATTTTAAAATCGCCTTTTCCCCATCTCCTAAAGTAATGGCACCAAAAGGGCAAGCCTGAAGGCACCATTTACAGCCGATGCACAGTTCTTCATTGATTAAAACAGCATCGGCTCCTGCTTCCCTATGCATCGCTTTGGTGGGACAAATTTGTACGCAGGGTGCATCCTCACAATGACGACATTGAAGAGGCACGCTGAATGCGCCATACTTCTCAACTACGACCCGCTTTTTGGCTAAGGGTTTTTCAAAAATAGCCTGATAAATATTCTTTGACTGGGAATGAGCTATACAGCAGCTAATCTCACAGCTATGGCAGCTGACACACTTTTGGGCATCAACAACAATAATATTCTTCATTCTAAAACCTCTTTTCCCCCTTTATTTTTCTTTCGGAGAGTTCAGAACAAGGTTATTATTAAGATCCTTTCCCCCTTTCATCATCTTCATAAGTATCTTCTTTTTTAAGATTTGATTTTGCTTTAATTATAGCATTATTAGAATGAAAGTGTTATTTTTAAGAATATTTAGTTTTCTGCCCTGAATATCTTGAGATTACGGCACTTTATCTGATAACTAGCTGCCACTAATACCCACGCGCCAAGAACCCTGTTTATCAGGAGGAATCCAATTATCAATTTACTTATCCATAAATTGGATTGTTTGATCGGAAATGATTTCTTTTAAATCGGTCAAACTAAAGATAGCACCCCAATGAGAAAAGAGAAAAAAATGAGGAAAATTACCATTATCATCAAAACGGAAGAGATTGGAGGTTATTAGCAATGACCCATAATAATGGCAGCCCTGATAATGCGGAGTTGTTTTTTAAATGTGCCCAATGCGGTAATATGTTTGAACCGCAAAAAAAGGGCCCATCAAATTGCCCCCTTTGCGGTAATTCCTGTACTCCGGATTCCTGCGAATTAATCAATAGTTCCAATGAAGGTTACTAAATCTGTTTTTATATTCTGAGCTAAAAAAAAAGGAACAGAGAGGTTTATATTTCCTCTTTGTTCCTTTTATGCTTATGGCTTATATTTATGACATATTTTATGGCCTTCCTTATTTAAACAGGTATTACGGCTAGAAATGATCCTATTATGGTTCCTGTGGTTCCAATGGTTCCAATGGCTTCACGGTAGGTCCGTCAATAATTGCTCCCTGATACGAGAATCTGGAACCATGGCAAGGACAATCCCATGATTTTTCCGCTGAATTCCAGTTTAATTCGCAACCTAAGTGGGTGCAGGTGGTATCCACCAGATGGAGAACTCCCTCTTCATCCCGATAAGCACCGGTCCTCTGCCCATTTTTTTCGATGATTTTTCCTTCCCCCGCTTCGATTTCCACATCCTGGGGTAAAGGAGCTGTTTTTCCTCCGATGAAATGCTTGGCAACATCGAAATTTTCCACAATAAAATTTTTAGCAGAAGATGTAATCGTCCCTCTGCTAGGATGATACACATCCTGCCAGGGACTCTTTCCGGTGATAATTAAATCCCGCAGCAGCATTGCTGCAACGGTACTGTTGGTCATTCCCCATTTGGCAAAACCGGTGGCAAGATACATATTTGGCGTCTTGGACGTAAATTGCCCGATATATGAGATCCCATCCAGGGTCATGCAATCCTGGGCCGACCATCGATAAGGAATCCCTTCCACCTGAAAATGATCCCCGGCAAATTGAATCAAGGCACCATAATGTCCTTGGGTATCCACCCCTTGGCCGGTCTTATGGGATTCTCCCCCTACCAAAATCAGCTCACCCAAGTCTGTTCTTTGAGCACGGAGAGAACGTGCCGGATCCTCTGCTGAAATGTACATACCCCCGGGAAATTGGTCCCGGGATTTGATGGCTATCACATAGGAACGATCCTGGTAAATACGGGTCATATATAAGCCGGCTTTATTGTAACAAGGATAATGGGAAGCAATAATCAGCTTTTCTGCCGTCACCCGTTTTCCCTGATCGGTGATGATCACATAAGGTTTTCCCCCATCGATATCCACCACTCTGCTTTGCTCAAAGATATGACTTCCCCCTCCGGGAATACTTTCTGCTAAAGGAAGGAGGTACTTCCGGGGATGGAATTGAGCTTGACCGTCAAAACGTATTCCAGCTTTGATGGGGATGGAGGGGAAGGGGATATCCTCCACATAGGAAGCTTCTATCCCTATACCGGAAGCCGCATCAACTTCATCCTGAATTTGCTCTACATATTGATCCTGTTGAGTATATATAAAGGCAGGCTGGGGCACAAAATCACAGTCAATATGATGTTCCCGAATGATGGTTTCGATCATGCGGATCGCTGTTTCATTGGCCTCCCCATACTGACGGGCCAGCTCTTTACCCATTTGATTCTTGATCTTAGCGTAAATCAGATGATGCTGTGAAGTGATTTTGGCTGTGGTATGGCCTGTTGTTCCCGTGAGAACATGATCTCCCTCCAGAACAGCTACCTTCAGACCTTCTTTTTTGAGAAAATAGGCGCAGGAAATTCCCGCCATACCTCCCCCGATAATCGCCACATCAACCTTGATATCTTCTTCTAAACGGGAATAATTCGTTGTTGGAGTTGAATCCAACCAATAGGATTGAGGTGACTTGATAAACGTCTCCTTGATCATTTTTCTATCGATCTCCATTATTTTCCTCCTTGTAACAGCTTCCCATTTTCGATTCCGCTCAATGAGCAAAAAAAAATCGGGTGTTTTTAATACCTTTACCCGATTAGTATGGTTAATCTTATGTTTTTTTATTACGCTTCTTAGTTTATGACCGGCTTTTGATTAACGCCTTAATCTGACAAGTGATCACCATCTGATTTTCCTGATTCCAAGCGGTAATCTTCATGCCAAAGATGCCACGTCCTTTTTTTGAAGAGGGAATTTTGTCGACAATCTCCCACTCACCGTGCAAAATATCATTAGCCCGCACCGGGGCTGTCCATTTCAGATAATCAAAACCCAGTCCGCCGATAATTTCCCCGGAAATCATTTTCGTTTTTACCCATTTACCGTAGAGTACACACAAGGTATGAAAACCGGAAGCAATAATCCCTCCGTAAATGGATTCCTTGGCAAATTCCGGATCCACATGAATGGGTAAGGGGTCAAACTCCTCGGCAAATCTGTGAATTTCTTCCTCAGTCAAAGTAATCTCTCCCAAGGAAAACTTTTGTCCAATAATCAGATCCTCAAAATACATCTACTCTTCTCCATTCTGCATTATGCTGATATCTAAAACCATTTATTAGATGTTATTTTATCACAAAGACTCCTGACTTGTCTTTAAAATATCATTTTTGCCATTTTTGCCTTGCATTGCTCCCTTGCATGGTTCTTATCTGCAGAATCACTTGCATTTTGGATAAAATTGTCTTAAGATTAATATATGCCAAAATATTCTTAATAAGGAGCTGAACTATATGGATGTATTTGAAGCCATTGAAAAAAGAAAAAGCGTCCGTGCTTATACGCCGGAGCAAATTTCCCAGGAGGCTTTGACCAAAATCGTTGACGCCGGTCAATGCCCGCCCAATGCCGGGCCATATCAGATTTCTGTTTTGCAGAACTCTGAATTTATCAAAAAGCTGAACAACTTAACGGCTGATGCTATGCGTAATTCCGGTAATGAGTTTTTTATCAGCAGAATTTCCCTCCCTGGATACGAACCCCTTTATGGAGCTCCTACCGTGATCCTCTTGTCTGAACCCATAGGCAGCCCCTTTAGCGGCGTAAATACCGCTTTAGCTGCTGAAAATATGCTTTTAGCAGCAACTGGTCTTGGTCTGGCAAGCTGCTACCTCTTTACCCCCACATTAGCCTTCGCCGGAGATAAAACAGGCGCCCTGGCGAAAGAAGCAGGCATTCAAGAAGGCTATGCCGTTACCTGCGCTGTCATTGTCGGTTACTCGGGGGAGAAGCTTTTACCTCACCCACCAGAGAGAAAAAAGGCGTCGTCAATTACGTCAAATAATTTCGTGTAGATGAACCATATGAATAAAAGATCCTATGGATCATAAACAATTAAATTTTTGACCGACACTCTTCAAACAGTGACAAAAAAAGACCAGTCATGCACAGGCAAAATTGCTTGGTGTGGCTGGTTTTTTCTATTTGATTGCTTTCAATGCAGAAGACAACAATATCATCGAACCCAGAAGTTATAACTCATATCCCTCCACAACCTCTACTTGGCTGCACCGAAATTTAAGTTATTAAGTTATTTATAAAGAAAGGACCTGGTCATTTCCAGACTATTATTCAATCCTTTAGAAAAGATGATCTGATGAATATTTAATCCTGATTTCCGGAAAGAAGCGGCACAGGCATTTAAATATAAGCGCCACATACGTACAAAGCGTTCTCCGTATTTTTCCTGGACAAAATCCACATGCTTTTCAAAGTTTTTTGACCAATGATCAAGAGTCTGGGCATAGTGCAAACGCAAACTTTCCACATCCAGCAAGTGAAAATTATAATCCGGAAGCTGCCCGATTAATTCACGAATTGAAGGAATATAGCCCCCCGGGAAAATATATTTAATTATCCATTTATCGACGGGGCCTTCAATCAGACCGGTAATGCTATGTAACATGGATAATCCATGAGGCGCCAAAAGCTTATCTACCGCGGCAAAGTATTTAGGTAAATTTACATGACCCACATGCTCGATCATGCCTACACTCACCACCTTGTCAAATTTTTCTCCGCTTTTCGCCAAATCACGGAAGTCCATAAGTCGTACATCTACCTGACTTGTTAAACCCAGTTCCTCAATACGCTCCTTAGTTTTTTGATGCTGCTCCTTACTCAAGGTAATACCCAATGCCTCAACCCCATATTGCTGGGCCGCCCGGATAATTAACCAGCCCCAGCCGCTCCCAATGTCCAAGATTTTTTCCCCGGGATGGAGCTGGAGTTTTTTTAAAATATAGCCAATCTTATTTAGTTGAGCCTGGTATAAAGTATCCTCTGGGGTCTCAAAGTAAGCACAGGAATAACTCATGGTTTCATCCAGCCAAAGAGCATAAAAATCATTTCCTAAATCATAATGATGTTGAATGTCCTTTTCCTGCTGCTTAAGGGAAGTCCCTTTTGGACGAAAAAAACCTTTAAGCTCCTTAAATGTTTTCTTTTCTAAAAAAGAATTGCTTCCTTGATAGACCGCTTCAATAATTTCCTGCAAGTCACCTTCAAAATCGATCACCCCATCCATGTAAGCCTCCCCAAAAGCTAAGGAAACATCTTTTAAAAGTTTAGTTTCAGGAATCTTATCATGGAAAATAACTTTAATCCCCGGCTCTCCCTGACCGTATTTTTCCTCCGTACCATCCCAGTACCGAATTGCAAACGGCTCTGTCTGCATCCCTTGGAAAAAGTTATGGAAAATCTTTTTTTCCATAAAAATCACCCCCGGACCTAATTATTTTACTCATGTTATTAGTATTATAAAATCAAACAAAAAATATTTCCATTATCTTACTCCCTATAATTAGGTAAAAAATGATAAAATTCCCCATATTATTTCATTACGCTCTTTCTTTCTCACTTTATCTATAGAATAATAATTATGTAACTTCTGGCACCTAAAAAAACTACCGCCGCGGGTAGTTTATTATCCTCATTTTTCCCTTTGTCTTCTTTTTCCGGAGATGTCCGGTTATATCCTGAGATGCCCATCTGGAAAATCATTCAAAATTGATAATTGATGAATCGAGGTATTTCTCATTTTATCGCCTTTATGATTCATTTTTTTGATCTAGTTTTTTGAGCACAAGCCCCAATACAATGCCCCATATGAATATCGCCAACAGGTTAGACATACGACCTGAAAAAGGCTGCTCACCGGGACCGGATAAAAATGGAACCTGACAAATATTAATAATAACTTTAAAAGTAAACCAAAGAAGCGCACTATATAATGCTGATTTATAAACAATAGCTTTCGAAGTAATTAAAACAACTAGATGAGCAAAAACGATACCGAGAAATCCATCCCATACCATCGTCTGTAAAATCAGGGAGATAACGGCTTGCAGACCGTTTTCCGGTTTAGCCCATGTTTGTAAAACTGAAAACCAATCTAAAAACCTAATTTCTGTTAAATGCAGAACATAGTAGTCAAAAAGATTCCAGGTATTCATCGCAATACCGGCAATTATTCCGGCCAGTAGTCCACAAATTGTTCTGTCCATGGTCTCACCCCAAATATGTTTATCAAATTCCAAGACTCCCACTTCTATAAGTGGGAGCTCCTATTTTAACTTCAGGTGGGGTAGATTCCCCATCTGAAGCCCCGATGTTCAGCTTTAGCTGAACGAGTTCACTTGCAGTTTTCTTGTGTGTCGTTTTTTATGTTGGAAATCCCGTTTTAATATGTCACCCCTTGATTTATTTTATGCAGAACCATCGTTCCGGCACATCCCGTAAGAATGAACCGATATAAATACATCCCTTGCTCTGGTTTCGATGAACCAAAGATGATTTTTTTGACAGCAGGAAAATGGTGCAAAAACTCGAATACCATAGAAAAAGAAAAAACCATACCCTATGGAGGAGGTATGGGGGAGGGTTTCAGTATATGACATCATCCGTAAAAACATACAGTTATTTAAAAATTTGGTTCCTGGCGATTCGGCCCAAAACCTTACCGGCGGCCATGGGCCCGGTCATTGTGGGAACGGCATTGGCCTTTGGTGATCAAGCTTTTCGTTTCGGCCCGGCCTTTGCCGCCCTTCTGGGCGCCCTCTTACTCCAGATTGGCTCCAATCTGGCCAACGATGTCTTTGATTTTAAAAAAGGCACCGATACCGAAGAAAGAACCGGCCCTTTAAGAGTCACCCAAGCGGGACTCCTAACCCCCCGCCAGGTAATGATGGGCATGGCAGTCATTTTTGCTCTCGCGATACTGATAGGTTTATATCTGATTTGGGTGGGAGGATGGCCGGTACTGGCCATTGGGGTCGCCTCGATCATCTGTGCCATTGCCTATACGGGAGGCCCTTTTCCCTTAGGCTACCTTGGTTTGGGGGAGGTCTTTGTTTTTATCTTTTTTGGCCCGGTCGCCCTATGCGGCACCTATTATGTTCAAGCCGGGGTGGTCGTTCCCGCTGCCTGGTGGGCTTCCATCCCAATGGGCCTATTAATCAGCGCCATCAACGTGGTGAATAATTATCGGGATTTGGAAACGGACCGGAAAGCGGGCAAGAGAACTCTGGCCGTTCGCTTAGGACCCTTTGGGGCCAGGATGGAATATTATCTGCTGCTGGCGGCGGCCATGATCATTCCTTTGGTGATGTGGTTTCTGGACCTGACCTCCGGATGGATTTTTTTGTCCTGGCTTGCCCTTCCCCTGGCTTTTCCCTTAATCAAGGATCTCCAAACCAAACAAGGTGTACCATTAAATGCCACCTTAGCCGGCACCGCCCGTTTGTCCCTGGTTTTTGGGTTGCTGTTCTCCCTGGGGTATATCATGGGCTAAGAGAGTTTTGGCTACTCATAAATGATCTTACAAATGCTTCCAGGTGCAAAGTTTTTTTTCGGCCAGATCCAACAGCAGATAGAGCAAAAAGCCCATCAGGCTCATGGCAATAATGCCTGCAAACATCTCCTCATAATTCATGCGGCTTAAACTATCCATAATGAAGAAGCCAATCCCTTTTTGCGTGGCATAGGTTTCCGCCAGAAAAAGCACGGCCAGAGCTGTGCCTAAGCCCAGTCGGAGAGAGGTTAAGATCACTGGGAGACAAGCAGGAAAATAAACATGATAATACAAGTCGAAAGTACTTGCTCCTAAAGATCTTACAGAGGAAACATAGCCTTGATCCAGATTTTTGGCGCCGTCCCGGGTTGTTACCAGGATTTGATAAAAAATGATCAGGGTAATGAGCACAATTTTTGACAGATCTCCCATGCCCAAAAGTATTAAAAAAACAGGCATCAACACTACTTTGGGAATGGGATAAGTAAGATAGATAAAGGGGGCTGCTTTCTCATCAATCTCAGGGTTTTTCCCTAAGAATAAGCCTAAAGGTACTGCCAGTGCTGTTGCCAGGAACAAACTCACCAGCACTCGGTACAAACTTACCCCCAAATGAATGAGCAAATCTCCCTGCATACTTTGCCCCAAGCTTTTAAGCGCTTCCTGGGGCAAAGGAACAGCCGGGCTGTCCAAGGCGAAGGCCAAAAGCCACCACAGCGCAATCAGTGCTGCTCCGCTATAGATAAAAGAGAATATCCTTGTGTTTTTTTTAATCATCCCGGCTGCACCTGCCTTTCCCCGGCTGATGGAGCAAAGAACGAAGATAGGTACTCATTTCTAAAAACTGCACCTTACCCCTTAAGTCGTGATTCCCGGCCAATGGATTTTCCACCTTTTCCAAAATCCGGCCCGGACAAGATGACATGACAAATATTTTTTGTCCTAAAAAAACAGCTTCTTCAATATTGTGGGTGATGAGGAGGGTAGTTAAATGAGTTTCTTGCCAGATGGTCAACAAAAAGTCCTGAATTTCTTCCCGTGTCAGCGCATCTAAAGAAGAAAAGGGTTCGTCCATCAAGAGCAGCTTCGGCTCCAAAACCAAAGAACGGGCAATGGCTACCCGCTGCCGTTGACCGCCGCTTAACTGACTGGGGAAACGCTCTGCCAAATTAATTAAGTTCATCTTCCTTAATATGGATTCCACTCTTTGTTTAATCTCCCCAAGACTTTTCTTCCTGAAGCGAAGCCCCAGGATGACATTTTCCCGCACGTTTTTCCAGGGTAAGAGTCCATAATCCTGCAGAATTAATGAAGTTTCTCCCCCACTCACCGGTGTCTTGCCAGCAATCTCCGCCTTGCCCGCGTAATGAGGATTGAGACCGGCTAAAACGGTCATCAAGGTACTCTTACCACAGCCGGAAGGACCGATGAGCACACCCATTTCTCCCTGATCAAGAAAAAGATGCACCCCAGCTAAGGCGGAAACCCCTTTCCCCTGATGAAGATAATCTACTTTCAGATCCTTAATTTCCAGGTAATGCTCAGCTTTCATGGCCATGTCCTAGTCCTCGTAAATTATATTTTTTTAAATCGATATAGGCTGTCTCTAAGTCTTGGGGTTCGCCTTCCATCAGATAATGGAAGAGCACTTGACGAAAGCTGCCCACAAAAGCCAGGGCGCTCACCAAAGTATCCTTTTCCGGCAAACGTCCTTCCGCCTTCAACTCTTCCAGATCCTTTTGTGTCCAAAGAACTAACTCATTTTCAATTTGATGCAGTTTTTTTTGAAAGGCGCTATTAACCCCGGGAACCTGCACCAAAAAAATTCTAGCCATAGTTTTTTCTTTCATAAAAACCCGAAAGCAGGCATCCATAGAAGCTTGCAGTTTATCAAAACCATCGCAATATTTTTCCCGTTCATTTTTAATGATGGTCAAAAGTTCCCGAAACATTTCATCCACAATACTACTCATCAGGACTTCTTTGTTGGAGAAATATAAATAAACCGTGCCCGTAGCGATCTTCGCTTTTTGTGCCAATGCTTTCATGGAGGTTCCCTGATAACCTTTTTCCGCAAAGATTTCACGAGCCGCCTTGATAATGTCTCTTTTTTTCCGGGCCATTTTCTCTTGGGTTCGTTCTGTCTCACGATAAGCCAAAAAGCGCACCTTCTTTTTATATAATGAATATAAATTCATTTTATTTGATGATAAAATCCTTGTCAAGAAAAGTGTCCATGGCAAGCCACAAAATGCCCCGGTGCTGCTTCCTTTAAAAGGGGTTTTTCCTGACGGCAAATTTCTGTTCCATAAGAGCATCTTGTTACAAAAGGGCAGCCAAAAGGAGGATTAAAAGGGCTGGGCACCTCCCCGGAAAGCACCATTCTTTTTTTCTTCCCTTCTTGTTGAACATCAAGATAAGGTACCGCGGCCAAAAGTGCCTGGGTATATGGATGGAGAGGATGCTGATAAAGGTCTGCGGCACCGGCCAGCTCCACCAGATTGCCTAAATACATCACGGCGATGCGCCGGGCTAGATAGCGCACCAGCCCCAAGTCATGAGAAATAAACAAATAGGATGTTCTCATCTTTTCCTGCAAGTCTTGCAGCAGGTTGACGATTTGGGCCTGCATGGACATATCCAAGGCCGAGACCGGCTCATCACAGATGATGCATTCCGGTTCCAGGGCAAGGGCACGGGCAATGCCAATACGCTGTCTTTGGCCGCCGCTGAATTCATGGGGGTAGCGCCGGCCATCCTCCTGGTTCAGTCCGACCAAATGTAATAATTCCCGAATTCTTTCCCGCCGCGCCTTCCCCGGATAGAGGTGATGGATATCCATGCCCTCCCCTACGATCCATTCCACTGTCATCTTGGGGTTCAGGGAGGCATAAGCATTTTGAAAAATAATTTGTACCTTTTTCCGGAAATTTTTCAGTTCCCCGCCCTTCAGTTGATGAACATGCCGTTTCCGATACCACACCTGACCATCCGTGGGTTCAAAAAGACGCACTATGGTCTTGCCCGCAGTAGATTTGCCGCAGCCGCTTTCCCCTACCAAGCCCAAGGTCTCTCCTGGGTAAATGGAGAAGGAAACCCCGTCCAATGCTTTTAAGACAGAATTTCTTTTGGGATAAAAATATTTTTTAAGATTTTCCACCCGGATCAGGGCTTCCTGCTCAGCTTTCATGATTTTCTCCTCCCCCGTCTCTGCTCTGATCCCTTTTTGATTGGGGATGATACTGCCAGCAGGCCACCCGGTGTTCTGCCCCTTTCGTAACCCTGAGGTGAACCTCATGAGGGGCAGTCTGAACACAAACCTTCATGACATCAGGGCATCGAGAGGCAAAAGGACAGCCTGGGGGCGGGAGAAATAAATCAGGAGGCTGGCCGGGAATGATAAATAATCTCTCACCATCTTCCGGATTTATTTGAGGACGGGATTTTAAAAGACCCCGGGTGTAAGGATGCTGGGCATGATCAAAAATATCCTCTTTCCTTCCGGCTTCCATGATTCTCCCGGCGTACATGACCAGTACCTGATCCGCCAATTGATCTGCTACGCCAAAATCGTGGGTGATCAAGAGCAGACCCATCTGCAGCTGCTCCTTTAAATGGCGCAGCAAATCAATAATCTGGGCCTGAATCGTTACATCCAGAGCGGTGGTGGGTTCGTCTGCAATCAAAAGCTTGGGGCGGCCGGCCAGAGCCATGGCCAGCATCACCCGTTGTTTCATCCCGCCGCTGAATTGATGAGGGTATTGATCAATGCGTACTTCACCTTGGGGGATACCGACTAAATCCAAAAGATCCAGGACTTTCTTCCGGGCCGCTTTTTTGCTGATATTTTCCCTGTAAAGGAAGGATTCTCCGATTTGCCTGCCAATCTTCATGGTGGGATTAAGGGATGTCCCGGGATCCTGAAAAACAATTCCCATTTCTGCCCCTCGATAATTTTCCATCTGCCGATCCGTGAGCCTCGTCAGATCCACTCCGTTAAACAGGATTTCTCCCCCCTTAATCTCTCCAGGGGGTACAGGAATTAGGCCCATCAGGGTTGTCGCGGTGACGCTTTTCCCTGAGCCTGATTCTCCAACGATGGCCACGGTTTCACCGGGTTTAACGGTAAAGCTTACGCCTCGTACCGCTTGTACCGTACCACCATACGTGTTGAACGATACCTCCAGATTTTTTACCTCCAGCAGGTTGACCATGAAACCACCCCCTTCCCCCTAGCTGTCCCTTGATGATTGACTAAAGAATAATCAAATCCTTGGTAGTATGGGTAATAATCTCACAACCTTCCGGCCTTACTACCACACTGTCCTCAATACGTACGCCGCCCCAATCAGGCAGATAAATACCCGGCTCTACAGTTACCACGGACCCGGCAGTTAGGAGATGGTCGGAGCGGGGATTCAAAACCGGCTCCTCGTGAATTTCCAAACCGATGCCATGACCCAGGCCATGACCAAAATACTTGCCATATCCGGCCTTTGTGATCACATGCCGAGCCGCTTGATCCACTTCTTTCCCCATGACACCCGCCCGGACGGCTTCCACTCCCCTTTCCTGGGCTTCTTTGACCAGCCGATAAATATCCCGCTGTTTCTGATCCGGCTGCCCCACTACCACCGTCCGGGTCATATCGGAACAATAGCCCTCGTAAAGAGCCCCAAAATCCAGGGTGATAAAATCCCCCTTGCTTACTTTTCGCTCCGTGGGAATGGCATGGGGCAGGGAACTTCTGGGTCCGGAAGCCGCAATAATGGGAAAAGAGGCAGAGAGGGCCCCTTTCTTTTTCATCAGGTATTCCAGTTCTCTTTCAAGATCCTTTTCCGTCACACCCGGTTTAATCAACGGCAGGACCTCGGCAAAAGCTTCATCCCCAATTTGAGCAGCTTTTTTGAGCAGCTCAATTTCCAGATCATCCTTTTTACGACGTACCATCAGTACGATCCCGGCAGTGGGAACCAGCGTTACATCCTTCAGCTGATCTTGTAATTTTTGATACCTGGCAAAGGTGATGATATCTTCTTCAAAGCCCAATTGCCTGATCTGATATTTGGTGCAAAAATAGGCCAGTGCTTCTTCCAGACCGGAAAAAGAGCTGCGATAATCAACAATTTCAAATTCCGGGCACTCCGCCTCCGCCTGTTCCGTATAGCGGGAATCCGTTAAGAGAATCCGGGCTGCCCGGGATAAAAGAACATAAGCATCGGTACCCATGAATCCACTAAGGTATCGAATATTGGCCTGCCCCAGCAGAAAAAGAGCTTCACCCCCGGTTTTCTCCAAAATCTTTAATACCTGTTCCCTTCTTGATTTCATCATACGACTTACCACCTCCATTAATCCCCATATATTACCTTTTCAAAAGTTTTATCAAATTCCAAGACTCCCACTTCTATAAGTGGGAGCTCATATTTTACTTCAGGTGGGGTAGATTCCCCATCTGAAGCCCCGATGTTCAGCTTAAGCTGAACGAGTTCACTTCCAGCTGATTTTCGCCTTTTTGCGGGGGGCAGTTCTTAAATAGCGGACATCGGGATAACCAATGACCAGACAGGTGATTACTTCTTGGGTTTGATCCAGCCCTAAAACCTCTTTTATTTCAGAATTATTGACGGCTGCCCGGACAAAATACCCGCAATAAAAGCAGCCCAACCCTAAGGTGAAGGTCATTAATTCCATATTTGATGCCGCTAAAGCAGCATCAACAGGGGAGCGGGCAATGTTCAGTACCAGGGCAGGGGCATTAAAAAACAAACCGTCTTTGCCTTCCTGATAATATTCCTGACTCAATTTCATCCAGCGCCGGGCATAATTCTTTAAATCTTCCGGCTGTGCTTCATCCTGAAGCACCTGATCAGCCATTTCCTGCAGACGCTTAAAGGCTAGCTCTTTGACCAGGGCAATATTTTCTTGAACCACGATATAAGAAACCCCTTGCAAATTGCTTGCCGTGGGGGTATATCTTCCTGCTTCAATAATTTTCAGCAATTTTTCCCGTTCAACCTGCTTGGGTAAAAAATGACGGATGGAGCGGCGATACTTAATAAAATTTAGAAGGCGCTCGGGTTCGATGGTAAACTGATCTTTCTGGTAAGACAAGACATCTCTCATATCATAATCATCCATGGAGACAGCATTTTTAGGACAAATTGCAATACAATGACCGCACCTAAAACATTGATCAGCTTTAAAATATGCTTTTTCATTTTTAATTCCAATTACTTGAGGTAAGCAGTCTCTTACGCACAGACCACAACCGATACATTTTTCCTGGTCAAATTGAATCATTTCCCCATCCCCTTTCAAACCGCTTCTATTAATTATACTATAAATGATCATCTCAGTCCTGTTTTCCAAACCGGCTTTTAAAAATTAAGCGAAATAAAAAAGGAACCCAAACTTATTGAAGTGGGGGCTTGGAATTTGATAAAAATGTAAAAAAAACGGCAGAGGTATCAAAACCTCTGCCGCGCTTATTAAAGGTTAAAAATTCAATTCCTCAAGCGGACTGTTGCTCCCGGATATCCTGCAAAGATTTAACGCAGGTATGTTGAATCGGTTTCCATTCCACCTTCTTAAATAAAGCCGCCAAAGCGATAGGAACATAGGTAAACATAAAAAGAGGAAAGGTAAAAAGATAAATGATTTTCTGCCAGGCAAAACAATGAATCCTATGCCATTCAGTTATGGTCGTGATCGTCCCCAAGGTAAACAGGATGGTGTAATAAATTCCAAAGGACGAAAGGATGGCAATAAACGTAACCTGCAAGATCTGATCGCCAAAATTGGGATTGATCAAACCCATAAGGAAAAATAAACCATTGACAACAAAACTGGTGATCGAGAGCAGCAAGGCCGGCATGATGGTCATCATCAAATCATAGCAGGAGAAACTTTGTTTCTTCCCTTGAAGACTGCATTGAAGAAGATTTTTGCCGTAGCGATGAAAAACCTGATAGAATCCTTTGGCCCAGCGCATTCTCTGGTTCCAGGCTTGCTTAAAGGTTCCGGGCTGTTCATCATAAAGTACGGCGCTGCCGCAATATCCGATGGTTTCCCCTTTGATCACTTCACTTACGGAAAATTCAATATCTTCTGTTAAAAGATAATGTTTCCATCCGCCGTTTCTAAGAATGATATCCTGATGAACTAGGAATCCCGTCCCCGAGATGGCACAGCTTTTTCCCAAAATCATTCTAGGATTATTGAGATATTCTGCTTCATGAAGAAACCACAGAGCGTATCCGGCGGAAATCCAATTATGTCCATAATTTTTGGAATTTCGGTAGCTGGTAAGGACCCGATAACCTTTGTCAAAAACCCGATTCATTTCCGCAATATAATTTTCCTCCAGCAGATTATCGGCGTCAAAAACAAAGTACCCTGCATAATGCTTTAAGCCGCACTGTTTCGCAATTTTCCCGAAGAGGAAATGTAAGGCATACCCTTTTCCCACAAGGTCACGATGAAAGCGTTCGTACACAATCGCGCCCATTTCCCGCGCCCTTTGGGCCGTTTGATCCGTGCAATTATCAGCCACGACAAAAATATCCAGCAGTTCCTCGGGATATTTTTGATTTTTAAGACTCTTGATCAGTTCCCCAATTACAGCCTGTTCGTTTCTGGCCGCGATCAGGACAGCATATTTATGTAGTTTCACAGGTTTCAGTGCGTCCCTTTTCTTCTTTTTGGAATAAAGACCGATTAGTACATAAACAATGCGATAAGAATATGCTACGCTAAAAAACAAAAAGATTAACACATTAAAGTGCTCGATGAATGAAAGCACAGTAAACCATTCCTCCATTTTAAGCAATTTTAGGCAATTATTCATTAGACGGAATTTGTTTCAAATTTGTTCCCTAAAAAAACAGAAGAATGAAAAAAAGTTCAGGGAGGTGTCCCTGACTCTTTTCCCATTGCCTAAAAAATAATTTTATAAGTTATATTCCTTTTTCATTCGCTCCACGTGGATATAATGCTCCTTATGCTTTAATTTTGAAGCTGCATCTTCATCCAGTACCACAGTAATACCCCCGCTGTGCAATTGGATGGCCGAAGCCGTAATCTGCGCCGTGACCGGCCCTTCGATCCCTTGGGCGACTACATTCGCTTTTTTCAGCCCGTTGGCGATCATTATGATGTTTCTGGCCTCCAGAATGGTGCCCACACCCATGGTAATGGCAAAATGAGGCATATCCTTTCTTTCGAATCCGGCTTTGGCGTAGAAGCTTTTATAATTATCATCCAGGGTCTGTTTCATTAAAGCCTGCACCCGGGTTCTGGAGCCCAAGGAAGATCCCGGTTCGTTGAATGCCCAGTGACCGTCGCCGCCAATGCCCAGGAGCTGCAAATCAATACCGCCCGCATCCTTAATGGCTGCTTCATATTCCTGGCAAAACCTCCCTGGATCTGTAGCCAAGCCGTCCGGCACATGGGTGTTTTCTTTTTTAATGTTAATATGCTTGATTAATTCTTCATACATAAAACGGGCATAACTTTGATCCAGACTGTAAGGCTGATCCAGATGCACGCCCAGTCCCAAATACTCATCAAGATTAAAAGTTGTCACCTGAGAAAAGTCCAATCCCTCCTCCCGATGGCATCTGATCAGCTCCCGGTATGTGCCAATAGGGGTACTTCCTGTAGCCAGACCCAATACACAATCCGGTTTTGATTGCACCAATTGGGCAATAAATCCGGCTGCCGTCTTACTCATTTCATTATAGTCTTTTCTGATTAAAATATCCACTGTGAGTTTCATCTCCCCATCCAGATTAAATAACACAGAAAAATTCTATACATTATTGACAGAAAAAGCAAGTTTTTTTTGGGAAAATCACTTGATGACAATTTCGTTGCGCACGACCCGGCCGATTACTTCGACCTGGCTAAGCTCCGCTGTATCGACGGAACCATCGTTCATGCTTTTACCCATCGACAGCTTGTTTCCTTCTTTTTTCATGAGTCTGATCAGCTTTTGTCCTTTCCATTCCAAGAGGTAAATCCCGCCGTTCATGATTTCTTTGGTCAGATTAACGGTCAATACATCACCTTTTTCGATACGGCAGGCAGACATGTCGTTATCGGAAACTTTGATAAAGAGAATTTTGTCCGGATGAAGACCGGCAACTTTTTTATTAATCAGGGGAAGTTCCCTGAAATCCACCCCTTTGCCGCTTTGCATATCATATACAGGATATTTCTTGATGACGCCCGCCAAAGCATCCATCCAGGATTCGGTGGGTTCCACCGAAATGGTTTCCTGCGGAACGGGTTTTGGCTTGTGCTCAGTTTTTTTTGGTTCTTCTGCCGGCTTTTCCTCATCAAAAAATTTCCCCTGAACACCCAACACCTTAAGAATCTTTTCTCCTGCTTTTTCATTGATAATTTTCTTGCCGGATTCTATTTGCATGAGATAGCTTACGGTCAGACCGCATTTTTGCGCCAGCTCTTTCTCCGAAAGCCCGGCCTTTTTTCTGGCCGCGCTGATTGTTTCAGCTAATCTGTTCATCGGCACCACACCTCCTCGCAATTTCAAAAAACAGCCGGTACTAATTTCTGTTCATCAACCTTGATCAGTCCCCGGGGGGTAAGCTTCAGTTCCGGGATCACAGGCAAAGCCAAAAAAGAAAGCATCATAAAAGGATCCAGATCTCTGGGCACGCCCATGGTCCAGGCCAGTTCTTTCATAGCCTGAAGCTTAAGGTCCACTTTTTCCACTCCGTCGGTACTCATCAGTCCGGCTATCGGCAGAGGCAGGATCGCCAGCACCTGATCCCCATCGGCAATGGCAAGCCCCCCCTGATGAGCGGCTACGGCATTGGCGGCCCGGCAGATAGCCTGATCTTCTGTGCCGATTGCCACCAGATTGTGGGAGTCATGGGAAACGGAGGAGGCAATGGCGCCTTTTTTTAAGCCAAAGCCCTGGACCAGGGCTGCTGCTGTCAGCCCTGTATTTTTATGGCGTTCAGCCATAACCAGCTTCACCAGATCCTGTTCAGGATCCCAGGCAATGATCTCCCCGGGTTGATGAGGCAAATCAACAATGATCTCCCGGGTAAGAATCTGTCCGGGCACCAGACCGATGACGCGCATCTTGGTGCCCGAACCGGAAAGGATCAACTGTTCCGGCTTTACTTCTTGGATATGAAAAGAATTTAAGACTGTCGGCGCAGACACCGCCGGTATCTCAAAGGGCAAGGCTTTGCCCTTTTGCGCCGCCAGCCGGCCGTCTTTGTAGACCTCTTTTATCTTAAAACTTTCCAGATCCGAAAGCACCAGAAAATCAGCCCGATAGCCAGGTGCTATGGCACCCAGATCACTCAAGCCAAAATACTGGGCCGGATTAAGGGTAGCCATGCGGATGGCCTCCAGAGGACGCACCCCTTGGGCAATCAGGGTCCGGATCATACCATCCAAATGACCTTCACGCAAAAGATCGCCGGGATGCTTATCATCCGTGACCAGCATTGAGCGCCGGGATTTTTCCGATAAAAGCAAGGGCAAAAGATCCTGCATGTTTTTGCCCGCCGTTCCTTCCCGCACCATCACCCATTGGCCCAGACGGATTTTTTCCAGTCCTTCCGAATATGTAGTGCATTCATGATCCGAGGTGATACCTGCCGCCACATAAGCACATAGATCCTTGCCGGAAAGTCCCGGGGCATGGCCGTCAATGATTTTCCCTTTTCTTTTGGCAGCGTCCAGCTTGGCCAGCACATGGGGGTCGCCGGTGAGAACCCCCGGGTAATTCATCATTTCCGCCAAACCCAAAATTCGCTCCCGGTCTAAAAGTTCCAGAACATTCTCGGCAGTGATTTCCGCACCATTATCCTCAAGACTGGTGGCCGGTACACAGGAAGGCACCATAAAAAATACATTCAGGGGCAGGTTTTCGGTACTGTCCAGCATATAAGTGATACCATCCAGGCCGCAGACATTGGCAATCTCATGGGGATCTGTTACCACCGAGGTGGTGCCCCGTGGTAAAACTGTTTTGGCAAATTCCCCCGGCGTGACCATGGTGCTTTCCAAATGGATGTGCCCGTCAATCAGCCCCGGACAGAGGCAGCACCCGGCAAGATCCTTTTCCTCAACACCGGAATAACTGCCGATGCCTACAATCCGGCCCTGATCCACGGCAATATCCGCCGGATATATTTCTCCGGAAAAAACATTGATCAGTTTAGCGTTTTTTAATACCAGCGCCGGTTTGATTTCCCCCCTTGCTGCCCGGATCATATCGTATAACATGAAAACCCCCTCCTATTCCTGGATCCTAATTATCCTGATATCCCGTCTAAAGAAAACCTGGCTTGCGCCAAGCCGAAGGCTTAGCGCGCAAAAAAATACCGCGCTTTCAGCACGGTTTTCTTTGTTTTTCTTTCCACCTACAGAATTAAACCGGCGCCGTATTTCTTTAACCAATCCCGATGCTCCTGATAGCTCGGACAAAAATCCGCCACCATCTGCCAAAATACGGCGGAATGATTCATCTCCTTCAAATGAGCCAGTTCATGGATAATAACATAGTCGACCACCTCTATAGGAGCCATGATCAGGCGCATATTAAAACTGAGATTCTTGCTCCCGGAACAGCTGCCCCAGCGGCTTTTTTGATTTTTTATGTAAATGCGCTGATAAGAAACCCGCATTTTTTCCGCCCAGTGTGGGCATCTTTCCTCAATGAACTGCTTTGCGGCCCAAGGATACCAAGCCTGAATCACCTGCTGGAGAAGCTCCTCCCGGTTTTCCGGTAAGGTGAAAAGAGCCTTGTCGCCGTTAAGTTCTACTCGAATCGGGGCATCAGAGTCCAAAATGACCACAATAGGGTATTCCTGGTCTAAATAGCGAATTCTGGACAAGAAATTCCCTTCTGCTGCCTCCTTAAGGGCAGTTTGTTCCGCCATCAGCTTCATCTTGTCCAGAATCCATACTTCCTTTTGCCTTAAAAAATCCTCAATTTGGCTGATCTCCCCCAGGGAGTATTGATGCGGCAGCACCACCTCCAGGCCATTTTCCTCACTGATGCTTAAACGAAGATTTTTGGCCCGGACACTTTTTCTCATCCGGTAGGAAATCGTCTGCCCCCCAGGGTAATTTCATCTTGTAATATGATTGATTCTTCCTGTTTCTTCAAGGGGCAAGACTCCTTTCCCCACCGATTTTCCGCTTAATCTAACTCTTTTTTGATCACATCCACAATGCCATGGACTATCTCTTTTAATTCCTGTTCTTCCGGGCCTTCCGCCATGACCCGAATCAAAGGTTCCGTTCCCGAAGGACGCACCAAAATCCGGCCGCGCCCTTCCAAAGATTTTTTCCCTTGTTCAATAGCTGCCTGAATCCCAGGATTTACTTCCCAGCCGTCCTTTGATTTTACCCTGACATTTACCAATAGCTGGGGTAATAGTTCCATTTGGGCGGCCAACTCCGAAAGGGGTTTTCCGGTTTCCGTCATCACCTTTAATAATTGCAGTGCGGTGGCGATGCCGTCTCCGGTGGTATTATAATCGCTAAAAATGACATGCCCGGACTGTTCTCCCCCTATAATCGTACCTGTTTCCAACATTTTCTCCAGCACATAACGGTCCCCCACTTTGGTTTCCAAAACATCAATGCCAATTTTTTTCAAGGCCAGATGCAAGCCCAGATTACTCATCACCGTAACCACGATGCGATTGCCGGGAAGTTTTTCCTTTTGGAAGAGATCAATGGCGCAAATTACCATGATTCTATCCCCATCCACTAAGGCACCCTTTTCATCTACCGCCAGCATGCGGTCGGCATCTCCATCATGGGCAATGCCCAAATGAGCTCCATGGTCTTTTACTGCTGCCATCAGTTGTTCCGGATGGGTGCTGCCGCATCCATCATTGATGTTGCTGCCGGTAGGATGATTGAAAAGAGGAATTACCTCCGCCCCTAAATCCTTTAAAATAACAGGTGCGATATGAGATGCGGCACCATGGGCACAATCCACCACAATTTTTAAGCCGGACAGGTCCGAACCCAATGTCTTTTTTAGATAGTCGATATAAATTGCTCCTGCCTGATGCTGATACTTGATTCTTCCCACATCTTTTCCCACAGGAGAAGGCAATTCCTTTCCGGAAGTGATAATTTCTTCGATTTCATCTTCCATTGCATCCGGCAATTTAAATCCGGTACTGCCAAAAAATTTTATTCCGTTATCCTCCATGGGATTATGGGAGGCCGAAATCACGACTCCGGCTTGAGCCCCCATATGTCTGGTCAAATATGCCACCCCAGGTGTGGGAATCACCCCCAAACGGATCACATCCGCCCCAACTGAGCAAATGCCCGCCGCCAAAGCGCTTTCCAGCATATCACCGGAAAGGCGGGAATCCTTGCCGATCACAATCGTTGGTCTTTGATGCTCTCGTGCCAAACAATATGCCCCGGCCCGGCCCAGCTGAAAAGCCAGATTGGGCGTCAACTCCCGATTGGCCAAGCCTCTGACACCATCTGTGCCAAAATATATACCCATGCTTAATCTCTCCTCGAAGTCAATTTATCTATTAAAGCGGAGGGAAAAAATTCCTTCGGCTTTTCATAGTGTGATATAATAGCTTCCGCCGCCTTTAACCCATCAACAGCAGCACTGATAATGCCCCCTGCATATCCTGCCCCTTCCCCTGCCGGGTATAATCCGGGGGTATTCATCGATACTAATCTTTCATTACGCAGGATGCGCACAGGAGCTGAGGTTCTGGTTTCTACTCCTGTTACCACAGCTTGGGGATGGATAAAGCCTTTGATTTGTCGATCCCAGTGCTTGATTGCAGCGGCGATGGTTTCCCCCACCTCTTGGGGCAGGCAATCACGCAGGTTCCCTGGGGTTACTCCCGGCCGATAAGAAGATCCGATGGTTCCTGCTAAATCAGCGGAAGGCCGGTTTTGCAGAAAATCTTCCAGCTTTTGAGCCGGGGCATAATAGTTGCCACCACCCCTATAAGAGGCAATTTGTTCCCACTTGCGCTGAAATTCCATCCCTTTTAAACAACCATCCCCAAAATCAGGAATATCCACCGTTGCCACGATGGCAGCGTTGGCCCGCCCCGAAGCTCGGGCATGTTCGCTCATGCCATTGGTTACCACCCCGCCCGTTTCCGACGCTGCCCCCACCACAACCCCTCCGGGGCACATGCAAAAGCTGTAGGCACTGCGGCCGCGTTCTTTGTCTTGAAAAGATAAGGCATAGTCCGCCGCGCCCAGCTTAGGATGACCTGCATTTTTGCCATATTGATTTTGGTCAATAAAACTCTGGGGATGTTCCACCCGGAGGCCCATGGCAAAGGGTTTGGCTTCCATGAGCACGCCCTGATCAAAGAGCATTTGATAGGTGTCCCGAGCACTATGGCCAATGGCAAAAACACCGACAGAGGCAGGGATTTCCCCTTGTCCTACCTCCAATCCGGCCAGGGAGCCCTCCGGGGAAAGCTTCAGTCCCGTTACCCGGCAGCCAAAAATCACCTGACCGCCCAAGGAGATTAACTTCCGGCGCAGATTCTTCATCACCCCGCGCAGCACGTCTGTCCCGATATGAGGTTTATTGAGATAAAGAATTTCCTCGGGAGCTCCAGCTTCTGCCAGTTGCTCCAGGATGCTCCTTACCCGGGGATCTTTCACCCGGGTCGTCAGTTTGCCGTCGGAAAAAGTGCCGGCACCGCCTTCACCAAACTGCACATTACAATCCGGATTCAAAACCCCGGTCTGCCAAAACCGCTCAATTTCCTGAAAGCGGCGGTCCACATCAAAGCCTCGTTCCAATACCAGAGGGCGATAACCCCAGGCTGCCAATTTTAAAGCACAAAAAAGACCGGCGGGGCCGCTGCCCACCACTACAGGAGGACAAGAAAGCAATGCGTCGCCCCTTTTCAGTTGTTCCCGGAAAGGCTCCGGAGCAGGCTGGACAAAAGGGGGATTCATTTTAATCCCCTTAATATCACCCACCTGGATATCAACAGAATAAACAAATTCCACCCTTTCATTTTTCCGGGCATCCAGTGCCTTTTTGATAATATGTAAAGAAGTGATTTTCCCTGGGGCGACCCTAATTTTCCTGGCTGCAAGGGTAGCCAATGCTTCCTCATTCATATTCAGATCTAAGCGCAAATTCGTTAATCTTAATTTCATGTATTACGGCTCCTGTTTTAATAAAACTTTTATTTCAGAAGGATTCACCTCTCCCAAGTTCACACCGGGGGGCAAATTCAACTGTACCGGCACCTGATGCTCCCCGGCAGTTAAACCTGATAAATCTACAGATACAGTTATGTCTGCTGTCAATAATTTTTCCATCAGGGACTCTGCCCCGGAGACAGTGAGTTCCATTGCAGGATCAAGGATTTCCATGGTTAAGTTCTCCCCCAGGTTATGGGGTACCACCATTGGTCCGGTAAAGGTCTTCTCCATAATTTTTTCAACACGTACAATGGCGGTCACCTTTGCTCCCTGGGTCAGGCGAACACCCTCCGGGAGAATCAGTTCCACTGTTTTCACCACATCCTGAGTCGCACCGTTTATTCTTACGGGCTGGGTGGTCAGGCTTTGAATGCCTTGCAGGACTTTTTCATCACCCATGATGCCAATTAATTCCGGTGCTGTCACGGTTCTGGCCATCACATAGCCGAGGGCGACCTCTCCTTCAATAGGAACCTTGACCGGAACGGTTTTCGTAGGAAGCTCGGAAATTACCGGCACCAAAACATCCACCTGTGAAGGGGTCACTGTAATCCAATCCAGCAATAGATTGCCCTTATCATCCTCAATTTTAACCGGGAGTTTCTGATTATAATTAAAGGTATAATCCCCCAAATCAACCTCTACATACACTTGTTTCACTTCTTTTAATTTTTCTTCCGGTCCGGAAAGAATGACCTGGGAAGGGGTGAGCACCGGTTCTAAGGCCATAAATCCTGCGGCCGGTGTATTATCCTTATAGGTCACATTAACGGAAAATTGACTTGTTGTCAGTACCTCAACATCCAAATTTACGCTGCCGGGTGTCACAGAAACCAGCTGTGTTTTTTGCGGAACTGAAACATGCACCTCCGCCATATGCTGCCCTACATCCAAGCCGCTCATTTCAAGAAATGCCTGGATGTCTCGAGCTGTCACCTCATCGAGGAGCCTTCTTTGACCCTGTAAGCGGACCTTCACAAAAGAAGGTCGTTCCGAAATGGTCAAATTTTGTTCCAGGCCTCGCACCTCCAGGGGGATGGTAAAAATTTGGTCGGTCACAGGATTTTCCTGATGGTTTACATATAGCCAAAGCAGAAGAGCCAGAACAACGGCAATAATTTTATAAAGGAGATTATTTACTGTCAGTAGTCTCTTCATGATGGTACCCTCCTACTCCAAAAGCGGGAATTGTCGGCAGGTTTGGGAATGAGAAGATCCTGCAGCTTGTCTCGCAGAGTTTTTTCTTCCAGGTAGCGCACCAGTTTCCCCCCATAAGCAACAGAGATGGTACCGGTTTCTTCAGAAACAATCAACACCACCGCATCAGAAATCTCTGAAATCCCCAAGGCCGCCCGATGCCTGGTTCCTAAACTGCTGTCTAGGTAAGGATTATCACTTAAGGGTAGAAAACATCCTGCTGCCACCACCCGATCCCCGCGAATGATCACAGCACCATCATGGAGGGGGGTATTGGGGACAAAAATGTTCATTAATAATTCGGCAGAAACGATGCCTTCTACTTTAATGCCTGTTTCTATGTAATCATTGATTCCTGTTTCCCGTTCCACTACAATTAAAGTACCTGTCTTTGTTTTCGCCAATTTCAAAGCGCAGCGGGTCAATTCATCCACAAGACGCAGGCGGTCCCCGGTGCCCATTTCTGAATTGGTGCGCAGAAAAAATTGCCCCCGGCCCAGCTGTTCCAAAGCTCTTCTTAATTCAGGCTGAAAAATAACAGCCAAAGCTACGAAAATTGTCGCCCAGATTTGATCCAATATCCACTTAATAGTAAATAACCGAAGGATATCGCTGACATTTAAAGCTATCAAAAGCATAATAATGCCTTTAATAAGCTGCACTGCCCTGGTGCCTTGAATTAACATTAAAAGTTTATAGATCACATAAGAGACAATTAAAACATCAATAATTTCGGTAAACACATATAAGTAATCAACATTCAGCAAAAAATCCTTCATCCTATTCACCTTCTTCCCCAATAACTTATGATAGAAACGAAAAAGAAATATCTAAAAATCTTCGACGCACAAATTGAAAAAACCTCCAAAAATACTCCTTTAATCCTCTTATTTTAAAAAATTTCCATGTTTATTTGAGCCCGATCAGATTTACCACCTAGCAACAATGAGAACTTTATAGTACAATAAGTAATTATAGCATATCCTGAAAAAAGGGTGGAATCAAGATGATCTGGAAAAAATATCTTCCCATTACCATTGCCTGTTTGCTCACAGGATTTCTTTTATCTACAGCATTGCAGAACCAGAGTGCCGGTCAGGAAGATCCTGAAATCGTGCAGAATAAAACCCTCATTGATATTATAGACAATTTAGAGGCAGAAACCAATATCTTAGAAACATCAATTACTGATCTCAGGGATGAAATTGAAGAAATTCAAAAAAAGGAAGCCCCTGATCGGGACCAAATCGTTCAAATGCAGGATGAGATTGATCAACTGGAATTATATTCAGGGCGTTCTGATGTAAACGGTCCGGGTATTACTATTGAATTGGATGATAATCTAGCCGGGGCCGAGGCTGCGAAATCAAAAAATCCCGGTCTGTATAATCCGGAGGAATTTATCGTTCATGATAAAAACATTCTCTATCTGGTCAGTGCCCTCCGGGGACAAGCGGAAGCCATTTCCGTGAATAACCAAAGAATCGTATCCACCTCCGATATTCGCTGTGTGGGCACCGTGATCATGGTAAATTCCAGCCGATTAGCACCCCCTTTTGAAATTAAGGCGATCGGTGATCCGGATCGTTTGGAAGCTGCCGTAAAAAATTGTGAAGAATATGATTATTTGAAAAGCAAGGATATGCCCTTTTCCCTTATTAAAGGAGAGGATGTTTCCATATCAGCATATAAAGGAAGTAATACTGTGAATTTTGCCCAACCTGTAAAAGTTGAGAAAGGGGATTCATAAATGTGGTTTCCAATTTTGGGGCTGCTTGTCGGACTGATCATTGGCTCTGTTTTCACCTTACATGTACCGATTGTATTCGCAAAATATTTATCCATTGCGGTACTGGCAGCCTTGGATTCAATTCTGGGAGGTATCCGGGGAATTTTAGAAGAATCTTTTGACGGCACCATTCTTCTGTCCGGTTTTTTTACCAATGCGTTGCTGGCGGTTCTCCTCGCTTACATGGGTGATCACTTAGGCGTAGATCTATATTTGGCAGCTGTGGTCGCTTTTGGGATCCGTCTTTTTAATAACCTGGGCTTTATCCGCAGAGATCTGCTCAATCGTTACAAGAAAAGACAACGAGAAAGGAGTGCTGCAGATGAAATTGATTAAAAAAGAATGGCGCATTCCGTTGTTTATCGCACTTCTTATGTTCGGGTTGTTGGTTTCCACTCAATACAGCACCAACCAAGCCTTGGAGAACTCTTTAGCCTCTCAGTCCGAAGCAGACCTGGTAACATTAGTCAAAAGTCTTAATGAAAAAAGGGTTCAGCTGGAAACAGATTATGCAGAATTATCAAGTACAAAACGTTCTTTAGTTGAAAAAGCAACGGCGGGTTCTAACCTGGCCAGCAGTTTAACAACCGAGCTCTCCCGTTTTGGGGTCGTAAGCGGAACCGTACCTTTGCACGGACCCGGTTTGGTGATCTCCATCACCGGGGATTCCAATCTCATCGATTATGATTTAATTGATCTGGTAAATGAACTGTGGGTTAGTGGTGCCGAAGCGGTGGCAATCAACGAACACCGGATCCTGTATCATACTCTGATCTCCCAAGGAACAGATGAAAATGGCAATTTAGTTATTACTGTCGACAATAAGCCACTTTTAAGTCCAGTCATTGTCAAGGTCATCGGCGACCCCGATACATTGGAAAAAGGGCTGACTTTTACCGGAGGTATTATTGATAATTTCAACACCCTATTTCAGGTATTTCCGGTGATAAAGAAACAGGAGGATGTGGTAATTCCCGCCGCCGCCCCTCCAAAAAACTTTAGTCATTTAAAGGAAGCAGCTTAAATTTCTTGTATCAAGACAATAGCTGGGCCCATAAAAACAAAATAAATTGTTGATATCCTTGGATATGAATTGGATATGAATAGGAAAAAAGAAATTTTAAAAGGGATAAGAACCGTAACTGTTCTTATCCCTTTTAATTTATACTTTCATCAAGGATAAATTTTAACAGATATTATATAACTTTCCTTTGCTTGTCAAAGAATTGTTCTCTGTGCTCCTCTTTCACTTTCTCGTCGGGAAAGGGCACAATAACAGGAATACCCTTGTGTTCAATGATGTGGACATGAATACGGTAGACCGCTTCAATAATTTCAGGTGTAACGCTTTCCAGACCTCCGTAAGAAAAGACCTGAGCATCCTTTAAGAACAGGAAACGGTCACAAAAACGTATGGCGAGATTGAGATCGTGAATCACGATCGCCACACAAATATTTTTCTCCCGGGCAATGTTTCGTACAATTCTCAGCATTTCATGTTGATTGTATGGGTCAAGATTACTTGTGGGTTCGTCGAGCAAAAGCAACCTGGGTTCCTGGACCAAGGCTCTGGCAAGAGCTACTTTTTGCGCCTCCCCGCCGGAAAGCTCCGATACATTCCGCAGGATATAATTGTCAAGATGTAATTGATGGATGATATCACGCACGATTTCCCTGTCTTTAGAGGACACATCCCATTTGATATATGGCTTCCGGCCCAGGAGCACGGCATCATACACCGTCATATTTGCCGATCTGGTGTTTTGCGGTACATAAGCAATATTTTGGGCCAATGAGGAACCTGAAAGGGTAAAAACATTGGAATCTTCAACAAACACAGCACCGTTTTGCACCGGAAGTATACGGTCAATGCATTTCAAAAGCGTACTTTTTCCGCAGCCATTATTCCCCAGGACTGCGATGCATTGACCTTCATCGACATCAAAACCGACTTCTTCCAGCACGTTTCCGACAGCGCGGTTATACATATAGGTGATGCCATCAACCTTAACCATATTTTTTACCTCCCCTAAAAAGTAGAAAAAGAAACATTGGAGCACCTAGAAAAGAGGTGATTGCGCCGATGGGCAATATCACGGGAGCAATCACAGATTTGCCGAAAGTATCAGCCACAACAAGCAGCAGTGCTCCTGCTACGGCTGAGGAAGGCACCAAATAACGGTAATCGTTGCCCACAAACAGACGCATGATGTGAGGCGCGACCAGCCCGACAAAACCAATAATACCAACAAAGGAAACTGCCACAGCCGCTGAAAGAGAAGATATTCCCATACTGATCATCATGGTTCTTCTTGTATTGATGCCCAGGCTTTGCGCTGTATCCGCGCCGCTTTCCATGGCGTTATAATTCCAGCGATTCCAGATGAAGTATACCATTGAGGCGGCAAACACCACCGCGAGAATAAGAATTTCCTTCCAGTTAGCACCTCCAAGATTACCGAATGTCCAAAAAACAACAGCCCCGATTTTCTGTTCATCAGAAAAATATTGTAAAAGTGTGCTTCCGCCGGAAAAAAGAGAGCTAAGGGCGACACCGGCCAGTATCAAGCCGCTGGGACCGATGTCTTTCTTAAGCTGAGAAATAGCAATGATCACAATCGTGGAAATGGCGCCAAAGACAAAGGCGCACAATGTTACGATATAAGGGTTATTTATGGTAACAGCCGATGCCGCGGACGCAGAATTGACTACTCCTCCTCCAAATGCAATGATCCCCAGAGCTGCGCCAAAGGCTGCTCCCTGAGAAACGCCTAATGTTGATGCTGATGCCAGTGGGTTCTGCAATACACACTGCATCACGGCTCCCGAGGTTGAAAGCAGTGCACCCACAAGAACAGCGGCAATTACTCTAGGCAGCCTGATGCCCATAATCACTGTTTTTGATTGGGCATCGCCGTATCCAAAAATGGTTTTCAGTATTTCTGTAATCGAAATGTTAATTGAACCAACACCAACAGAAAATAACGCCACCACCAAAGTTATCAGAGTAAGCAGAATCAGCACGATTTTTTTTCTGCGCACAAATTGATTATATTTTTGAAATTGATCCTGGCTTTCATGCTTCATGTTATTCTCCAAGTACAACTTTGCCATAGCCTGCTCCTACCGACTCCAGTGTACTGAGATAATCTGCCTCCCCGAGGAAAAATTCAAAAATTTCCCTTGCTTTTTCCTCAAAAACAATATCGGAAAATGCTTCCGGATAGAGCATAAAAGATAGATAATATGCGCTGACCAGGGGAATCTCCACATTTGACCAGTGCCATGTTGAGTTAGGCCATTGGTATACATTTCCGTTCGTTACTGCTTTCAGTTGTGCGTAATAATCAGGGTTCTCAGCATAATCGTTTTTGACCAGTTCAACACCGCTGAAATCCAAAAAATCATATCCGGATTCCAATCGATAATTTTCTCTTTGTCAACCAAAACACCGCCAACTTTATCAGTAACACCTATAGCAACATCCTTTGCGGCGATTGTTTTAAAAACAGGGTAGTTTGCATAAATGCCCTCAATCCCATGGCTGCCTGCAAAAGTTGCTGCGGCAGCAAGAACAGTTGGCTTTTTATCATCCGGAATATCAGCAGTTCTCCTTTGTAGATCATTAAGACATTGATCGATAAAACTAATAATTTCTTCTGCTCTGTCAGAAACATGGCATACTTCACCCAAAATACGCAAGGACTGATTAAAATCTTCATCGAATAAAGTGCTTGGTGCAACCGCTACCACGGGCAGGCCGGTTTGTCTTTCAAGATCTTCAACCACATCCAGAGTATAGGTACACAGAATGACATCCGGATTAGCCTCGATGATAGCTTCCGGGTAATAAGATGTCTCACCCATGGCATCTGTACCGACATTAGGAAGACCTTTCCATTTGTCAATATTTATATAGGCATAGGCCATAACAGGACTTTCTGCAATCTCACATGATCCAATTCCTACAACCTTGTCCGCCAGTCCCAGATATGTAATCATGCGCGGAGTGTTACCGAGGGGAACGATGGTTTCAACTGTCGCCGGTATTTCCACCTCACGCCCTAAACTGTCTGTGATCGTGCGCTTCCCGTCCGTTTCCGGTACGCCTTCGCTCTCTTGAGAGTTATTGGCTTCACTACCGCAGGCAGCAAGACAAATCATCAGCATTGCTGCAAGCAAGAAAAACACAAGGCGATTAGCCTTCTTCATTATGGGTACCCCCTTTTTTAGCTTTAATTTCGGCAGCTGATACTTGTTAAACAATATTTAATCTTTTTGACTCTACCTCTTAAAATAAAAAACCATGAAGAAAACAGCCGGGTTCATCCCGCCATTAACCTTCATGGTTAAAATTTATTTATCAAGTTTTAATAATATTTCAAAAAGTTAAATCTCAATATTTATTGCATTTCTCTGCTTCTGCAGAGTACTTTATGCTTTAAGAATAAACCATTCAACCATCCCTGTCAAGGTCAGAATTATTGTGAAAGGTTAGTAGATTTTGGGCGTTTTTCACGTTTTTCAATTCCTCAGCCGTCGTTTAATCCATTATGTTGACTATGTTCTCAATATGTTGATATAATATGGGTATAAATATTGATACAAGGGGGCATTTAAATATGCCGAATATTAGACCGATTTCTGACCTAAGAAATAACGCCAATGACATTTCAGAATTTTGCCATACATCACGAGAACCGGTTTTTATTACAAAAAACGGTGTCGGTGATATGGTTGTGATGAGTATTGAAACCTACGAGAGGCAGCAAGCACGCATAAACCTGTATATTAAACTTGCCGAGGCAGAAGAAGAAATTGCAAACGGTGCAGAGGGTGAAGATTTTTTGGAGTTTGCAAAACAGTTGAGGAACAGCGTGCATGGGCAAGTATAAAATCAGAATATATTCACATGCCAAAACGGACTTAAATGATATTGTCAGCTACCTCAATACAATGTCACCACAGGCTGCAATCAGATACTATGACTTGATTGTTGAAAAAATCGGTAGTCTCTCTGAAATGCCCGGACGATGTCCATTTGTACGAGATATCGTTCTGAAGGCTAAAGGCTACCGATACTTGATTGTAGAGAACTATATCGTGTTCTTTGTTATTAAGTCTGATACAGTATAAATCCGCCGCATCATTTATGGCAGGCGCAATTATAAATGGTTGCTAGGGTAACACGGTAACACCAGGACCGTCCCCGCGTTATTTTCTCTTCGCATTATTTTAATATTGGTCAAAGTCAGGTGTCGTATTCTCCAGCCCTTCGAATTGCATGTGGTAATACCTGGAATAGATGCCGTTTTCGAAGATAAGCTCCCGGTGGGTTCCCCTCTCCTTGATTCCCTCGTCGGTGATGACAATGATTTCATCTGCGTTCCTGATGGTACTTAAACGATGGGCGATAACAATGGTCGTCCTGCCGGAGGATAGTTTCTCCAAGGATTTCTGGATGTAGCGTTCGCTTTCATTATCCAGGGCTGAAGTTGCCTCATCTAAGATCAGGATAGGCGGGTTCTTCAAAAAGACCCGGGCGATAGCTAGTCTTTGCTTCTGCCCGCCTGAAAGACGTGCTCCCCGTTCCCCGACGAAGGTCTCATAACCTTCCTCCAGGGACATGATGAAATCATGAATATTGGCATTACGGGCAGCCTCCATAATCTCTTCATCGGTTGCTCCCCTTTTGCCAAAAGCGATATTTTCTTTGATCGTCCCGCTGAACATATAGATATCCTGTTGGACGATACCAATAGCACAGCGCAGGGATTTCAGAGTCAGATCCCGGATATCCTGGCCGTCAATGGTAATCGAACCGGCTGTCACATCATAGAAACGAGGCAGGAGAGAGCAAAGGGTTGTCTTGCCGCCGCCGGATGGCCCCACCAGAGCGATATTTTTCCCGGCGGGAATCCGGATGCTGACATCATGCAGGACATCATCTTCATTGTTATAGCGGAAAGAAACATTATGAAATTCAATCTCCCCTCGGACCTCATCCAAGGGAACAGCATCGGGTTTATCAACGATTTCAGGCTGAGTTTCCAGGATGTCTGTAAGCCGCTTAAAACCGGAAAATCCTTTTTGGAACTGTTCGGTAAAGTTAATCAAGACCTCCAGGGGATTGACATAGATATTAATATACAGGATATAAATGACCAGTTCGGTAACGCGCAGTGTCCCTTCTGCAATAAAATAACCCCCCGAGACAATGACGACAATATATAACAAACCTGTAAACAGGGAATTCCAGGCATGATAACCCCCCATCATCTTATAGCTTCTCGTTTTGGATGCGAGGAAATCTTGATTACTTTTGCGAAATTTTCCTCTTTCTACTTCTTCATTGGCAAAGGATTTGACTACCCGGATCCCGGCCAAACTATCCTGCAGGCTGGCATTGACCTTGGCAATTTTAACCCGGTTATCCATAAATACCGCTTTCATTCTGAAGTTGCGTTCAATGCTGAAACCAACCATAATCAAGGTGACCAGGAAAAGCAGCAATGTCATTTCCACATTGATCATCAGCAGCAGGATAAAAGAACCGGCAATCTTAAGCACGGAGATAAAGATATTTTCCGGACCGTGATGAGCAAGCTCAGTGACATCAAACAAATCGTTCACCAGCCGGGACATCATCTCCCCCGTATTATTTTTATCATAATAAGAAAAGGAAAGCCGCTGATAATGATCGAACAAATCCAAGCGCATATCCGCTTCCATCCTGGCTCCCATGATGTGCCCCCAGGACGTAATGAAATACTGACAGAAATATTTTAGAATATAGAGTGCCAACAGCACCAGACCCGCATACCCGATGTTGCTGAGAATTATATCCCGGCTCTGAGTAAAGACATTCTTGCTTAGGAAATTAAGCACTTGAGGAAACGCCAAATCAACGGCGGATACCAGCACTGCACAGAACATATCAGCAAAAAACAGCAAACGGTATGGTTTATAATAAGAGATGAATCTTTTTAGGATCGTCATAAGCCGGCACACTCCAATAATCATGATCAGCCTTTTAGGGTTGAGATCAGATGCCTTAACATAAGACTGTATTATATCCTATCATGCCGGAAAATGTCTGTTCTTGTCAAGTGCTCCATACCCTTAAAAATAAAACGACCCACCCTGGGACACATTGTTAAGAGGTGTGGGCGGGATCTGTTAATATTATTATATTCAAAAGCAACCTGGGGTGCAATACTTTTAGCCAAGTTGATCTATTGTGTAGATTGTTGATGATCTTTTTTATACAAAGCGTAGGTAATACCATCGGTCAAAGCCTGCCAGCTGGCCTCAATAATATTTTCGTGGACACCCACCGTATTCCAGCTGGATTCCTGATCCATGGTTTCGATTAAGACCCGCACCGTGGCTCCGGTGGCATCCTTTTCATCCAGCACCCGCACCTTATAGTCGGAAAGATGGATGTTTTTGATGTCCGGATAAAACTCTTCCAGTGCTTTTCTTAAGGCATTATCCAGAGCATTGACAGGACCGTTCCCTTCAGCAGCTGTATGCACCGTTTCTGTTCCTACCTTCAGCTTAATCATAGCTTCGGAAGTTATGCCCATGTTTTCCCTTTTTTCCATAATCACCTTTAATGATTCCAGCTGAAAATAATCCTGATATTGATTCAATGCTTTTCTTAATAAAAGCTCTAAAGAAGCCTCTGCCCCTTCGTACTGGAAACCTTTGTGTTCCAATTCCTTAATGCGTTTGATAATTTCCCTGCTTTCCGGTGTTTCCAGGGGCAATTCAATATTCAGTTCCTGCGCCTTATATTTTAGATTGCTGACACCGGATAATTCAGATACCAGTACCCGGCGTTTGTTACCCACCAATTGAGGATCCATATGTTCATACGTAGCTGGATTCTTTGTCACTGCACTGACATGAATCCCACCTTTATGGGCAAAAGCACTCATACCCACGAAGGGCTGTTGGGACTGCTGCGCTACATTGGCCAGCTCACTGACATAGTGGGCGGTCTCAGTCAGTAAGCTTAAGTTATTTTCCGGCAGACAGGAATCACCCATCTTTAATTCCAGGTTGGGGATGATGGAGCAAAGATTGGCATTACCGCATCTTTCCCCCAAGCCATTGATCGTCCCTTGCACCATCTGCGCCCCGCTTGCCACAGCCTGCAAAGAATTAGCCACCGCCAGGTCTCCGTCATTATGGGCGTGGATACCCAGAGGCACCGATACATTTTCCCCTGCCACAGTAACAATTTCCCCAATTTCAGAAGGGAGCATTCCTCCGTTGGTATCACATAAAACCACCCAATCGGCACCGGCGTCCGCTGCAGCCCGAATTGTGGTCAGGGCATACTGAGAATTGCTTTTGTAGCCATCAAAAAAATGTTCCGCATCATAGATTACTTCCCGGCCTGCTGCCTTGAAAAAAGAAACCGTATCTTTGATCATGGCTAAGTTTTCTTCCAGCGTGGTGTTTAAGGCCTGGACAACATGGAGATCCCATGATTTGCCAAAGAGCGTCACCGCCGGGGTGCCCGCCTTTAATAATTCCTGAATATTAATGTCTTCCTCCACTTGGACCCCTGGCCTGCGGGTACTGCTAAAGGCTGTAATTTTTGCTTGCTGCAATGAAAGCTTTTGTACCCGCTGAAAATATTCAATATCCTTGGGATTGGAGCCCGGCCAGCCTCCTTCAATATAGGGAATCCCCAAGGCATCAAGTTTAACCGTGATTTTTAATTTATCTTCCACCGACAAGGAGATTCCTTCCCCTTGGGTGCCATCTCTTAATGTCGTGTCCAAAACGACAATTTTCTCCATGCCGCCCATTCCTCCTCTCTCTTCTCCCGGCCTTAGATTTCAGCTAAAACCAAAGCACCCATCTCTTTAGTGCCCACAACTTTTGTACCCTCCTGGGCTAAATCTCCGGTTCGATACCCTTGTTTTAAAACCTTCGCCACCGCATTTTTGATTTTTCCCGCACCTTGAAGTTCTTTAAAACTATACTCCAGCATCATGGCGGCAGAGAGAATCGTTGCCAAAGGATTGGCTCTGTCCATACCTGCGATATCAGGGGCCGAACCATGGGAAGGTTCATAGAGACCAACTTTGCCCCCAATACTGGCTGACGGCAGCATACCGATGGAACCGGAAATCATCGAGGCCTGATCTGTCAGGATATCACCAAAGGTATTCTCCGTCACAATAACATCAAATTGCTTCGGGGCGCGCACCAATTGCATGGCGCAATTATCCACATACATATGCTCGACTTCCACATCAGGATACTCCTGGGCCAGACGAGTCACCGTTTCCCGCCACAACCGGCCGCTTTCCAAAACATTAGCCTTATCCACCGAGGTAAGCTTTTTTCTTCTGTTTTGAGCGTTTTCAAAAGCCAGGCGGGCAATGCGTTCAATTTCCTCAGTGGTATAGACCAGGGTATCTACCGCTCTTTCACCGATAGCTGTTTTTTCCCGTTTCTTTTCTCCGAAATAGAGGCCACCGGTCAATTCCCGAATCACGACCATGTCGGTTCCTGTGACCACTTCTTCTTTTAAAGTAGAAGCGGAAACCAGTTCGTCATATAAAATCACCGGTCGGATATTGGCGAAAAGTGCCAGCTCTTTTCTTAGAGGCAGAAGCGCTCCTACCTCCGGCCTCAAATGGGTGGGAATATGATCCCACTTCGGGCCGCCAATAGCGCCTAAGAGCACAGCATCACTTTTCTTACAAAGATCCAGGGTTTCTTTAGGCAAAGGAACGCCCGTTTCATCAATGGCAGCACCGCCAATTAAAGCCTCCTGAAATGTAAATCCCAGGTCCAACTGTGTGCCCACCTTTTTCAGTATTTCCACGGCTGGAGGAACAATTTCCACGCCGATCCCGTCTCCCGGCAATACGGCAATCTGATACTTACGCATGATTTTCTTTCTTCCTTTCTTTGACATAGGCCATCAGTCCGCCGGCTGCGATCAGCTTTTGCATAAACTCGGGGAACGGCTGAGCCTGAAATTCAGCACCGGTAGTGATATTCTTAATCACACCGGTATCCGTATTGATCTCGACGATATCGCCTTCTTTAATACCAGCGGCTGCTTCCGGGGATTCCAGAATGGGCAGGCCGATATTAATGGCATTGCGATTAAAAATTCGTGCAAAGGTGGGGGCGATAACAGCAGCAACTCCGGCTGCTTTGATGGCAATGGGGGCATGTTCCCGGGAACTGCCGCAGCCAAAATTTTTGTCGGCGACAATGATATCCCCCTGGCCGACCTTTTGCGGAAATTGGGGATCCGCATCTTCCATCACGTGTTTGGCCAATTCCTCAGGTACAGAGGTATTCATATAACGGGCAGGTATAATTGCATCCGTATCTACATTTGCGCCAAATCTCCATACTTTACCTTTGATGATCATTTACATTACCTCCTGAGGATGAGCAATACGCCCCATAATAGCAGAAGCAGCAGCTACTGCCGGATTGGACAGATAAACTTCACTTTCCGGATGACCCATACGGCCGACAAAGTTTCTGTTGGTGGTGGCAAGAGCACGTTCCCCTTTGGCCAGGATTCCCATGTGTCCTCCCAGACAAGGTCCGCAGGTGGGGGTACTCACCGCCGCCTGGGCATCGATAAAGATATCCATTAAACCTTCTTTCATGGCCTGACGATAAATTTCCTGGGTGCCGGGAATGATGATGCAGCGCACATCCGGATGAACCTTTTTCCCTTCCAGTAGGGATGCAGCCACCCTTAAATCTTCCAAGCGTCCGTTGGTACAGGATCCGATGACCACTTGATTTAACCAGACCTCACCAGCATCAGTAACATTACGGGCATTCTCCGGCAAATGGGGAAATGCCACTTGGGGCTGGATATCTTTTACCTGGTATTCTAACACCTGAGTATATTCGGCATCGGGATCACTTTGATAAACTTTAAATTCTCTCGTCGCCCGGCCTCTTACGTAAGCCAGAGTGGTTTCATCCGGGGCGATAATGCCGTTCTTACCGCCGGCTTCAATGGCCATATTGCACATGGAGAAACGGCTGTCCATGCTTAAGGCACCGATCCCGTCCCCGGTAAATTCCATGGCTTGGTAGAGGGCGCCATCCACACCAATTTGTCCGATGGCATAAAGGATTAAATCTTTGCCGCTCACCCAGGGATTAAAATCTGTGCCCTTAAAGACAAACTTGATAGAAGAAGGAACCTTAAACCAGGCTTCTCCCGTGGCCATACCTGCCGCCATATCGGTGCTCCCTACTCCCGTGGCAAAAGCGCCCAAGGCGCCGTAGGTACAGGTATGAGAATCGGCCCCGATAATGACATCTCCCGGTAAGACCAAACCTGCTTCCGGCAGCAGACAATGCTCTACCCCCATGCGCCCGATTTCAAAATAATTGGTGATCTCATGATTTTGAGCAAATTCTCTCAGAGTTTTGGACAGTTCTGCCGATTTAATATCCTTATTGGGGGTAAAATGATCCGGTACCAACATAATACGATCCCGATCAAAAACTTCCTGAAAGCCTAATTTATTAAATTCATTGATGGCCACAGGGCCGGTTACATCATTACCCAGCACCACATCTAAGCGGGCATTGATAAACTGACCCGGCGTGACCTTCTCTTCTCCCGCGTGCGCGGCGAGAATTTTTTCTGTGATTGTCATTCCCATAATTCAAACCTCCGTTTTTTTTGACTAGCCAACCAATCCGGCATTGACCTGATTTTCATAAATAATCTTGTTGATGGCATTAAGATAAGCCAAGGCCGAGGCCTCTAAGATGTCGGTGCTGATACCATGTCCGGAAAAAACCCGATGGTTGTATTCCACCAGCACTGAAACCTCTCCGATGGCGTCTATTCCGCCGGTGACGGCGTTAATGGAATATTGTTGTAATTTGGCTTCGATTCCGGTAACCCTTTCCAAACTCCTAAAGGCGGCATTAATAGGACCGTCTCCGCAGGACGCTTCTTCCACCACCTCGTCCTCGCTGACCACCCGCACAGTAGCGGTAGGTGTCACCCCGGTGCCACTGCAGATGTGAAGATATTCCAAAGTCCATTTTTCCGGGATTTTACGAATCTCGTTTTCTACCAAAGCCTCCAAATCTGCATCAGTAATCTGCTTCTTTTTATCCGCTAAATCTTTGAACTGCTTAAAAGCCTTATCTATCTCTTCATCAGTGAGCTGATAACCTAATTCCTCCAAACGCTGTTTAAAACCATGGCGTCCTGAATGCTTGCCAAAAACCAGATTGCTCTGAACGATACCCAACATTTGGGGATTCATAATTTCATAAGTAGTCCGTTCCTTAATCACCCCGTCCTGATGAATGCCGGACTCATGGGCAAAGGCATTCTTGCCCACAATGGCCTTGTTGGGCTGCACTGCAATCCCGGTGAGGTTGGAAACTAAACGGCTCGTGCGATAGATTTCCTGATAATTGATGCCGGTTTCGTAACCAAAGGAATCCCGTCTCGTATACAAGCTCATCACAATCTCCTCTAAAGAGGCATTTCCGGCCCGTTCTCCTAAACCGTTTACGGCGCATTCCACTTGGCGGGCTCCGTTTCTGACGGCTGCTAAAGAGTTAGCCACAGCCAAACCCAGGTCATTATGACAATGCACTGAAATCACTGCTTGATCAATATTAGGCACCTTATCATTAATATCGGCAATAAATTTGCCATATTCTTCCGGCGTGGCATAACCTACCGTATCAGGCACGTTGACCGTAGTCGCTCCGGCAGCAATGGCCGTTTCCAGCACCTGACACAAAAAGTCCAGGTCACTGCGGAAAGCATCCTCCGCCGAAAATTCCACATCGGAAGTATATCCTTTCGCCCGCTTAACTCCTGTTTCTACCATGGCCAAAACTTCTGCCCGGGTTTTATTCAACTTATGCTTCAGATGTATGTCTGAAGTAGCTACAAAGGTATGAATCCGGGGACGTTCCGCATACTGCACGGCTTCCCAGGCCCGGTCAATATCTCCGGCACCGATTCTGGCCAAGGCGCAGATCACAGGCCCTTTTACATTCTTGGCAATGGTCTTTACCGCCTCAAAATCCCCGGGGGAAGCAATGGGGAAGCCTGCTTCAATCACATCCACCCCTAACTTTGCCAATTGCATGGCAATGTCCAATTTCTCTTTTGCATTTAAACTAATCCCCGGAGACTGTTCTCCATCACGTAAAGTCGTATCAAAAATTATAACTCTGTTGTTCATGAATTTCCTCCTTTTCCCAGAACCATTTCATCCAGTCCTTTTCCTGCCAGTACATTAGGATTCACATACTCCTCATGTCGAATCTCACATTCCACGATGGTCAATTCATCCTGAGCAAGGGCTTGTTGTAATACCTGATCGATCTCCCTGGGATGACTGATCCGATATCCTTTGATGCCATAGGCTTCGGCTAATTTAACGAAATCCGGACTTCCCGTAATATCCACCGCCATCTGACGCCGGTCGCAATAAAAATGCTGCAGCTGGCGTACCAGCCCTAAGCAATGATTATTAAAAAGAAGAATGATAATGGGTAAACCCTGTTCCCGGGCGGTAGCCAATTCACTCATGCTCATTTGAAAGCTGCCATCCCCGGTAACACAGACAACTCGCGCTTCAGGTTTGGCCATTTGCACGCCAATCGCTGCGGGAAAGCCGTAACCCATGGTACCTAATCCGCCGGAAGTAATAAAGCTTTTAGGGTGCTTTAAACGGATCAGCTGAGCGGCAAACATCTGATGCTGCCCCACATCGGTAGTTACGATCATGTCACCCGAGGTTAATTGATTTAGTCTTTGCAGCACCATGGGAGTTGTTAATTGCTCTTCATCTGCCAGGTACAAAGGAGGATCTTCCGTCTTCCACTGACGGATCTTATCAAACCATTCCTGATGCTGTACCGGTTCTAACCGTTCAATGATGGACTGGAGTACCAGTTTAACATGACCCACAATAGGTATATTTACCCGGACATTCTTCCCGATTTCCGCCGGGTCAATATCAATATGAATAATTTTCGCATGGGGGGCAAATTTCCCGACTGCTCCCGTTAGCCGGTCATCAAAACGCATGCCCACGGTAACTAGCAAGTCACACTCCATAATGGCCTTGTTCGCCGATGGATGACCATGCATACCCGGCATGCCTAAATATAAATCATGGACAGTAGGAATGGAACCCAAGCCCATTAAGGTGGTCATCACGGGAGCCTGAATCATTTCTGCCAGCTGCACCAATTCCTCTGCCGCATTAGCCAGGATCACCCCGCCTCCGGCAGCAAGCACAGGTCTTTTGGCTGCTATCATCATTTGAGCCGCCGTCTTTACCTGAGCGCTATGACCCTGCATCGTTGGCTTATAACCGGGCAGGTTAACTTTATCCGGTACTTTTCCTTTACAGATCTCCTCTGCCACATCTCTGGGCACGTCGATAAGTACCGGTCCCGGACGTCCTGTCGAAGCGATATGAAAAGCTTCTTTTATAATGCGGGGGATATCATCGGCTTTCTGTACCAAATAGCTGTGTTTGGTAATGGGATGAGTAATGCCGGTAATATCTACCTCCTGAAAAGCATCTGTTCCTACCATGGAACGGGCTACCTGACCGGTAATCGCCACCAGGGGAGTGGAATCCATATAAGCATTGGCCAGCCCCGTCACCAAATTGGTCGCACCGGGACCGGAAGTAGCCATACAGACTCCTGTTTTACCGCCCACCCGGGCATACCCGCTGGCGGCATGAACGCCCCCTTGTTCCTGACGCACCAGGACGTGTTTAATTTTTGAATTTCTTAAAGCATCATATACAGGCAGAATGGCTCCCCCGGGGTAACCAAACACAATACTGACCCCTTCCGATACCAGCCCTTGCACCAATGCTTCCGCACCTGTTATTGTCAATTTGGTCCCCTCCCTTATTCTACCTTCGATTTTACCCCCCGCACCATGGCTACTTTGCCGCAGCGCACCATTTCCTTAATGCCAAAAGGTTTCAGGGATGCTTCAATTGCGGATATTTTCCCTTGATCACCGGTGGCTTCAACCACCAAAGACTTCGCTCCCAGATCCACAATGCGCGCCCGGAAAATATCCACAATCTGCATGATTTCTCCTCGCTGTGAGAGTTCGGCATGTACTTTGATTAAAACCAGTTCTCGGTCAATATATTCTTCTTTGGTAATGTCGCTCACTTTAATGACTTCAATCAGCTTATGGAGCTGTTTCGCAACCTGTTCAATAACATGAGCATCCCCCTCCACCACAATGGTCATCCGGGAGATTTTTGGATTTTCTGTAGTTCCCACAGTTAAGCTTTCAATATTATAACCCCTGCGGCTGAACATTCCAGCTACCCGGGTCAAAACCCCAGCCTGGTTTTCTACCATCACAGACAGTACATGTCGCATGATCATCCCCCCTATCGTTTATCAAATTCCAAGACTCCCACTTCTATAAGTGGGAGCTCCTATTTTCACTTCAGGTGGGGTAGATTCCCCATCTGAAGCCCCGATGTTCAGCTTTAGCTGAACGAGTTCACTGATACCGCAAACTGTCCCAGCATCACATATTTCCTCGGTTTATCCTGATCCTAAATACAGGTTCCAAAAATGCTAACGCACAATCACAGCTCCTGTAGCGGCTGAAGTCACACGCTGGCTATATTTTGCCAGATATCCGGTGGTAATCTTCGGTTCAGGTTTGACCCAGGCCGATCTTCTTTTTTCAATAATTGCTTCATCTAAAACAAGCTCCAGTTTGCCGCCGGGAATATCAATGCGAATAAGATCGCCCTCTTCTACCAGGCCAATCAAACCGCCCTCGGCCGCCTCCGGAGATACATGTCCGATGGCAGCACCCCGGGTTGCTCCGGAAAACCGTCCATCGGTGATCAAAGCCACCGCTGCACCCAACCCCATCCCCTGGATGGCGGAAGTAGGCGCCAGCATTTCCCTCATGCCGGGGCCCCCTTTGGGGCCCTCATAACGAATCACAATCACATCTCCCGGGTTAATTTTGCCCCCATAGATGGCTTTTGATGCTTCTTCTTCGCTGTTAAAAACCCGGGCTGGTCCCTGATGCTGCATCATTTCCGGCGCCACCGCCGCTTTTTTGACCACGGCACCATCCGGAGCCAGATTTCCTCTTAAAACAGCCAGACCCCCTTTATCGCTGTAAGCTGTTTCCTTACTATGAATCACATCCGGGTTTAAAATCTTTTTCCCTTTAATGTTTTCTCCCATGGTTTTTCCGGTCACGGTGGGTACATCCGTATGAATCAGGCCATGGGAAGCCAGTTCCGCAAGGAGCGCGGGCAATCCCCCGGCCTCATGTAAATCCTGGATATGATGGAATCCGGCGGGAGCCAGTTTACATAAATGGGGTGTTCGTTCACTGATCTCATTGACCAGATCTAAATTTAATTTCACGCCGGCTTCATAGGCAATAGCCGGTAAATGCAAAATGGTATTGGTGGAACAGCCTAGGGCCATATCTACGGTCAGGGCATTATGAAAACCTTTGTCCGTCATCATTTGAGCAGGTTTAAGATCCATCTCCAGCAACTCCATTATCCTCATGCCCGCTTGTTTTGCCAGACGAATACGTGCCGACTGTACAGCCGGAATGGTACCGTTACCCGGTAGTCCCATCCCCAGCACTTCCGTAAGACAGTTCATGGAATTGGCGGTAAACATTCCGGAACAGGAACCGCAGCCCGGGCAGCAATTGTTTTCGATTTCCTCCAGTTCCTCATCAGTCATCTTACCGGCCCGGACAGCCCCTACAGCTTCAAAAGCTGAATTTAAGTCCAGCTCTTTGCCGCGAAGACGTCCGGTCATCATCGGTCCGCCGCTGACAAAGATGGAGGGGATATTGATCCGGGCGGCAGCCATTAGCATCCCCGGAACCACCTTATCGCAATTGGGGATAAAAACCAAGGCATCAAAAGCATGAGCTAAAGCCATAACCTCGATGGAATCCGCAATCAGTTCCCGGCTGGCCAAGGAGTATTTCATACCTTGATGGCCCATGGCAATGCCATCGCACACAGCAATTGCGGGAAATTCCAGAGGTGTTCCTCCAGCGATTCGCACACCGGTTTTCACCGCCTCGGAAATATTGCGCAAATGCATATGTCCCGGTACCACTTCATTAAAAGAATTCACCACTCCGATCATGGGACGGTTCATTTCTTCATTTGTTAATCCCAAAGCTTTTAAGAGAGAGCGATGGGGGGATTTTTCCAAACCTGTTTTCATTTGATCACTTCTCATGATTTTCACCCCTGCATTTTCTATGATTTTAATTTTAAAAATTTTTTAAAGATTTAAAAAAACCCTTTCGTACGACAGGCAAAGATCAGTCTGTCAGGGACGAAAGGGATTTCCGCGGTACCACCCTGCTTGCTGCATATTTTATATGCAGCCGCTTGTTGTGTTAAACAAAGAAGATAACGGTCTTCGCCGGCCCCTTTCTACTCAAATTAAAATTCTTTCAAGGGGGCAACTCTTCAGTGAGGTTACAAGATTGGCCGAAACCGGTTCTCAGCATCTCCGGCTCTCTGAATCCGCCCAAATCAGGCAACATGTCTGCGTCATCGTTTTTATAAGGCTATTAGCAATAATTAAACTTAAGTATATAAAAGAGAAAGAAATGTGTCAAGAGGAAAAATTTCGCGGCACAAGACTGCCCTCATTTAAAAATAATTTGCAGGAACTTTATTTTTCTGTAACAAATCATCTTTTTCAATCGTCTCTATAATATTAGGAAAGAAAATAATGCTAAACTTATACTAAAATTAAGCAGTAACACAACCTAATCATGTTAAATAACAATGATTCTGCTGCAAAAAATGAAGTTTTTGCAGCAGAATCAACAATAATCGTTATTTATCTGTATTCCCCGCGATATGCTGAGCAGCGATGTAACCAAATGTCATAGCAGGTCCAATAGTGCTGCCCCCACCCCAATAAGCATTGGCTGTGGGTGATGCGATACAATTTCCCGCACCGTATAATCCTTCAATAACCTGACTTCGCACATCCAGCACTTGGCTATTTCTGTTAATCATCGGGCCGCCGTTGGTATCAAGGGTGCTGGAAGCCAAAATCACGCAATAATATGGACCTTCCTCACGGAGGGGAGCTAAGGTATAGTTTTTAGTCATATCCTCAGGCCATTTGCCGGCATCCGGTTTGGTAGGAGGAAAGGTGGTCCATTCTCTGTCGTAGGCAAATTCACCCCGCTGAAAATCCTCATCCCGGCCTGCCCTTGCAAAACCGTTGAACCGCTCTACCGTGACTGCAAAGTTTTCATTAAAATGCTCATCCAGCATAAAGCCGCCGGTATGATCTTTTAGTTTGGACAAACGCTCTCCGATGGCATTTCCCAGCTCTTCCAAGCTATCTCCCTTGATCATATAGGAAGCCTCCTGGCCTTCTGCCGGGTAAGGGGGCATGCCCTGCCAGAGATCAGCCGTTCTTGCATCAAAAATCATGAAGAGAAGCATATTGGTCCATTCGGCCCGGTTTGGATCCCAAACGAAATGAACCATACCCCGATCCGAATAGTTCCGCTTTTCATTCATCACCCGATGGCCGTAGCGATTAACCTCCAGCACACTGTCTCCCGGAATAAAAAAGAGATTATTGGAACCTCCCGGATTTTCCAGGACACTTTCAAAGACACTCTGCGCTCGAAAAGCACCGCCCATATTGCCTAACTTTGCACCGATCTCTCCTGCCAGGGTAATAAAGTCCCCGGTATTAGAGGGAGCAGAGCAACCGCCGAAGATGGGGCCTTTTCCAAAATGCAGCATCAACTCAGGATTGTGGGAAAAACCACCGCTGCCGAAGATCACACCCTGGTATGCGGTATAGGAAATTGTCTGATCACCAGATTTTGCTTCCACACCAATGACCCTACCCCGGTCATCTTTGCGAATCCGGACCACCTCATGATTGACCAGCATGGGAATGTTGTGATCTTCCGCCCAAGCTTTAAAGCGGTTGATCAGGTTAAAACCATAGCCCACTTCGCCCTGATCATCCTTGGTGAAAAGAAGCCGTCCGCGCAGGGATTTATTCTCCGGGAGATGATCCTGATAATCAAGATGCATCTGGCCTGTCCAGTTGATTTGCTCCGTCAGCTCAAATACACCAAGATTCTCCAAATATTCAGTCATTTCGGCCGCATGATCGACCATGGCCTCCATCAGCTGGAATTCATTCTCCGGAACCCCGTAGCGTTCACCCTCGGGCTGGTAGAGATGGGGATAGGAATAACGAGCCATATATCTCAGGGTTTGTTCCCGATCTTCTTTGATGCCCCAAGCTTTTTGAAATCGATTGTTGGGTGTCCAGAATCCGCCGCCGGAACGCTTTGTCGTGCCGCCGATCTCGCCTGCTTTCTCCAGCATAATAACCGAGCAGCCTTCGTTTTTTGCTGTGATGGCTGCGGCAAAGGCTGCGGCACCGGAACCTACAACAATGACATCTGCCGCTGTATCTGCAGTCCCGTGACCTTTTCCCTCATTATTTGGAATCGTGGCCGGTAACAGCTCCCTTTTCGTTGCTTGCGCCACCAGTTTACCGTCTTTCAAACCTTGATCCTCCATAAGCTGGAACTCTGTTTTTGGCGCACCACATTGGGGACACTTCTCTGGTGGCTCTTCACCCATATGGATATACCCACAAACCTTACAAATCCACCTTTTCATCCTTCTCCCTCCTCCTTATGTTTAGGAAAATTTCACCGCGTATTTCTGACAAAATTTTCATTGTTTGCGGTAATTATACCATGGATTCCAATAATGATCTATGGATGTGTTGTCCGGTAATATTCGGTTGATTACCCTTTGCCAGAAAAATACTGTTGCATTTGAATTACCTGCACCACTATTCAAAATACCTAATTCTAATTTTTGATGCTAGACTTTCAAAAGCATCTGCATATTTCTCAATAATTTTATTACAGATTTCAATCGCCAATGATTCGCTATATATATGAGAGGTAGAATTTCTGTCATTTAACATTTCTAGCCATAGTTTATCATCATCTAAAAGACCTGTTGAAAAAGCTTCCCGTAATACAGATTTAGGAGAGTTAATTCCTAGTAGTCCTTCATCTTCAAAACATACTTTAAGGGTTTTCCACGCAAGTTCAAAGGTAAATTCGAATCTCTGAATCAATCCATCCCTTAACAGGTCATTTTCCGCACTAAACATTGAAACCCCATTTTTTAGTTGTTTAATTGCGTATGTAAAATTATCAAATTTGGTTCGATGCTTGCTCATATAATAGTACTCCTTCTTTTTCAATATTTTTCAGTAGTTTTATATCTGTATCTTTATTAATAAATACAACATCTATTTTAAGAAGCGTATTAAGATCATCTATGTCACTAGTCAAATATCCTTTGTCAGAAAACCCCGGCAATGTGAAAATTGCAAGGTCGATATCACTATTAAATCTATTATCCCCTCTTGCACGGGAGCCGAACAATACAATTTTATCTATTTGATATTTTTTCCCAAGTTTTTTTATATTGGAAATTAAGCCTTCATCTAAGATGTTATTCATTTAAATCCCTCCCTTCCACTATTAGACAATTATATTATACCAAATTCTTTAACAAAAAAATTCCCTAAACTTAGCATTTAGAGTGTTCTGGGTAGAACAGGGGACGGTTCTCTATTCTGTCACTGATAGATCTTATCACAGTAAAACTGTTAAGTCTGGATATCTGCCTCGAACAAGGAACATCCCCTGTTTTTCATTGCTATTGAATCACTCCCTCATTAAAATTGTTCCCCTAATTGATAAAACCAAACTCCATCGTCATACCCTATCGGCAGAAAGCGATCATAGAATTCTTTTAATCTCTCATCAGGGTTGATATCTTCAAATTCATTTGGATAAAAAATCTTAGCCATTTTTAATGTAGGATAGAATCCAAATTGATTTTGTGCTTGATTGTGAAAAAATGCGAATACATTATTATTTTGAACAGCTTTCAGCTTGTCCCAACCTTTTCTTTGAACATATTCCCCTACAGTGGAATCCATCTTTTCTTGAGCCTCTTCAGGAGAGTAATATCCCATTTCTTGCTCTCCTGCGTTTCCTGTTTCTACAGAATCTGTAGTACCACATGCAGATAGTGAAAATATCAATAACAGCGACATGAGAATTAATCCAATTTTTTTCTTCATTTTAGCCCTTCTTCCTTAAAGATTTTTACTTGATACCATTATTTATTTTTGCCTGCCGCCTCACGCTCTGCTGCCTCCTTTTTCTTCCTTTCCGTAAACTCCTTCTCCAAAACATAGTCGTATTCCTTATCAATGAATTCACCGACCAAAATGAGTCCGTCGGTAATTTTTTGCTCTGAAACTAAATCACTAATCGTCAGCAAATTACCTTGGGCAATTTGCTGTTCCGGCCAAGTGGCACGGCAAATGACAACAACCGGTGTAGTCATGGGATAGTATTTCTTCAGCACGTGGATTACCCGGTCAAGGAGCTCTACGGACATAAAGATCGCCAGACTCGCACCAAGGGCGGCAACCAGGTTAAAATATTCCTCTCCATCTTCTCTATCTCGTAAGGTGGTACAAATTGCCGTATTGGGAAGTCCCAACCCCGTCATGCCTCTTTTAAGCAAAGCTGTAGCAGCATTGAAGGAACTAACACCAGGGATGACTTCATAATCGATCTGTTCATTTTCAAAACGATCTGTTAGACCGCCGATCATCCCATACAGGCAAGGATCTCCCATGGTTACGAAAGCCGTGATTTGTTTTTTGCTGACTGCCTCCTTGACTAATTGTAATTTTTCATCATAAGAATAAGCAAAGCTATCATAAAATTTGCAACTACTCTTAGTATTGCTGAACATCTCTTGCGGAGTAAAACGGGTACTGAAAAAAATACGATCGGCGCTGTCAATAATTCTTTGTCCTTTCAACGTCATAAGCTCAGCATCCCCCGGACCTCCCGCCACGATAAATACCTTTGTTTCCATATCTCTTCTCCCTTCTCCCCTATTGTGCAATCGTATCTTTTACTGAACGAATCGGTGATACTACGGGAATATCATTTTCGTTTAACATCACATAAGCTTCGATGCCATAAACTTCTTTCAGCATTTCTTCTGTTACAATTTCTTTCGGATTTCCCTGGGAATAAAATTCCCCGCCGCTTTTTAAGACGACCAAAGAATCGGCATAGCGACTGGAAAGATTAATATCGTGCATCACAATAATAAACATCATATCTTTTTTAATAGACACTTCTTCTATGATCGAGAATAATTCTAATTGCTTTTGCATGTCCAGACTATTTGTCGGTTCGTCCATCAAGATCATCTTCGGATCCCTGACCAAGGTCTGAGCAATTGATACTAATTTTCTTTGTCCTCCAGAAAGTTGATTCATTTTCCGGCGTGCAATGCTATCAATATTTAAGGCTTCTAAAGCTGTTAAAGCCTTTTCTAAATCATCATCACCTACCTTCCATGCTAAAGATTCTAATCTTCCTAATAAAACGGTCTCAAAAACAGTCAAAGTTGTTTCGGCCATGTCTTGTTGAGGAAGATAAACCATTAGATTCATTTTTTCTTTTCTGGGGATTTCTGATAGCCGCTTATCGTCCCAAAGAATTTCCCCTTTAGCAGGAAGCAAGCCAAAAATGCACTTTAATAGGGTGGATTTTCCTGCGGCATTAGGTCCGACGATTATATTTACTTTATCTTTTAATGATAAGGATAAATCTGTGAATATTGGATTTTTATCGTATTTAAAATAAAGGTTTTCAATTGTTATCATAGATATCATCCCTTTCTTTTTAAAATTAAGAGGGCAAAGAATGGTATCCCAATAAGGGAAGTCACCAATCCAATGGGAATTATAACGCCAGGAACAAGGGATTTACTGACAATCGAAGCAACGGATAGCAGCAAGGCACCTATCAATGCTGATGCAGTCAAGAAATATCTCTGTTCTTCTCCGCAAAGTATTCTGGCAATATGGGGCGCTACCAAACCGACAAAGCCGATCGTTCCGGCGAAACTTACGGCAGTTGCCGTCAGCAAGGCCACGATAAAAATAATATTTCTGCGCGTTTTTTTGACATCAACACCCAGGCTTATCGCTGATTCATCGGATAATGACATGGCAGTCAATTTCCAAATATTCCGGCTAAAAACAAATGCGCAAAGTATCGTCACGATTGTGATAATTAACAGTTTAATCCAATCAATCTTGTTCAGGCTGCCAAAGCTCCAAAATACTAAAGATTGTAAATCTGATGCGTCAGCAACAAATTGTAATAATTGGGTTAAAGAGCTAAATAAAAAGTTCATCACGATACCGAATAATATTAAAGTATTCCGATCTGCGTCTTCCCTTTTTGAAAACAGATAGAGCATCCCTGCCGCCAGTAAAGAAAATATAAAGGAATTTATGGTTATCAAAAATGTACCGACACCTGGAACGATGGAAAGCTTTAATATAATCGCGATCGCGGCGCCCAATGATGCTGCTGAAGATAATCCCAATGTATAAGGGCTTGCCATGGGATTTCTTAAAACTGTCTGCATCTCACATCCGCCCATCCCTAATGCAGCACCGATCACGACCGCCGATAGCGCCACCGGCATACGCAGCCCCCAAATCACAAACATTGAAACCTCATCTTCTGTAGTTCCCAAAAGTGCATCTATTGTTTCTGTAAAATTATAATCTGCACTTCCCACAAATAAATTGACAACTATGCTGATCAGGATAAGAGCTATCAAAGGGAAAATAATCAATGATTTTTTCTTAATGATACCTGCATAAATTTGTCTGGCTTTTAAAGTGCTTTTTAAATTACTCTCGCTCATTTGGTTGTTCTCCTAAAGTTGTTCTCCTAATTGATAAAACCAAATTCCATCTTCATACTCTGTAAGCATAAAGCGGTCAAAGAATTCTTTTAATCGCTCATCAGGGTTGATATCTTCAAATTCACCGGGATAGAAAAGCTTTGCCATTTTTAATGCAGGATAGAATCCACATTGATTTTGTGCTTGATTGTGAAAAAATGAGAAGACATTGTTATTTTGAACGGCATTTAGCTTGTCCCAACCTTTTCTTTGAACATATTCTCCTACAGTGGCATCCATATTTTCTTGAGCTTCTTCAGGAGTGTAATATCCTAATAAATATGTCACAAAGATATAGTCGGGATTTGTTGTTAGCAAATATTCAGGATCTATTTTACTATTATCACCCACATTGCCAACTGCAATATTTTCTCCGCCGGCCAGCTCTATCAAAGCAGCCCAGCCATCAGTTATTCCGGTTGAACTATATTCTTCTCTGGTACCCCAACCCATTTCCTCATAAACTGTTGGTTTATCTGTTTTCTGAGATAGGTTTTTACTTTTTATGATTGCAAATTGTTCATCTAAAAAACCTGCCATTTCTCGTGCCCGATCTTCTGTTCCGAAGATTTTACCAACGAGCAATACGGCTTCTTGGGGCGAAGTAGATGGATCTTCTGATCTGGTTAAAATTAAAGTAGGAATCCCTGCTCTCTCTAGTTTTTCTGCAGCATCTAAGGCTATTTCCGATAAATGACCAAATACATTGGCAATAAAAAGATCTGGTTTTAATGAAATTATCTTTTCAATATCATATTCATTTTGACCACCTCCGCCTACTAAAGGCAGATCTTGGAGTTGTGGATATTTTTCTTCGTATATTCTTTGAAATTGTTCCCCGGTACCGGAAAATCCAACTCCTACCGGCATATCAATAAAATCTTCTCCCACAACAGCGATACAGAATTCTAGTGCTTCCCAATAATTTACTACTACTCTTTCAATGGGTTTTTTAATACTAATTTCCCTCCCCAACATATCTGTAACCGTAATTTCAGAGCTTTCCCCTCCCTCTGTTTCTTGCCCTCCTGCCTTTCCTGTTTCTTTAGTATCTGTTCCACATGCAGATAGTGAAAATATCAAAAGCACCGACATTAAAATTAATCCGATTTTCCTCTTCATTTTAGCCCCACCTTTCTAAGAATAGCTCTATCATTGTTTTGAGCTATTTCTTTACTAATCTTAGTAATTTTTCTATTTTTCTTCCTTCTCATTGAGTATGTTTTCCTTTTATTTTTAATTCTTCACCTCCATCCTGCCAACATTGCATACTCTTTTGAGTTGAAAAAAATATACTGAGCATAAAAAAACACCTGCATTTTCTACATGAAAATACAGGTGTGCTATGTCTCAATCAATCTTTAGCCGATATATGGCTTTATCCTGTACATTATTTTTCATTGGAAAATAATAATACATCATTATTTAAACATGTATCCTGACTTTGCTTCATCGCTTTCTCCGCCTTCCCGCATTCAGCAGTGGCATAATGGAGTTGCTCCGCATTACAGTAACCAGATTGTTCAGGATTTGCACCTGATTCCATGATTTAAATAAAATATTAAATTAAAAATGTTTTACAATACAACAATAGTCTACTGCCATAATAATCAAATGTCAACCTAATTATCTACTAATTATTTCTAAATTATTGCTCTTCTTCCTTTCGATTATAATCACATTGTAGTACGACGATTTGTTTTTACCCGGTACAATGTAAAAACAGCAAATTATATTTTCATATGTGCCCTTTCACCCGGTCATAATAGAAAACCTAATAAAAAGCAAAACTTATTTCCTGCTTCATTAGTCTAAGCATATGTGAGGAGGAGCATAGATGAACAAAAAACAGCTGTTTGAAAATTACTTAATGGAAAATATCGATAGCGCTTATCGTTTTGCCTACACTTACGCAAAAAACCGGGAGGATGCGGAAGATATCGTGAATGAAAGTGTTGTCAAGGCAATAAAATCAATAAATCAGTTGCAAATGCCTAAGTATATAAAGCCTTGTTATATCAAAAAAATGAAAATGGAGCAATTAAAAAAGTATAGAGGATACGGTTTTTAAAGGGATCAATGGGAAGTTTAGTACCAAACACAAAACAGCTCAACAATCAGAAAATTGCTGGTTGTTGAGCTGTTTTTTTGTTCTATCCATGCGTATCAGGAGGGAAAGAGGCAAAAAATTAAGTGACAATCATCTTGACGGGATCTTGATGTTCCCTGAACTGTTTTCTTTCCAAAGCCCGTTCTGTTAGCTGCAGCCAAACGAGGGCAGCTAAAACAAGGAAGATCCCGAAGATTTGAAAAGGAACCAGACTTTGCCCAAATATCAAAAATCCTAAAATAGAGGCAACCACCGGGTCAAGACTGTACATAATGATCACCAATGGAGCTTCCAAATAACTATAAGCAGTCATCAGGAAATAGTAGCTTGACACCATAGGAATCAGTCCAAACCCCAAAATTGCCATAACTGCCGGGATTCCATGCACCCCCACGTTGATTTGAATTTCGCTGACCACAGCCCAGGGGGGATTGATAAAGGATAAAATTATCACGGCAAACAAATTAGTATACATTAAATATGCATCATAATCATATCCCAAATCCACGGCATATTTGCAAAGAAGAAACCCACCGGCAAAGGAAAGGACCACGATTGCCATCCAAAAAAGCCCTTCGGCCGGGGCGGCAAGTGTACCAAACACATTCAGAATAAAAGCAATACCAATAATTGTAGCAATCCCTGAGACAATTTTGATAGGGGTAATTTTATTTTTCCAGATAATACGCGAGAAGAGCACAACAATAAAATAATTTAGGAAAGTTAAAATTGAAGTGACTCCCAAAGGCACTCCTTTACTTAGTGCCACCGCATAGCACCAGGTTGAACCTAAAACACCAACAACACCAACAACACCCACTGAAATATACAAAACTAACCTTCTGACATCGACCTTTAATACCTGGGGTTTACGAATTAAAATTCTGGTTAAAAAAAAGATGACCATTAACCCGGGACCTAAGATGCCAATAGCTGTTTCACTGAAACCAAAACTACTTAAAAATTCCGACGAAGGTGCCAAAGGTACCCCAACACACACCTGCCAATGTTGCAAACACAAACCCTCTCATGGTATTCGTCATGGATAATTCCCCCTACTTTATTATTTCACTTTTGTCAAATGGGAAAATTTAAGTAGTAAGCTGTGTTGCCCGAAGAATGGAACCCTGCCCATTATGCCGGATAACACAGCCTATTTGAATCCTGGTTTATTTTTTCTTTACAATCAGTTCTTTCTCTGCATCTTGGACAATTTGATGGATCATCTCTTTTTGTGCATCCGACAATACTTGAGGATTATGGGTTTCCATAATGCGGCGTGCTTCTTCATCCGCCTTTAGCGCCATATCCTTGGCACCCATTGTGCTCCATTCCTCACGGTTATGGCGGTCCATAATTTTGGGTGCGGACTGCAGTTCTTTAAAGAGCTGGAATGTGTGTTCTTCTCCCAGATATTGTCCTTTAATGCCTACATTATGGATGACATCCAATGCGAGGGTCTCTTCATTAACCGGAACACCCTCCAAAACCATCTTAATCATCCGCACAAAATCAGCATCGGCAACCACTTGGCCGAGACTCATAGTAATCCCACTCTCCAACATGCCCGGTCCATAGATCATATTAGCACCTGCTAACATGGGAAGGAGGGCGGTGAGAGTCTTTTCGTGTCCGGCCTGCATATCGGGAACCTTGCTGTCAGTCTACCCACCGGCAACTAAAGTTGGGATATTATACATTCTGGCAATACTGGCTACCCCGGCACTGATTAACCCTAATTCCGGGCATCCTACCATGGCAGCAGCATTATGCCTCATATCCAGGGTACCGGTAGAAGATCCATATATAAAAGAAGTTCCCTTATTAACCAACTGGGAAAGGGTTAGGGCTCCCAATATTTCTGCGTTCATGACAACTAATGTTCCGGCTAAGGTTACAGGACCCATGCCGCTAGACATGGCCATGGAAAGAATCATCACCGGGACACGGGCTTTTGCCCCTTCAATCACGGCGGCTACCGTGCTGTCAGGAATCGTTAACGGACTGATTGTGCACCCACCCAGCATCATGATGGGACGATCCTTCAATTGATCCATTCCGCCGGCAGCAACAGCACCCATTTCCAGTAAGATTTCAGCGGTTCTTTTGTCTTCCGGACTGGCTAAAACCGGCTTTTTGGTATTGACCAATGGCGCCTCAAAGCCATGAATACATGCTACGGCAGGATCAACATCTCTGGCTACCATGGTATCAAAGACGAAATCGTATTCATCAATGTAATCCACTATTCTGGCACAATCAGCAATATCTTGTTTGGTAGTATTTCGCAGTTCGCCTGTATAAGGATCGACAATCAAAATGCCCAATCCAAAGGGACAGACATAAACCCGGCCCTCTTCCAGGATGATATCATATTGAGGATCCTTACCTGCCAAAAATACACTGGCAGGAGCACTTTTAATAGCATCTTCCACCATGTAAGCAGGAATTTTCACAACATTGCTTTTACGGTCAACGAGGGCGCCCCCTTTTTCAAAATATTCCAGGGCTTCTTCATCGGTAACATGTAATCCGGTTCTCTCCAACACTTCTAATGTGCCTAAATGCAAAAAGTGCAGATCGTTTTCTGAGAATAATTGCAAGCTTGCTCCGCTAAAAGAAGCATATCCGGCATTCTTATTTCGTTTCATAATCAATCCTCCCCTTCTCTAATTTCAATTAGCAATACTTTTTGTAACCCTCCCTTTATTATCTCCTTCCCTCATTTATTGTTCATTGAAAATGCTTTTAACATCTTATATCCTAATTCTATCGCTCGACTAAAATCTTTTTCTCATATCTGTCTGCGGTTAGATAACTGCTCCTTTGTTTGGCACCGGTTCGCTGCCGCTTATTTTAAAATAGATTCCCACCCCGATAGCACATATAATCATCACGATGCCCAATACATCAAACATAAAGCGCAAGGAATCGTTGTTAAAGATACCGGCTATTAAGGGTTGGACAAAGGTAGAAAGTACATAGGAAAAGAAGATCGTGCTGTTAATAAGGGCACCGGTGAAGGTAATCAAGACTTTTGGCGGAGCCATAGTTGCTTCCTGATAGAGATAAGGCACCGATAGCCCAAAGCCAATCCCCCAAACAACCGTTGATAGAATGACCATTGATAAGCTATGTGATCGAGCCAACATCAGATAACCAACACCGAAAGCAAGGAAAAACAGCGTGGAAGTATATTTATTAAATTTGCTGTAAAGGAATCCGAATACAAGGCTTACCACAACAATAGAGGCCGTAAGTAAACCATTGACCATTCCCGTGGCAGCAGCGTTGCCAATGCCTTCCCCTTCAATAAATATGGATAAGAAAAGATATAGGGTATTTCCAACTACTTGGGAAAGGATCGTAATCACTACCAAAACCCACACTGCTTTTCCTAAACGAGGTTTTTGTCCTAATGCAGTTGCGTTTGCTTCCTGCATTGCCTGCTCCTCTTCTTCTGCAAGCAGCTCTTCAGATTTAGGCGGGTTCTTTTTCAATACGATGGCATGATAGACTACAATCAGAGCACATAAAAGATACACAGCAAAAGGCAGGCGCCAGCTAATCACAGCTAAATATCCCGCCAGAACCGTCAGCCCAATGGCAAGCAAACTTCCCAGCGCATTATACAAGCCCATCACGTTTGCTCTGGCCTGACCAGAGAAATAATCGGCTACAATAGATGCTACCATCGCGGTAGCAAATCCGTTACCGATCCCGACAATAGCTCGGGTAAACAAAATATAGTTGATATTGGCGAATAAACCCCCAGCTGCTCCCCCAATGGTAAAAAGAGTGAATCCAATCAACAGCGCACCTTTTTTGCTTAATTTGTTCTGTTCAACCAATTTACCTGCAATTAAGCTGGAGGGAATGACAAATAACGATGATATGGTCAGGATGAAGCTGATTAACGTAGAATTAGTTGGAGGCAAGGCATTGACAATGCCTGACATATCGGGAATTAAGATATAAGTATCTGCCATCGGAGCAACACAAATTAATACAATAGCTATTAAAATCGATATTTTCCCTTTCATCCATATCCTCCTCGTTTTTTCCTTAATGCTTATCTGTTTTCTGTAACCCTCCATTTCGTCCGGTTAAGATGCTGGTTCAGGCAGAGTCCGCCTGGACTCTACCTGCCTGGCCATAATAATCTGAGAACCCCGACTTACTTTCTAATTCCCAGTTCCTTTTCAATTTCTTCAATGGTTGACCTTATTTCTGACGCCGCCTTTTCCGGAAGGGGTTTTGTTTGATGCGTTTCCAAGATATTAATCGCATCTTGACGTCCTCTTGAGATCAAGCTGGCAGTTTCACTCGCCGCCCATACGTCTCTGGAATCACGGTTCATAAATTTGGGATATACCTGAGCAGTTTTCATGTTTTCCATGGTATGCTCTTCCATTAAGAAGTGTCCTCCGGCACCTACCTTTTGGATCACATCAACGGCCATACTCTGCTCATGGACAGGAATTCCCGGAAGTAGGCCCCGCATCATCCGGACAAATTCATTGTCCACGACATATTGTTCATAGCTAAAGGTCATACCCATATCCAGCATACCTGATCCGTAAATAATATTAGCGCCTGCTAACATTGGCAACAGATAGGTCAAGGTTTTTTCATGACCAGCTTGCACGTCGGATTCTTTGCTGTCTGCCTACCCACCGGCAACAAAACTGGGCAGATTATAAAATCGAGCTAACTTTGCTACCCCTGCACTAATGAGGGCAAGCTCCGGACTTCCCACAGTAGCAACAGCTTTTCTCAAATCAAGGTTGGTCGTAGAGCTGCCGTAAATGATGGGAGTGCCTTTCTTGACCAATTGGCTTAGGACGACACCTGTCAATACTTCCGCATTATGTGTCACTAATGTCCCGGCCAGAGTTACCGGCGCAGTCCCCCCTGCCATAGCCATGGAAAGACAAAGAAAAGGAAGTTCTGCCTCAGCGTATTCAATCATACTTTCACATAAAGCATCGGAGTAGGTTAAAGGACTGATGGGACAGCCGCCCCCGGTAATAATGGGACGTTCCTTTAATTTTTCTCTGCCGCCGACAACTTTTCCCGCCATCTCAATCAGCATTTGTGCCGAATAAGTATCTTCCGGGCTGGTAAACAGGTGTTTTGATGAATTATTGATATGCCCTTCAAATGAATGGTAACAGACAGTCCGGGGATCAACATCCCTGGGGATAACCGTGTCAAAGCAGAAATCCATTTGATCCAAGGCATCGGTAATAGTAGCCAGCTGTTCAATATCTTTTTTTGTGGATTTTCTGTAATCTCCGGTATAAGGATCGATCACATTAACGCCGGTTCCAAAGGGAATAAAATTCACCCGACCATCTTCCAAAATAACATCGTTTTTCGGATCTCTCCCGGCCATCAATACTTTTCCCGGGGCGGTTCGGACCGCCTCTTCCACCATGTGACCGGGAATTTTTACATTTTTCTTCTCTCTGTCTACTTTAGCTCCGCCTTTTTCAAAAATATCCATAGCCTTTTCGCTCTGAACATTAATTCCGTTTTTTTCCATGATCTCTATGGTATTGGAATGCACCGCTTCCAAATCATGATCAGAGAATAATTGAAGACCGCAGCCAACAAAAGTGTTATATCCCGCCGCATTATTACGAATCAACGAAGACACCTCCTGTAATAATCTGTTTTCTAAAACCCGTCTCAACTTTAGATCAATCATCCATTAATATCCTATAGTTCGAAAATGATTATTATTTTTTCCCAGCCTCCTTTTGTTATCCTTTTCTCAAGATATGATTGTTGTTTTGATGGGATCATTCAATAAATCAGATGATTGAATTCTTCGAACTATTATTGCAAGACCTATGCCAAAAATGAACAAAATAAAAAATCCTTGATACCAAAGGGTTTCAAGGATTTTATGAAAATTGAATTTCCAGCACCAAGAGGCTTAGTGCATGTTATTTTTGCATCACATCAAAAATTCACGATAAGTGTAGACCGCAAATCTTAAATGCATGCAAATATAAAATGCACCTGTTAAGTCTTACCGGTTTTCTTTTTGCAAATTCAACACCTTAATTTTATGCTGTAAGTTTTGTCTTAAAATGCCTAACTCTTGAGCTGTTCTCGTAATATTCCAGCTATTGCGCAGAAGGGCATCATAAATCAATCTTTTTTCAAACTCCTGTAAATTGCTGCGCAACGTACCTTGAATTCCAGGCATATATTTGGATATCTCCTTCGTCTTAAGTAAACGCTCTTGAAAATACATGGGCAAATGCTCCAAATCCAACTCGTCGTCTTGATGCTCAACAAAATTCATGCCGCTTTCAATGATATTTTCTAATTCCCTGACATTTCCCGGCCAATAATAATGTTCAAATGGCTTAATCAGATCACGGGAAATTCCTTTGACAAATATTCCGAATTTGTCATTAAATTTTCTGATAAAATAGTGGCCGAGAACATGAATATCATTTTTCCTTTCACGGAGCGGAGGGATATCTATTGTGACCGTTGCCAAGCGAAAAAACAAATCCGACCTAATCACCTGCTCTTGCACTGCCACAAAAGGATCCACATTGGTGGCACTAATAATCCTGGTGTTAATGGGCGTTTCCGTTTTGCTGCCAATTCTCCTGACCACTTTGTCCTGCAGCACTCTTAACAATTTCGCCTGCAGGGAGAAAGGCATGGAATTGATTTCATCCAAAAAAATCGTACCGTTCTCCGCTTGTTCAAATAATCCGGGAATATCAACCGCTCCGGTAAAGGCTCCTTTTACCGTACCAAATAATATGCTTTCCAGCAGGGAATCGGGAATAGCAGCACAATTGACCGGTACAAAAGGGCCCTTGGCAAATAAACTGGCGTTATGAATTCCTTGAGCAAAAAGTTCTTTGCCCGTTCCTGTTTCCCCAACAATTAATATGGGAGAACTATGTCCGGCCACCTTTCGAGCCAAAGCAACTGTTTCCTTCATTTCCTTGCTGTCACCAATAATGTGATCCAAGAGATATCTAGCTCCCTTCACATTTGCGGGATTATTTTCTTCCATGGTCAGTTTTCTTTGCATCACAAGGGTATTGGATATAAATTCGCCGATGGTTTTAACATCACGTCCGACAGTATAAACACCGGCAAGTTTTTCTTGATAAAAGAAAGGAAAAGCATTGATTAATATATCGTTTCGTTTCCCGTTTGGCAGATAATACTTATAATGATGCTCAATCAAGGGCTTTACAGTCTTCATAACCTTCTCAGTAACGGCTTCATAAAAGTTGTTTTCACTAATATAGGAATAGACATCGGTTTCTTTTTTTCCTAAAACATCGGATCTTTTTAGCCCTTCTGTTTTTTCCACCTCCCGATTATATAAAATAATTTTCCCCTTTTCATCGGTAGCATAAACGCCCTCGTGAATGCTATCAAGGATTGTTTTTAACAACTGATTCTCTCGCTCCAGATCATCTCCTACCTCCTGAAGCTGAATATTTGTCTTTTTCAGGATCTCAATTTCTTGTCTTAGCAATTCCAATTCGCCGATGTCATCTCTTTTCATTGTCAATCCTCCAAATAACGCAGGGGACGGTCCGAAACCAGGTAAACCTGGTTGCAGACCGTCCCCGCGTTTTTTCTTAATCCCATTCGCATTCCGTCATGGAGACATTCTTCAATTCTTTGACAAAATCATCGGTGACGTGAACATGCATGATTTCTTGATTGCTCAGGAATTTAAAAATCCCATTATCAAAATCCGTACCGATTTCTTTAAAGAAAATACCTTCATAAGCCGCATTGGCTTCATGATGAAAGCTTACCCGGTACCCGTCCCCTTCCGGGATCAAATAAGCCCGCACTCCTTTCTCGTAATGGTCTTCCCGGTCCACCAAAGCCCGGGCCACAGAAATAATGTGCAGATCAATAAAAGGAATTTCCCGCAACAGAACATTGACAATTGATCCTTTAGTGATCTCCCGCCAACGGCTTTGGGCTGTTTGACCGATAATGATCTGGGTCGTGTGCTTCTCCCGGGCCACCTGGGCAATCACCTTAGCTACAGGACGTTTTTCGTTATCCATCAGAATAAATCCATCAGCATCACTTTCTTCCGCTAATTTTCTCCAAAATTCTATATAAGCGGTGCGTTCACCGTCGAGTTCTTCAAAAGGCAGTGGATCAATGGTTAAAATATAAAGTGGGCAGTCCAGCATATTGGCAATTTTTGATCCCCGACGAATCAAACGTTCCCCATTGGGACCATACGCTACGCAGACAAGAATGCTTTCATCCATCCGCGTTTTACATTTCTTCATTTTTTCCTCCCTCCGGATTTTTCGAACCGGATATCGTATTATGTATTTCGCCTAATATCATATAGTATGGGAAAGTTTTTTTCAATCATAATTAAATGGAAAGCATCCGTTCCTTTCCCGGTAGTGCATGATTTCTAATTTTAGTATATAATAGAAGTGAACTTTGGTCCGACCCGCCAAAGTATTTTTTTGGAGACTCGGTCAGGGAGGTACAATTTTGTCCTTTGTTCATCTGATTATTTTTATCCCATTTGTTGCTGCGCTCTTGATCCCTTTTTTTTATAAATATTTATCTCGGATCCATACCGGCTGGTTTGTCCTGCCGATTCCGGCTGTGTTATTTGTCCGTCTGGCCGCTGAGGTACCTTTAGTCGCTCAGGGAGAAATTTTCATGCACACCATGCCCTGGATCCCTTCCCTGGACATTAATCTTGCCGTTTGTCTGGACGGTTTATCCCTGCTCTTCAGTCTGCTTATTTTAGGTATCGGCACTCTGGTGGTGCTCTATTCCATTTTTTATTTAGACAAAGAACATGAAGCTTTAGGTAACTTTTATCTTTACTTATTGATTTTTATGGGTGCCATGCTGGGTTTGGTCTTTTCCGATCACCTCATGCTCCTCTATGCCTTCTGGGAACTAACCAGTGTTTCCTCCTTTTTATTAATTGCCTATTGGTACCAAAGAAAGAAGTCCCGCGCCGGTGCTCTCAAGGCACTCTTTATTACCATTTTCGGCGGCTTAAGCATGTTGGCAGGTTTCATCCTGCTTTCTTCCGGCATGGGCACGTACAGTATCCGGGAAATCATCGGCTCCGGAAAAGAAGTGACCCTACTACCCCAATTTTTCCCTGCCATGCTGCTTATTTTACTGGGGGCTTTTACCAAGTCGGCCCAATTCCCCTTTCATATCTGGCTGCCGGATGCCATGGAAGCACCCACTCCGATCAGTGCCTATCTTCATTCAGCCACGATGGTGAAAGCGGGTATTTATCTGGTAGCCCGCTTGACCCCAATCTTTGGCGGCACCATGCCCTGGTTTTGGCTTGTTTCTCTGGTGGGGCTGGTCACCTTGTTTTGGGGCTCCTTTTCCGCGGTTAAGCAGACGGATTTAAAAGCGATGTTAGCCTTTTCTACAGTCAGCCAATTGGGCATGATTATGTGTCTTTTAGGACTGGGATCCGCCGCTCTGGCAGAACCGCTGAATATTATGAGTTCCCTTTATCCTGCCGCTATGCTCACAGCAATTTTCCATCTGGTGAATCATTCTACTTTTAAAGGCTGCCTTTTTATGGTGGTAGGGATAATCGACCATAATACCGGCACCCGGGATATCCGAAAATTAGGCGGTCTGATCCGGTTGATGCCCCTCTCCTTTACCATGATGATGATCGGCAGCTTTTCGATGGCCGGCTTGCCTCCCTTCAGCGGATTCTTAAGCAAAGAGCTTTTCTTTACAAGTGTGCTGCACATTGCCCGCCTGGATATCTTCCGCTTGGAAACCTGGGGTGTCCTATTCCCTGTCGTTGCTTGGGTAGCCAGTATTTTTACCTTCGTTTACTGCATGATTTTGGTCTTCCAAACCTTTCTGGGTAAATATCAACCGCAAAAATTGGAGAGGGAGGCTTATGAAAGCAGTTGGGGCATGTTGCTCCCCCTTTGGTGCTGGCTGTTTTGACGATCCTTTTTTTCTTTTACCCCAATGTCCTGGCCGATTACCTGCTGCTTCCGGCTTTAGCCGCTGTTTTGCCCAATATGGCAGCTGCAGACTTTGGTATTGAACCTATCCTGGCTTGGCACGGCTGGACACCGGAACTGATGATGACCATAGGAGTGGTGCTTTTGGGTACTCTTCTTTATCTTACCTTCCCCAAATGGTCCAGGATTTATCATCAGCTGCCTCATTGGCTTACCTTAAATCATGCCCACGACCGTTTCCTGTCTCTTGGCGAAAAAATTTCACTTACCACCACCAAAGCTTATATGACCGGTTTTACCCGGGATTATTTGGCCTATATTTTCCTATTCATGATTCTGTTACTGGGCGGCGGCCTTTTTGGCCAACAAAATTTTTCCTTTGACCCTACCGGTAACAGTCCCATCGAATTCTACGAAGTGATCCTGGTGCTGGTCATGATCAGCGCCGCCCTTACTGTGGCCCTTGCCGCCAACCGATTAACCAGCATTATTGCTTTAGGTGTAATGGGTTATGTTATTGCTATCTTCTTTGTGATTTTTCGTGCCCCCGATCTGGCTTTGACCCAGCTGGTGGTAGAAACAGTAACTACCGCCCTTTTTCTCCTCTGTTTTTATCATTTGCCCAAAATCAAAAAAGAGGTCGTCCGCCTTTCATTTAAAATCACCAATTTAGCAATATCTCTGGGTGTGGGCCTGATTGTTACCGCAATGGCTTTATCGGCTCAAGGGCACCAGCTTTTCCCGCCTATTTCCGGTTTTTTTGAAAATTCCTATGAGCTGGCAGGAGCAAACAACATGGTCAATGCCCTTTTAGTTGATTTCCGCGGCTTTGATACCATGCTGGAAATTACCGTCTTCACCATCGCCGGAATCGGTGTTTACACTTTAATTAAACTACGCATGTCCAGGAGGGATTCGGATTGAAGCATCATGAAGATATGATTTTACAGACAGTAGCCAAGATTGCTGCCTTTATCATTTTAACCGTTGCTGTTTATCTTTTTTGGGGCGGACACCATCAACCGGGGGGTGGCTTTGTCGGCGGCCTGATTGTGAGCTCTGCTGTAATCCTGATGTATTTAGCCTTTGACTTAAAGAGCGTACTTGCCGGCATTTCCTTTGATTTTAAAATCTTGGCGCCCATCGGGGTCTCGATTGCCATGGTTACAGGTATGATTCCCATGTTTATGGGCCGGCCTTTTTTAAGTCAAGCTTTTGGTTATTTTGATCTCCCTATCTTTGGGGAAACGGAATTAGCCAGTGCCGTTTTATTTGATACCGGCGTTGCTCTGGCCGTGATCGGGACTGCTCTGACGATCATAACTGCCATCAGTGAGGATGAATGCACATGGAAACATTAATATCGGTACTTATTGGTATTCTTTTTACCATTGGAGTATATTTAATATTGTCAAAAAATCTGCTCCATATTATTTTCGGCAGCTCCATCCTTTCCCATGGAGCCCATTTACTGATTATCACGATGGGGGGATTAAAAAAAGGGGCACCCCCTTTAGTGAGTGAAAATGCTGCTGCCTATGCGGATCCCCTTCCTCAGTCACTGATTCTGACCGCCATCGTCATTAATTTTGCCGTCACTGCTTTTCTCCTGGTGCTTGCTTACCGGTCCTATGATGTCCTGGGCACCAACGATATGAATCAATTAAGGGGGGTTAATGATGAATAACTTGATTATTCTGCCGCTGCTGATCCCCCTGGGGGCAGGCTTGATGACCGCAATTTTTCGCAAAAACATCCTCTTTCAGAGAATAATCAGTATTTTGGCCGTCCTTTTGACCTGCGCCGCATCCTTTTTTCTGATCAGCCAGGTTTCATCCCAGGGGATACAAACCTTACAGTTAGGCGGCTGGCCGGCTCCCTATGGCATCACCTTTGCTTTAGATATGTTTGCCGCACTGCTTATTTTGACCGCCAGCTTTGTTTCCCTGGCTTGTCTTTTGTTTGCCATTCCTTCCATTGGTCAGGAGCGGGAGAGATATTATTTCTACCCTTTATATCAGTTCTTAATGGTCGGGGTAAACGGCTCTTTTTTAACCGGAGACCTTTTCAATCTTTTTGTCTGCTTTGAAGTCATGCTCCTGGCATCCTATGTGCTGCTCTCCCTGGGGGGCACCAAGCCCCAGCTTAGGGAATCCATTAAATACATTCTGATTAATACCATTTCATCTTCCCTGTTTCTCATTGCCATTGCTTATCTTTATCGCATCACTGGAACGGTCAATATGGCCCATCTCTCAGTGCTGATCGCCCAGGCGGGGCAGGATGGCCTGATCACTACGGTATCCTTACTCTTTATCATTGTGTTCAGCCTAAAAGCCGGTCTGCTGCTCTTTTTCTGGCTGCCAGGATCCTATAGTACGCCTCCGGCAGCCGTTCGGGCTGTCTTTGGGGCCCTTTTGACCAAGGTGGGCATTTACGCGATTTTTCGGGTTTTTTCCCTGATTTTCTATCATCAACCGGAAACAACCCACTTGATCTTAGGCGTGATGGCACTCTTGACCATGCTTTTAGGAGGCATGGGGGCAATGGCTTATTGGGATATCCATAAGATTTTATCCTATAATGTCATCATCTCAGTTGGTTTTATTATCGCAGGCTTTACCGCCTTTTCCATGGAAGCAATCATCGGCGCTATTTATTACCTGATGCATGATATGATCGTCAAAGCGCTCCTCTTTCTCATCGGCGGAGCTATGATCGGGATTACAGGCACCAGCAAGCTAAAAGAAATGAGCGGTTTGATCCGCTATCATCCTTTGCTCGGCTGGATGTTTTTCATTGGAGCCATGGCCTTAGGCGGTATCCCGCCTTTAAGCGGTTTTATCGGTAAACTGATTATTACCCAGGGAATATTGGAAAAAGGAGCTTTAGATCCTTTCTTCTATGCTCTGGCCGCTGCGGGCTTATTATCCAGCCTGATGGCCCTTTATTCTGTGGTAAAAATTTTCACCAATGGTTTTTGGGGTGAAACCTTATTAAGTAAGGATATGGAAAAAATAAGCACAAAGGGTTTGATTTTCCCTTGTGTGCTTTTAACTGCAATCAGTATTTTCTTAGGTTTGGGGGGCGAGGTGCTTTACCCTTATCTGGCCGCGGCTGCTGAAACCCTCTTAAATCCCCAAATCTATATTGAAGCCGTGTTAAAATAATAAACTTGCGAACCATTAATGATTGATAAGAGGTGATTTTCTTGCCCATTCAACTATTATTAAATATTTTTATTGCCGTGCTTTGGGTTTTGCTCCAGGATTCGTGGACCAGTCTGACCTTTTTCGTGGGCTACCTGGTGGGGCTCCTGCTTATTTTTCTCATGCGCCGTTATTTCCCCACTCCCTTTTATTTAAAAAAGCTGTGTGCAATGATTCATCTGCTTTATGTTTTTATTCGGGAATTGGTATCCTCTGCTATTTTTGTCCTGCGCATCGTTTTAAGTCCTAAGATCAACATCAATCCGGGCTTTTTCACTCTGGAAACCCAACTGCGCGGCAGCTGGGAGCTGACAACCTTATCCCTGCTGATTACCTTGACCCCAGGTTCTGTGGTCATTGGGATCTCCCCGGAAGAAGACCATCTCTTCATCCATGCTGTGGATATCCCGGACATGCGGGATGCGGTAATTAAGGCGAAGGATGCTTTTGAACATGCTATTATGGGGGTGACGCGCTAGTGCTGAAAACGATTTTAACCTTGTCCCTGATCTTAATATCCGTTGCCATTTCCCTGGCTCTTTTCCGTGTCATCAAAGGGCCCACCATTCCCGATCGGGTCATGGCCTTGGATGCCATCGGTATTTATCTGATCGCCGCGGTGGCGATGTTATCTGTTTTGCTTAACACCCACGCATTTTTTGATGTGATGCTCCAATTAGGGATCTTATCCTTTATCGGAACTACCGCTTATTCTCGCTATCTGGAAAGGGGGTATTTAATTGAACGGGATCATGATCGGTGAATTCTTAGGTGCTCTGCTGATCCTCGGTGGCGCCTTACTTAGTTTTTTTAGTGCCATCGGTATCATCCGCTTTCCTGATGTCTATACCAGAGCCCATGCTGCTTCCAAAAGCTCTTCGCTCGGTGTGCTCCTCATTCTGACCGGAACCTTTTTCTATTTCTGGCTGGCGGATGGTTTCATTAGTATTCGTCTTCTTTTAGCGCTGGCGTTTATCTTTCTCACCACCCCGGTGGGTACGCACCTGATGTGCCGGGCTGCTTACCGCTCCGGAATCGGAGTAGATGAGCAACCTCCTGAGTATCAGGAAGAAACTTCAGGTTAAATTAATTGATCGTCTAACAAAATAATAGCCTGGGCCAAGGCACGAAATAAAAGAAAATAATCTGATCCGTTTTGGTGGGGACTGCGGTATTTGCGGTTTATTTCCAACTGCATGCTCGGAATCTTTAATTTCTCGGCGACAAAACGGGTAACTGTATTTTGCTGCACAACCGTAAAAAAGTTTGAGGAAATGGCAGTCAAGCCTTCTTCCAGGAGTTTATTTTTAAACCATACGCATATTTGTTCCCGGCCTAATAAAGATTTACCCTGCATCGTACCAAGATCGATATCAAAATCGTGCTCCCGCTTCGCACCATGAATATCCAGAACCATTTTAATCTTGTGCTTCCTGGCAATATCTTTGATGGTATCCTTGTAGATACAAGGATCATCGAAATTGGGGTCTCCCCCATAAAACTTCGTCACACTCAGAGCATGACAATCTGTGACCTGCTGCAGTAAATAGACCAAAGATCCGGTAAATTCGTCCGAGGATTTTATTTGCTTATGCCGCAAATGGCGCACGGAGTGGGGCGCCGAGATCAGAATGGGTATTTTCCCCGGTAAATAAAGAAAAGGATTAGTCTTCTTTGGATTGAGCTTCCGATCCGTTTTGACAAAATGGATTCTTTCCACAGCCGCAGCCTGCTCATTTATTTTTGGATCAATATTCATCCTGCTTTGACACCTCCGATGCCATGATGCGTAACTTGGAATGGTTAATTCTGTTCAGCCATGATCATTTCCAGTTCTTCTTGTTCTGCCATCAGCTCTTCCCATTCCTGATATGAGCGGCTGATATTTTCTTCCAATCCTTGATAACGTGCGACAAGACTTTTTATTTCTGTCCCTTCCCCATCTCCAAAGATTTCCGGATTGCTCATCATTCCGGCTACTTCTTCTTTTTCCTGTTCCATTTTTGCCAGTTCATCCTCAAGAATCTCCACCCTGCGCGTCAGCTGTTTTAAATTCTTGCTCTGTTCTTTGGCCAGAATACGTGCCTCAAGATGATCCCCTTTCGGGGTATTGGGAGCGGGTTTATTTTCTGCAGCAGCGTTTTCTTTCTTTTTATAACGGTAATAGGTGTAATTGCCCGGGTAATCATGAATTTGTCCGTCTTCCAATTCCCAGATTCGATCGACTACTTTATCCAAAAAATAACGATCGTGGGAAACCAGGATAATTGTCCCCGGATAATCATCCAGAAAATCTTCTACCACCTGTTTTGAAGCAATATCTAAATGGTTGGTCGGCTCGTCCAGTACCAGAAGATTGGCACCTTTGAGCAGCAATTTTAAAAGGGCGATGCGGGCCTTTTCGCCTCCGCTTAAGGATTCGATCTTTTTTTCCACATCATCCCCGCGAAATAAGAAGGATGCCAATAAGCTGCGCGCTTCCTCCTGGCCTTTATTAATAGTATTCATAATTTCCTGCAAAATGGTTTGATTCCAATCCAAGGTTTCTTGTTCCTGTGCATAATACCCAGGAACAACCCGGGATCCAAACTTGACGCTTCCTTGGTTGGGCATGATTTCCCCCATAATAATCTTTAAAATGGTCGATTTCCCTGTACCGTTATTCCCTACCAAAGCCACTTTTTCCCCATTATGAATTGTTCCATTGAGATCCTGAAATAATGGTTGACCCTTAAAACCATGAGCTAATGTTTCCAATTGGAGCACCTGAGATCCTGATTCCGGGACCGGTGCCAAAAGGCGCGGCTGGATGATCTTTTGTTCAGTCAATTTCTCCATCCGCTCCATGCGTTTCAGAATCGTCTCCCGACCCCGTGCCTGCTTGGATTTCACCCCTGCCTTATAGCGTCGGATAAAAGATTCCGTTTGAGCAATCACCTGCTGCTGTTTTAAATAAGCTCTTTGGTAGCTTTCCTCAAATTCTCCTTTTCTTCTCAGATAGCCTTGATAGTTTTCCTGATAGGAGGTAATCTTTCCTCTCTCCAGCTCCATAATGCGATTTACTGTTTTATCTAAAAAATAGCGGTCATGAGATACCAGAAAAACGGTTTTGGGATAGGTGACCAAAAAATCCTCCAGCCATTCAATCCCATTGATATCTAAATGATTGGTCGGTTCATCCAAAAAAAGAATATCCGGCTGTTGTAAAAGAGCTTTGGCCAAAGCAGCTCTCGTTTTTTGCCCGCCGCTCATGGTCGATACAGTTTGACTTAAATCTTCATCGGTAAATCCCAAGCCTTTGATCACCTTCCGGACAGTGGCCTCCAGGGCATATCCTCCTGCCCTTTCATAGCGTTCCGTAACCTGGGCATATTGGTGCATCAAATCCGGCAAATCATCTTCCCTAATGCTTGCCATCCTTTTTTCCATTTCTCTCAAGGTTTTGCGATCTTCAATGGTGTCTTCAAATCCTTGCAGCATTTCATCAAACAAAGAAATGTGTTCATTCCAATCATTTTGCTGAGCTAAAAAACCGATCGTCGTCCGTTCATTAATCATGATGGAACCTCCATCGGGGGACTCTTCTCCGGTGAGACATTTAAACAAGGTTGATTTCCCTGTTCCATTGGAGCCAATTAAGCCCACCCTTTCCCCTTCATGAAGAGCAAAGGACAATCCGGAAAAAATTTCATGAATGCCATAGGATTTACTCAAATTTTTGACTTGCAGAATAATCAAAACCAACACCTCCCCTTGTATCCGCCCAAAAATAACAGAAGCCCCGGTTTTCACCGGGGCTTTGCCATCAAACCATTAAACTAAACAAAACTCATCTATTATAAGCTGTTGCTTTTGTTCAATTATAATTTGATTACATTTGCAGCCTGTGGGCCGCGGGGTCCTTCAACGATTTCAAATTCGACACTTTGCCCTTCATCCAAGGATTTGAAGCCTTCGCTTTGGATAGCAGAGAAATGAACAAAAACGTCACTGCCGCCTTCTCTTTCAATAAAACCAAATCCTTTTTCTGCGTTGAACCATTTTACTTTGCCTATCATGGGGTACCTCCTAAAAAATTATTACTAAGCTTACTAAGCTTATTTAGTATAACACGGATAAAAATAATTTTCAATCGGTTAAAAAAATATCTGCCGTCCCAATCCTCAAATCCACATATTTATTTCAATCTTTTACAGAATTACTCGAATAATGATTGCTTTTTCGGGCATCACTATGTATAATGAACTTACCTAATGTTTGCTATTACCAGGTCGTTTCCCAATTCCTTCTTTGGATTAGAAATCACCCCGTAAAGTAACATAGGAAAACCTACCCCAAAGAAGGAGGAATGTTAAATGTCTTTTGAAGACAAAACTCTCACTTGCAAAGACTGTGGAGCTGAATTCACATTCTCAGCTTCCGAACAAGAATTCTATGCAGAAAAAGGTTTCCAAAACGATCCGGCCAGATGCCCCGAATGTCGTTCCGCTCGTAAACGCCAACGCAATGGCGGTGGAAGAAATACGGGTGAAAGAGAAATGTTCACTGTTACGTGTGCAGAATGCGGCGTAGAAACCCAGGTTCCTTTCAAGCCCAATAATGATCGACCGGTATACTGCCGAGATTGTTACCAGAAACAAAGAGAATATAGTTATTAAAATATCCTGATTTGTACATATTGTGCAAAGCAAAACAGCCTTCGGGCTGTTTTTTTATTCTGAGAAAATCATTTTGAGCCGTTAGAAAAAATCTTTGCTTCAGACTTTTCCAACCGGCTCAAAATGCGAATTCCTTCCTAGCCTATATCCCCAAAATATCTCTTACCGCTGTCCCCAGTTGATCCTTCTCAATCACTCTTTGATGCCGAACCGGCCTTTGGTCCAAATCCTTTAGGGCTGAGTGGATGGGCATCTTGGTGACCTGGTGGAGCTCCTCTAAAATTGCAAATTCATCCTTCTGACCGGATAAATCCTGCCCGCTAATGGCTTCAAGAACAGCCCGGTTAAATTTATAGGGATTGGCGGTGGCATCAATAATTGTTTTCCTGCGATCCCCGCTTTTCTCAACATAGTCCCGATAAACCGCCACTCCTGCCCCCGTATGGGTATCCAGGACATATCCTGATGCGGTAAATGTGGTTTTAATCTCCCGTTTTGTTTCCTCATCCGTCGCAAAACCGCCCAGAAGGAACTCCTGCCATTTTGCCCGGTAAATATCCTCCACTTGAAAGGCACCTTGATCCTGCAATTGCTGATACCAAAGAGAAATTTTATCTTCATCATGACCTGTGATTTCGAATAAAAAGCGTTCGAAGTTACTGGAGATTAAAATATCCATGGAGGGGCTGATGGTTTTATAAAATGTCCTCTGCCGGTTGTATGTTCCCGTCTCAATCACATCGGTCAAAACCTTGTTTTCATTGGAGGCGCAGATCAGTTTGTCCACAGGAAGACCCATTAAAAAGGCATAATAGCAAGCTAAAATATTGCCGAAATTTCCTGTGGGCACCACCACATTGATTTTTTCTCCCTGAGATATTTCTCCCCGATGCAATAATTGGCTATAGCTCCAAAAATAATAGATGATTTGGGGCAAGAGGCGACCCCAGTTAATAGAATTGGCTGAAGAAAATGTCATCTGATGGGCAGCAAACAAGGAGTTAAACTCCGGATCCGTAAACAGTTTTTTCACCGCTGTTTGGCAATCATCAAAATTGCCCTTCACCGCCACCACCGCTACATTATCACCCTCGGCAGTTGTCATTTGCAACTCTTGAACCCTGCTCACCCCGCCGTGGGGATAGAAAACGATGATTTTTACCCCGGGGACATTCTTAAATCCCTCTAAAGCAGCTTTACCGGTATCACCGGATGTGGCCACAGGAATAATTACCTCTTGGGCGGAGCCTCTTTTCTGGACGGATTTTACCAACAAGCGAGGCATAATTTGCAAGGCCATATCCTTGAAGGCAGCCGTAGGCCCATGCCAAAGCTCCAAAATAAAGGTATGCTGATCTAATTTTACCACCGGGGCAATATCCGGATGATCAAAGTTCTCCTGGTTATATGACTGGGCAACGATTTCTTTAATTTCTTCACCTGAAAAGTCATCCAAATAAAGTTCTAAAATTGTTTGCGCTATTTCCCCATATCTTTGCCCCGCCATATCAGATATCGTCTTTTCATTCAGCACGGGTACCTTTTCGGGAACAAATAATCCTCCTCCCGGTGCCATCCCTAAACAGATGGCTTCCGATGCTGTAACGGGATGAAAATTTCCTCGTGAACTGATATACATATTCTACTCTTTCCCTTCGTTCAAATTTGTGAATGATCTATTAATGCAGCCTCACATCGGTAAATGGGCCTTTCCTGACGATACCTTTCTTCGTATTCGGTGGTAATATTGCCCGGATATTGGCTCCGGTGAAGATCGAAGGTTATATTTTTCAGGAAAAACCCTTCCCCGGCGAATTCATTTAAAGAAAACTCAAAAAGCTCTTGATTGTCTGTTTTAAAATGAATTTCTCCACCGGGGGATAAAATATGCTTGTATTTTTTTAAAAATTTTTGATGGGTCAGGCGCCGTTTTCCATGTCGTTTTTTGGGCCAGGGATCGGAAAAATTCAGATAGATCCGCTGGATTTCTCCCGGGGCAAAATATTCTTCCACATCATCTGCCTCGGCCCATAGAAAGCGCATATTGCTTCTGCTTTCTCCTGCCTTGCCGATGGCTTTATAGACCATTTCTTCCCGAAATTCCATCCCGATAAAATTAATCTGAGGGTTTTCCCCTGCCATGGTGCTGATAAATTTCCCTTTCCCCATGCCCAGCTCCAGGTAAATGGGATGCTCCTGACCAAAATATGTTTTCCAGCAGCCATAATAACGGGCAGGCTCAAAGACCACCAGATCCGGGTACCGGGTCAGGGCTTCTTTCGTCCCGGGAATTCTCCTTAAACGCATATATACCCCCTTGCAACTAATTTTTTCTGTTCTTTACAGATCCCCTGCGGCCGGCAAGCCCTCCTTTTTGCGCGGCGGCCTTGGTCCAAAATACTGGTAATAATCCACCTTGATATCCCCATTATAGAGCTTTCTTTTTTTGCTTGCCTTTTTGCCGAAGAGTTTTTCAAAGCCTTCATAAGCTGTTAAAATATAAAACGACCAGGTATCCAGCTTCGTAAAAACCTGTCCCATTTCCCGGTAGAGGGCAGTTATTTCCTCCATGCTGCCTAACCGTTCGCCATAAGGCGGGTTACAGATAATTTTACCGTATTTCTTTGCTGAACTCAATTCAGCTAAAGGCATCCTTTGAAAATGTATTTGATCTTCAAAGCCTGCCTCCGTACTATTCTCCCGGGCAATTTTCAAAACATGTTCATCAATATCTGTCCCCCTGATATGCAGGGGCAGATCAAAATGAGCTGCATCATGGGTCTCTTTCCGGGCGTTTCTCCAATCCTTACGGGTAATTACCGGCCAGTGCTCCGAGATAAATTCCCGATTCATACCTGGTGCAATGTTTTGTCCGATCAGCGCGGCCTCAATGGGAATCGTGCCGGAGCCGCAAAGAGGATCAATCAGTTCCGTATCCGGCCGCCAACGGGACAATAAAACCAGGGCGGCAGCCAGGGTTTCTTTTAAAGGCGCATAGCTGCCCGTGACACGATAGCCCCGTTTGTGCAGCCCGGAGCCGCTGGTATCAATGGTAAGTGTCGCGGTATCGTTTAAGAGGGCTACTTCGATGGGATACAGAGGGCCGTTTTCTTCAAACCAGCTCACCTGATATTTTTGTTTCATTTTTTCCACCACAGCTTTTTTCACAATCGCCTGGCAGTCGGAAACACTAAATAGCTTAGATTTAACGGACTTTCCTGTGACAGGAAATTCGGCATCGGCAGGCAACCAATCATGCCAGGGCAGAGCCTTAGTTTGTTCAAATAACTCATCGAAGGTTTCCGCTTTAAATTCTCCGATTTTCACCCGCACCCGATCAGCCGTGCGCAGCCACAGGTTACAGCGGCAAAGAGCTTCCATACCTGCGGCAAAGCTGACCCTGCCATTCTCCACTTTTAAATTTTCATAGCCTAGGTTTTTTAATTCATCTGCCACCACAGCTTCCAATCCAAAGGTTGCTGTGGCGATGATCTCAATCTTATCCATTTTGTCACCTACTCTTAACAATTAATCTCCTTGACATTATACCGAAAAAGGTTTCTATTAAACAAGTAGAATAGAAATCTTTCACTAAAATATTATAGGACAGACAAAGGACGGTGCTAAGATAGCACCGTCCTTTGATTTGAGATTTTTACTTGACCTTTAATCGAACCTGAAGCAATTTCTAAATTTTAAACTTTATTTGAACTGCAAATTTACTCATGCCAAGGCGATCAAGTTAAAATTTATTCTGCGGCGTGTAATGGGTATGCAGCAGGTGATGAGACTTTTCCCCTAAGGGTTTCCCCAGAAATTCTTGGTACAAGGTCTGGACGGCAGGATTCTCGTGGGACTTCCTGATAGACATGGCCGAGTCTCCCTCATAGATTCCGGCAATTCTCTTTTCCCTGATCTCCATGGTGGTGGGAATAGGCTGCCCGCCGCCGCCAATACAACCACCGGGGCAACCCATGATTTCCACAAAGTGATAGTCTGCTTCGCCCTTCTTGATTTTTTCCATTAGAAACCGGGCATTGGAGAGACCGTTGGCAACGGCAATTTTTACCTCAAGATCCCCTACGGGAACAGAGGCCTCCTTGACACCGATCAGCCCCCGCACAGCCGTAAAATCAATATTCTCCAGAGTTTCTCCGGTCACAATTTCATAAACAGTACGCAGGGCCGCTTCCATCACCCCCCCTGAGGCACCAAAGATTAAGCCGGCTCCGGTGGAGATACCTAAAGGATCGTCATATTCTTCATCTGCCAGCTGATCAAAGGAAATACCTGACCTCTTAATCAAGCGGGCTAATTCCCTGGTGGTCAGAACATAGTCCACATCTTGGTATCCGCTGTCCCGCATCTCCGGTCTTTGAGCTTCAAATTTCTTGGCAACACAAGGCATAATGGAGACACTGACAATATCTGCCGGATCGATCCCCGCTTTTTCAGCGTAATAAGTTTTGGCCAAAGCTCCAAACATCTGCTGGGGTGATTTGCAGGTGGAAAGGTTATCCAAAAGCTCCGGGTAGAAGGTTTCGATAAAATTGATCCAGCCCGGGCTGCAGGATGTTAACAGGGGCAATGTTCCCCCTTCTTTTAATCGGGTCAAAAACTCCGTACCCTCTTCCATGATTGTCAGATCCGCGGTAAAATCCGTATCAAAAACCTTATCGAACCCTAGGCGTTTTAAAGCTGCCACCAGCTTACCGGTACTGACCTTGCCGGGTTCACTGCCGAATTCCTCACTGATCGCCACGCGAATCGCAGGGGCGGTTTGCACAATGACATGCTTATCAGGGTCACCTAGGGCTTCCCAGACCTCGTCAATATTCTCTTTTTCATGCAGAGCACCGGTAGGACAGACTAAGACACATTGTCCGCATTGGATACAGACAGAATCAGCCATGGAGTCATGAAAAGCCGGGCCAATCACTGTTTTCATACCCCTTTCCAAAGGAACGATCGCCTCTACCGTTTGAATCTTGTCACAGACACTGACACAACGGCGGCACAGGATACATTTCTCCGGATCACGCACCAAGGCAGGCGTGGAGGTATCCTGACCGTGTTTACTCGGATGCCGTTCAAAACGTATTTCCCGAATGCCTAAACTCTGGGCGGCATCCTGAAGTTCACAATTCAGATTGCGCACACAGGCCGGACAATTATAATTGTGATCCCCTAAAAGGAGCTCCAGATTTAACCTGCGTGCTCGCTGCACCCGGGGTGTATTGGTGTGGACGACCATCCCTTCTGATGCCGGAGTGACACAAGAGGCATTCAAGGTACGGGCTCCCTCCACTTCCACCAAGCAAACTCGGCAGGCGCCGATTGCATTGAGATCTTTTAAATAACAAAGGGTAGGAATTTTTATGCCGATTTGGTTGGCTGCATCCAAAATTGTTTTACCTTTTTCAATTTGCACCTCCTGGTTATCTATCTTCAGTGTAACCAGTTCCATTTGATCCCCTCCTCGATGTACTCACTCCGTGCTATTTTTTTACATCGCATCTCAGACAACGGCTAGCTTCCCGCACTGCTTCTTCTTCCGAAAAGCCCAGCTCCACTTCATCAAAACCAATAAAACGTTGCTCCAAAGGCAAACTGTGCATGTGAACCCGGGGCTGCTCTCTTTCCATAATTTCGCCGGAAAGTTTTCTTTCAAACGGGATATTGGGAATGATGTTGCCGTCATCACCCAAATAGCGGTCAATATTAGCCGCCGCTTTCTTGCCCCCTTTCACGGCCTCCACCACGGTGCTGGGGCCGGTAATACAGTCCCCGGCGGCAAAGATGCCCTCCACAGAGGTTAAATAAGTTTTGGGAGCCACACCGATGATTCCCGGTTCCAGGATATCGACACCGGTACCAAGGAGAAAGTCTCGTTTTAGAGTCTGGCCCACAGCAATGATTACAATATCCGTCGGGATACAAAAGTCACTGCCCGGAATAGGTTCCGATCTTCTCCGGCCGCTTAAGTCAAAGTTACCGCCTCGCATTTTGATCCCTAACAAAGCCTTAACCTTGCCGTTTTGTCCCAGTATTTCGGTGGAATTCATCATGGTGTGAATCTGAACGCCCTCTACCTCTGCTTCACGGACTTCTTCCACCAAAGCCGGCATATCTTCTTTTTTGCGGCGATAGACAATGTGAACTTCCCTGGCACCCAGCCTTAGGGCGCAGCGAGCGGTATCAATGGCCACATTGCCCCCGCCGATCACCGTCACCTTTTTCCCCGTCAGGTCCGGTACAGGGCCTAAATTGACATTTTGCAGGAAGGTAATACCGGAAATCACACCCTCTAAATCTTCTCCAGGTTGATTTAATTTTAATTCCAAATGAGCTCCCACCGCGATGAAAATGGCTTGATAGCCCTGCTCCTTTAATTCTTCCAAAGAGACATCTTTGTCCACGCCCACGGCGCAATTGGTTTTAAATTCCACACCCAAGGCTCTAATGGTATCTATTTCTGCCTGTAATTTTGCTTTCGGCAACCGGTATTCCGGAATGACCGTGGCCAGCATGCCCCCTAAAATTCCTTTTTCCTCAAAAACAGTTACGGAATAGCCTTTTTTGGCCAGATAATAAGCGGCGGTAAGACCGGCCGGTCCGGAACCGACAATGGCCACCTTCATATTTTTCTTTCTTACCGGTACGGATTCTTCCAAGGGCCCATATTCAAAGGCATAATCAGAAGCAAATCGTTTCAAATCCCTGATGGAGATGGCTTCGTCAATTTTTGAGCGATTGCATTTTCCCTCACAGGGATGGTTGCAAACCCGTCCGCAAATTAAGGGCAGGGGATTATCTCTTTTGATGAAGCGATAAGCATCCACATACCTTTTTTGCCTGATTAAATCCACATAAATGGGAATATCAATTCCCGCCGGGCAGCTGTTATGGCAGGAAGAATGGAACATGGTAGCACAAACAGAGGCACGGCAATATTTTTCCTTAATATGCTCCTCGTACTCATGTCTGAAATAGCGGATGGTGCTCAGCACCGGATTGGGGGCACTTTGCCCCAAACCGCAGAGAGCCGAATCCTTAATCCCTTGCCCCAATTCCTCTAATAATTCAATATCTCCTTCCCGGCCTTCCCCTCTGGTAATGCGCTCCAAGATCTCCAGCATGCGCAAGGTGCCGCTCCGGCAAGCAGTACATTTTCCGCAGGATTCATCTTTGATGAAATCCAGGAAATACTTGGCCAAGTCCACCATACAGGTGTCTTCGTCCATAATCACCAAACCGCCGGAGCCCATGATGGTGCCTAAGGCTGACAAAGACTCATAATCTATGGGTACATTTAAATGCTCCGGTGGAATACAACCCCCGGAAGGCCCGCCGGTTTGCGCGGCTTTAAATTTTTTCCCCCCGGGCACACCTCCTCCGATGTCAAAAATGACATCTCCTAAATTGGTGCCCATGGGAACTTCTACCAAGCCATTATTGACAATTTTCCCCGCCAGGGCAAAAACCTTCGTTCCGGCACTATGCTCCGAACCGATGCTATGAAACCATGACCAGCCATTTCTGATGATCGCAGGGATGTTGGCCAGGGTCTCTACATTATTGATAATGGTGGGCTTACCCCATAAACCGGACTGGGCCGGATAGGGCGGTTTCGGATTAGGTTCGCCTCTTTTCCCTTCAATCGAAGCAATAAGGGCCGTCTCCTCGCCGCATACGAAAGCTCCTGCTCCCAATCGAATCTCCAGTTCAAAATTAAAACCGGTGTTGAAAATATTCTTTCCTAAAAGACCCCTGTCTTGTGCTTGCTCAATGGCTTTTTTGAGTCTTGCCACAGCGACAGGATACTCTGCCCGAATATATACATAGCCCTTTTGAGCCCCAATGGCATATCCGGCCAGCACCATCCCTTCAATCACACTATGAGGATCACCCTCCAGAATACTTCGATCCATAAAGGCACCGGGATCTCCTTCATCCGCATTACAAATTACGTACTTGATCTCGCCGGGAGATTTATGCGCCAATTCCCACTTCACCCCTGTGGGAAAACCGCCGCCCCCACGACCCCGCAGGCCGGATTTTTTGATTTCTTCAATCACCTGCACCGGGGTCATGGATTCCATTACCTTGCCCAAGGCAAAATATCCCTCAGAGGCAATATACTCCTCCAGCGACTCCGGGTTAATAAGACCACAGTTAGCCAAAGCAATTCGTTTTTGTTGGTCTAATGCACGCAAGGAACCCACTAACACTCCCTCCCTTTACTGGTTCTTCTTTTTTCGGGATCATTTTACAATCCAGTCCTCATTCAGGAGATCATTCACCACATACTGTTCAATAATTTGCCGGGCTCGTTCCTCATCCACCAATTTAAAAACCACCGCTTCCCGCCCCGGTTTCTGAACCTCCACCAAAGGCTCCTGGACACAAAGACCGATACAGCCGGTAATGGACATTTGAATGTGGTCCAAAGAACGCTCGCCGATTTCCTTTTGCAGGGCTATTGCCGTCTCTTTGGCCCCGGCAGATATACCGCAGGTACCCATGCCCACCACAATTTTGGTACGGTCACTTTCTTTCATCTGAGCAAGCATAGCTTTCTTAATATCCACCAATTCTAAAAGGGATGTGATTTTGGACAACTGATTCACCTCCAACTATTGTTCCCAGACCTTAGTTGTATTTTTGCAGGATGGCTACCGCTTTTTCCGGTTTAAGAGAACCATGGGCATTCCCATCCACCGTCATCACCGGTCCTAATCCGCATGCTCCCAGGCAACGCACCACTTCCAGAGAATATTTACCGTCGTCTGTGGTATCTCCCGCCTCGATGTCCAATTCTTTCTCTAATCTTTGTAAAATTTCCGGCGATCCTTTCACATAACAGGCTGTCCCCTTACAAACACAGATCTGATGTTTGCCCTTCGGTTTAATGTTAAAATTTGAATAGAAAGAAATCACACTATAAACCTCACCCAAGGAAACATCGAGGGCCTTGGCAATCTTTACCTGAATCTCTCTGGGCAGGTATCCCACCACATGCTGCACCTGGTGCAAAACCTCAATTAAGGCCGAAGATTGTCCCTGATAAGCATCTAATATCTGTTCCACCTCTTCCATGCTCCACGACTGCTGCTGGCAACACTCTGTCATTTAACGCTCCTCCTTTCAAAAAATCTCTTGAAAATGGCATATTAGCAGACACCTCAACCTCCTTTTACATATAATGGATTACTTATAAGCGAATTTAACGTTAATCCTAATAATATGATTATAATTTATAATATTGTTACTGGCAAGTACTTTTGCATGTTTTTTGGCAAATAAAAATACAACTTTTTTATCCGCCCGTTTATTCTTTCCCTTCAGGTTTGCGTATACATTCACTTTTTATGGGCTCTGCCCATACCCGCCCTCGCCGGTAGGCAGTTGGTCATGCTTTGCAAGACCAACTAACAATAGGGTATTATACGGGGGCAGTAAAGGGTAAAGCTGCGCCTGGCTAACGCCAGCCCTTGACTGCCAGCATAGGCTCGAAGTACTAATCCAGGCTAGTTCTATAACTAGTTTTAATTTTTGCCTAAGAATGAACTTCTGTGTTCTAATCGATAACTTTTTCCTTCTAGTGAAATCATATCGCAACGGTACGTAAGTCTGTCCAAGATTGCGGTAGCTAATGCCGCATCTCCTAAAAACTCTGTCCATTCCTCAAAACCTTTGTTTGATGTTATGATTATAGATGCCTGCTCATGCAAATCTGATATTAACTGAAAAAAAAGGTTTGCATCCGTTCTTTCTATCGGAAGGTACCCAACTTCATCAATTACAACAAGACTGGACTTATATATCCTGTTAATCTTAGTTTTGCTTCTTCTGGATATCTCCTGGGTCCTTAGTATCTGTACCAGGTTACTCATAGTGGTGAAACTTACCTTATAACCTTCCTGTGCTGCCTTATAGGCCAATGCTATGCTAAGATGCGACTTTCCAACACCCGGAGGGCCTAAAAATATTAGATTATACATTTGTTCAATCCACTTAAGCTCAGCAAGTTGCTTTAGTTGTTTCTCGGTAATCGAATACTGAAAACTGACGTCAAAATCTTCCAGTTTTTTTATGTAGGGGAAACCAGCCTCCTTGATTCGTTTCTCCTTTGCTCTGTTTACTCTATATTTTAGTTCTCCTGTTAATACAGCTGAAATAAGCTCGGTATAAGTCTGATTCTTTTCTTCTGCGACTTTTATGAGTTTATCGATGCTGTCCCTCGTATTGATTAAACCTAGGCTGTACGCGTCCGCTTTTATATCTTTCATGTTAATCATCAGCCACACATCCCTTCATTGCTCTCTTGTATTCATTGATATCCCTTACCTTAGGATTGTTGCCCTTATATTTTGACGGTATTTGGGATATCTTCAATGGTGATGCTTTATGTGGCTCCTGTTGCAATTCCTTAAAATATTCCATACTTGACCTAAAGTCACCCGCTGACCAAAGTTTTTTCTCAACACAGTAATGTAGTGCCTGTCTTATGACATAAGGATCAAGTATCTCTTCACATATCCTCAGTATTACGCCTAATTGGTCTTTAAAATACCGTGGTTTATCTTTCTTTATAGCATCAAGCAGTACTCTTGCCTCATCAAGATAGAGCAGAGATTTAAAAGCTTTTTGATAGAGCAGTTCCTGTTTATTATTTAAATCTCTCTCCTGATGGTTTATTGAAATTAATTTACCCTTGTCAATAGATATCTTATGTCTTGCGTATATTTCACCCGTTTCCACATCTGCAATTACCATACTGCCCTTGTCGATTAGTAAATTTACTTTTAGACCAGGTTTATATGTTCCCTTTGGAACCCTATATCGGTTGGACTTATATAAAACTGTATTGTCTTTTCTGACGATATAAGGTAAACTTTTACTGGAAGATATGTTTTTATATGCAGGTACCGGCATCAGGTGTTGTTTTTCAAGGGCGAACACTTCTGCTGGTATCTTTTTTGTAATTTCATGAACCTTTGCATTGCCTGTTCTTTCAAGCCAAGCAAGACAAAGCTGGTTAAAGTCATCTATATTATCAAATATGCGATGCTTGGCAAAATTATATTTTGCATATTTCACAACGGCTTCGACTCGTCCTTTGGTCTCTGGATCAGCACCCTTACACAAATAAACCTTAAATTTCATTATACTTGTATAATGCTGAAATCCTTCGGTGTAGATGATATCACCACTATTTTCAGATACTGCCAGCACTTTATCCTGATCATATACAATCTCTTTTGGCTTGCCCCCAAAGTAGGCAAATGCTTTGTTATGAGCATTCACAAACATCTGTGTAGTAAAGGGCCGGTCAGTCCAGTATACAAACTTGTACCGTGAGTGAGACAGCACCATTGCAAAGCAGTATACTTGTGTTCGTTTTCCGTCAGCCTTTTTTAACCATATCTGGCCCATATCTACCTGCGCTTGATAGCCCATTGGCGGGTCTTCTAGCGCTTCATATTGTCTGAAATTTGCCCTCTTTGGAATGTTGTACTCTATTCTTAAATGCGCTACATAAAGTCTTAATGTTCTGTCAGAAAGCTTCGCGTCACCATGCCGCTCTTTGAGCCAGTCATAAAGCTGCGCTGAAGACATATCAGGATTATCTTTTAGCCAACTGACAAGCTCTTCCTCATAAATATCGCCTTTTTTGCATCTTGTACGGGTATCCTCTAGAGTAAGCGCGTACTCATCCGGTGGCATGTCCCAATATTTGTTTACTGTTCTGAAATTAATGCCTAGTTTTCTAGCTGCCTGGGTCTTTTTAAAACCCTCTTTTTTCTTTTGTTGAATTTCACTATACATTTTCCAATCTGTCATCCTTTCTGTCACCCCCAAGGAAGATTGTACCATTCTTCTCCTAGGTGATGTTACTTGACGGATTGAAAAGTTGTATTTTTATTTGCCAAAATCACTGCACTATTGTTTGCCAAAATCATTGCACTTTATTTTACCATTCACAAATATTCATCATCAGTTTCTTAATTCCTTCTTTTTGCGAACAAAGAGATAATATGATTAACATTGTTATCACTGGGAGAGGTAATATTTGTTAATAAAGAAGGATCACTAGATACTTATCTGGTGATCCTTCTTTTATTAAGATTATTACTCAGCACGGTGTAAAGCCTCTTGCGCTTCATCAATTTCACCGGCGGTCATGCCTTCATTCAATAAGCGATGTTTAATGGCCCCCGCCCAGAAGTTGCTTTTCTCCATCATTTTCCTGAACTTTTTTGCTTCCGGTGATTTGCGCCGACTCCGTTCCTGGCTGTTGGCCTCAAGAATTAAGCAGATAAAGCGTCCTTTAAGCAGGGTCTCCTGATCCATATCCCCATAATTTTTGTTTAAATACTCCATAAAATCGGCGTAATAAGCGGCAAATTCCTCATAGGAAATTTCCGTTTCCATTTTTAGATATTCCTGCATCTTTTCAAAATATTGTTCCATCAATATCCACCCCTTATGTCCTGGTCTCCTATCCAGATCCCTTTTACTTTTCAATAATCAGACTCATTAATGATCATAATTCATATGTCATCCTGAGGGTTAGGGAAGGATCTAATGTTGCTTATTCAGAATGACAGAAAAACTACTTTTGAGGCAGATAGCCCCTGTTCTCTGAAACAGGGGCTATCATGCACTTATATAGATATAGTACTAATTACGCTTTTGCGATCCTGATGGCTGCCACTTTGAATTCCGGCGTCTTGCTGGTGGGATCCAAGTGGTTGCTGGTGAGATAATTAGCAGCACCGTCGGAATAATGGAAGGTCATAAATAACACATCCTCTTCCACGATATCCGTGGCTCGCACCTTGGTTTTGATTTCTCCCCGGCGGGAGGTCACAATCACATCATCTCCGTGAGCTAAGCCATGTTTGGCAGCGGTGGCCGGGTTAATCTCAATATAGGACTCTCCTCCAATATTGTCCAAGCCTTCCGTCCTACCGGTCATACCCGCATCATTGTAATGATAGAGATGTCTGCCTGTTACCAGGGTATAAGGGTATTCTCCATCAGGCAGCTCCGCACTTGTGATATGAGGGGAGGGCTGGAACAAGCCTTTGCCCCTGGTAAAGGAGCCTTGATGCAAGCACATGGTACCCTCGTGGTCGGCTCCTGTGCAAGGCCATTGGATGCCCTTCTTATCAAGGCGCTCATAACGTATCCCGGCGAAACTGGGTGTCAGAGAAGCGATTTCCTCCATGATTTCTGAAGTATGGCTATATTTTTTCTCGTAACCCATACGATTCATCAATTCCATGATAATCTGCCAATCAGGCTTCGCCTCTCCTGGTGGATCTACCGCCTTTCGCACCCTCTGAACCCTGCGTTCCGTATTGGTAAAGGTGCCGTCTTTTTCAGCAAAGGAGGCTGCCGGCAGAACCAAATCGGCCAGCTGAGCTGTTTCCGTCAGGAAGATATCCTGCACCACCAGAAAATCTAAATTGTTCAAGGCTCTGGTCACATGATGAATATCCGGATCCGTCTTCACGTTATTCTCACCGACGATATACATAAACTTAATATCGCCTTTTTCCGCCAAGGGGAACATTTCCGTTACCGTATGCCCAGGTTGATCAGATAATTTTACACCCCAACCGGCTTCAAATTTTGCCCTCACTTCAGGATTGTTTACCTTCTGATAACCGGGATAATCTCCCGGTAATGCGCCCATGTCGCAGGCACCCTGCACGTTGTTTTGTCCGCGCAGAGGATTCACCCCGCCGGATTCAATCCCGATATTTCCGCAGAGCATGGCCAAGTTGGATATACTCATCACATTTCTCGTCCCGGAAACATGCTCTGTAATACCCAGACAGTAGAAGATCGCTCCTTTTTCTGCTTGGGCGTACATTCTGGCGGCTTTAACAATATCTTCCGCCTTAATACCGCAAATTTCCGCTGCTACTTCCGGCGGATAATCCTGAACTGCTTTTTCCAGTTCCTCAAATCCTTCCGTTCTGGCAGCAATATATTCCTTATCTTGCAGTCCTTCCTTGATGATCACATGCATCATCCCGTTCAAGAGGGCAATGTTCGTTCCCGGTTTGATCTGCAGGAAGATCTCTGCATCTTCTACCAAATCAATCCTGCGGGGATCAGCAACGATGATTTTGGCTCCCCGGAGTTTTGCCTGACGAATCCTGGCGCCAATCACCGGATGGGCTTCCGTGGTATTAGAACCGACGATGAAAATCACATTTGTATCCAGTACCTCAGCAATGCTGTTGGTCATTGCTCCGCTGCCTAATGTAGTGGCAAGACCTGCCACAGTAGGAGCGTGTCAGACACGGGCACAATTATCCACATTGTTGGTTCCGATGATCCCTCGCATAAACTTTTGGACCATATAATTGTCTTCGTTGGTGGTTCGGGAAGATGATAAACCACCGAAAACATCCGGACCATACTTTCCTTTTATTTCAGTAATTTTATCAATAATGGTTTGATAAGCTTCATCCCAGGAAATCTCCACAAACTGGCCGTCCTTTTTCAGTAAGGGCTTAGTCAGGCGATCAGGATGATCAATGAAATTATAAGCAAAGCGCCCTTTGACGCAAAGCAAACCGTCATTGGCAGGCCCCTTAACAGGTTCTACCCCGGTAATTTTGTTACCGCTTACCAGGAAGTTGAATTGACACCCTACTCCGCAATAGGCGCAGGTGGTCTGTACCTTTCTGGTAGTATTAAAGAGAAAATGATTGTTATCCTTAGGCAACAGTGCACCCACGGGGCAAACATTAACACAGTTACCGCAGGAAACGCAACGGCTGGTGTCTAAGGTCTGATCAAAGGGCGGTGAAACATGAATTTCAGAGCTCCTCTGGCTAAAGCCGATAGCGTTGGTGCATTGCAATTCAGAGCACATTTTTACGCATTTGCGGCACATGATACATTTATTATGGTCACTGACATACATTTCATTAGTGTAGTCAATAGGCGTCGGTTTCTTTTCTGTATGGTAGAGACGGCCATCCACCTGGTATTCATTGGAATATTGCAGCAATTCACAATCGAATACCTTTTCACAGCCGCATTCCAAACAACGGGCAGCTTCTTTCTTGGCATCCTCCTCCGTGAATCCGAAACCGATTTCCTTGAAATTCGTTTTCCGCTCTTCCGGAGATAAGTGTTTCATGTGAGAGCGATATTTTTTCTCCCGGTCCAGAAAATCCTCTGACGTCAGATCATCTCTTTTCACCCAGAAAGGTTTTTGGTAGGAGATCTCTTCACCGTTCAGGTAACGAGTGATAAAAGGCGCCGCTTTGGTGGCATCTCCGATGGCTTGAATGGCAATGCCCGGTCCCTCATTGGTCCCGTCTCCCCCGGCAAAAACACCGGGCAAATTGGTGGCAAAGGTGTTCTTGTCCGCTTGGATCGTATTCCATTTGGTCAATTCCAACTCGTCCAGACCTGTGGGCACCACCTGCTGTCCAATAGCAGCGATGACATTGTCCACATCGATAATTTCTTCTGCTCCAGGAATGGGCACCGGTTTTCTCCGGCCGCTGGCGTCCGGTTCTCCCAGTTCCATCTTTTGCAGTTTGATCTGTTTTACTTTACCGTCTGCGCCCAAGATTTCCGTAGGGGCGACCAGGTATTTAAAAATAACGCCTTCTTCTTCCGCTTCAATGATTTCAATTTCCTCTGCCGGCATTTCAGACCGGGTTCGGCGATAGAGCAGATATACTTCCTCCGCTCCCATGCGGACTGCCGTACGGCAAGCATCCATGGCTGTATTACCGCCGCCTACGACGGCAACCTTTTTACCCAATTGAACCGGGTTTTGGGTCGCTACTTTTTCCAGGAAATCAATCCCGCCGATGACACCTTCCAGGTTTTCACCCTGACAACGCATAGGAGAACTGGCCCAAGCGCCGATGGCTACATATACGGCATCATAGTCCTCTCTTAAGTCTGTGAACTGAACATCTTGTCCGATGCGGATATTACACTTGATCTCCACACCCATTTTTTCGATGACGCTGATTTCCTGATCCAGCACAGCCTTGGGCAGACGGTATTCCGGAATCCCGTATCTCAGCATGCCCCCCGCTTTGGGCATGGCTTCGAAGACTACCACCTGATGGCCATCTTTGGCCAGGAAAAAAGCTGCGGTAAGACCGCCTGGGCCGCCGCCGATCACCGCTACCTTTTTGCCGGTAGCCGGTTTCATTTCAGGCAAAAATACATTTCCTGAATTTAAATCAATGTCAGCCACAAATCGCTTTAATGAGGCAATGGAGATGGGTTCCTCCACCAGTTGTCTGCGGCAGGCCTCTTCACAAGGATGGGGACATACCCGTCCGATACTGGCGGGAAAAGGGTTGACTTCCTTATTCAGTTCTAATGCTTCCTGATAGTTTCCTTTGGCAATTAGTCTGACATATCTTTGACATTCCGTATTGGCCGGACAAGCCTGATGGCAAGGGGGTTTGCAATCCCCAATGTGGTCGGCCAGCATTAATTCCAGCAGATCTTTTCTGGCAGAGACCACAGCATCCGAATGGCTGTAGACAACCATATCCTCCGCCACCGGGGTGGAGCAGGAAGGCACTAAGTTCCTTGCGCCCACAACTTCCACTACGCAAATGCGGCAGGAAGTGATGTCGGAACATCCTTCCAAATAACATAAATGAGGAATATCTACCCCGTTCATTTCGGCTGCCTGTAAAATCGTCATTCCCGGCTCAGCTGTAACTCTTTTATCGTTCAGTACAAAATTTATCATTTCGTGTTACCTCCTGCCCGGCATGGTTTGTTTTGAATGTGTTCTTCATATTCATCCCGGAAATATCTCAGGGTACTTAATACCGGATTAGGCGCAGTTTGTCCCAATCCGCAAATCGCTGTTTTCTTAATGTTTTCGCACAGCTTTTCCATTAATTCAATATCGTTTTCCTGACCGTTGCCTTCCAAGATCCGATCCAGAACTTCCAGAATCGCCTTGGTACCTGCCCGGCAAGGAACACATTTACCGCAGGATTCGTCCTGGACAAATTCCATGAAGAACTTGGCCACGTCTACCATGCAGTTGTTTTCATTCATGACAATCAATCCGCCGGAACCCATAATGGCGCCTAATTGGGCTAAGGAATCGAAATCAACGGGGGTGTCTAAATCATCGGACACAATACAACCGCCGGAGGGTCCCCCCATTTGAGCTGCTTTGAAGGCTTTTTTCTTAGGTACGCCGCCGCCCAAATCATAGACAATTTCCCGCAAGGTCATGCCCATGGGCACCTCAACCAAGCCTGTGTTCACAATATCCCCGGCTAAGGCAAATACCTTGGTTCCTTTGCTCTTTTCGGTACCAAAACCGTTAAACCATTCACTGCCATTTAAAATAATTGGTGGGATATTGGCCAGGGTCTCTACATTATTAATAATCGTGGGCTTCTGGAACAAGCCTTTTTGGAAGGGGAAGGGCGGTTTTTGTTTCGGCTCTCCTCTTTTCCCTTCAACAGAAGCCATCAGTGCGGTTTCTTCCCCGCAGACAAAGGCGCCGGCACCGATTCTGATCTCGATATCGAAGGCAAAATCCGTCCCAAAAACATTTTTGCCTAAAATTCCTGCCTCTCGGGCTTGTTTTAAGGCATACTCCAACCGTTCTACCGCAATGGGATATTCCGCCCGGATATAGCAAAATCCTTTATTGGCACCAATGGCATAACCCCCGATCATCATCCCTTCGATAATGGTATGGGGATCTCCTTCAATGATACTGCGATCCATAAATGCACCGGGATCACCCTCGTCCGCATTACAGATCAGATATTTTTGATCTCCGGGAGCTTTTCTTCCCGCTTCCCATTTAATACCGGCGGGGAAACCTGCTCCGCCCCGGCCCCTGAGACCGGATTTAGTAATTTCCTGAGTGACCTCTTCCTGAGTCATTTCCTGGAGCACTTTAAGAACAGCTTTGTAACCGTCATTGGCAATATACTCGTCAATAGATGAGTAATCAATTAAGCCGCAGTTTCTTAAGGCAATTTTAACCTGTTTCTTAAAGAAGCTGATTTCATTGAGATAAGGAACTCTTTTTAACGCGCCCATATCAAAATACGTTTTATTAACCAGAATATTTCCTTCCACCAGATGGGACTTGACGATCTCGGGAATATCCTTAGGCTTAAGCCTGGTATAGAATACTTCCTCCGGCATCACCACCATCACCGGGCCCAAATTACAGGTCCCGATACATCCGGTTTCACTGACCAAAACCTGATCTTCCAAATCATTTTCTTTAAGTGACTGGAGCAGAGCATCTTTAACCTCATGGCAATCGGCGGAAACACAACCGCCCCCGGCACAGACCAGAACCCGGTATTTATACTTACTGTTTGTCTCTTGATATTTTTTTGTAATATCCAGGAGATCCTGAGTCGATTTAATCAATATCTTTCACCTCCCATTAATGTTCTTTTTTAATATTCTTCTAAAATAGCATGAACCTTTTGGGGATCAACCTTCTGATAAACCTTATTGTTAATGGTGATCGCCGGTGCCAGACCGCAAGCACCAATACAACGTGTTATTTCAAGGGTAAATTTAAGATCCTCACTGGTTTGGCCAACCTTAATGCCTAATTGATCAGAGAAAGCTTTGAGTACATCCTTGGCACCCTTTACATAGCAAGCCGTGCCCATGCAAACGCCAATGGTGTTTTCCCCCTTAGGACGGGTTGAAAAGAGAGTATAAAAGGTTACCACCCCGTAGACTTCGTTTAAAGGGATATTCATACCGTCGGCAATGAACTTTTGCAGTTCATCAGGCAAATACCCGTAAATACCTTGAGCAAAGTGCAACACCTGAATTAAACTGCCTTCCACATCTTTGTATTCGTCGATTATTTCCTGGATGCGGTCGTATTTTTCCTGATCCGTTTCGTTCTGACATGCACAAGCACATGCAGATCCTTCTTGATTCATATTGCCACCACCTAAGTTCATTTTATTTCTTGATTTGGACCGTTACCCTAAAACATCCCAGAATTACATCACTATATAATAGTTTACCAAAATATAATCCATGAAACAAGTCATAATTGATTATGATAATTATCACAAATTTATGAATTTTTTGTATGACTTGCTTTAATTAGGCATTCATTCCTATAAGGCATTCATTCCCAGTTTTAAATTTCAGATGATTCTGCTTTAATAAGATCCTTGATCACTTCCCCGGCAATAATTAATCCAGCCACGGAAGGGAGAAAAGAAATGCTGCCGGGGACTTGCTTTTTTCTCTCATCAAAGCTATCTGATGAAGCATATCTAAGTTTAATCGGTTCCTCTGTGGAAAAGACCACCTTCAAAGCAGGGATGTCTCTTTTTCTTAATTCTTTCCTCATCACCCTGGCCAAAGGACAGACCGAAGTACGATAGATATCCGCCACCTGGAATTTGGTAGGATCTAATTTATTGCCGGCTCCCATAGAGCTGATAATGGGAATCTGAAGCTTTTTTGCCGTGACAACCAAATCGACTTTGGCCGTCACCGTATCCACAGCATCAACAATATAATCATAGTTCTCCTCGATTAATGTTGCCCGTGTTTCAGGCAGATAAAAGCTTTGATGAATGACAACCTCTGCCCGGGGGTTAATATCCAGGATCCTTTCTTTCATGACCTCCACCTTGGGCCGGTGCAGAGTTTTATTGGTGGCATGAATCTGACGATTAAAATTACTTAGAGTGACCGTGTCATGATCCACAAGGACAAAATGGCCGATACCGCCTCTCACTAAGCCTTCCACCACAAAGGTACCCACCCCGCCGATGCCAAAAACAGCCACCCGACTGCGCTGCAGCTTTTCCAATGCTTCTTCGCCGATTAATAATGCTGTGCGAGAAAATTCTTCCCACATATTCCTCATCCTTTTTTTCGTTTTTACAATCAGAGCTATTTTAGCATAACAGAAACCTTTCTGTAAAAACAACAAGATTCTGAAAGTTTTCTTAAGTAAAAAGACAAAGAACTCCTAAAAAGAGTTTAAAAAGGGAAAAATTCTTAAAATAAGCTTCAATATAATTTCACCCAATAAAGGCAATTGAACATTGAATAAGCGCAAAGTACCAATCAATAGTGCAGCGGACCATATTCCCAGCCAAATAGCCCCCTCTTTCCAAGCTTTTCTATTGAGCAGCCCGGGAAATTCCCTGAGGACAGCATAAATAAAAGCGGCATAGAGCAGGATCACTGAGCATCACCACCCTTAAGTCCTTTAAGCCACGATCCTAAGAGGGCTAAGAGAGGTATGCCTAATATAAAGGGAAGGGCGTAAATAGGATAAGCTTTATTGGCAAAATCTAATTTTTCGATAATATTAGGCAAGTTGATCAAAGAAAAGAGAGCCATGAGAAAGCCCCAGGGCAGCACCAGAGGATGATAAGAATCCAGCTTAAAAAGCTGAGCAGTGCCCAGACTCAAAGCGTAGAGATATACGGTGGTTTTGATAAACCCTGCGGCGAGATAATTAACGGCGATCAGGATCTCAAACCGGCTTAAAAATTCGGCAATATCAATCATTTTAACGGCATAATAGGTGGGATAAAGATACAGCCCGGCGCTATCACCCAATATAAGAATTGTCCTCAATGTAGACAAGACCATCACTATACACCCCAGCAAAAGACCCGAGAGGAGCGTAATCTTAACTTTCCCCTTTTTATTCAAAAAGGGCAGGATCATAAGAAAGGCTGCCGTCTCACCAAAAGACAGCGCAGCGGTACTGACCCCACCCCACAAAAACTTATGCAGGGGCGTGGTAAAAAGAGGCTTGATATTTGAAATTTCTATATCCGGCATTGCTAAAAATATTAACATAATAAAGGTGCCCAACAGGATCGGTGCGATCAATTGACCGGTACGCACGATCACTTCCAGGCCTTTTTTTGCACCGTAAATGCATGGGGCGACCATCATTAATACCAACACATTTGCCGGTGTATTGGGGAGGAGCACTTGTTTGATAAATTCAAAATAATACATCACTACCAATGCTCCGTTGTGGAACAAATACCAAAGAAAGATCCCTGATAAAAATCCTCCCGGGATAGGACCGAAGATGATCTCATTTATTTCAATGATGGTTTTCCCCTGATAACGGTTTAAGAGAGCAATAAAAACCCCTGCTAAAGGCAGTGCGATCATAAAACTTAAGATCCGGGCGAGCCAGATATCTTTTCCGGCTGTTGAACCCGGGATAGCAATGACAGATCCGAAGATAAAGAGGAATAATAATAAGACCAGCCCCAGGGATGACACCTTACCCTTTTCCAACCCCATGGTGCACCTCTCCTCCCTGCAATTTTATTGAAGTACCGTGCGGAGAACATCGCCGGTTCTCCATAAATTAACCCGCACCTCCACGGCAACATCCAAGTGCGGAAAAATTTCCTGCCAGGAGGACTTCATCTTCTGCCACTCCTTGGGATAAACCCCCCCCAACAACCTCTCCAAACCCAAAAACATCCGCATTGTAAGACTTCGCCCTGCCCAGCGCCTGCAGCACCTCTTTTTTGATAGCCTGGGCGGTGCTTTCATTGGCCTTTATCATGCCTTCCTCGGTGGATAAATCCAAGGTACCGCTTTGATCGCTGATATTTCCCTCCACGATAATTTCCACTTTCACCTTGGGATCACCATCATCCAGCACTGCTTTGATGCTGCTTTTATTGAGAAAAATTTCGCTGCTCATGGTTCCCGCTTCATCTATCAAATGGGAAACAACACTGGTGCTTTTTATTTCTCCCTTCACCCATTTGACACCCCGGGTTTCTCTGTTGTTCATTTCTCCCACCATTTTATCCTTGACAAACACCCCGGCATTGCCGTCTACTTTCAGATGTTTGTCCTCTCCCTCTTCGACTACACCAACGATGGGAATCAGAAAGGCTTGTGTGATATCAAGCATGGCAGCATTTACCTCCTGCACATTAATGCCCGGAATCTTGGACATGCTGCCCTGCTGGATTATACTGCTCAAGCTTAAACCGTTGGTATCTTCCAGTTTATCTTTCGCTTCAAAAACATCCCTTGCCTTTTCTTCCGCTACCAGCACCCAGGCAGTAGCCCGCGGTTCATGGTCCCGCAGAAAAAAATCCAAAGCTGGATAGATCCCTTGTTTTGCTAAATCATTTCCTAGCACGACAACTTCGTTATTAGGGAAAAAAAGTGCCCGGCTGCTATGACTCCGGGCGTTCCTGGCGGCATCAAAAACAGTAGCGCCGCTGCCATGGGTCATAAAAACAGGTTCACCGCCGGAACCTGAACTGCCGCCTTTTCCTCCCGCCATCTGGCCAGGCTTAGCAATCTCAGCCGTAAGCTGAAGCCCGTCTCCTTCCCGGTCCACCCCTACACCCAAAACAATGGCCAATTCGTCCAGTTCCCTGCTGTCCCAACATGCGGGCAAAAACACTAAAAATGCCAGCCCATAAAAAACCAGGAAAAACAATTTTCTTCTTTTCACGGCCCATCACCCTCACGATTCATCCAAACTATTCTCATCTTCCTCAGGCTGCGGCATTAAATTAAAATCCCGCCGTACGGGATCAACGACCCCGATGGATTCGGGACGGGTAACCATGCTCCAGAGAGGCACCCGCACTAAAACATCTTTTAAATCTTTTGGCATCAAGGGGGAAATGGGAGAAAGATAAGGAACACCAAAAGAACGCAAAGAAACCAAGTGTATTATAAGGAATAAAAATACAAGCATCAGACCGAAAACACCAAATAATCCTGCCATCACGGTAAAAGCGATTCTTAACAGGGCACAGACATCATAGAGTTTGGGCACGGCAAAAGAAGCAATCGCCGTAAAGGATACCACAATAACCATATAAGCTTCAATGAAACCGGCGGAGACTGCCGCATCGCCAATCACTAAAGCCCCTACAATACTCATGGCCGATCCAATGGGTTTGGGCAGCCTAATTCCCGCTTCTCGCAGAATTTCGAAGATCAGCCCCATTCCCATCGCTTCTACCACAGCAGGAAAAGGGGTTCCTTCGGAAGCAGCGGCCATGGAAATCAAGAGGGGGGTCGGCAAAAATTCCTGATGGAAAGTGGCTAAGGCCACAAAAATACCGGGAGACATGCTACCGGCAAAAAAAGCAAAGTAACGAAACCACCGCAAAATGGTGGCATAAAATGGTCGAGCATTATAATCATCGGGACTTTGAAAAAATTCAATAAACAGGGTCGGTACCGTATTGGCAATGGGCGTACCGTCAACCATAATAGCTACCCGGCCCTCCATCAGTTTTGCTGCCGTCACGTCCGGCCTTTCCGTATAGTCAACGGTCATAAAAGGGGAAAAGGGGGCATCTTCAATATATTGCTCCACATACCCGGCTGCCAAAATGGCATCGGTGTTAATTCTCTCCAAGCGGCGTTTTACCTCATCCACCAGCTCCGGCCGGACGACCCCTTTTAAATAGGCAATGGAAACCTTTGTTTGGGTTTTCTGCCCCAGCACCAGGTCTTCAAAGGTCAGCCCCGGATGGCCCACCCTTCGTCTCAGCATGGAGGTATTCGTCCTCAGTGTCTCTACAAAGCCTTCCCTCGGACCTTTCACAACAATTTCCGATTCCGGTTCGGAAGGCATCCTTCTTTCCCACCCGGGGGCATTGATAAGCAAGGCCTGGGTGCTGCCATCCACTAGTAACATCGTGTCCCCACTAAACACAGCATTTACAATCTGTTCAACGGATTCTTCCTCCCGAATACTAGCTACAGGTAAGATCCTGTTTTTTAAAGCTTGTACCAGATCATTTCCTTTTTTGTCCAGGATCTCTTTTTCCCCACATAACACCAAAGGTTCCAAAACATTCTCTCGGATTACCAGTTCAAATACCAGACCATCAATAAAGATAATAGCGGCATTAATATTGTTTTTTAATGTCAATTTGCGCACCACAATATCAGTGCTTTCTCCTGTCAAGCGCTTGAAATTTGCTAAATCTCTTTCCAAATGACCGCTCAGGCGATCCCCCTTTTTTGGCGCTTGCGTCTGATTTTCACTTCCCAGCAGGGAATGCAAATACTTGATTTTTTTATTGAGCAAACGGAACATATTTTTACTCCCCGTCCATTTAATTCCTATTATCTTCCCCTGGGCAGTATCCAATTATTCCCGAAGCAGTTATTTCAAAAAAAAAGGGGCTGTCGGGAAATAACTGATTTTGTCCCAATGAGCTAAAAATGAAAAGAACCCTCAAGAATCTGGGCTTTGAAAATGGCCTTTGATCTTGCTGGGTTCTGTTTTTGTATTGGAAATATTAATTTTGGGTGCACCAAATAAAGGTATTCAACTTTAAATGCTACTTTTTTCTTAAGCTGCTACCTCGGAAGTTTTACCCTCAAATTCTTTGATTTTTCCTTTTATGAATTTATGGTATTTGTTTAGATTTCGTCCAAATGAATACATCATAAATTCTTTGTATACCTTTTTGGAGCTGCGATAATTGAATCGCCTGAACTTGTCGTTCTCCTTGATATCACCAAAATGACCTTCTGTCTGGATTGATCGGATTTGGCGGTTGAGAATTCCCTTTTCACTTTGTATGTTTTCGTGTGACTTTGCCTTTAGCTCTTCCCAAGCCTCATTAACCTTCATGATTTTGTTCTTGTTTATATCTCTTTCTTCGTCATATTGATAAAGGCATTGCGCCTTGAGTGTACAGCCGCTACAGTCGCTGCAGGCATACACTTCAAAGGTGCGTTTCAATTCGTTCTGTCTTTTGATTTCTGTTCTCTCGTGAATAAGTTTTCTCCCATCACTGCATAGATAATAACGTGTGGAACCTTCTTCGACCTTCTCCATGTTGTAGTGTCGGCCGATTTCATTTTTATAGGCTCTTGTCTTCATTTTTTCGTGGGTTTGCAGTTTGATGTAGCTCTTAATGCCTTCTTCCTCTAGATAACTCAGATTTTGTTCACTGCTGTATCCGCTGTCTGCTGTGACTTCTTCCAGTGTTTTTCCGAAAGCATCCTTGTGTTTTTCCAGCACTGGGATGAGCGTGTTGTAATCGGTTCTGTCATTGCTGATGTGGGTATGGATGATGAAGTAGTTTTCTACAGCTATCTGTACGTTGTATGCTGGTTTGAGCTGTCCATTTAACATATGGTCGTCCTTCATGCGCATGAAGGTCGCCTCAAGATCCGTCTTTGAATAACTGTTTCGAGTTGCACCCATTATCTTAAAGTGATTTTGGTATTTGAGCAGGCGGTTTCCACACTCTTCAATCTCTTCGTAAAGTTTTTGGATTTCGGATTTTTGCTGTCCTTTACCAGATACAAAACTCAAGTTTTCTCCCTTGGCTGTTTTCGTGAGGTTTGTCTGCAGTTTCAATAATTCCAATGGAGATATGTTGTCGATCTCCAAGATGGTGTTATTAGATATTTTCTTTTGATTGGTCTTCTTGCGTTCCCGATTCTTTTGGATGATTTCCCGAACCCTGTCCATCCCTTCGATGACGAACATTTTTTCTTCCCTCAGTCCATATTTTTTGTCGTAGCCGGCTTCTGTGATGAGGGTGTTGTATCTTGAATAAAGTTCATCAACCTTATCAAGCAGTCCTGCCAAATGATAGTTTATGCTGCCACGCCATACGAAGGTGTATCGGTTGGCATTGGCTTCGATCTTTGTGCCGTCTATGAACAAGCTCTTAAGCGTTACAAGACCTTCTCGCTGAAGGAGTCTGATGAAATGATAGTGAAGACCTTCAAGGATTTCTTTGTTGAGTTTGTTGTTTATGAAGTCATAGAAAGCATCACGCTTGGGCTTTTCACCCTTAGACAACCACAGAAAGGCGATGTCTCGTTCGCATAGTTCCACAATTCGGTCAACAGCTTTAACTCCCCTCATATTTGCATAAGTCAGTATCGCAAACATCATAATAGGATTATAGCCTTTTCTTCCCTTGGTAGAATATCTGGCGATGAGACCAGAAAAATCAAGTTCCTCCATTACTTTTTTAAGGGTATAGACGGGGTCGTCTGCTGGTAATCCTATCTGATACAGATTAAAGTTAACTGCTTGTTGCCCTATCTCGAAAAATTGATTATAATATGTATTGTTCATGTGTAGTTACAGTATATACTGTAACGGAGGAAAGGTGGTCCTGATTAGCCATCTTTTTTTCTTTTTTGCATAAAAAATCAGTACCCTCATTAAGAGTGTACTGATTTTTTTATGGGGCTATTTCCCGACAGCCCCCATGTGTCAATTTATCACTTTCATCGTGTTGGTATATTGGTCATAGTAGTATAGTTGGTTATCTAGCAAATGAATATACGCGGGCTTATCATCGCTTAATTTCTCTTTCCCGGACCCGTCCACATGGATCTGATATAGCTTTTTCCAGTATTCAGCGCTATCAGTATAATAAATCCAATCCCCGGCAACATTGATCTCCCGGGCATCATCACTGCTGATTTCCGTCAATTGGCTACCGTCGGTTTTGATCTTATTTAGAGATTTGTTGTAATTAAAATAGATCCAGTCGTCAATGACATTGATTTCTGCCACACTTCTCTCGCTGATCAATTTTGTTTTGCCGCTGCCATCGTGATTGATTCTGATTAACTTAATGTAGTAACTAGAATAGAAAATTCCTTCTTCCGTCACAACCAGCTGGCTTACTGGATCCTTGTTAATTTGGGTCCTGCTGCTCCCGTCTTCTTTTTTCATTTTATAGATAGTCCCGTCTTGCATATGAACTCTGGTGTAATAAATCCAGTCATCAACCACATTAATATGATAGGATTGAGTATCCAGAATTGTTTTGCCGCTGCCGTCCGTTTTGATTTTTGTTAAATTCCAATCTTTGCCGCTGTAAAATATTTCATCCCCAACTACGTTAATATACCAGGCAGTATCATCAGTAATTTTAGTCGCTACGCTCCCGTCAGCTTTCATTTTGTAAAGCTTTCCCTCATCTGCCAGATTACTATAATAAATCCAGTCGCCGCCTTGGGCATAGAGACCGTTATTATTGAGATTACCTGTAGTGTTCCCTCGTACTGATTCCGCAGATTTCACCGGCACACGGGCACCGAGAATAAATTCCACCGGCTTCTGTTTAATATACGGTCCATCCTCATAGTATTTATTAAATATTAACTTGCCATCCTTTTCTTCCAGGAATGTTAACCGATCGCCGCTACCAAAGGGACGTCCATTCTGCAGCGCTTTTTCCTGCTCCTCATTTGAGAGTAGCGCCTGATAGATATCCACAATTTCCAAGGTATCTAAATAAACCATTTGGGTGAGCATTTTAAATGTATCTCTGACCAAAATATAATTGTCCCCAAAACCTACTACCACATATGATTTTTCCCAAGAGTCCATTGGACTGGGATCTTTATCCCCTTGAAAGATGCGGAGCAGGTCATACTCATGGAGCTGCATTTTCGTTTGATCATCATATACTCGGGCTGTTTTCCCGTCTCCGATCACAACCTTTTCCCCATCGGCACTGATAACCGGCTGGCCCGAAAAAAGCGTATGTACTTCACTTTGATCGATGATTTCTTTTTCTGAAACATAAATCGTATAGATATTGTAGAATATATGCGGCGCCCCGGTATTATTATTGATGACAATAAGATCATTGCCGTGCTTGGTTTTCGTCACATCCATACTGACCCAGTCCACTCTCATTTCAATCTTACCCAGCAGCGCATGCTTTCCCTGACCCGATAGATCCCGTTTTCTCAATTCCAGGGTTTTTTGATTGAATAGATACTCCGGTGTAGAAATCGTGAAATTATCGATGAGTACTGTACGGGTTGATGGATCCCACTTTACCGACTGATCAAAATTCTCACTGACAAACCGGAGGGGAACAAAGGTAAGCTGGCTAACTACCTTGGCAGGCACATCCATCTTCACTGGTTTATTGTTGACCATCGCGGTTTTATCGGATATCGTTAAGGCTATCTTTTTTCCGGCGTGGTCAGCCAAATCAATTTTCTTTGATTTGTGATCATAGGACACGGTAAATCCTAAGAACTCAGAAATTTTCCTTAGAGGAATGAGTACCCTTCCCTGCTCCAGCCTGGGTTTTTCTTGATGCTCAAACTCGATGCTGTTCTGGACAATTTCCCCCCATTCACTAAAACGATTGATCTTAACCTGGATATCCTTGCCCTGGGCACTCCCTCGTGTCATGGCAACGCCGAACATGATCAGCATGATCATGTTCACAAGTAGTCCGGTCTTTAGTGTATGTTTCATTTCAGCCATCTCCTTCTCTTGCAAAATATTTGGTTTTTACTGAAGATTGCCTCCAAGTTAAAAGACGCGAGAATGCAAATTTTGTTCCACTTATCAAGAGGTGTCAACTGTGTCCTGTGTCAACCCTGTTCAACTGATTCCAGCTGCTCTTCTAATATTTTAATAAATTCATATTGAATGTTAGATAAATAACCCTTCCCATTAAAAACAATACCCATATACAGAGGGATTTTAAAGTCGATAATATTTAAGGGCACAAGATTACCTGATGCAACATAGAGATCATTAACAGAGGTAATCCTGGGGAAAATTGCTAAGGCATTGCCACTGCTCACCATTTGCTTCATACTCTCCCGATCATTAAAACGCAAAATATTGTTGTGATTCAAGTTTAGCTGTACAAAATCCTTATCTAACACATTATTCTTATAAATAATCAGCGGATAATCATAGGTTTCACTCAAATAAATGCTCTTTTTATTTGATAAAGGATTATTCTTGCTGGCATAGATGCACAATTCATCAGCGAATAACTCTTGATAATATAGATCTTTTTGTTGTAGCAAGTCAAAAAACTCCGCTGTTTCATATTGGAAAAGACCAATTAACCCTACATCTATCTCCCCAGTTTCTAATTCCTTCATAATATTACTATTATCATCCTCTTTAATTGACAAATTAACTTGGGGATGTTTTTGTTTAAATATGGTAAATACATTTAGTAAAATATAATTGCCTAAGGCCGGTAAAGTAGATATGGACATGTTCCCCCTGAGAACACCTGGTTCCTCAGCACACATACTTGTTAGATTCTCAATTTCATTAACAATCACGTTAATTTGGTCTACAACATGTTGACCCTTATCTGTCAACTTTACCCCATTTTTAGAACGGTAGAAAATCTTGGTATTTAACTCTTTTTCTAAATTACTTATGGAAGTACTAAGTGAAGGCTGGGATATATAAAGCTTTTTGGCTGCCTGAGAGATTGAGCCTTGCCTTTCAACCTCCAAAATATAATATAGCTGTTCTAACCGCACTTTTTCCACTCCTCATAAATAATTCTTTAAAAAATTTTCACTTTATCCTATCATGAGCAGATTATCCTGTCCATAGCTTTTGCCTATAACCATATAGGAAGCAAGTATTTTTCATAAACCCACTTTTCATTTAGAATCATTATTAAAAGGATACAGAATTACTTATGAGTTGCTTATGAAAGTAAAAACATTCACAACATATAAAAAGGAGAGGAAATTCATGAGGCATAATTTAGAAGAGCAAAAACACATCATTACGCTCCAGCATGAAGCTGAAAAAGAGTTCTTAAAAACCTTCAGATCAGGAAATTATACTGCGGAAAACCCCTTTGTCGTCGTAAATCCCTATCTAGTTAACTACCTTGCTGCAGTATTATGTTTTAACACGGATGAAGAAACCACGGTAGAATTAACAGTAAAAGGCAAAGCCGTTGAAGGGGATTTAACTCATACTTTTCCCGCGGCACAGGAACACGTATTACCTATTTATGGTTTATATCACGATTACGAAAATACTGTTGTCCTAAAACTAGGCACCGGCGAAACCTCAGAAGTTAAAATAAAAACGGATAAACTGGATATCAATCTACCCCACTACTTAAATACCACCTACGAATATTTTGGCAAGGATATCATGATTTTATCCTCGACAACTCCCTTAATCGCCTCTTCAAAAACCGGGGGCTTTGATTATGCCGGTGATTTAAGATGGATGTTAACAGAAAAAGAATGCTGGGATCTAAAAAAATTAGAAAATGGCCGCATCCTTATCACCTCCTTCCGTTTCATGCAAAAGCCCTATTATATGGTAGGCATTATGGAAATGGACCTATGCGGAAAAATTTACAAGGAATATAGATTGCCCGGCGGTTTTCACCATGATTCAGTAGAACTGGAAAATGGTAATTTGCTGGTCGCATCAGATAATGATTTTAATGATTCGGTAGAAGATTATATTGTCGAAGTAGATCGAAAAACCGGGGAAATTGTGAAATCATGGGATCTGAAAAATGTTTTACCCAGAGAAGAAGGAAAAGCCGGGGATTGGAATATTCATGACTGGTTCCATAACAACGCGGTCTGGTATGACAAACCGACAAATTCCATTACCTTGTCCGGCAGACATCAAGATGCGGTAGTCAACATCGATTACGATACCGGAAAATTAAACTGGATTATTGGTGACTCTGAAGGCTGGGGAGAAGAATGGCAAAAATATTTCTTCAAAAATGTCACTAAAGGTGATTTTGATTGGCAATACGAGCAACACTCGGCAAGGATTTTACCAAATGGTGATGTGTTTATTTTTGATAACGGTACCTATCGCTCGAAAACTGTCGAAAATAGAGTCCCACCGGATGAAAACTTCTCCAGAGGTGTGATTTACAGAATCGATACTGAAAAAATGGAAATCGAGCAAGTTTGGCAGTATGGTAAAGAAAGAGGAGCAGAATTTTATTCTCCATACATTTGTAACGTAGATTATTATGGTGAAGGAAATTATATGATTCACTCCGGCGGCATCGCTACTTACCGGGGAAATCACACCGACCAACTAGGGGCTTCCCTCTTAAATCAGTATAAAGATGAAGAGATCCACTTAACCCTAGAATCAACCACTGTAGAATTATTAAATGATGAGGTTAAATTTGAGCTAAATATCAAAGGCGGCAACTATTACAGGGCAAGAAGAGTTTCATTATATGATGAAAACACCAACCTAAAACTGGGAAAGGCCGAAATGCTGGGAGGATTTGGCCTAACACCGGAGTTTGCTTTTAAGGTAAAATTTAAAGACGTGGATGAAGAAATTCCCGAAAAACACAATTTATCTTTAGAGCTTGAAGAAGACAGATTAGCTCTCCATGGGACATTTGGCGAAGGTTCTCAAGTTTTTCTGGAACTAAAAGGCAAGGAAGGATCCAAGTTCTATTTAGTACCCACAGAGGTCCACGACGTTACTGCTGCCTGTGTATCCTTTGAGGAACAAGGGGAAAATGACATTCAATTCTATGTGAGCCGAGAAGGAATCAGCGGGGATTATGACATCTATCTCAATGTAGATAACCTAAGATATGATACAAAACTATCGGTCACTTTATAACCTTTTAAATTCAAAGTGAAACTTCTATCATAATAACGAATAACGATATGTTTTGCCATCTAAAAAGCATGGACAAGCATATTGCAAGGAGTGATGAAAATGAAAGCAGCAGAACAAAGTGAACTATTAGCACCAAAAACGGGGTTTTCTGCGCTTAGTAAAGGGGATCTGATAAAATGGATCGTCACCTTTTTAGTGCCCTTGATTATCTGGCTGATCCCGATGCCTTTTGATGATAATATTAAAATGTTCATTGTTATTACAGCTTGGGGTGTTACTTCGTGGATTGTCACTGTCATTCCTGTTGCCGTTACAGGAGCTTTATTGCCAAGTATGTATTTATTCTTTGGCGTAACAGGAGCTGAGGTTGCCTATGGAGCATGGACGAATACGGTAATCTGGCTGACTGTAGCCGTAATCCTCATCGGTTTAGCTGCAGATAAAAGTAAAGTAAGTTTACGCTTGGCCTATAAAATTCTCTTAAAACTGGATTGCAGTTTGCGGGGATTAATTTGGAGTTTTTCTATCGCCGGTATTTTTCTGGCTTTTATCATCACCGATAATATGGCTCGATGTATTGTCTTTCTAACTATCGCCATTGGTGTCTGTCAAGCACTGGGCATTAAAGCAAAAAGCAAAGAGGCTACCGCTTTATGTCTAGCAGGATTCTTTGCCATGTCCGGTCCCTCTATCGGAACACTTACGGCAGGTAATGGATTGTACTTTAACTCCGTCTTTAGGGAAGTTGCCGGTTATGATATCACTTATTTCCAATGGATGTTACACAATTTTATTCCCGCTCTTGCTTGGACCTTCTTTGGTGTCATTAGTATCATCAAAGTGCTGAAAATCGGCAAGGAAAAAACCTATGACGCCAAGAGCGAACTTCAAAGGTGCTATAACGAATTAGGTCCGGTGAAACGCAGAGAAGTATTTGTCTTTGTCTATTTGTTGATGGTGGTTGTGACAGTTATTCTCTCCGGCACCTATGGTTTTGATCCCATGTTAGTAGTAGCTATGTTTTTATTCTTGATGTTTTTGCCCGGGATAGATATTTTGAGCGTTGATGATTTTGATAAAGCAGATTTTAAAATTCTTTTTGTGATGACAGGTGCCATCAGCATTGGCAATGTTGCCGGCAGCGTGGGATTGATCGATGTATTAGTTGAGTATGTGACGCCCTTACTCACCGGTTCTCCTGTTCGGATGGTTTTTGGGTCATATATTTTCTCAACCTTGGCCAACTTTATTTTGACTCCTCTGGCCATCGTATTTACTTTTACAGAATTGTTCACCGAGATGGCAATAGCTGCCGGGGTGAATCCTTTGCCGGTAATTTATGCCTTAAATCTAGGCTCAGACGTGTATGTGTTCCCCTATGAATATGCCATATTGCTTATCGCTTATAGCTTTGGGTACATGAACTACACTGATACGGTGAAAGTCCTTTTGGCAAGAACCATATTAAGTGTTCTGGTAATGGCCGTTTTTATGATACCCTTATGGTTCCTGATGGGACTACTATAAAAAAGAACTAGTTTAATATAAAGGGAAATTAACTATCAGCAGGGACATCTACTTCCCTGCTGATAGTTGGTTAATTTAAGGGAGAGACATTATTAATGGAACCTACGAAGGTAAAACCCAAACTTTGGAATAGGAATTATGTGATTATTCTTTTCATGACATTTTTTTGTTACTTTGCCGAGTATATTAACATCACTGCCATACCCCTTTTTACAGTAAGCATCGGGGGCGATGAGTCTACAGTCGGTATTTTTTTGACCGTCGTCAGCATCACCGCCCTCTTTTTTCGCCCCTATCTGGGATATGTGATGGATAAAAAAAGCAGAAAACGAATTTTGGTCCTGGGAACGGTTTGTATGTCCATAGCCGCCTTATCTTTTTCCTTGGTAAATTTGATTCCCCTGATCATGACGCTGGCTATTTTTCAGGGGATCGCTGTGAGTTCCATAACGACAGCAGGCCCCACTGTGGTCACTGATGTCACAGCTCGGGGCAGACTTGCCGAGGGTATCAGCTTATACAGTAATGCCCTAAACTTATCCATCGCCTTTGGACCGATGGTCGCCTTAGGGGTAATCAATAGATTTGGCTATGTCATTACTTTTCGAACTTCTTTCGCCATCAGCCTACTCGCTATAATCCTGGCGATTATGCTTAACTATGAGCAAAAACAAGCTTTCCCACATGGTTCTTCGGCTTCAAGGTCTGAGGGATTTAATATCAAAACTATTTTTGATAGAACCGCCATTAAGCCCGCACTGTATCAGTTTTTTATGGCTTTTTGTGCCGCGCTGATCTGGAGCTTCATTCCTTTATATGGTATGTCGAGAGGCATTGAAAATATTGGAATGTTTTTCCCTGTTTATGCCGGGGCCACCATTGTTGTATCACTTTTTACCGGAAAGCTGGTGCAGCGTTTTGGCGTCGGGAAAGTTTTTATCCCAGGATTAATTATGCAGCTGTTCGCATTTATTTCTTTAGCTTACGCCCAGTCTCTTCCTTTGATTCTGCTTGGTGGGTTTCTTTATGGTCTGGGCTCGGCCTCGGGATTTGCTATTATCAGCTTTATCGGTATGGATCTAGCCCCGGCCCATCGCCGCGGTGCCGCTAATGCTACCTTGTTTGCCGCCATGGACGTAGGAGTTGCCTCAGGATCAGTACTAATGGGGATTATTACTGCCCAATTCGGGTTTACGGTCACGTTCTTCGTTGCGGCAGTCATGATTGGTCTGGATATTATCGTTTTTCTCCTGACCCAATCTACCCGGCCTGCGAAAGTACTTCACGATAGCAGCGTTTAAAGTGAAACGGGGGAACGGTTCTTAAATGGGTTAATCGGAAGTTTTGCCCCCAAAAAGGCTCAAAAAACACGGAGGGACAGTCCGAGACCACTGAAAAAGTCTTCAGTAAAACACAAAAAGCATACCCACAATGGTATAATTAAGTCACCACAACAAAATATACCTGGAGGGATGCTTTTTATGTTAGTTGAAACCACCTTTAAGCAAAGTAGCTTCTATAACATATTGTACAACATGATACCAGAAAATCATATATTAAAACAAATAAATTCAGCAATATCACTTAGTTCTGTCAATGAGCTGTTAGCCGATAGGTATTGCAAGAACTTTGGTCGACCCGCCAAAGAACCCGAAATGATGCTGAGGATACAGATCCTGAAGCATTTGTACACACTGTCCGATGAACAGTTGATACAAGATATGTCCGTAAATCTGGCTTACAAATGGTTTGTGGGACTTAATCCAGAAGATCCTCTGCCTGAAACTAGCTTACTGACTAAATTTCGCACCCAGCGCTTAAAAGATATTAACATGGATACTATCATTACCGAGATTGTACGCCAATGTGTAGAAAAAGGCATAATTAAAAGCAGTAACGGAATTGCCATAGACACTACTCATATTAATGCAAACACCATTAAAAAAATACCCGAACGCATCATGAAACACCTGGCTAAGAAGATATTTAAAGCCAAAGGGCAGGAAGAATATGAAATACCCGATTACACGCAAATAGAAGATCATGCTGAAGCCAAACAAGTTATGAAAGACTATCTTGAAGACCTGATAGAGCAAGTTAGCGAAGAATCATCCGAGAAAGTTATAGAGGCAGTTGAAGAAGCTCAGGAGATATTGGAAAGCGACTTGTTCATTGAGCAAAAAGGCATACGGTCACTTACAACAAAGACAGCGATCAATGGTTTTGGAAAACACGAAAACACGGAGGGACAGTCCCCTCGTGTCGCCCGTCCCCTCGTGTCGCCGTGAAATTATCGATGAGTACTGTACGGGTTGACGGATCCCACTTTACCACCTGATCAAAATTCTCACTGACAAACCGGAGAGGAACAAAGGTAAGCTGGTTAACTACCTTGGCAGGCACATCCATCTTCACGGGTTTATTGTTGACCATCGCGGTTTTATCGGATATGGTTAAGGACATCTTTTTTCCGGTGTGGTCAGCCAAATCAATTTTCTTTGATTTGTGATCATAGGTCACGGTAAATCCTAAGGACTCAGAAATTTTTCTTAGAGGAATGAGTACCCTTCCCTGCTCCAGCCTGGGTTTTTCTTGATGCTCAAACTCGATGCTGTTCTGGACAATTTCCCCCCATTCACTAAAACGATTGATCTTAACCTGGACATCCCTGCCCTGGGCGCTCACTTGTGTCACGGCAACGCCGGACATGATCAGCATGATCATGATCACAAGTAGCCCAGTCTTCAGTGTATGTTTCATTTCAGCCATCTCCTTCTCTTACAAAGTATTTGGTTTTTACTGCAGATTGACTCCAAGTTAAAATACGAGAGAATCGCAAATTTTGTTCCACTTATCAAGGGGTGTCAACTGTACATAAAGTGTATATTAAAGAGGGGTCACTTCAAACCGTCCCTGCATTTCAATCGTTTCATTATAAGTTGACGAAGATATTTAAAATATGATAGGCTAAGAGTTGGTGACTGTCCACGTGTTCAAGTCTTTTGACACAATTCTATTGACAGTCATCATAGGAGGTTTTTGCTTCGTGTTTAGCTTGCAACCGGATAATTTGTTTTTTGCAAATATTTTACTATATATTGCTGCTGCTTTGCTTTCCCTTTTATTAAGGAAGCGTCATAAAAGATGTAATATCATCGCTAACCTTCTTTGTATCGCAGGGGCAACTCTGGGGATCTTCGCATCATTAAACTATCTCTTATCAGACAGAGGGATGCTCACGCTAATTCATTTTAGCACGTCCATCCCCCTTATTGACCTGGATCTGGTTATCGACGATCTAGCGAGCTTCTTTATTCTGGGTTTATCTGTTTTGGTACTTGCCGTATCCCTCTATTCCTTAGGATATAATGCCCACTACTACGGGAAAAGGAATGTAGGGCTTTTTAATTTTCTCTATGCCACTTTTATTTTATCCATGTTTTTGGTCATGACTGCCGGAAATACTGTTTTTTTCTTTATAGCTTGGGAAGTGATGTCCCTCCTTTCTTACTTTTTAGTGGTTTTTGAATCGGAGAAGGAAGAAAATCAAAAAGCAGGCACCCTGTACATTATCATGACCCATATCGGGGCCACCTTTTTATTAATCGCCTTTATGATCATCTTTAGCTTCACCGGTTCCTTTGATATTTTCGGAAGTTCTGCTGTCATACCTGAGACAGCAAAAAATATAATCTTTATCCTGCTCCTCATTGGCTTCGGCACCAAGGCCGGGGTGATTCCCCTGCATATTTGGCTGCCCTATGCTCACCCGGCAGCTTCCAGTAACGTGTCCGCTTTGATGTCGGGTATCATGATTAAGACAGCCATTTATGGATTGATCCGGTTTGACCTGATTTATTTAGGCATCCAGCATACCTGGTGGGGTGTATTGATTCTCTGTATAGGCGTGATCTCAGCAGTGTTAGGAGTCGCATACTCCCTTATGGAAGACAACGTAAAAAGACTTCTTGCCTTTTCCAGCATAGAAAATATCGGTATTATTTTCATTGGCCTGGGGGTTAGTTTTATCGCATTCGCCCAGCATAATGTATTTCTCGGCGGTTTGGCTCTCACAGCAGCCCTTTTTCATACCTTTAATCACACCTTGTTTAAGGGCGGTCTTTTCCTTGGCGCCGGTGCTATTCAATACGCAACCCACACCAAGAATATGGAGGAATTAGGCGGCTTAATTAAAAAGATGCCGGTGACATCGATATTTGTTTTGTGTTTCGCTCTCGCCATATCGGCCATCGTGCCTTTTAACGGCTTTGTCAGCGAATGGCTAACTTATCAGTCTCTTTTTGCTAATATTGATTTGGATAGTGCCGGTGGCATCAATATGTTATATATCCTCACCGCGGCTGCTCTGGCTTTATGTGGTGCATTAGCAGCTGTGTGTTTTGTTAAACTCTTCGGTATCTCTTTCTTGGGCCGATCCCGCAGCACGGTGGCCGCAAATGCAGAGGAGGTTCCCACTTCTATGCTCGCAGGTATGGGGTTTCTCGCTGCTCTTTGTCTGATCTTGGGTATTTTCCCCATGTTTTTCCTGGGTATCGCGGACAAGATCGGCCGGGTTTTCACCGGTGTATCTGTGACGGAACAGCTCCAGGGAGGATGGCTTGTGGCTTACCTACCCTTGAATGTAGGCGGTAACAGCATCTCCCCCAGCTTTTTGCTACTTGCTTTAGCCTTGCTTGTCCTTTTGGGCCTGATGATGGTCAGAATTATCGGCGGAAAATACCGGGAAAGGAAATATAATACCTGGGATTGTGGCTTCAAGGAAATAAATGCCAGGATGCAATACAGCTCCACTGGTTTTTCCAAACCGCTGCGCATTGTTTTTAGAATTTTATACCGCCCTGGGCGAGAACTGAAAACGGAAAAAGGTGCTTCTCCCTATTTTCCCCTGACCCAAAATTACCGGGTTACTACCGAACCCATTTTTGAGAAACATTTGTATAATCCCCTGATCCTGATCATAAGCAAGTTTTCCATTAAAACAAAGCTCTCGATTCAGACGGGTAGCATCCATTTATACCTTTTTTATATTCTCGTCGCAATCCTGGTCTTGTTACTATATAATCACCTCGTTTAAGTTATGTTTTAAGTTTGATCGTAAGAAAAAGGAGCGGCAAATATGCACAGTCTTGTTTATTTCCCCATTCAAATATTGATCATCCTGCTTCTGGCACCATTGGTGAATGGCATCATCAAGAAAGTAAAAGCCTTTTCCCAAAAAAGAACGGGGGCACCCATTTTTCAGATGTACTTTGACTTATATAAATTAATGAAAAAAGATGTGGTTATTTCCCAGACATCTTCTTGGATTTATCATGTCACTCCTTATCTGGTTTTTGGTGCTACCATGGCGGCAGCACTGCTGGTACCCGTTTCCACTTTGATGGCTCCCGCCTCTTTTCCCGGGGACGCCATTATGCTGATTTATATTTTTGCCCTGAGTCGATTTTTTATGATGCTCTCCGGATTAGATACAGCCAGCACCTTTGGCGGAATGGGCAGCAGCAGAGAAGGGATGATTTCCTCATTAATGGAACCGTCCATGTTGATTTCCTTCTTCACGATCGGACTGATTTCCAGATCTACTTCCATCTATAATATGATGAATGCTTCAAATTCCCTGGAATTACCACTGGTACAGCCTGTTTATTTAATGATTTTTCTTGCTTTCCTGATCATCATCATTGCAGAAACCTCCCGGATCCCGGTAGATGATCCGGCTACGCACCTGGAACTGACTATGGTGCATGAGGCGATGATCTTAGAGTACTCAGGCCGACATCTGGCTTTAATGGAGTTAAGTGCCGTGATCAAACAACTGGCTTTAATCACCTTTTTGGTCAACATTTTTTTGCCCCATGACCATCTGATTTTCTTATCCGGGGCGGGAGCCGTGTTGCTATCCCTTTTATTTTATGTGATCAAGGTGATTTTCCTCGCGATCCTGATTGCCTTCATTGAAGTAAATACGGTTAAGTTACGCCTCTTTAGCCTACCTAATTTGGCAGCCTTATCCTTTATCTTATCTTTTTTAGGTTTTATCAATTACTTCCTGCTAGGAAGATAATATTTTGTTTGACAAAGGAATGAAAAACCATGACAAATTTTCTTGATACCTTATCCCTGCTTATTTTGCTAACCTCCTTTATTCTCATTGCCAATAAAAGGATTGGATCCTATGTCAGAACATTTCGGCTGCAATCCCTGTTAATCGCTCTGGGCGCAGGGATCATTGGTCTGGAAAGCTTTGCTCAGGACGGTCGCTTTGATGCTTTGATCTTATGCGGGATCATGGTGCTCTTAAAAGTGATCTACATCCCTAACCTTCTTAATAAGACTTATGAACATGTGGAACATACGGTAGAAAAGGACTTTATTCTAAATATCCCCATTTTAATATTTATTTCCTTTCTTTTATTTGTATTTTCTTATTTAACCTTCTCTTCTATTGAAGGTCTCCATGAAGGAGAGGTTAACCTGCAGATGATTAATTTAGTATCTGTAGTCTTAATCGGACTATTTTTTATGATCACCCGGAAGAAAGCAATTGGTCAAATCGTAGGCTTTTTGGTGCTGGAAAACGGAATTTTTGCCACCGCAATGTTCGTGACCAAAGGTATGCCTCTGATCGTGGATCTGGGAATCTTCATTGATCTCCTTACCGGGGTATTAATTATGGGCTTGATGGTATTTAGAATTTATGAAAAATTTGATTCAATTGACATCAATAAAATGAAAAATTTGAGAGGATAGAAAAGATGGGATATATGCTGCTGTTGATCCCGGTAATCACGGTGCTTTTGGCATTGGTGATCAAAAACCGGAGTGTACTCCATAAGCTGAGCCTGTTGGCCTCGGCCTTAATGTTGATTATGGCCATGGGGCTAACTAAAAATATTATTCTTGAGGGTGTAATCAATGATCCCATCTGGGGCGGTTTCTTTTATATCGATGCCTTAAGTATTATTGTCCTAGATATCGTGATTTTCCTAAGCTTTTTGGTCAGTGTTTATTCTGTGGGCTATCTGGAGGAAGACCTGCGGCAGGAAAAAATCGGCGAGGATCAAATCCGCCTCTATTATATTTTGCTCTATACTTTTATCTTTACCATGATTCTGGCCCTAACGGTGAAAAATATGGGGATTATGTGGGTAGCCATTGAGGCGACAACTCTGGCCTCTGTTTTTTTAGTGGGTTTTTATAATACCAAGGAATCCCTGGAAGCTGCCTGGAAATACATTATTATCTGTTCTGTCGGGATTTCCCTAGCCTTTTTGGGGATTATTCTCCTTCATCTTTCCTCCTCAGGTGTATTAGGTGAGGGTCAGCTGCTGGATTGGACTGCCTTATTTGCCCAGGCGGAAGCATTAAAAAGCCCCTTTTTAAGGTTATCCTTTCTCTTTATCATCGTGGGCTTTGGCACCAAAGCCGGTTTGGCACCGATGCACACCTGGTTGCCCGGCGCTCATAGCCAGGCACCGTCTCCCATCAGCGCCCTCCTTTCGGGAGTTCTCTTGAACAGCGCCATGTATGGCATTATGCGCGCAGTGGCCATTGTCAATAAAAATTTGGCAGGCAGTGATTTTACAGGCAATCTTTTGATGGCCACAGGTCTGTTATCCATCGGGATTGCAGCAGTGATCATCCTTTCACAAAAAGAATACAAAAGTCTCCTGGCTTATTCCAGCATTGAGCATATGGGAATCATCGCCTTCGGCTTAGGTCTTTTTACCCCGGCCGCTATCTTTGGCGCCCTGCTGCATATGATCAACCATTCCCTGACCAAATCCATGCTCTTCTTTGCGACAGGGAATATTCTTCATACCTATCATACAGGGAGGATTGCCAGGGTTAAGGGCATCTTAAAAATGCTGCCTATTTCCGGGACGGCCTTTCTCCTCGGTTTGTTTGCCATTGCCGGAACTCCTCCCTTTAGCATTTTTGCCAGTGAGGTGAACATTATTGCAGCCATTTTTGCCGATGGCAGATATATCATCGGTGGGATATTCGCCCTCCTGCTGGCCATGGTTTTTGCCGGAATTGTTTTTAATATGCTGCGCATGTTTTATGGTACAGGTTCAGAGCAAGAAATGCCGGAAATGCCGGTTACGCGCAAAACAAATCCAGCAGGCATTGGGGTAATTTTACTCCTGCTCTTTTTGATATTAATCACCGGTTTTTATCTGCCCGCAGAGCTTAAAGAGCTGATTTACAGCGCAACACGGATTATAAGGGGGGAATAAAACCATGAATAAAAAGGATTATCGTAAAATACTCGTGGAAAAATTTGCGGATCATATTATTTCACAAAAGATTGCTCACACCAATGAGTTTTATCTGGAGGTAAATCCAAGGATCATCTTAGAGATCATCACTTTTATTGATCAGGAACTAAACTGCCCCTTGATCTCCATGTTTGCCAATGACGAACGCATCCTATCAGATAGATTCGTCCTTTATTATGCCTTTGCTGATCGCGATCAAGGAGTGCTGCTCATCATCAAAACCGGGATTGCCCCGGAAGATCCAACTTTTACTTCCATTGCCGTAAAAATCCCCGGAGCAGCCGTCTATGAAAGGGAAATTAAGGATCTGTTCGGTCTAATTCCCCAAGGTCATCCCGATCCCAAAAGGTTGATCTTTCATAGTAATTGGCCGAAAGGGATCTATCCCCTGCGCAAGGATTTTAATGGACAAGAGAAGCCTCCCTTTGATAATCAGGAAATGCCATTTACGCAGGTGATGGGTGATGGGGTTTATGAGATTCCGGTAGGACCGGTGCATGCCGGCATCATCGAACCGGGACATTTTCGCTTTAGCGTGGCGGGAGAGCCGATCATCAACTTGGAGGCCCAGCTTTATTTTGTTCATAAGGGCATCGAAAAAATGTGTGAAGGACGGTCCATTGAGCATTGCCTCTATGTGGCTGAGCGGATCTCCGGTGATGAAACCTTTGCCAACTCCCAGGCCTATTGCCAGGCGATAGAAAAGATTGCCCAGGTAACCATTCCGGAACGGGCGATGTACACCCGCGTCATTTTTGGGGAACTGGAACGTCTCACCAGCCACCTGGGTGATCTGACGGGGATTTGTACTGATGTGGCCTATGGCTTTGCCGCCTCTCAATTTAATATGCTGCGCGCCTGGGCTTATGACCTGGCCGATGAGCTTTGCGGGATGCGCTTTTTACGCAGTGTAAACAAGCTGGGGGGCTGCCGCCTGGACTTTGTCGCCGGCAAAGAAAAAAGATCCTGGAAAGTTTAGCAAAGATGAAAAAGGAGTTAAGGGAGACCATCACGATCATCAAAAACAAAAACATGTTTATTGATCGGGTGGAACATACCGGTATTTTGGAGCACCAAATTGCTTTGGATTTAAATGCTGTTGGCCCCGGAGGACGGGCTTCGGGGATTCACTATGATGTGCGAAGATCCTTTCCCTACGAGGTCTATGATAAACTCCACTTCACCATTCCCAACCATAAGAATGGAGATGTGAACTGTCGTATGAACGTAAAAATTGAAGAGTGCCAGACCTCACTGGATATCATCAATCAAGCTGTAGAGAGTATGCCTCAGGGCAAAATCAGGGAGCCTTTTCATGAAGTACCACCCTATCAGTTTGCCTTCAGCCTGGTCGAGTCTCCCCGGGGGGAAAATGTCCATTGGGTGATGACGGGGGAAAATAACACCCTTTATCGCTATAAAATCCGAACTCCATCCTTTTGCAACTGGCCGGCTCTATGTCATGCCGTCAAAGGAAATGTTGTACCGGACTTTCCACTGATTAACAAAAGCTTTAATTTGTCCTACGCAGGTAATGATCTGTAATAACCTGTAACTATATTTACCAAAAATAATCTGCCATTTTTCGTTTTAGAAAGGAATGCAGTAAAATGTATAATATGATCAAAAAGATTGTCCAATATCCGCGAATCACAACGAAATATCCCAAAGAAGCTTTGGATGCCGGCCAGGTCATCGGCAAGCCGGCAATTGAGCTCAGTAAATGCACCTTTTGCGGTATATGCGTTTCTGACTGTCCTGCTTCTGCCATTGTCATGGATGCCGCAAAGAAGGATATCGGGATCAACCTTGATCAATGCATCTTTTGCACCTTATGTACCGAGGTTTGCCCCACAGGTGCGGCTCAGATGACCAACCAGATTGAGTTGGCCGCAAAAAATCGGAACGATCTGCGCCACTCACCTATTGTGATTGAAACGCGGGACCTTCCCCATGAATCATATGAGATTATTGGAGAAAAAATTCAACAAAAGGCATACCGAATTTTTGGGCGCAGCTTAAACATCAGAGAAGTTGACGCCGGTTCTTGCAACGGCTGTGATTATGAGATTAATGCTCTAAACAATTCCATAAATGATTTGGAAAGGTTAGGCATACATTTTGTTGCTTCCCCCAGACATGCGGATTTACTACTGGTGACCGGCACTGCCACCAGAAACATGGAGCTTGCATTGATCAAGACCTATACCGCCGCCCCCGACCCTAAGCTGGTGGTGGCGGTAGGTGCCTGTGCCTGCAGTGGCGGCATTTTCCAGGACACTTATGCCACCAAAAACGGCATTGATTGTATTCTCCCGGTGGATGTTTACATTCCGGGATGTCCGCCCCGACCCCCGGCCATCATGTACGGTATTCTCAAAGCCTTAGACCGCGTCAGTTGAGTGGATATTAAAGAGGGGTCACTTCACACCGCCCCTCTGTTTCACGTTCTTACATCCATGTTAATCCTGCCATCCTTAATCTCCACGATACGGTCTGTTTTTTCTGCGGTTTTCTGATCATGGGTGATGACAATAAAAGTCGTCTTATATTGTTGATTAATGTCCCTTAATATCTCATATACATTTTCTGACGATTTGGAATCCAAATTGCCTGTCGGTTCGTCGGCCAGAACGATTTTTGGCTTATTAATCAAGGCTCTGGCAATTGCCGTCCGCTGCTGCTGACCTCCCGACATATTCGTACCCAAATTATTCTTTACCGACGACAGCCCGGTCAGATCTAAAAGCTCATCGGCCCAATCATCAATCTCCTTTGGCACCTTATAATTCATAATCTTGTAGGGCATTAACACATTCTCCTTGGCTGTAAATTCGGGCAAAAGATGATGAAACTGGAATATAAAACCAATGGCCTGATTTCTCAAAACAGCAAGCTCTCGCTTATCCATATTAATTGTCTTCTTACCGTCAATGTAAACCTCACCGGTAGTGGGTTTATCCAAGGTGCCCATAATATTCAGCATGGTACTTTTCCCGCTGCCGGACTCTCCGATAATCGCATTAAAGCTTTCCTCTTCAAAAGCAATATTGATATCAAAAAGCACCTGATTCTTGATTTTGTCACCATAAACTTTATTAATTTTTTTCAGTTCGATAACATTCACTTTAGCCATTATTAATTACCTCAATCGGATCAAGTTTTGAGGTCAACCGAGCCGGTATCAAGGATGCTGTGATTGACGTAAGAATAGCAAACATGCCGGAAATAGCCACGAAACCATTGCTGAAGTAAACCGGTACAATCGGCGTTCCATCCGGTTTAAGAGCAAATTTGCTAAATACCACCAATAATCCAATACCTAAAGCAATACCCATTAATGCCCCTAACACGCCCAGCAATGATCCTTGGAAAACAAAGATCAGGCTGGCATCCCGATCCGTGATCCCCATAGCCTTTAGGATGCCGATCTGCTTTGATCTTTGCACCACAGTAATCGCCAAAACACTTGAGATCCCCAACAAAACGGAAACTAAAACAAATACCTGAATCATGTAGCTGGATATATTTTGACCATTTAGGCCGCTGAGCAGGGACTGATTTAAATCCTTCCAGTTATCCACCTTCAAATCCGTATCGGACAGTGTGTATGCAACTTGACGTGAGATCTCGTCGGCCATAAAAACTTCATTTACTTGCATTTCTACCGCAGTAATACCGTCAACGGAAAGAATATTTCCTACCGTTTCCAAATCCGTTACTACCCAGGAATCATTCACAGAAGCTACCCCCAAATCAAAAAACCCAGTAACGTTAACTCGGTATAGGCCTCCATTCGTGGTAATCAATGATAAATCATCATTTACCCTGGTGCCTGATTTTAATGCCAGCTCCTTGCCGATGAGCACCTCGCCTCTTTTAGCGGGAAATCTTCCTTCATACAAATTATTCTTAAATTTATAGATCTTGTCGGCATCCTCTAATTCAAAGCCCCTGATCACTACAGAAGCGCGATCATCTTCATAATCAATGGTGGCAATACCATCTAAGACGGGAGTAATATTTTTTACATCAGAACTGCTGATTTGCGATTCATAAACCGTTCTTTCCCAGTTCTTGATCCTTTCCCCATCCTCTTTTGATGCAATCGTTACGTGAGAGGTGCTCCCAATGGTGGTATCAATCAAATCTATTTGCAGCCCCTGAATCAAGGAACCGATAAATATCTGAACAGCAACACCTACGGAAATCCCCAAAACAATCAATAAGGTTTGATTCCTTCCTGATTTTAAAAACCTCAGGGCTATTTCAAAGGCTAATCTCACGGGCATCACCCCCTTTTAATAAACTCTCTTATTTCATAACCTTAACGAGCATTCCTTTAGTTAAATCTAAGGGAGGATTGATAATCACCACATCATTTTCACTGATGCCCTTTTTAATATTAATCACATATCCGTCGGTAATTCCTGTTTCAACATATACTTTTTGGGCAGCTTTTCCTTCTACTACATAAACAAACTCCCCGTTGTCGTCATTTTTGACACATTCATTTTTTAGGATCAGGACTTCATCCTGTTCGGCCAAGATAATATTGGCCTTGCCTTCGTAGCCAAATAATATGGCATCGTCAGGATTAGTAATTTCGATTCTTATTTCTACCTTCGGCTCACTGCCACTGTTATCTGTCACCGCATTCTTAGAAACAGTGGTTACGATGCCCTCATAGGCGTTGCTTAATCCGTCAATAGCCACCATAGCCTTCAGGCCTTCCTTAATTAATGTGGCATCCTGCTGGGGCACCAAAGCTGCAAACTCATAGGTAGCATTACCATATATGGTAATGGATTCTCCGGCGAGAATTTGGTGGAATGCTTCCAAAGGAAACTCCGTGACAAATCCTGCAGTAGAAGAGTAAATGCCGGAATCCTTAATTTCGTTATGTAAGCTTTCCATATCAAGCTGGGCAGTCCTGATTTGCCTTTCCAGTGAAGAAATGCTTTGCTGATTTTCTTTATCATTATTGCTAAAGCTCACTGACGCATCATTTAGACTCAACTCGGCCTTTTTCACATTAGCGGTTAATTTGTTTACATCGGAAACATATTTATCGTATTCAACTTTGCTGATGGCATTTTGCCCATAAAGAAGCTCGGCCCTTTTTAAATCATCTTGGGCTGTTTGCAAATCGGTTTTAGCCAGAGCATATTCTTCTCTGCTTTTTGATAAGGCATTGCTTAACAAAATTACACTGCTTTTATCAGAAGTTAAATGGCTTAATTTGGCATTGAGATCCTCTAAGTTTGCCTTTGCTTTCTTCAGTGATAAATCAATATCTGTGGTATCGAGTTCTGCTAAGAGTTGGTTTTCTTTTACCAGATCATTTTCCTGTACATATGTTTTAATCACTTTCCGATTGGCTTCCAGAGGGATGACCTGAATATCATTGGAATCGATAACTCCCGAAACCTCAATGGTTTTTGAAATACTTCCTTTGTATCCTTTCATGGTGCTAACTTCCATGCCCTCTTCCCTATTTATGAAAAAATAGCCGACTGCTGCGCAGATCGCAACAACCATAAATATAATCAAAAATCGATACTTTTTCATATAAGTAGACAACTCCTCCTCATCAAACGTCAATATGGTCGCTATATATATTCGTGAATGTCGGGAGTATTACCTTTCCCTTAACTTTAAAATGTTCAATACGTAAGCTTCCTAATAACCTGGGAAAAATCATCAATAAAGATGTCGCATATTTGATGCATTTCTGCTCTCTCTTTTCCTTTGTTGGTTTCATCTTGAACCCCAATTACGTAAAAACCAGCCTCCTTTGCTACTTGACAGGCCGACAAGGAATCCTCAAAGACCACACAATCCTTTGGCTCTACGTGAAACTTTCGGGCACAATGGAGGAAAATCTCCGGGCTGTCCTTAGTGGTTTTTAATTCATCAATAGTAATTACATAATCCAGGTATTGATCTATTCCTGTCCTTTCCACGGTTGCTTTCACAAAATCTCGTATATTGGCAGTTGCGAGGCAAATTTTCATGTCCCGAGCCGAGAGCCACTCCAATAATTCCACGACATGGGGCTTTAGCTGGATGATATCTTGATAAACTACAGACATCTCATCCAGCATATAATGAACAAGCTCTTCCTCAGAATCATCCAAGTGATATTCCTTTTTCATATAGGTAGCTCCGCCCGAAAAGCCTTTCGGCTTAATCTCACTTAACATTTCATCATCCGGTATAATACCCTGCTTGGCAAAAAGCCTTTTAAACATCTCATCAATGTATTCCATTGATGCCACCACTGTGCCGTCAAAATCAAAGATCACCATTCTTTTCTTGTTCATATTCATTATTAATATTACCTCACTTCTTTGTCAGCTAATTTTGGGGAAACATTATCCGCCTTTTTATTGGCCTTTCTGACCCTTTATTGTTAAAATTAATAGGACTATAATTGAAAATACATTCCAAGTATTAATATTATACCTTATCTACCGCTAGTGCAAAATATATATTCAATTTAAAAGGCATGATTCAACTAAAATTTGTATGTGAGGCAGGAGAAAAATGATAAAGATAATTAAGGGAAATATTGTTTTTACCCCCACACCGGATAAGTTTACTGTATTACCCCATGGACATATCCTGGTTAGTGATGGCAAAGTAAAAGGGGTTTATCAAGAGCTACCGAGAGAGTATCGCAACTTGGCAATTACAGATTATGGTGATAGATTAATTATTCCGGGTATGAATGATCTGCACTGCCACGCTTCCCAGTTTAAGCATGTGGGCATGGCCATGGATAAAGAATTGATTCCCTGGTTGGAGAACTATACTTTTCCCGAAGAAGCTAAATTTCAAGATACTAAATACGCGGAAAAGATCTATCAAAACTTTATTAAGGAAATCTGGAAACAAGGCACCACGCGGATCGTGGTCTTTGCTACTGTACATAAAGAATCCACCATGAGACTATTAGACATGTTTATTAATTCCGGATTGGGAGCTTATGTGGGTAAGGTAAATATGGATAATAATTGCCCCGATTATATACGCGAAAACTCAGCAGACTCTCTAAAAGATACGGAAGACATCATTATCAAATACCAAAATAAATCTCCTTTAGTAAAACCCATCATCACCCCCCGCTTTGCCCCCAGCTGTAGCGAATGGCTTTTGGCGGAATTAGGCAAATTGGGCCAAAAATTTGGCATCCCCGTTCAATCCCACTTATCGGAGAATAAAAACGAGGTAAAGTGGGTGCAGAAATTGTTTCCTGATGCCGACTATTATGGAGATGTCTATCGGCAATATGATCTTTTTGGCGCAACACCTACTTTAATGGCCCACTGCAGTTTATCCTCGGAAGAAGAAATGAAATTAATGAAGGAGAACAATGTCCTGGCCGTCCATTGTCCCACTTCCAATTTGAATGTGGGTAGCGGATTAATGCCCATCAGAAGGTTCATGGATCGGGGTATTAAATTAGGCCTGGGCTCGGACTTAAGTGGAGGACATCTTCCTTCATTGATGAAAGTCATGGTTTATGCCATTCAGACGTCAAAGATCTTTTGGGCAAATTCGGAGAAACAAATGGATTTTCTCACCAATTCTGAGGCCTTCTTTATTGCCACCAAAGGGGGAGGCAGTTTCTTTGGCAAGGTAGGCAGTTTCGAAGCAGGGTATGATTTTGATGCCCTGATTATTGATGACGAAGAATTAAATTATCTGGATTATACATTGGAAGAACGGCTGGAAAGATTTATTTATCTGGGAGATGACCGGCATATCCTGCACCGTTATGTCTCAGGAAACTTAATCAAAAAGCCCGACTTTTAAATCCTTATCCGGTTCTCTCAGCGGATTGCCATGGCGCTTCTTTACTTGTGTCATTATTTGTTAGTATTTATCCGTATTATATCTCTGATAATGTAAAAAATAAGAATCGAGGTGATGATATGGTATTTACCGTACCAAGAAGCAAGGCAATAAAGCAACAACAGTTGATTGATGTTGAGGAAGCATATCATTTATGGGATATTCTTAAATCAATGTACAGTGTTGTGGAACGATTTAATATTTGGAGTAACTTTGTTCATGATCCTGAGTTTGGTTTATTAGCCAAAAAGAACATTCATGATTTAAAGAAAGAAATTAATGTTTTAGAAAAGGAACTGGAAAGGTATGGGATTCAAGGCCCTAGAACAAATAGATCCAGAATTAATACGTCTGTTAACTCAGAAATCCTCCTTGATGAGTTTTTGGCCCATGATTTCTTTTTAGTTCTTCAGGAACAAGTGGAGATGTTTTTAAGAGCCTTTGTGACGTCAACTACAAATGAGGGTATCAGAAAATTATTTTTCAAAATGTTAACTCAGGCTATGGAACGACAAAGTTTGATGGAGAAGTATCTGAAAATAAAGGGATGGCTGGAAACACCGCCTCTTTATTCCCTTATTCCTAATAACGTAAAAGAAAGACTGGATACCGGGGAAGTTTTTCACCTCTGGGATCATTTAACGTACCGTTATGACGGTATCGAAAAAACTGAAACCCTTCATGATTTTGTATATGACGGTGATTTTAAAGTGCTTTTAAAGGTGGGTTTACAGGGGGTGCTTAAAAAACAGGTTTCCATGTTGGAAAAGGAGTTGGAGTATTTTGGCATTCCTATGCCCAAGCGTCCACCAAATGTTATCACTCCACCGTACAACACAGAAATTTTAAAGGATGAGTTTATGTTTAAAGATATCTATACAGGCATGCATGGAGCAGCAATCATGCATGCCCAAGCATTAAAACAATCTACAACCAATGACCGCGTACGGGAAATTTTTAAGGATTTATTGCTGGAGGAAATTCATCTGCTGGATCAGCTTATTAAGTTTGGTAAAGTTAAGGGTTGGCTGCAGCCTGCACCTCAATACAGGCTATAGTCACCACACAGTAATAATCCCCGGAGAATATTATTAATCCCAAGTGTAATACTAGACCTATTCAAGGATGCTGATGATGATAAGGGCAGTAATTCAATGGCACATATCTATCAGTTTAGTGCAAAATGAACATACCGGAGGCCAAAAATGGACAGATTCCATAGAGGATTAGCGGCAGGAATAATTGCCGGAATTCCCATGAATATTTGGGACCTATTTTCTTATCACTATTTGAAATTTTCTAACTTGCGATATCTTGATTGGAATTCAGTTATGATCTTTGGACATCTTCCTTACACCATGGGAGAAGTAATTTTTGCCTTGTTATCACAGTTTTTATTGGCGGGCTTTTTGGGTATGATATTTACTTATTTGATTGAGCTTAAAATAACCTCCAGGAATCATTGGCTGAAAGGCGTTGTTTTTGGATATTTAGCAGGATATTTGATTTTTGCCGTCGCAGTCACTTTTCAAGTACCTTATATTATAACCCGATCTTTAGATACCGTGATAACCCAATTCATCGGAGCATTAATTTGGGGTTTAACCATGTCCTATATACTGAGTTGGCTGGATAAAACAAAGTTAGTTGAAAAGAAATAGACCGAAACCTCTCTTCTATACACCCGCTCATAGGTTTCTGCTATGGTAATAATCCTGGAAATTTGGGGGATTTCTTCGCCGATGAGTCCTTTGGGATATTCTTTTCCGCCCCATTTTTCACGATGATAGTATACGCAGGAGAGACATCATTCACACCTTCCAGGAGATCCAGTGCAGCCTCTTCATCCAGGGGTCTGCTGATTAAATACCCTTGCATCTTGTCGCAGCCATGCTCAATCAAGTATTCCTTCTGCACCTCATGTTCGACGCCCTCTGCCACAACATAATGCTCCAGCTTGTGCGCCATGGATATGATATCGCCTGTAATTGTCCCGTTATGATTCAAGGGGACCAGTTCGTCGATAAAATATTTGTCGATCTTCAGACAGTTGATATTAAGCTCCCGTTCTCGTGCCAAAGATGAATATCCGGTTCCAAAATCATCAACTGCAATTTCAATGCCGGATGCTTTAAGCTCTTTAAGCTTCTTGTTAATTTCGCAAAAATTGTCGGAAAATACCGACTCCGTGATTTCAATAATCAGATTTGTGGGGTCAACGCCCATATCCTCTAAAAGGGCAAACAGGGTTGCATTGAAATCATTCGTTAATAACTGAATTAAAGATACGTTAATTGAAATTTTTACGGAATCGTACCCTTGAGTTTTAAGTTTATTGAGAAAGCTTAAGGCGAGAAAAATAATTCTTTTGCCGATGGGAACAATCAGCTTTGTTTCTTCGGCAATGGGGATAAACTCCAAAGGTGGTATGATGCCTAACTCATTACTCTTAATACGTGATAAAGCTTCGAAACTGCAGATATGATTAGCCTTAAGATCAAGGATAGGTTGAAATTGTAAATAAATGTAGTTTTCCTCACCGGCAGCTATTTTTTCCAGCACCTCTTTAATTTTTCTTTTGCGTAATATTTTCGATTCCATTTCCTGATCAAAAAAAACATAATTGAAGTGTTGGTCCGGTTTGTTCAATGCATTTTCGGAGGCGATTAAGACGTTTTTAAGCATCCCTTTCACATCTTTTACATCCATATCTTGCTCTTCTATCTCCAGAATACCAATACCTACACCGATTCCTTCTGTCTCTAATGTGGATCCTAAAATATCTTCGATATCATGGCAAAACTGAATCAAGTCATTCTTATCATAATAGTTCTTCACATAAAAAGTAAAGCGATTGCTATAAGTAGCAAATAACTGACAATTATTAATACACATGGACAAGAGGACATCAGAAATTTTTTTGAATAATACCTGAACATAGTTGAAGCCATAAGCAAGGGTCAGTATATCTAGTCGACATAGATTCATATTCAATAATGCCCTTTTGCCATTTTCTTTCCTTGCGGCATCATGTTCTAAAAGTTCCTCCAAATGCCTGCGGTTATGTAGTCCCGTTAGGGTATCATGCTCAAGTAAAAATTGATTCCTTAGCTCATGATTTTTACGATCAGAAATATCGATAATAATTCCTTCAAGGGCTTCCACATTTCCCAGCTCATCAAAGATACCCTGAGCTTTTTCCAAAACCCATTTCCGCTTACCCGATGCGGTTATGATTTCATATTCGTGTTCAAAAGGCAGCCGATGTCGGAGCACTTCCTCCCATTTAAGCCAAATGGCTTCCCGATATTCCGGTGCTATAATCTGATTATAAGACAATTCCTTGTTGCCAATCAAACTCTCCGCCTTATAGCCGGTTAATTCATAAGAACCTTGGGAAACAAACTGCATCGTCCATTCTCGGTCATAATCGCAGCGATAGGCGATACCCGGCAGATTAGCCAAGAGCACAGACTTGCTTCTTTCACTTTCCCATAGATCTTTTTCCATCTCTTTGCGCTTGGTGATTTCCTGAACAATGCATATATGGTTATTGGTGGTAGTATTGTCCAGGTTTAACCGAGCGACCACCATATAAACCCAGACAATGGAACCATCCGGTTTTATATATCGCTTCTCCATCGAATAACTGCTGATCTTACCTGATTTTAACTTCTCAAAGTTCTCCCGATCTTTGTCCCGATCATCGGGATGAGTAATCTTGCCCCAGCCGACTTTTATCAGTTCTTCTTTTGTTCTACCGGTAATTTGCTCGAAAACCGGATTGATAATGCTCTTAATACCACTACCAAAGGGCTTGTCACTATGCAAAATCGTGATCCCAATGGGTACCTGATTTAAAATTGTGTCCAGGGTCAGATCCCGTCCAAAGAGCATCTCTTCATATAATTGACGTATCCTTAAGAGCTCCAGATGAATCTCTACTCTTGATTTCAAACACTCCCGATTTATCGGTTTGCGAATAAAATCAGCTGCACCCATCTTCAAACCATTTATTTCATGCTCCGGCTTATCATTATCGGTAAGAATAATGGTGCGCAGATTCTGATATTCCTCTTCAGTTTTTAGTTTTTTGAGAAGTTGGTAGCCCTCCATATTTGGCAGATTAAGATCAAGGATAATCAGACTAAGATCAGTATTATCATCCATTTCCTGCATCGCTTCCCAACCATCGGATGCCGTTAAAATGTAATAATCCATTAACAGGTTTTGTAACTTTAAACGATCGACAGCGGAATCAGTAACAATCAATATTTTCGCAGGCATAAATCCCCCCCTTCAGGACTCACACACCACCCATGACGCTACTTACTTTCTCTCTTTTTTGAATGTCGCTTCAGATTTGCTTACGATCAAAAGGTATGTATTAAGCTTGAATTATTTATTACGGACGCTAAGTTCCTGATTGGTTCAACTAACTATCAGTAGGGGATGAAGAAAACCCCTACTGATAGAAGTTTCACTTTATATACTACCGGCAACAGCAAAATCATTATCTCCTTTAATTCTACAAAAGAATGCAATTTCCTTCATAATTTACCATACCGCCGTCCCCTTTTATCCAGCCATCATTCCAGTTTCTCTTACATTGCACCTTTTTTCTCAAATATAAGCATTTTGTCGATATTGTCATTGTATTATAATGGTTCGGCTATGCATTGGTTTGCAAATACGTATTTTACTTCCTCTAAAAACAAAAAGCCGGTTGGGCTGTTTTGTCTTTCACCCTACCGGCATAATCTAATTTTTTGCAAATTCAGCTAAAATCCTGATGAATGATCCCGTCTTTGGTGCGAACATAGGGTATTTGATCTACATCCTCCACCCCACTCCGATCTTCTTCCCATTCCTCATAGATATTTGGATATTGGGCGTTATTTCCTTTCTCCAGATCCTGGGGCGTGTCGGCGGTACCAAAGCGGGCCACTGCCTGCCATGCATCTTCCCCGTCAAAGGCGTTTGATTCCGAAGAGCCATCCCCATGCCTCTGACTGCCAAAAGGTGGTTGAATCACCTGTTCCTCAATGGGGCGAGGGGTACGATCCGGTCCTGCCAGTTCCTTTTTACAAGGCAGACATAATTCCGCGGAGGGCATAACCTCCAGTCTTGCCATATCAATATGTGCCCCACACTGAGCACAGATCCCATAAGTTTGATCATCAATTCTTTCCAAAGCTCGTACCACATTTTGATACTGGATATGAGCACTATCTCTTAGAGACAGGTCTTTACTTCGTTCAAATAATTCATCTCCAATATCTGCCGGATGATTATCATACATAGATAATTCACTAATGGAATCAGACATCGAGTCACTTAATCCCTGATTGAGGCTTGCGATGCTCTTGCTGAGCTCTTCCTTTTCTTTTAAAAGCTGGGTGCGAAAACGGGCTGATTTATTATGATCCAATCCGGATCCCTCCTTAATAGGCAGAAATAATAATATTTTCCGGCATCAGGTAGGGTTTATCCATATGATCTCAGACTATGTGACTATGGTTTTAACCCTTTGCTTTCCTGGACATAATTCATTAATTCTGCGATGAAATCTCCGACTAGGGGTAGATTCAAACCTACCAAACGCTGCAAAATCAAAAAAGCAATGGCGCCTAATAACGTAAAACCGATGGCAATGCCAAATCCTCTGGCTATACCTGCGATTAAATTGACCCAAATTAATCTCTTGGGATTATGCAACAGGTCTATGTATTGTGCCAGTTTCATTTTTTCCATGTACATGGCCAGTTGATCCAGTTTTTTCTCTAATTGATCCCTGTTATCCATGATTCTGAAACCTCCCACTGCATTTTTATTTTCTCCTGCAGAAAAAAAATTATCCTTCCAAAAAATAAGGGATGTCATCTTATCATAATAAAGATACACCCCGATTATACCATATTTTTTAGCCCTTTTTGGGTTTTTATGAAGGACGGCGCACAGTGTTCAAAATCATCATGATTTTGTCCTGTTAAACGACACTTCCCGTAATCAAAGCCAATATCGCCATACGCACAAATAAACCGTTATGGGCCTGTTGGAAATACAATGAACCCGGATAAAAATCCACTTCAAGGGAAATTTCATTGACCCTGGGCAAAGGATGTAATATGATCATGCCTTCCTTAGCTATCCGGAGCAAATCCTGGTCCTTAAAAGATCAATGTACTAAAGCGAAGAGGGGTCGATCTATCAGCCGTAACTTAGCCCAGCCATTACTGGATGAAATAGAGCAACGAACCCGGAAAAACCGGAAACTATATATGCAAAGGCAAATGACTGTAGAGCACCCATCTGGAACAGTAAAAAGAATCTGAGGCTACAATCACTTTTTCAACTACCTGATAATCATTAAGCATACTGCTTATTGTGGTGTGCGAAAAGGGTATGTTCTCACACAGTCTGTCGTCCCCCTGGCACCCCCCTTATTTCAGTAACGGGCAGGAACAGCGGTAGCATTTGTCATCATTGATGTCGTTTAAGGTGGAACAGGCATTACAGAATATGATGCTGTCCCCTGTTTTATCGTATTTCTCCAGGGTGCCCAGCCCTTTATGCTGGCGCACCTGATCACCGATCTCAAAATAATTGAAAACGGTATCATCATCATCTACCGATTTGTTTATGATCTTGCCCCGGTCGGTCTTAAAAACTACCGTGTATAAGGTGTAACGTTCCTCATAGTACTGACCGTTCGAGTCCTTGTTGCGCCGGGTCTTTTTCTCCTTTTTCTTATCAATGACCACCCCATCCCACCCTTTGACCCTCATACGGCTAATAGTCGACAATAAGGCAATGGAGAGAAACATGCCTCCAATGCCCAGTCCTATGTAAAGGGCCTGGGGATTATCCATTTCTGAACTATTTTCGCCATAAATATAAAAACCAACGATCACGATCACGGCAAGAATTCCTGCAAATATAAAGGACCAGGCGGTGGTTTGACGCCGATAGCTGGCAAAAGCCGGGTCATTGATCCGCTCTGAATAGCCGATCAGTCCATGATTACCTGCAGGTTTCCTTTCTACTGTTTCAGGTTCTGGCGCTTGAGTCTCTGCAGAATGCAGCTGTGGGCTGCCGCAATGGACACAAAATTTGATACTTTTATCAGATTCAGCACCGCATTTTGGACAAATCATTTTTTCCTCCTGTAAGATGTTCTCTTCTATCCATGATGGTTATAAAATGGCTCGTAGGCTACCGTCCTCCATAGCTGCCGCCGCCTCCACCACCTCCGCCGCCGCCGGAGAAACCACCTCCACCGCCGGAACCGGAGGATGACTTGCTGACTGCTTTTTTAGCTGATGCCAAAGAACGCTCGAAAGAATTGCCGATGGAATCGAAGGAATTATTCAAGACATTCATGCCGGAATGATAGCTTCCATACATCATCCATCCAGAGCCAAAGCGATAATCTCCGTCCTGCATATGAGGAAAAACCACTTCCAGCTGCCGGATAACTTCTTTAGCTACTCCCAGGGTAACTGCATAGACCAGATAATGCTCCCAGATGATCAGGCTGGGAATTTCGTGACGCTGCATTTCCGAGAAATGCTCCAGGAATTTTTTAAAAGCCGACCAGCGCACATAGTCTTCCTGACCGGTCACCGAGCGTCGTTTGAAAAAGCGGGGCACTAAGAAAATAATCACGCCGGCAATGATCATGGCCCAGCCAATAATTCCGATCCTGGCTGCCAGAACGAAACCTGCGACAAAGAGAGCAACGCCGCCTAACACAGTTAACAGCGACATTTTGCCATTGCTGTCAAAGAAGTTGTATTCTTCACATTGGGAGATAATATCGGAAGTCCAGCCGCTCCAGAAGGCATGAAATTCCCGGCCGTTTTTTTTGGCGTACTCTTCTATGTCGGTCAAATAGATATAATCCTTACCACCGCCAATATCGTTTTTCAGATAATCGATTAGTTCTGCTTCGTGAGGCTTGAGAACTGCTTCTTCAGGTTTGCGCAGTGCCGCCGGTTCCGGGGCCGGCATGAAGCTGAGCCGGAAGGTGGTGACCTCTTTGCTCCCCAGCAGTTTCCGCACCTGTACGGTATCTTCCTCTAAGAAAAGAAATTGCCGCCGGGCCAGATCCATGATGGTAGCTGTGATATCATTGGCGTTCATGGCTTTAAAATTCCACAGCACACTCAATTCCGCCGGGCTGTAATTGGCGGGCAAATCCCGGTAATAATCACCGTCAAAAACCGTGGGATGTTTGCGTCCGTACCTGCGCCACAGCATCAAGACACTTGCCAACGCCGCCGCTACGATACCTGCTCCGGCACCGGTCTCCACTCTGGCCATCGTCCGTTCTTTATTGGCCTGGTCGGCCCAGCCCTCTTCCTCTGCTAAAATCTTGTTCAGAGCCGGCTGATCAGTATAGGCAGCCGCCGGCGCACCCGTGAACATACCTGTAGGCATAACCACCCGACCCTCCATAAAGGTGTAAGCAGACAGGTCGCTGACTTTGAGGATGACCCCATTAGAACCGTCAAATTCGACTTCCCCGTTTAAGGGGCCATGTCCCCAGATGCGGATATCTTCCCCCTTCTTAAACTGTTCCGCCCCCGGCGGCAGGGTAAGATTAACCTGGACATAGGATATTTTGTTGCCATTGGCTTCACCTATGAATTTGCGGTAGAGCTCTGCCACATCAGAATGGATCTTGACCGCATTCACCACCCGGTAAGTTAAGTCGAAGGTGCGCACCTGATCTATCGCATCGATGCTCCAGTCGATGAGAATATCACTGCCTTCTTGTTTGATCAGAAATGTATCCGGCGGTCCGTATTCTGTGCCGGAATTAAAGGTATAAGGACGGCCGTTTTCGCTCACCTGCACATCGATGATGGGGGTATCCCCTTGGGGGATCTTCACATAAAAGCCGTTCCACTGCCCGGAAAAGTCCACCGTGATTTTTTCCGTCACCTGCATGGATGCATCAGGCAAGACCTGGGCATCAACGATGATCTGTTCCATGGTCAGAGAGCGATCTGCCAAGGCCGGCGGTGTCATGAAAGTCAGGAATAAGCACAACCCCATTAATAAGCCAAATACTGTGGTTCGAAAATGACAGGAAGACATTTTTTTTATCATCGTGGATACTCCTTTACGTGGATACTCCTTAATAACTCCTTTAAAACTCCACCTTCACAGCCTGACGAGCATCAGGTTCCCCTTGCAGGGTGAAATAATCCACCATAGCGAAGCCCAGCATGCCTGCCACCAGGTTGTTGGGGAATAATTCGATCTTGGTGTTGAACTTCTGCACAGTGTCATTGTAGAACTGGCGGGAAAAAGCAATTTTGCTTTCCGTATCACTGAGCTCGGCCTGCAGCTGCAGAAAATTAGTGTTGGCCTTCAGTTCCGGATAAGCTTCGGCTACAGCAAACAAAGAACGCAAAGCACTGCTCAGCATATTCTCAGCCTGCATTTGCTCCTGGAGGTTGCCCGCATTTATTGCCATATTCCGGGCCTGAGTTACGGTTTCAAGAGTCGATTTTTCATGCTGTGCATATCCTTTGACGGCATTGACCAGATTAGGAATCAGATCATAGCGTCGCTTCAATTGGACATCCACCTGGGCCCAGGAATTTTGCACGCGCTGTCTTAGCTGCACCAGGTTGTTGTAGATTGCGACCAAGAATACGGCCAATAGGACTAGGACCACTCCAATAATTATTAATCCCATCATTATTCTCTACCTCCTCATTAAAAAAACTGAATCGCATCATGTAAATGTTGCCCATATTTTTATCCGCGTCTTATGCGGAGCAAAAACTTGCTTAAATTCATTCTTTTTACATAAACATGGAAAATCCCTCGATTTCCCGTGGTTCCATATTGAAGGGCACCCCGGCAGCCTTAATAGCTTCCGCTACCCGGTCAAAATTATTGATAATAATTCCACCCCTTTGATCCGAAAACCAGATGTAAGTCGGTTTGCCGCCGCTCTGGCCCCGGATCTCCAAACCTCCATAGGAGGCTGCAGCTGTCAGCAGAGCACTACCCGCCGGCTGAGTTGAAGAGGCGCGGCCACTAACCAAGGAGAAAAAGGCCATGGCTAGGAACAGTTTTCTGAACCAACCGGGATTTCTTAAAGCCACTAAATCAACAGCGGCTATTTCATTAAAGCCCAATTCTTTGACACCCCTAAAAGTTATCAGGCACAGGGCTTCCGGCGTCAGTTCGATCCGATAGGAGGCGTTCCAGGCATTGCTGTAGAACAGGTAAATGCTAATCAAGGCAATCAGCCACATGCCCAAGGTGATTGGCCACAAACCCGTGATGGCCTGGACTGTTCCCCCATTAATCAAAAAAGGCAGCCCGTAAAAAGGAGTAAGGAGAATTGCCCCTACCAGGTCTCCGGCCAACATACTGCCGGTGGAATAACTGATATCATCGGCTTGTTTTTTTCTTCGGGGCAAAAATATGTAAAAAAGCAAGCCTAATCCCATGACTATAATGCCGACCGTGCGGTAAGGATGGTACAGCCCCCCCGGTGCAATACGGTACGGGCTGGACATAGCACTCACCCCGGTTAAGTAATCATGGTATTTTAAGCGCAGATAAATCGTTTCACTACCGATATTGGTGCTGACAAATGCGGTTTGACCATCGCCTTCCCACAGGCCCCATTGAGCATAAGGTATTTCATCCGGTTTAAAGAAAACCTCGACCGGTCCCGTTGGCTTCCAGAAGTCATCCTTATCTTCTTTACTGATCCGGTCACCAAAGCCGGAACCCTCATATTCCCCCATGCTGGCCAGTCTTGCCTGACCAAAAAAATTTGACCACTGGGCACTGTTGACGACCGTTACTTTTCCGTTGGTCTTTTCCCGGATATACTCATCCAGAGGCAATGCATTCAGTCGTTTATCCTCTTCCGTTACATAACCGCTGAAAGATCTCAATTCATTGGCTTGTTCCTGTTTCCAGTCCACCGCGGTTAAACTGACCACAGCCGGTGACACATAGCAAAAAAGTGCCAGACCGATCAGGATCCCCAGGACCAGAGCTACCCGCCGCCACAATTCCATAGCAGCTGCTGCCACCGTCATGTTTCAGTCCTCCCCTCATTTAAATACTCTGGGCGCGGTCATCTTTGATATCTGAATAATTCGGGCACCATTTTTTGATGGTGTTAGCCGCGTCAGCTAAATCGATCTTGGTCATGCCGGTCATTTTAAAGTATTCAAAATTTCCCCCGGGAGCTACGACATAAACACTGCCCCACCCCGGTGCATAATAGGTGATGCTTTGATGTCCCACTGCCTGATTGTCTTCCGAAAGCAGCAGACAGTCTTCGAATTTTGCAAAACCCAGGTCCAGATCCACGCCCATATCCATAACCTCATACTTGATGGATCCGTATTCAGTATCATAACTCCAGGCCTGCCCCACCGTCAAATTGTTTTTTAAGACCGGAAATATTTCATAGGGTGATGCATCCATGATGTAATAAGTTCCATCGGCTCGTTCCACATAATGAAAACCAAAGCCATATTCCTCGCCCATATCGATGCCCACTTCCACTTCGCTTACGCGCACTGATTCGTTGGGCACTGCCTGCCCACAGTAGCGGTCAACAATCCCTGACATCCCATCTGGGTAATTCACGAAAAAAGTGCACTTCAAGCCAGGGTCGGACAAATAAGTCGCCGCTCTGGATAAATCCGGCTTAGGGTTTGTCTCAGCCGGTAGGCTGGTTTCATTCTGTCCATCAACATTAGCGGCAGGATTGCCGTTTGTGGCTACCGTTTGTCCGGGAGCACCAGTATTTCCCCCCACGCCCGGATCGTCCTTGGAAAGCCACCAGTAGATCACACCACCGGCCACTAATAAAAGGGCCAGGGCTGAAACCATGATCATCAGTGCCTTTTTGTTCCCACCAGGATTGGTTCCCAGCGTATCAGAGTTTCTGCCCGGCATGGGCCCAGATGCTCCTCCAGGCGGAACCCTTTGAGCATAGGGCGCAGCCGGAGTTTGAGGTGGTTGATTGCTGTGCTGCTGCGGTTGATAAGGCTCTGCTGCCGGGGACGAAGGTGCCGGCCGATTTGGTGCGGCAGGCGTCACAGGTCTGTCGGCCATTGTATTGATGTCGAAACCGCATTCACCACAAAACCTGTCTCCTGGGGTCAAGGGTGCTCCGCATCCCGGACAGAATTTCAATCCACTCATATCCTTTCACTTCCTTTTATCTGGTTCATGTTATATAGGTACTTTAATATGGGTACTTTATGTCGGTCATTTTATATTTGTGCCTTTTATAGCGGTATTCCACATTTGGTGCAAAATTTCTTGCCGGGTTTCAATTCCGCCCCGCACTGCCCGCAAAATTTCATCGCCGGGGTTTCCCCTTTGGCGGCTTTGGCCGGGCCGGTGCCACCGATTACTTTTTGCAGAGCCTCAATCCATTTCATCATGGTCTGGATCAGCTCAGGCATTGTGCTGGCCTGATGACGAAACCGCGTATCGCCTCCTGCCCCGATCTCAAAGGAGAACAAGTGATTAGCAAAAGCCGTGGGCGTCAGAAAAATCCGGGAAAGGCTTTTCTCCTGACCGTTGATCAAAGCCGTAGCCTGACAGCCGATAGACCCCAGCCAGCCGGTAATAATCTCAGTACCCAACAGCCGCGCACGTTCTCCCAAGGTCAAGGGGTTTTCATTGCCGGTCAAAAAGCCCAGTTCCTGAACTTTTTTAATATGTTCCGGTTTCAAGGCGATATTGATCTCTTTTAGTCCGGGAGTGATCTCAAACATGGTGGGCAAAAGCCACCGTTTGTCCTGACTGGACAGGGCGCGTTTGAGCAATTGAACAAAATCCTGGGTGCTAATGGCCAGATCCAGGCCGCCCCGGTAATCCAGCATGCTTTCCATGTAGGCACGGCGATAAATGTCGATACAGTGCAGGGCACAGACCAGAACTTCCGCAGACATAACATCCGGGAACACCGGCTGGTAATTGCTGGATGCTTTTGAGGCATAAATGCCCGACCACCATTGCAAAAACGCTTCTTCATTATCAAAAAACAGCAGCAATATATTTCCATCTTGACCTATAAAATGGGCTAAAACGTCATTATCGCCCAGGGAGAGAAGGGCAAGATATGTTTCTTCTGCTGAACCGGCTCCCCCGCGTTTGAATTCGATTTTCAAATCCGGTGCCAGCAATTTTTTTGCAATCGATGCAAAATTAGCACTTTCCGCCAGCAGTTTGAATAATTCTGAGGGACTGCTGGTGGCAGCCTGTTCCGCATGATAGCTGTAAGACGAAAGCGGATTCCCAGTCAATCCGGAACGTCTGTACAAATGATCAATATCTGCCGGAGCCAGTTTGAATACCTCAACGCTGCCCGGATTTTCTGTATTCATTTCCACATCAATGCCTCCTGTCTAATATTTTCTTCTTTTATCTCTGAGCGGTTCTGATGGCGCCGATACGACTGCTTACTTTATTCAAAAAGTCTCCAGGGGAAGTATATCCCAATTCCTGCAAACGGGCAGCCCGCGCCGCCGGTGAAAGATCATTGTTTCTGATCAGTGCGATCGCCTGCTTCATATTATCAGGCATGGCTTCCACCCGGTATCCCATATCCCGATAACTTCTTTCTACCGTTTCTGCCACAGAAGCCGTTTTACGCAATTGTTCCATGGCCTCAGTCTGATTGCGCATCACCTGTGCGGGAGTATCTCCTGCGTTCCAGTAATCGTCGAATTTATGCTGTTCCATCATGGACAGTTGTTCCGGATCCATCATGGTCCCCTGCCCTCTCTGGGTCAGTTCATAACCGGTGGAAGGCCGCATCGGTCTTCCATCGATGGTTACAAAATCCACCCCGCGGGCGATCTCATCTTCCGTAAGTTCGATCATCGGCCTGCCCGGCAGGTCCCCATCCGGTATACGCCAGGTCCGCTGGTCGCTGAAATCCCTGCCGGCAGAAAGATCAAACTGATCCATAGCAGCTTCTTCGTGATGTTTGGCCCATTGCCGGTATTGGGCTGCTTCATCCATGTTGGCCCAGTCCGTATCAGGAAAACGACGCCCAGCCTCTTCAGCACTGAAACCGGAATTCTCTGCCAAAGCCTTATAGTAGGTATCTTCCCACTCCCCTTTGGGGATCTCCACCCATTCAGGTCCATGGGGGCCATTTACCAGTCTTTCAGCAATCACATCATTATCCGTATTGATATTGAAATCAGTCGGTTCTGTACCTGGTGTGCGTACCGTTCTGACCCTTATCCCCTCCGGATCAACATTCGGATAGCGGTTATGCAGGTGATCCTCTACGCTCCGATAAGATGGTTGATGTACATACTCATCCATGACATTGTTGAACTCTCTTTGGATCCCCTGAGCTTCCTGGGGTGTCAATTGAGATCCTAAGCCATCCATTTCCTCAAGGTTTTTCAGTGTTCTCATGGAAGCCGGATCAGATTTCATTTCCATGATATCCTCAACCGTCAGCGGTTCGCCTCGTTGGACTCTGTCAGCCAGATTCCAGACTCTTTCCTCCGCCTGCATCCGATATTCATCATAAATGGCCTGATCTCTGATCAATTCCTGTTGTTTGGACGGGGGTAATTGATCAAAGTTCTTCATATTCTGCTGTACGCTTCTTTCCGCCCTGTTTAGAGCCGCCGGATCAGCCAAAACTTCATCCGGGGTCCTGCCACCGCGGTTCAATGGCAAATTATCCGGTTCGCCCGGCAGATCGTCTCCGCCGCCAGGTGGTCCACCAGGTCCATCGTCTCCGCCTCTGGGTGGCCCGCCCGGTCCATCGCCTGCGCTACCGGCCGTTCTTCCGCCAGGTGTTCCACCAGGTCCGTCGCCCCCTGATGGAGAAGTCTTGGTGGAGGCTGCTCTGCCGGTCCCTCCGGATATGTCATCACTGCCCGAAGGAGCTCTGCCCCCTCTAGTTCCAGCAGCTGTTGTGCCCCCTCCATCTACGACATCTGTCCAGCCTTCGGTTGTAGATCTGGTAGCTCTGCCTGTCACATCTCCGGTGGTACCTGCGGCTGTTTTTCCGGCACCTTTAGTCACATCATCGAAGGAATCCGCCACTGATCTCAGTCCAAAATCTGTCCTGGCACTATCGATGATTTCCCTGGCCGCCTGGTCACTGCCTATATCCACTAATCGCTTATTAATCTGATCAAGGGAGGACTCTGCTGATTCCTGGGTCACCATACCCAGTGCCTTGCTCCACACCTGATTCTTGGCGCTGGCCTTCAGGAATGCATTCTCGATAAGATCAGCTGCCTGATTGCTGAAGGCGGGGAAGCGCTCAAACAGCTCACCCATGACCCTGCCCCCGGCCTCTCCGGCCAGCCAGCCCATTTCTTCTCCCAGAACAAATAGTCCGACTGCTTTGGAGACGGCTCTGAAATCAGATCCGCCTTTATCGATCTCATCCTTAATGCGGTACATCGCTTCCGCTACATTCATTGCTCCGTCTAGAGTGACGTAAGTGAGACTTGCGCCCCCGGCCAACCCACCGGTAGCCGCCATGATCATGATCCTGGCTCCCATGCCCAGCCAAGAAGTACTGCCATCTGCCTTTTCACCGGTCACTACTTCCCGAGCAGTAGCTGCATTGGCTTCCAAGGCCCAGCCCAGGTTTTTAAACCAATCCTCGTTCCAGCGTTCCCCGGTATCGGCAGTGGTTTGCCCCTGGATGCGATTATCGATGACCCGACGGATCTTATCCATTTTTTCCTGATCCAGTTCTTTGCCGGCCAACATATCATCCTTCAGGTTTTGGATTGCTTTGTCAACGTCTCCCGGTCCACCGGGTGTTCCGATATTATATTTGTCAGCTGCTTTTTGCATTTGCTCCAGCTTGCGCCAATCTTCCAGGTTTTTGTCTATGGCTTTGCTGTTAGCATCCTCCCGTCGAGCCATCTTTTCCAGATCAATTGCAGCCCGCCGCTTGTCTTCGGCTACATCCCTCTGCCAGGACTCAAAGCGACTGGGATCAAATTCATTTCCGGACTCCGTATTTACCCATTTCCCGGTGACCGCATTGAATTCGATTTCATAGGTCTGCCCATCACCCCCACCTGTCAGGATCTGCCGGTCTCCATGCCGGGGTCCCAAATATCCAGGTTCATATTCATAAGTGGAAGTGACACCCGTTTCCGGATCCGTGTAATCAAACGTGTTCGATTGTGTCTCCGGAATTTGATCTCCGGGGAATCGCTCTTCTGGTTCAGATCCCGGCCATTCACCCTGGGGAACATCCTCTTCAGGGATCGGGATATCATGATTCTTCAAAGTATTCATAGGATCTTCCGGTCCGATCACACCGCTATCCTCTGTCGAAGGTATGGATGGTCTTTCCGGTTCCGGCGCCGGGATCTCATCGGTCCATGGTTTGGCTCCGTATTTTTCCACGGTCTGATGATATGGTTCTCCCAGGGGCGGCTTAGTCGGCTTCCATCCTTCTGACAAATCACTACCACCGCTCACACCATCAACTATAACGATTCCTCCATCAAAGGGATTACGTGCTACATCCACATTAAAGGGGCTGTCACCCTCATAGGGATTATCTGTCCAGTGCATCCCCTCCCGGTTGTAGCCATCGGCATTATAGCCGCTCCAGTGATATCCGTCCTTTCCATATCCCTGCCGATCATAGCCCCAGGGATCACGGCCGCTGCGGTTGTATCCTTCAAAATCGAAACCTTCCCGATCATAGCCATCACGATCAAAGCCGTTTTCATTGAACCCATTCTTATCATAGCCGTCAGCGTCATAACCCTCTTTGGACTGGCCTTCCCGGTTATAGCCATCCCGATCGTAACCTTCCTCATCATAACCGAACTTGTCGTAGCCTTCCCGATCCCAGCCCTGATCATCAAAACCGTTACGATCATAGCCTTCCCGGTCCCAACCATCCTTGTTGAACCCTTCCTTATCGTAACCCTGTTTATCAAACCCTTTGGCATCAAAGCCGCTGCGATTGAAGCCCTTGCGGTCGTATCCATTGATATCATAGCCTTGCCGATCAAAGCCTTCCGCGTCAAATCCGGCTTTATTGAAGCCTTCCCGATCCAGTCCCTGCTTGTCGAAGCCCTGACGATCGAAGCCTTCTTTATCAAAGCCCTCCTGATTGAAGCCTTCTTTGTCAAAGCCCGCCTGATCGAAACCTTCCCGGTTGAAGCCTTCTTTGTCAAAACCCTCCTGATCAAAGCCCTGCCGGTCGTAGCCTTCCACATCAAATCCAGCTTTATCGAAGCCTTCCCGATCCAGTCCCTGCTTGTCGAAGCCCTGACGATCGAAGCCTTCTTTATCAAAGCCCTCCTGATTGAAGCCTTCTTTGTCAAAGCCCGCCTGATCGAAACCTTCCCGGTTGAAGCCTTCTTTGTCAAAACCCTCCTGATCAAAGCCCTGCCGGTCGTAGCCTTCCACATCAAATCCGGCTTTATCGAAGCCTTCCCGATCCAGTCCCTGCTTGTCGAAGCCCTGACGATCGAAGCCCTCTTTATCAAAGCCTGCTTGGTTGAAACCTTCTTTATCAAAACCCGCCTGGTTATAGCCTTCTTTGTTAAAACCCTCCTGATCGAAACCTTCCCGATTGAAGCCTTCGGCATCATAACCATTCCGTCCGAAGCCTTCCCGGTCATAGCCTTTCTGGTCGAACCCTTCCTGATTGTAGCCCTCTTTGTCAAAACCGAGCCGGTCGAAACCATTCTTATCATAACCTTCGACATTGAAACCAGCTTTATTGAAGCCCTCGGCGTCAAAACCTGCCTTATCGAAGCCCTCGGCATCAAAACCATTGACATCAAAACCTGCACGGTCATAACCTTGCGCATTGAATCCGGCTTCATTGAAACCATCCTGGTCAAAACCCTCACTGTTATAACCGGCTTTATCGAAGCCCTCTTTGTCAAAGCCGTCTCGATCATAACCCGCTTGATTAAATCCTTCCCGGTCATAACCTTCTGCATCAAACCCGTTCTGGTCAAAGGTTTCTTCAGTTACCACTGTCGTTTCCGGAGCCGCTTCCGTCCCCCCATTGTCCTCCAGAGAACCGGAATCGCGCAGAATTTCTGTTTCTTCAGTATCCATATACAGGTGTTCGGCCTGGTCAGCAATGGGAGTTCCCTGGCTTTCTTCAGCAGCAGCAAAATGTACTCCTCCTGCTTCTCCTTCCCGGGCACTGAAGGCCTGTGGTTCCATCTCTAGATCTGCCATAGCCCCAGTGTCGATCTGGATGCTCGGTTCTCCCCCTGCTTCCCTGATACCACCGGCTTGTTCCTGCATATCAAGGGTATCGATGAAAATCTCCGGTCCCGGATCATTAATCAGGGGTTCCGGCTGGGTAAACAAACCGGCTTCTGCTTCCGTCTCAATAAAGATCTCCTGGTCACCGGATGCACCGATGGCCTGATTTCCTTCAAACATATCTGTGGTGTCGATATGGATGCCCGGTTCTCCCCCTGCTTCCCTGATATCGATGGCCTGCTGATTCATATCAATGGTATCGATGAAAATTTCCGGTCCCGGATCATTAATCAGAGGTTCCGGTTGTACAAACAGGCCGGCTTCCCGTTCGGTCTCGATATAGATACCCTGGTCAGCCGGATTTTCCTGGATCCCACCACCAGGTGACATATCCCTTGTGTCGACCAGGATCTCTTCTCTGCCCCGACGTCCTAACCGACCGGTCGCCTGGGCCATCCCCGGTGATCCTCCGCCGGTGCCCGGGACGCCCCCAGCGCCGGGCAGTGGTCCTCCGCCAGTAGGGGGCATAGGTACACCGCCTGCAGGCGGGCTAAATCCTCCGCCGCCCAGGCTGCCCAAAGCTCCTAAGGCGATGGCGATCAATCCGGGCGCGACGACGCCTGTGACCGCTTCAGTAGTGTTTGACGGTCCGGGGATACTGCCGACTGAACCAACTCCTGCCGGGCTGTGGCTATCTCCTGTCGGATAACTTCCCGGTGCATTCCCTGTACCTGTGGGAGCTGCGCCGGTTATTTCAAAATGAGGCGTAGCCTTCACGTATGACATACCTTTGCCGCCCGAATCCCCATTTTGAGACCAGGTGGACGGATCAGAATCAATGATAGTATAGGTCCCGGCCGGAATGACAATTTTAGGATAAACAAACCAGTTAGCATTGGGTACTCCCCCTTGTCCCGGCGTGGCCACCGCCTGCCAGGGGCCATACATTTTCCCGTTCTGGTCCTGTAAACCTATGGTTCCAGGGGCTGCCCCCTGGGCATCATTCCAGTGATAGTTGTGAATCTCGGTAACCAGGTGGGGACTATCGATGCTAAAGGTGGTAGGTACCGTCGGTCCATTATAAACAGCCATAATATTAGTCGTATCTGCCACGAGTACCGGCTCATCAACTGGTTCTGCAGCGGCAGGCAGAGAGGCTTCCGAGTCAATACCTGCGGCTGGTTTTTCTTCTTCGGAAGTCCCTGATTCGATATCCGGGGCTGCCTGACTTAAAAGCCCTGCCCTTTCCATTCCATCGATCGTCTGCTGAGCAATTTTCTTGGCAAAAGCCATATCAGCATCCTTACTTTGGCCGGTTTCCATTGTTTCCACCGTGATAAAATAATCCGGCAGGATAATCCCGATACCTACGCCGTATTCGGTATCGTATTCTCTCAGTTCACAGCCCTTTAGCTGGGTAGTTCGCATATAACTGACCTGGGAGATGCTATCTATATAGTCGATCATTATTTGGATTTCATCCAGCTGGGCCGGCCCCAAAACGCTGAGCTGACAACCGCCGCTGCCAAGTTCACCCACACCGGCATGAATGTCAAAACCATAACCGGTAGCTTCTTCCTGCCCGAAATTGAATTCCGCTGAACCCAGATTATCATTGGTTACCTGGGTAACAACATCACCGACATTTGCAGCCAGTGCTTTCTCAGGGAAGGCATTAACCATCAATAAGGTAAAAACCAGGCACAGCGCCAAAAGCGACAGGAAATGTTTATCTATTCTTTTTTTGTTGCACGCAATTGATAAGTTCAACAAATCTCTCACCCCTTTCCTAAGGAAGGATGCCGGTCAGCATCATCCATGCCGTCGAAAGCACCATGGCCACCAGGGTTGGAATCATGACGTTTTTCACGCCCTGGGCGCCTCTTTTCATCGCTTCGGACCCTGCCGTTGCTGCTGCCGTAGTAATGGCTGACGAAGCAAAGGGCATCACCGCGTTCCAGCCCAGTAAGGCCAAGGCCAGTACTGCCAAAACTGTAAAGGGGATCATAAACAACATCCCCGTCCCAACAGCTTCCCGGGCAAATCCTCCCTTTGCCTGCCGCAAAGCTGCATTGCCGCTGTTAAAAGCTATGATCAGCAGATTCACTGCCAGTAAGCCTACGATGATGGCCACAATCAGCGAATATATCAAGGTAGTAAATTTAAATTCCGGTCGGCTGAAGGGCATCAATATCCCGAATATTATGAAGCATAGATAAGCCGGCCATAATTTAACCCCTGCCGGTCTGGCTCCTCCTGCATATCCCATTCTGGTATCCACGTTTTCATCCCCCTATCTCTTCATTGATCTCTCTTAAAGCCATCAACCGCCTAATTTCCCCAGCAAGGCCCAACCGATCAGAAGAATCGCTCCGCAGAGGGTGGTCATGGCAATGCTGAAAGCGGTCCGTTCCCCTGACATTTGTTTTATGGTGTACATAGTGGGCCTTAGTGCCCAGAGAACTCCGGTAACGCCAAAGGCGACCGCGGTCTTCCAACCTAAAGCCAGGGAAAAGATCAAGCCGCTTAAGGCATAGACAAAAGTTGCCGAATACCCCAGTGAAAAGGTGGATATAGCCCAACCAATAGTGAAACCATGCTGCTGCGCCTGGGATAAGGCCCAGACCATCACGGCCAGCAAAGCAATCCCCACTGTTCCGTATAAGAGTCCCAGCATGGTTATCAAAATCACCGTACTTGTTTCAACCTGCCCGTTCCGCTGCAGGTCAAGGCCTGTTTGTAGAAAAAAAAGCGTAAAGGACAACCCGGAAACCATCAGGGAATACGGCCAGGGAATCCTGATCATCTGGTTTTTCACCACTTCACCCGGATTAATGATCATGTTGAGCGCTGTCTTCCAACGAGGTATTGCTGGTGCTGAAACGGTATTCATAAATTTTTCTCCCTCCTGTCAGGTTTGCTAAGTCCAGTAGCGATAGCCGTGGCCTTTTGCCGATACCTTTTATGTATCATGTTTGAATGTTTCCATGCTGAAAAATAAATTTAGTGCCAAATTCCCGGGCAAGATTTTTGATTATTTCCTCCAAATCATCAGAAGATGAAATGCTGCCAAAGTAGGTATGGCTAAGGGTCGCGATCTCTAATTCAACAGAGATCATGTTCCGGCTGATAATACTGAAGGACTTAAGTTCTTCCCACTCTATTACCTGACGTTCCATTTCCCCATTGTCCAAGGGAGTCAAAACGATTTGTCTCGATTTGGTGGTCAGACAATAAGCTTGAGTCTTAAAGAAACCAGCTTTCAACTTGATTTCAAGGTTCAACCCGTTCACCTCTGCCTTCAATTTACTGCAACCACTATTACTTTCTATTTTAGCAATTAATCAAGAAAAATGTGTCCTGATGCCGGATTTGGCAATGCCAAATTATTGGCACGATTTGTGTCAAAAGGATAGAAAGTGTGTTGCCTTTATTATATAATGTGTTTTATAAGGAGGAAGGAAGATGCTTTTTGACGAAAAATTGAATTTGCTCATGAATATTACCAGAACATCCAATAGCCTGCTGGCTCGCAATATTGCCCTGGATGCTTCCTTTATCAGCCGTCTGCGTCGGGGAGTCCGCACCCCGGTAGAGAATGCCGGGTACATCCCAGCCATGGCCAGGTATTTTTCCAGTATCTGTAACTCTGATTATCAAAAAGCTGCCCTTTTTGAGGCCATAAAAAACAGTTCCTCCATCAAACCCCATCAATCAGAGAACATGGAAACCCTCCTTCTAAATTGGTTGCTGGAAAAAACGCCTGATCATCAAGATTCAATCGACGATTTTCTCAAAGAGGTGGCAGGTTTTCATTTTAAAAAACCTGCCCCTGCTGCAGAGGAGGCGGCAGCCCTCAATGTTCCCGGGCTGCTTAAGGATGTAGAAATATTTTACGGCGTGGAAGGAAAGCGTACTGCCGTTTTACATTTCCTTTCGCTGGTATTACAGAATAAAACCCCGCAAACTCTGTTACTTTACAGTAACGAGGATATGAGCTGGATGTCGGAAGATCCGGAGTACTTTGCCCGCTGGACCGCACTGATGTTTCAGATCTTGAAAAACGGCAACCGCATCAAAATAATCCACACCATTAACCGCGATTTTAATGAAATGTTGACGGGTATTAAAGGCTGGGTGCCGATTTACATGACCGGTGCGATCGAACCTTATTATTGCCCGAGAACCCGTGACGGAATTTTCCGACGTACATTATTTATCGCACCTCAAACAGCCGCCGTTACTTCTTCCTCGGTACGGGACGGGATTGAGAACACCGTCAATTTGCTTTTTACCCGCCAGAAAGCACTTCTGGCACTACAGTCCGAATTTCATGATTTCCTGGCTCTCTGCCGCCCCCTGATGCATATCTTCAATCCCCTCAACCAGGGGGATTATCTGGAAATCTTAGCGGAATTCGAAGCTGAAAAAAGTGATACCATTTTAAAGACCAACACCCTCAGCCATATTACTATGCCGACGCAGCTTATGTTGCGCCGGATAGAAGGTCTTCCACATGCAACGGCTGAACCTCTGCTTACCTATCAGCAAAAAAAAACCAGCCGTTTACTCGCTTTGCTGGAAAACCACAACTTTACAGAAATGCTTATCTTACCGGAGCTTAAAACCATCCTGCAGGGAAAGGCAGTCATGGAATTTTCCGATATGCCCGGTGGAACTCCGGCCTATTACACACCCCAGGAATATAAAGAGCATCTGGCGAATGTGATCAGAATGCTTAAAACCCATAAAAATTATCACGTCCATATAATCAATGACAATCAGCTGGACGGCTGTATGGTTTATGTCAAAGAAGGGGTGGGAGTCTTGGTGGGCAAAACCACTCCACCTTCCGTTTTTTTTGCCATTAATGAAAGCAATATGACGGCTGCCTTCTGGGATTACATCAATATCCACTTTGCGACTGAAAAAAAGGATAAATATGACCCTCAGCAAACCATTTCCCGTCTGGAAACCATCGCCGCTCAACTGTAGGATTCAAACAGGGGACAGTTCTTTGTTTTAGATTCATCATCTACAGAGCAAATCGATATCACTAAAAAGGTAAAAAATAAGGTTTCCAGCGATCGGTAATTGTTGCCGATCGTCTGGAAACCTTTGATTTAGCCATTTCTAATCATATTTATTTATCTTACATTTTTTTCAGGCGATGTTTCGCGAATGAGCAAGGTTTCGCATGCGCGCAGCATTCGAAGCTATTATGCAATGCTCTAAGTAACCTATGAAGTCTGAGTGCTTTTTTTCATATCCTGTTGGATTTTCTTAAAGTAATACATTTGATCGTCTGCTTCTTTAAGCACTTCCTGAAAACCAATCCCTTTTCCGCCTTTAAAGATACTGTAACCATATGAGACTGTCGGCAAACGGCCGTCATTCTTGCGCTCTTTTTCAAGATTGTTTGTCATACACTTCAGCTGGTGCTCAAGCTTTACCGGGTCAGTTTCACTGCTGATAATGTAAAATTCATCTCCGCCGACTCGATAACAGGTACTACTGTTGTCAAATGATTTCCTTATAACCGAAGCAACTTTTTTTAACACGGTATCTCCAAAATCATGTCCGAATGTATCGTTTATCTCTTTGAAATTATTGATATCCATAACGATAACGGAATATAGTTTTCTGCCGTCCAACCTATTTACCATTTTATCATAAGCCGCACGATTATGAAGCCTCGTCAAAGCATCAAAGCTGCCGTCAAATTCAGACAATAAGAGATAGTATAGCAAAAGGGACAATGTCACACTATGCCAAGAGGAATAAACGGAAGGAAAATAAGCTGAATGCTTGTACCGGCTATCACAAAGAGGGATAGAGCGGTGAACTTCGCTTTTATTGGATAGTGGTGCTTTTGCCCTGTCCTTACAGTACTGATAAAAAGGATTATTAAGTTTAATATATAAGCAGTTACAAAAACAATAAATAAATTTCCTCTTTCATAATGGTTGTTTACATCAATATAAAACACAAATCCGAGCCACGGTGATAAAGCTGTGGCGAACATATTCACAATTGACGGCAGCATAAGCAATTTATTGGTTAGCAGAATGTTTACATCATAAATAGCAAGTAAAATGATGGGAATCAAGGGAGACATTGCAAAACCAAAAACATTACAGAAAATATTCAAAAAGCGCAAATCCCCATTCGCGTTTCCGGCAATGATAGTCCCGGCCTCTGACGAAATGATCAGAACAGTTAACATAATACCAATATAAAAAGGCCATTTCCGATTTTGATTCAGTATGTTGTTGCTGTATATTAAATAGCACAAGATGGCCAGAGCGGCTACATCTATTAAATGTGTTGCAATATAATTCTCTATCAATTGATGCTTCCTTTTCCATGCAGTTTGCGGCTGCGTATTAGCGGCCTTGTACAATAGGTGTTCGTGGGATGTCAGGCCCCCTAACATCCCTCAGCTTATACATTATATTTTTCTCTTATGCTTTTCAAACAAGAATCTCCATTAAGCACCTTTCCCTCAGCTATTTGCGCTTCAGCTGCTGCCAGTTTATTATATATATTAAGCATATACAGTTTTTCTTCGTACATTTTTACGCTCATGATAACCATGTCGCCATAACCGTTTTTGGTAATATATATCGGCTCAGTTGCCTCCTGGCACATTTGAGAGATTTCGCTTGTATTTTTCAGGTCTCGAATAGGGATGATTTTGGGCATAACTGCCAACTCCTTCCAGTGGTATTATTATACCATAATTATACCACTGGGCAAGAATATAATTTTTTGAGTTTCCGCATAATGCAAACTAGATACTGATAAAAGGTACGAAGGGTGCGTGCTCCGGAAATGCGGAGTTCTAAGAACAAAAAGCCGGTTGGGCTGTTTTGTCTTTCACCCTACCGGCATAAATTTAATTTTTTGCAACTTCAGCTAAAATCCTGATGAATGATCCCGTCTTTGGTACGAACATAGGGTATTTGATCTACATCCTCCACCCCACTCAGATCTTCTTCCCATTCCTCATAAATATTTGGATATTGGGCGTTATTTCCTTTCTCCAGATCCTGGGGCGTGTCGGCGGTACCAAAGCGGGCCACAGCCTGCCATGCATCTTCTCCGTCAAAGGCGTTTGATTCCGAAGAGCCATCCCCATGCCTCTGATTGCCAAAAGGTGGTTGAATCACCTGTTCCTCAATGGGGCGAGGGGTACGATCCGGTCCTGTCTGTTCCTTTTTACAAGGCAGACATAATTCCGCGGAGGGCATAACCTCCAGTCTTGCCATATCAATCGCTGCCCCACACTGAGCACAGATCCCATAAGTTTGATCATCAATTCTTTCCAAAGCTCGTACCACATTTTGATACTGTATATGAGCACTATCTCTTAGAGACAGGTCTTTACTTCGTTCAAATAATTCATCTCCTATATCTGCCGGATGATTATCATACATAGATAATTCACTAATGGAATCAGGCATCGAGTCACTTAATCCCTGATTGAGGCTTGCGATGCTCTTGTTGAGCTCTTCCTTTTCTTTTAAAAGCTGGGTGCGAAAACTGGCTGATTTATTATGATCCAATCCGGATCCCTCCTTAATAGGCAGAAATAATAATATTTTCCGGCATCAGGTAGGGTTTTACTCCATATGATCTGACTATGTGACTAAGGCCTTAACCCTTTGCTTTCCTGGACATAATTCATTAATTCTGCGATGAAATCTCCGACTAGGGGCAGATTCAAACCTACCAAACGCTGCAAAATCAAAAAAGCAATGGCGCCTAATAACGTAAAACCGATGGCAATGCCAAATCCTCTGGCTATACCTGCGATTAAATTGACCCAAATTAATCTCCTGGGATTATGCAACAGGTCTATGTATTGTGCCAGTTTCATTTTTTCCATGTACATGGCCAGTTGATCCAGTTTTTTCTCTAATTGACCTCTGTTATCCATGATTATGAAACCTCCCCCAACATTCTTATTTTCCCCTGCAGCAAAAATATTATCCTTCCAAAAAATAAGGAGTGTCTTATTATCATAATAAAGATACACCCCGATTATACCATATTTTTTAGCTCTTTTTGGGCTTTCATGGAGAACAGCGCATCGTGTTCAAAATCATCATGATTTTATCCTGTTAAGCGACACTTCCTTTTTTCCCATTTCTATTTAACTTTTTAGAAGGCGCATGGCATTGATCACGGCAATTATAGCGACTCCCACATCGGCAAAGACCGCTTCCCATAAGGTGGCCAGTCCTCCTGCGCCCAGAACAAGCACCACCAGCTTCACACCAAGGGCAAAAATAATGTTCTGCCAAACCACGTTTCTCGTTTTTCTGGCTATCCCCACTGCTTCCGCCAGTTTAGCCGGTTCATCCGTCATTAAGACAATATCCGCCGCCTCAATGGCTGCATCAGACCCCAGTCCTCCCATGGCAACACCTACATCGGCTCTGGCCAGAACGGGAGCGTCATTTATGCCATCCCCGACAAAAACCACACTTTTTTTGCTTGTTTTTTCCTGGATGATTCTCTCCAGAATCCCCACCTTATCTGCCGGCAGAAGCTCGGCATATACTCTGTCCAATGACAATTCTCGGCCTACTCTTTGGCCCGTTTCCTGATTATCCCCTGTTAACATTACCAGCTTGTTAATGCCCAATTGTTTTAAATCCTGCATAGTTTTTTTGGCATCTTCTTTTAACTCATCAGATATGACAATGGTACCGGCAAATTTCCCAGATACAGCCAAGTAAACCACTGTGCCCCCCTCTTGCCATTCCTGAAAATCGATCCTTCCTTGCTTCATTAATTTATCATTGCCCGCTAAAATCTCTTGTCCTTCATACTGTACCTTGACCCCATGTCCGGCAATTTCCTGAAAACCGGTAATGTTTTCTTGATGAAGCTGGTTTCCCAACCTTTGATCATAAGCTTGCACCACAGATTGAGCGATTGGGTGATTGGAATTGAATTCAGCCAGGGCAGCAAACTCTAAAACCTCTTCCTCTGTAAAGGACCCTGCCGGGTGAATGCCCGTTACCTGAAAGACCCCTTTCGTCAAAGTGCCGGTTTTATCAAAAACCACGGTATCAATTTGATTGATCGCCTCCAGGTAATTGCCGCCTTTAACCAGGATGCCTTTTTTGGAGGCGGCTCCAATCCCGCCAAAGAACCCCAAAGGGATGGAAATCACTAAAGCACAGGGACAAGATACCACCAGGAATACCAAAGCCCGGTAAAACCAATCCGAAAACGTGGCGCTTTCAATGAGTAAAGGTGGTAGTATTGCAAGCAGCACTGCCACCAGCACCACCGCCGGTGTATAATAATGGGCAAATTTCGTGATAAATTTCTCTGTCGGTGCTTTTTTACTTCCCGCATTCTGCACCAGATCAAGAATTTTGGCGATGGTTGATACCCCGTATACCTTCGCCACCTGCACCGTTAATAACCCGTCTTTATTGATGAAGCCGCTGAGGACATCGTCCCCGATTTTTGCCCTGCGGGGAACTGATTCACCTGTTAAGGCCGATGTATCCATCATGGCCTGGCCTTCCAGTACTTTTCCGTCTAATGGCACTCTTTCCCCGGGCTTGATGATCATCATATCCCCAATGGCCGCTTCTTCCGGAGATACTCTCTTAATTACCCCGTTGAAAGACAAATTGACATACTCCGGTCTGATATCGAGCAAGGCTTTAATGGATCTTCTCGATTGACCCACCGCCCGATCCTGAAAATACTCCCCGATCTGATAAAACAGCATCACCGCCACACCTTCCGGGTATTCCCTAATAGCAAAAGCACCCAGGGTGGCAATGGACATCAGGAAATTCTCATCGAAGACCTGTCCCCGCAAGATATTCTTACCGGCGCGCATCAGCACTTCCCCGCCGACAATAAGATAACTTAACAGAAACAAAGCAAACTCGATGCCGGGACTCCAGAAGGGAAGAAAAGCCAAAGTAAAAAGTCCTCCCCCCAGTCCTAAAGAGATGAGGCGCTTTTTCTGATTTTCTTCCTCATTTTGATCCCCATCATCTTTTATTTTTACCTCTTTTTTTTCGATGACGTTAACCTCAGGTTCATATTTTTTCACAATCCCTTCGGTATTCCTAATTAACTCAGGGAAGTTTGCCGTCTCTTCCGTTTCCAATATCAAGGTTTTATTAAGAAAATTGACGGTAGCATTGGTAACGCCGGGAAGCCGGGATACCCCCTGCTCAATCTTGGCACCGCAATTAGCACAATTTAACCCTTCCAAGATAAATTCTTTAACCATTTTCTCCTTCCTCCCATTTCTTTTTAAATTTAGGCTTCATTATTGATGATTAAGATGGACCAAACCACAATCAAAAATCCGTTGCACATGTTCATCATCCAGGGAATAATATACCACCTTGCCTTCCCGACGATATTTAACTAATCGTGCCTGCTTGAGGATTCTTAATTGATGGGAAATGGCGGATTGATTCATCTCCAAAAGAGCAGCAATGTCACATACGCACATTTCTGAGGTAAACAAGGCACAGATAATCTTGATTCTGGTACTATCACCAAAAATCTTAAAAAGCTCCGCTAAATCAATAAGAATTTCCTCCTGGGGCATATTCTCTTTCGCCTGAGCTACCACATCTTCATGAATGATGTTACATGTACAGCTTTCTACTTTGTTTACCTTTTCTCTTACAATTATAATCGCCCCCAAATCAATATATCATATGAATATGTGTTCATATGATATATTGTACACATAAACGCCGGTAAAATCAATCCCTTTTCTAAAAAATTTTCTCTTCTGAAAGAGAAAAACGGCATCAGGAATATCCAAATGCCGTTTTTGACTTAGGTTCTTACTTTTGTTTTACCAATAACTATGACTTACTTTAAACCCAAACCTTGTCTTTTCTTATTAATATGCGCCTCAATGCCATTTGCTACTTCTTTCGGATCGTCACCCAGGGCAATTTTGCCCCCGGTCAGACCTTCCACATCAGCGGTAAGCAGCTGTACCAATTTTGGTGCCCCAGTCACAAAGGGCGTAGGGGATAGATGGGTGTATGTGCCGAAGGCCAAAGCAAATACGCCGTCAATGGTGGCTTTTTGCTCCATCCATTCCGGTGCAGTCACGGCAATGGGCAGATCAGGAACATCCACATCGAGATGATCCGCCAGTGCTGTGACCAGCATGGAGATACGGCCTGTATCGGTGCAGGTGCCAAAGCTTAAAACCGGAGGTATTTTTAATAATTTGCACACTTGTTGCAAACCGGGTCCCGCCTGATCAATGGCCTGGAGATTACATAAACCGGCCACCTCCAGTCCATGATTGCCGCAGCCGGCACTCACCACAAGAATATCTTTCTTGATTAATTCCTTCACCAGATTAATGGTGTTCCAATCCTGGGGGCCGTTACGCAGGGTGGAGCAGTTGACCAGGGCCACCACACCCTTTATTTTGCCCGCCGTAATCACATCTACCAAAGGATCCAGTTTATTTCCCAAAGCTTGAAGCACCGCTTCAGTAGAAAACCCGGCCATGGCCTTTTGGGTCATCCTGGGCACTTTTGGTACAATTTTCCCCTTGCGCTGTTTGAAATTGTCGATGGCCAGATCAATCAAACGGTCTGCCATATTGGAAACTTCCCTCGGATGATATTCCATTTTTTCCTTCAAACCGGGAACACCAATAATGTTACTGACGCTAACCAAGGTAATTTGATATTTCTCCGCATAATGGTCAATGGCCGGCGGGGAACAGTTTTCCTCCATGGCGATCACATCCACGGTACCGGTAGCCAGCAACGGCTCAATGGCCAGCCAGTTGCCCATCAGACCAACAAAAACGCCGTCCATGGGGAATCTTTGCAACAGCTCTTGTCCCGTTTCGATAGAGCCCACAATCCTTAAACCTTTGGCTCCGGCAGCTTTAGCCCTTTCCTGTACTTCCGGGCTCTGGGCTTTTTCCAAGGTGGCAACACCTACCCAGGGTTGATGACCGTTAAAAACAATATTGACGAAATCCGGATCCATGATGCCCAGATCCACGTCTACTTCATGAGGTGCAGGTGTCCCAAATAAAATATCCTGTACCATCTCCAAACCGATTTGTGCCGTATAAATTGTAGCCAGACCTAATCGCAGTGCTTTGAGAGACAAAGAAACATAATCCCCATCCACATTGGTTAAGCAGCTGGCGACACAATTTTGTTCTTCATGCACAACCCCTGAGGGATAAATTCCTAGTTTCTTCCAAACAGCTTTTCTTTTTTTCGGGGCAAAAGCTTCTACCATTACACTGGGATCTTCGCTATCCTTCCCCATTTCTTTTTCCAGAAAATCAGCCAAAGCAACAGCCATCATATTTTGATCTTGATCGGTCTCAAGGCCGCACTTTTCACACATCCATTTTAATTTATCTGGATCCTTAATGGTAAAGGGTGTTTTCCCTTCACCGGTAGCCCGTAATGTGCGATAAGCTTCATAGGCATGATGACTGTATGTGCCTGCACCCATGATATTTTGTAACAAGAAAGCCCGAATAGCCATGGCATCAGGCCCGATCCCGCAAACACCCTTGTCCTGTCCGCCTTTTTCACTGATCCGGCAAGGTCCTTGGGAGCATAGCTTGCAGCTTAATCCTTGCAGGCAAAATTTACACCGAATCTTTTCCTGAGCCGCATAACGATCAAAAACGTTACTTAACCCATCTTCCCGGATCCTTTTAACCATCTCCTCAACAGAATCATGATAACTAACGCGCCCCTGGCTCTTTTCCATAATCGTCCCATCCAAAAAAATCCCTCCTAAAAAAGATCATTCTTAATGAAGTTTTCCAAAGTCTGAGGTGATTTATGCAAAAAAGATTATGGTTATGCCATAAGAATTAAACTAACGGCCATCACGGCCATCCCGGCAACGAGACCATAAATAGCCAGATGATGCTCACCGTATTTTTCTGCCGTGGGCAGCAATTCATCTAAAGAAATATAGACCATAATGCCCGCTACCCCGGCAAAGGTTAAGCCAAACATGGCTTCATGGAAAAAGATCTGTAAGAGCAAATATCCCACAATGGCACCTAATGGCTCAGATAATCCGGACAAAAAGGAATACTTAAATGCTTTTTTTCTGCTGCCTGTGGCAAAAAAGACCGGCACCGATACGGCAATGCCTTCCGGGATATTATGTATGGCGATAGCAATAGCAATACTCACCCCTAAAGCAGGGTCTTCAATAGCAGAAATAAAGGTGGCCAATCCTTCAGGGAAATTATGGATGGCAATGGCCAGAGCGGAAAATAAACCCATGCGTAATAAGGCAGGGTCATTCTCCTGATGTTTTTCCATATCGTTAATATCGTGCATTTCATGGGGATTTTCTTCGGAGGGAACAAACTTATCAATAAGGGCAATCAGTCCAATTCCGGCAAAAAAGGCAATGGTCGTAATCAGATAACCAAGGGATGCACCATAAATCCCTTCCAGAGAGGCCCTGGCCTCAGGAAAGATCTCCAGCATGGAAACATAGAGCATCACCCCGGCTGAAAACCCCAAAGCGACAGTTAAGAATTTTTTATTGGTTTGTTTTGTGTAGAAAGCCAAAATGCTGCCGATTCCGGTGGATAATCCGGCAAAAAGAGTAAGACCAAAAGCAAATAAAAAAATGTTCAGACTGATATCCATGTAAATTCTTTAACTCCTTTTGTTGACACTTTAATGGCTAAAGCCATGGGATTTTGGGGAAATTTTTTCGTCTCTCTTTGATTTCGATAGGAATTGAAGAACCCCTTCTTTAGGAAACCGTTTTTTTGGTATAATCCCCATGAATTCATCAAATAATAAACCTGACCAGATAGTCTTAGACAGTCAACTTACAAAGGAGGATATTCATCATGAAACGTAATCGAGATGATCGCAGGGATAATGTGGATAGAATACAAAAAAACATCAATCATACCATCGGGAACATCGAAGCAGCGGAAGAACTGATCCAGGAAACCGATGATCCTAAGATACGGAAAGATCTGAAAGAGAAAAACAGCCGGCGCATGGATGCCTTAAACGGTATGAAAGAAGAAATTAAGGATGAAGCCTGGGACAAAAAACAAGGATATCAGGATTAACAATTAATGTTATAGTCACAAAAGAAAAGTATGTCCTCTCTGGGGTGTATTGTTTGACGATTGAACAATACCACAAAAAGGGCATACTTTTTATTTTGTGCCCGTGTTATTTTGTCATATGTATTATTCCTAAAGACTTTTGCGATAATTAAATGTATAATAATGGAGGTTAGATTGCATTTTTAAAAGATAATTAAATTAAGGAGGGGTTAGATTGGTAAAATATATTGCTGTAGCTGGAAAGGGCGGCGTGGGAAAAACAACCTTTATAACTCTGATGTTAAGGCAAATGATACGTGAAAAAAGGAAAGCTTCTATTTTGGCTGTCGACGCCGATCCTAATGCAAATTTAAATGAGGCCTTAGGAATAACAGTCACTTTTACTATTTCCGGACTTATTGAGGATAACAAGAATATCAAGACACTTGAGGATAAAACACTCAAAGCCCCTTTTTTGACTGAACTGGAGCAATGCGTTATTAAAACTCCTGACTTTGATTTTTTTGCTATGGGAGATCCCCAAGGTCCCGGATGTTATTGTTATCCTAATAACATTTTGCGAATGTTTATGGAGGCCCTTGGTAATAATTATGATTTTGTATTGGTTGATTCTGAAGCTGGAATGGAACATATTAGCCGACTGACAATTCCCCGCATTGATATAATGTTTGTAGTCAGTGATTCCTCAGCGCGGGGAATTCGTACAGCCAGACGAATTCATGACCTGATCCGGGAATTACATGCTGATATTGGTGAAGTTTATTTAGTAGTTACTCATACGATTGAAAACAGTTTGACATCTCTAGCTGATGAAATTGCTCAAACTGGGTTACAGTTAATTGGAGATATTCCACGAGATAAATTAATATCCCAATATGATATTATGGGTAAACCCCTCTTTGATTTGCCTGATGAGGCGATCTCACTGAAGGCAGTGGATAAAATACTGCAGCAAGCCAATATCCTTAAAGATTTGTAGAACAAGGTTTGAAACAAAAAGAAGTCCGTGATTGAAAGTGACCACAGACTTCTTTTTCTGTCTTATTGGTGAGGCAATATCATCAATTTAAGCATCAAATGGATTACAATAGGATTATTGTAAAATTAACTTCTTTACCATTAAAACATGGGGAATGCCCTCTTCCATAAAGACATCAGAAGCCGTTTGATAACCAAGCTTGTGGTAGAATCCTTCCGCATGGGTTTGACCATGCAAGCGCACCTGATCCAGCCCATGATCCAAAGCTATTTCTTCCAATGCTTTGATAATTTCTTTGCCCAGGCTTAATTTTCTGAATGTGGGTAAGATGCAGATCCGGCCTAATTTTCCATACCCGTCCATAAAAAGAATTCGTCCGGTACCCACCGTCTGGTCATGATGGTAAACGAGAACATGGGCAACCCTCCCATTTATTGTATCAAATTCATCAATTTCAGCTTCCAAGGGAACACCCTGTTCTTTGACAAAGACCTCTATTCTGATTTGCATCGCTTGTTGCAGTTCATCATCTTCAGTGATTATTTTAACAATCATTGAGTCATATTCCTTTCCGTACCCTAATTTACCCTAATTTAGTCCGGCAATGGCAGCGCCAATCAAGGAGGCATGTTCCAGACTGAGGAATTCATAGCTGACCCCGGAGTAATCTGCCAGACATTTTTTTAAATAATATTCTATCTTGCCACGCAAGCCTTTTAAGGCAAAAAATGTGGTGCCTTCGGTCATAATGCCAATGGGCGCACAGGGATTCTTACCTTTTCCCAGATGGCAAATCAGCCCGGTTAAGTTGACGGCTGTAAAAAGAGCCACTCTTTCCAGGAGCCCATCTATCAGCCAATAAACCAAGATACGATCCTTTTCCCGGCCCGCCTGGATGCAGGACGTCAAAGGATTCTTTTCTCCCGGGGGAAAAGCCAGAAAATCATCCAGATCCTTTGTTTCCAAATCAGACACCTTAGTCAGGGATTCCGTAAAATCCGGAGAAAACAGTCCATCCGCCCCGGCTTTTTTCAGCACTGCCAGGGTGAGTTTACCTAAGTAAGCACCGGCTACCATTTTTTCAAAAAGATATGCTCCCGGGTCGGAAAAGGTCTGATCCAAAGACTGGTCAATAAGACCCTGGGGTGCTTTGCTGTAATTGCCCCATTCCATATTGATAATCATGCTTTTTTCAGGATCTAAGTCCGAAACTTTTTGAATATTTTTATTTTGTTCAAGATAAGCAGCATTGGTCCCTGTCCCTAAAATAAAGCCGATAAAACCATCGTAAGATCTCCCGTCAGTAGCACCTTGCCCCGCTAACAAGGTAGCTACTGTGTCATTGAGAAGGACAATTTTTTTCTCATCTCCCGTGCCTTGCTCCCGGATCGCCTCCATCAGGTTTTTCCCGATAGCTGCTCCTTCCACCTCAGGGGCCAAGATTTCCTTGGTAAAACGTATTAAACGGCCATCTCCGTCAGATCTCATTTCCATGGGATAGGAAAAACAAAAACCGATGCGCTGGGAATAATTGAGCAGGGGTTTCACAAAACTAGCCAGCGTCCGAAAGAATTCATCCTTGGAAATTTCCCCTTTGCTTCCCGGCATGGGGTGTATTTGAAAGTTTTCAATCACCGGCCGGCCCGTGGGGGTAAAATACAAGGAAGCAATCCGAAGATTGGTCCCTCCGGCATCCAAAGCGATAACCCTCTCATCAGCAGGGATTTGATCTTTCGGCTGAATGTAGGCAGGGAGCATGGACAGGGAACTTTCCTTCCCTGCCAGCCCCTGTTTCATTTCTCGGCGAAAAAGCGCACACTGTTCCTGAAAAGGAGTCTCACTTCCATCCATGTGATATTTGTGCAAAAATGCTTGAACCTGATCTCTTTCTTTCATTTCAAATCTTTCCTTTATCATTTATCCTCTATTTAATCCTATCTTCTCTTCCCATCCCATCGATTCCTTGTCTTAAAAATAATTTTTCACAGAAACAGAAGAAGGAAACATCCATATGTTTCCCTCATAATTGTAAAACTATTTTTTTAACGCATTCAGAATCTCCGCCGTTTGTGAGCATCCCAGACGGCTGCAGCCCAATTCCTTGTAACGAATGGCATCTGCCAAGGTTTTGATTCCTCCGGAGGCTTTAATCCCCACCTCCGGTTGACAGTGGGCTCTCATTAGCATCACATCATTTTCCACAGCGCCGCCGGAACCAAATCCGGTGGAGGTCTTGGCAAAGTCGGCTCCGATTTCATTTACGATTCGGCAGGCCGTAATTTTTTCTTGATCGCTCAAATAACAATTTTCAAAGATGATTTTCACCAAAGCCTTTTCCTGATGGGCCAAATCAACGATCTCCTTCAATTCCTCCCGGACATAATCGTAAGCTCCGGATTTTAGCTTGCCAATGTTTAAGACCACATCCAGTTCCCGGGCGCCGTTCTCTAAGGCTTCTCTGCTTTCAGCCAGCTTGGTTAAGGGAGTGGTGCTACCGTGGGGAAAGCCAATCACCGCAGCTACCGCTGTAATGCTATCCTGAAGTACTTGAACTGCCATTTTCACATCGGCAGGACGTACGCAAACTGCAGCAACACCGTATGTATCAGCCAAATGACAGCCTGCTTTGATTTCTTCATCCGTGAGATTAGCCTTTAATACTGCATGATCAATCATGGCAGCGACTTCCTGATAGGTAACCATCTATACCTTCCCCCTTGTGCAACTGTTTTTATAATGCATTTATTTGCAGGGCAAGTTTTTCATAATGTTTGTAGAGAGAATGAAATTTACCGTTGTAGCTCTTATGCCATGGTTTCTTTTTGCCGCAAAAGTGAATAATCACGGTGTGATAAATCAAATAATCCATATCCCAAGCGCCGTTGGTCTTCAACTTATAGTACTGAAAATACCTGGCATCATAATTATATATCTTTTCATCCAGGCTTAAAATTTCCTTAGCATAAAGAGCATTCATAATATCCTGATCGGGCATGATTAATGTAGATCGATGTTTTTCCACAAATTCAAAGATTTCCTTTTCATCAATGGACTTTCTTTGCTGATTCAGATTCATCAAAAGCACTCCGGAATTATGATACGCTTCAATTCCGTAAGGATAAAATCTAATTTTATTAATTTCACTGATAGCCCCAATATCATGGTAAGCGGCAGCATATAAATTGTCTCCCAAATCTGTTTCATAAAGACCGCGCACCGGGTTAATCACTAACAGATCAGGGTCTAAATACAAAATACGTTCCAAATCCTGAGGCAAGAATTTGAAGGCCAGCAGGCGATAGTACATTTCCTTGGTATAATGAAGGAGGATCGGTGCATTCTGAAAAAAACGATCCTCCATCAGAATTACCTTCAATGTGCTGCCATGATGCTGGACATATTGATCCAAATCTTCCAGCTCTTGCTTTTTAATGCTGGAGTGCATGAGATAAATGGTAAAAGTCTCCTGAAGGTTGTTCAAAAAAAGAGATTTTAACATCACCTTCAAAGGTTTCAGATATTTGGAATTCAGCGTGACCAGCACATTCATTTTGGTTCCTCTCCTATTCTTTTGATGCTGATGCCTGGTCTTCAGGCATGGATGTCTCCGCCTTTTTTGTCAGGATGGCCATAAATTCCTCTCCCGTAATAGTTTCTTTTTCCAGAAGATATTTGGCCAATTCGTGCATTTTATCCTTATTTTCCTCCAGGATCTGAACGGCACGCTGATAACAGGATTGAAGGATGCTATGCACTTCCTCATCAATCTTAGAAGCGGTATCCCCGCAAACCAAAAGGGATGTATCTCCTCCCAAATAGGGATTGTTCTGGGTTTCCAAGGCCATCATGCCGAAATGGTCACTCATACCATATCTGGTTACCATGGCCCGGGCGATCTTCGTGGCTTGTTCAATATCGTTGGACGCTCCTGTGGTCATGGTATTAAAGACCACTTGTTCAGCCCCGCGCCCGCCCATAAAGGTAGCAATCTTGTCTAAAGCCTGATCCTTACTCATCAGTACCTGCTCCGTTTCATCCAATTGCATGGTGTAACCTAAAGCCCCTGATGTTCTAGGAATGATGGTGATTTTATGCACCGGAGCGGAATGGCTTTGCTTCGCGGCCACCAAGGCATGTCCAATCTCATGATAAGCAATGGTTAATTTGTCTTTCATGGGAATAACAGCATTCTTTCTTTGATATCCGGCAATGACCACTTCCACGGATTCTTCCAGATCGCTTTGAATAATTTCTCTCCGTCCCATTTTTACAGCCCGCAGGGCACCTTCATTGATGATATTCGCCAGGTCTGCACCGGATGCTCCGGCAGTCGCCCGACCAATGGCATTGAAATCGATATCCGAAGCCATCTTCACGTTTTTGGCATGGACTTTTAGAATTGCTACCCTGCCGTTCAAATCTGGTAATTCCACAGGGATACGCCGATCAAATCTACCCGGTCGTAAAAGGGCTTTGTCTAATGTTTCCGGTCTGTTGGTGGCCGCCAGAATCACCACTCCGGTGTCAGGGCTAAAACCATCCATTTCTGTGAGGAGCTGATTTAAGGTCTGCTCTCTTTCATCATTTCCCCCCATGGCACCGGCATTACGGCTTTTACCGATGGTATCAATTTCGTCGATAAAGACAATGCAGGGCGCCTTTTCCTGAGCTTGTTTAAATAAATCCCGAACCCGGGCTGCCCCCATACCCACAAACATCTCCACAAATTCTGATCCTGATATGGAGAAGAAAGGAACTTTCGATTCACCTGCTACCGCTTTGGCGAGAAGGGTTTTCCCTGTACCCGGAGGCCCAACCAACAATGCCCCTTTTGGAATTTTGGCTCCTACCTCCTTGTAGCGCTTGGGGTTATGAAGAAAATCCACGATTTCCATCAAGGCTTCTTTTGCTTCATCCTGACCGGCTACATCGGCAAAGGATTTCCCGGTTTCAGCTTCCACATATATTTTGGCATTGCTTTTGCCAAAGCTCATGGCATTGCCCATGCCGCCCATTTTGCCCTGGAATCTGCGCATCAGCATCTGGCCAATAATGATAAAGATAATCATAGGAAGAATCCAGGTTAATAAGAAACTGGCTAAAGGAGAATTTTCCCTGGGTATCACCTGGCTGAATTCCACCCCGGCGTTATAAAGTCGGTTCACCAAATCCGGATCGTCCACCCGACCGGTAATAAATAAGTTTCCACTTGCCTCGCTATCCTTGGTGGTAAAACCGATTTGATTAGCTTGAATTTCTACGCTTTTGATCTGCCCCGACTCAATTTGATTTAAAAAAGTTCCGTAATCAACTTGAGTAATTTGTCCCTGCAAAAACAGGGGGACAACAAAAGTGTTTAAGATTAAAATGGCGCCCAATACTAATAGGTAATAATAAATTAGCGGTCTCTTCGGGTTTTGGTCTTCTTTCATAAAGAACACCCCTTTCATTACAAAATCATTTTTCAGAATTAATCTTTTCCATCAGCTCATTGAGTTTTTTTAATACCTCAATCATTTCTTCAAAATTTTCGCCCGTTCGCTCTTCCAGATGCTGCATAAGCTTTCGATTCAGCGCTTCGTCCACTTCCTGCATAATTTGATTTCCTTCTGCTGTCAGGCTAACCACAACAACTCTTTCATCATCCTGATCCCGGGTACGATGCACCAATCCCCTGGTTTCAAGCTTTTTACACATGGCAGAGATATTAGCTCCCGCTACACACAGGTCATTGCCTAAACTGCCGATGGTATGGATTCCTTGTTGATACAGCATCAAGAGGATTCTGGCCTGAGAAATGGTTAGTCCGTATTGCTCACAAGCCGGACTCAAGGTCTTATTAGTATTCTCGTTGATTTTTCTGGTATATTCCAAAATAAGGTTTTTGAAATTGGCATGATCCATGCTCTCCCTCCTGAATTTGATTCAATTTTGATTCTTGCGCTCTAATATCATGATTTCTATGTTTTAAATTATCTATGTTATATATATAATATACTTTATCTTGATTATAGTCAATGATTACCTGCATTTTTCCGTTGCAATATAAAAATTAAGACTTAGAAGCATCTTTACCAGATACACCCTAAATCTTAATATAATTCTTACTATCATCTTTAATCAGGATCCGTCATAATTAAAAAGTGAACTGCAAATACATGACTTACGCCAAGTTAATCAGCTAAAATTTCACAAAATACGATCGGATTTCCTTGTTCCTGCACCAATTTGAGAAGATCTTCAAACTTCATGAAAATGGTTGCCGTATTCTCCATGGGATGCACACCGATTAAATCCTGATCTTTCAATTCATGGTCAAATACTACGGTGACATCATGAGCTGCGTTGTTTAAAATACCCAGGGGTGTCACCCCTCCCGGCTCAAGGCCCAAATGTTTTTTCAGCCGTGATTCACTGGCGAAGCTTAAGCTGCGGCTGGAAATTTTCGCAGCCAGATCCTTTAAATTTACAGATTTGTGACCGGCTAAAACCACCAGATAGTGATTGCGTCCTTTATCATCACGCAAGAACAAGTTCTTGACTACTTTTTCCGGCGCAGGCAGATCAAGTGCCATCATTTCCCCAATGGTATACACAGGAATGTGTTCAAAAGCAGTGTACTCTATTTCTCTCCTGTTTAAAAGATCATAGATTTCTGATTTTCCCAGCATGATCTTACTCCTCTCGGTAACACTTTTGTAAAATTTTATGTCACGTACCAACTTATCCCATGTTTTTAATGCATGGGTTTAAAATTTATTCCTATGAATGATTCAGTAATAATTAATAAAAGTATGTCCTTTCTGGATTGTTTAATTTTTTCGAATAAACAATACCACAAAAGGCCATACTTTTCACTATTTTATTTAATCCTTATCTGACTTATCCTTTGAACTTTCACATTCTGACAATTTTGTACTTCCATGATATCTACTTAAAACCATGAAGCATATTAACTCAAACGTTTTGGTTTATTTCTCAAGACTATCAATAAGTGGAAGAAGCTCACTCATATTTTTAATGATATAATCAGCACCACAGGATTTATATACAGACTCCACACGCTCATATTCTCTGTTTTTATCTTCCTGAGAAAGAGCATTGAACTCACTTTCCGAAAGAGCCATAATTGAGCTGCCCTCAATTATACCAACAGAGATAAGTCCTGCATTTCTGCCCTCTTTGATGTCTGCAACCGTATCACCAACCTTGATTACGGAAGAAACATCTGCTAAACCAAGGGCTTCAAAGTTTTTGAAAATCATATAGGGATAAGGCCTGCCCACATTGTTGACTGCGTTTGGGGTACACCAAAAATCAGGCTTATAACCTTTTTCTTCAGCCTTTGGCACAACTATACTCATCATTTCATCTGTATAGCCTGTGGTCGAACCGACTTTAATATTTCTTCCGCGAAGATCCTTGATAGCTTGCAAAACAAAGGGCTTAGGCTCTGCAAAATCTTTCAAAATACCCATAATTGAGGTTTCGCTTGCTGCATAGACAGTATCTACATCCTCTTTTGTAGAAGCCTTTCCGTGAATCTTTTCCCATTCTTCAGAAATTCTTGTCATCTTCATCATCGTTTCAATGTGATTCCATTTAGGCATTCCCATGGGCTCACGAACTTCTTCAACAGTGGGAGTTACGCCAAACTGCTTAAAAGCTTCAATAAGTGCTTGTACAGGGGCAAAAGAACCAAAATCTACTGTTGTACCTGCCCAGTCAAAAATAACTGCTTCAATTTTTTTACTCATGTGCAATCCCCTTGCTTTCTCAAGATCATTTTTCTTTATAATATCATCGATCGAGAAAATCGTCTATGTTTTACGGATCCAACACCTCTGTCACAGTCCCAAAGGAATACCCCAGTGCCCTCAGTCCTTCAATAATGGCAGGCAGTGCTTGGGGTGTTTGGACAGCTGATTGATGCATCAGGACAATGGCACCCGGTTTAATATTATTGACAACCCGGTTCACAATCGGTTCCACCCCCGGGTTTTGCCAATCCAATGAATCCACAGTCCACATGATGGTCAAATAACCTAAGCTGGCAATGACATTTAAAATTGTCGGCGTATATTCACCGAAAGGAGGCCTGAACAAATAAGATATTCTTCCTGTTATAGTTCTGATGACGGTTCCGGTGCGCAAAATCTGATCTGTTACTTCGTTGACAGTTAATTGAGGCAAATGAGGGTGTGTGTAACTGTGATTGCCGATTTCATGTCCGGCAGCGGCAATGTCCCTGGCTAATTGGGGAAAGTTCTCCAGCCAAATTCCGGATAAGAAAAAAGTAGCTTTAATATTGTTTTGGGCCAGAATATTGAGCAGCGTTGTGGTTTGATTGTCACCATAAGTAGCATCAAAAGTAAGTGCAGCCATCCTTTTATTGGGGTTGCCCTGGTAAATTGCATGACCGATTCCCGGTGTAGGTATACTTAGAATTTGCCCCACTTGCAGCATATCCGGATTTTGAATGCTGTTTATGCGGATCAAATCGGGCACTGTGGTTCTGAATCTTAGTGCAATATGATATAAAGTATCACCAGGCATTACTACATAGGTAATCATACCGGGTTCCCGTGTATTTTCCGGGAGCAGCAGTTTTGTTCCGGGAAAAATGACATCCGGATTGGAAATATTATTCAAGTTTAGTATACTTGGCACCGTGATCCCATATCTTTGTGCAATGCGATTGAGGGAATCCCCTGATTGCACCGTATAAATGATACCTCCGGGAGGCGGACCCCCGGGCGGTTCCATGACCTGAGTTGGTATAATCAGTTGAGTGCCGGGCATGATTAAGTTCGGGTCAGGAATATTATTGGCAGAAGCAATTGCCTGTGCAGTAGTTCCGTACTGGCGGGCAATGCCATACAAGGTATCTCCCAGCTGTACCGTATATAAAACCGCAGGCATTTTTTTCACCTCCTGTTTTTCCTATTATGCTGGATATTCACCGCGATATTTATTATTATATTTATGTTGCATCCCTTATTTAAATAACTAGTTGTCTGATTTTTTACGGAATAATTTAGGGCTTACATTAATAGGAAAATGAGGTGAGACCAATCATGAATACGAATCAACCACAGGGCATCGTTGATCTGGACATTCATGGCATGAACAAATACCAGGCCAAGATATTAATTGATAACCGTCTAAAGAGTGCCGCGGCAGATATCTATATCATTCGTGTCGTCCATGGTTATCATAGTGGAACAGAGCTGCGGGATATGGTGCGTAAAGAATATAAAGGCAACCCCAAGGTTAAGAGAATCCAATACGGTATGAATCCTGGAGTGACTGAGCTAATTCTGCGAGAGCTGTTTTAGAAATCCTGCCAAGAAAATATTCCCAATTCCCCGAGTTTGATTCTTGATTATTCTGATTCGTTTTATTTTAGGGATGAAAGTATAATTAGGTGCATAGAATGAAGCAGGCATCTGGTATAGGTCGGTGAAAATAACATATGAAGATTCTGAAGTTCATTTTCTGCCTTTGTCTGATCCTGCTTACTGTTTTAGCCGGTTTTGATTATCAGTCAACCATTTCCCAAGAGGTGATCCCCACCTTTCCGGCATTACATGATCCGGACGATCCTCTCCTCAATGAAGGGAAATCCAAGAACACACCCTGGTCCGGCTGGTGGTGGCCTTTTTATGAAAAAGCGCCCCCCAATCTATACAATCCTGATGGGCCGATGGATAAATATGACCAGGTGAGCATTAACCGTGGTCAGCCCAATCCAGGGGCTATGTCCTGGGAAAAAGAGCATCATTATACCGACAAAAAAAGTGAAGGTTGGTTTGGCCATTGTAATGGCTGGGCTGCCGCTGCCGTCCTCGAAGTTGAACCCCAAAATCCCAAGGATGTAACAGAGGTTCATTTTGAAGTAAATGACATCATGGGCTTATTATCCGAATGGCATTGGTTTGACTCCGCCGTCGCCTTTTATGGTACGCGCTACTACGACGAAAATGATAACGCTGATGACATTTTCCCCCATGAATTTCATCGTATGATCATCAGCTACATTGGTAAGCAAGGTCTGCCCATCATTATGGATATCAGCGGAGGCACCTCAGAAAGGTCAAATCCTCAGGTGTGGAACTTCCCGGCCTTTCAATACAAGTTATCCTATCGTCCGGATAAAGACAACAAGGAAAAAACCCATGTTCATTGCCGGCTGTGGTTCACGGATACAACCCGTCCCAGCGCGTTGGAATTGAAAACATTTACTGAAGATTATTTTTACTGGATTGAAGGTGAGAAAGGTAATCCCACTTCTGGAGCTTGGGAGACTGCCAAAGAAGGAGGTTGGGGGTCAAGCGGTGACAGCAGGAAAAAGCATCCTGACTTTATATGGTATCCAGCGGTCGCCAAGAGTCACCCGATTCTAGGGCACTCCCAATATCTCGAAATTGTAGGGCAAGGTGAAAACCGATGAAAATGATAAAAAATATCATGTCCATTAAAGCATTGATGATTTTCGTATGTATAATCTGTACTTTTCTTTTGTCCTTTTTCATATTGAATCAGCCCGGCTTTAAGTGGGAAAAAGGCGGGGAATGGCAGGTAAATGTCTACCAGAAGGCGAACCAGATGATGGACGCCGATCCACCCTGGATCATGATCAATGAATTGAACATGAAGCTGACCAGACAGGAATCCCCTCAGTCATCTGACCCCTCTCTCTGGTGTCTTCAAGTCAGGGACATCAAGGGTGATCAGTTACTCCCCGGAGTAACACAACTATTAATTTATTACTCTGACGATTTAAAAGTTGTTGATGGGTTTTGCTTGAATGAACGCAATGAAAAAGTCATGGGTATTGATGAGTTTTTTTATCTCTCTTTGTATGGATCGGAATTTTTCTCCCCGCAAAGGAAAAGATATCTGAACTTGTTCTTACTAGTCAACGAAAAAGTAAAAATTGAATTGTCTGAAGATAAAGGGATCCAGATCTGGTATGACAAAGACCATCCTTGGTGGGTCATTTACGAAAGTGATAACCCGCCCCTCAGAGCTCAGCTTCAGATCTGAAAATTGACAAAAACCTGCTTCTCATTATGATTGAGAGCAGGTTTTTTGGTTATCAAAGGCTGACCATCATAAGCCGGGCATGATTTTATTATCGATATTGCTGGACAAATTCCATATCTGTATCTTTTGTCCCGGAGGAACTATCTGAAAGTGTTCATCCCATTGCCCCAGCACTAATTTACGAAAAATATCAACAGTTCCCTTCATTCGGTGGGTCTCCAAGTTAAAGAATTCAGCTTGATCCTTCATTTCCTGAAATAAGGGTTCCGCACTAAAAGCCCCTGTTTCCACCAAGGCAAACCTTTTATAATTTTGAAAAACTAATTGGGAATAACGTAAAGCTTTTTTTTCACCAAGTCGGGGAATCATCTTCTCATAAAATGTATATTTCGGATTAAAATGGCGCATTGACCCTCCGGTTATAAAAAGTGCGGCCATTTCAGTGCCTAAATTAGCCCGGTATCTTTCATCTGACCCCAGGAACATCGCCACACAATCATGATATTGGGGCAGAACCAAGGCAGCCTTTTTGCTGGAAAGACCAATCAAGCCATTGCCGCACAGAGCATAACCCAGTAAAATATAATCTATATTTTCAATCCTATCGATCGTATTTTGAAGAACGCTCTTCAATTTTTCCGGATCATCATGAAGACCTGCTTCCATATATATGACTGGAAAATCAATCTTATTTTCCTGCAAGACAAAATTCAGCTCGTCTTCAATCGTACGACAAGCACAAATCACGGCTTTCATTCCCTTACCTCCCTGTTTATTAATTTCTGTTTCAGAATCAATTATAAAATATTATATCATGATCACATCCCAAATAGGCGGCAAGTCGGCAAATATTTAATCAATTTTGTAAAGCAACCCCAAAATACTTTTCGAATCAAGGAGAAGGTTCGAAGGTTCTTCTATAGACTATGCTATATAGATAATGCTATAATCTATTTAGGAACTTTTTAAGGAGGGTGATCAATATGAGTATTGCTGAAACGATTAAGGCAATCCGCCGGGAGCTCCAAATGACCCAGACTAATTTTGCCGAAGCGGTTCATGTCAGCTTTTCCACTGTAAACCGTTGGGAAAACAATAGAGTGGCGCCTAACCGCATGGCGCGGGCCTTGATTCTGGATTTATGTGAGAAGAAAGATGTAAATAGATCATTAATTGACAAAATACGTTCCTATATATAGTTCTCCTATATAAATATAATAATGAAAAGGGCTCAAAGGACAGCCAGGAGGTGCAATTTGTATGAAAATCGGTATACCTAAAGGGCTTTTATATTATAGATACTCTTATCTCTGGAAAACTTTTTTTGATGAATTAGACATAGATTATATCATCAGTCCGGATACAAACAAAGCAATCATGGATAAAGGGCTGGGCTATGCCATTGATGAAGCTTGTCTCTCTTCTAAGATTTATTTAGGTCATGTAGAATATTTAATCGGAAAATGCGATTATATCCTGGTCCCTCGCATCTCCAACTATGGCAGTGAAGGAACCGTATGTACTAAGTTTCAGGCTATTTATGATATTGTGCAAAACACATTCCGGGACAGGGGGATTAAATTGTTGCACTACAACATTGATTATAAGAATTTAGAGATTGAAATGAATGCTTTTCTTAAAATGGGAAAATTCCTGGGCAAAAGAAAATCTGCGGCGATGCGGGCTTACTACCTTGCAAAACAGGCTGAAAAAACTGCCCGGATCATGGATGAAAAACATCAAGAGCAATTATTAAATGAAGATAAGATAAAAATTCTCCTCTTCGCCCATGATTACAATATTTTTGACAAACATATCGGAAAACCGATAATCGATTACCTAAATGAGATGGGGGCGGTGCCTATTATCGGGGATCTGGCCGATAAGAAGTCGGCTCTGGCTAAATCTGTTGAGATCTCTGATACCTTGCCTTGGAAATACAGCAAGGAATTAGTCGGATCCATTGCCCTGTACCGGGAGAGGGTTGACGGTATTATTCTGATCAGTTCCTTTAACTGCGGACCGGATTCCTTAGTCAACGAAATCATTATCAGAAGGGTGAAGAATAAGCCCATCCTTAATCTCACAGTAGACGGCCAGGAAGGAAGCGCCGGGATGGAAACAAGACTGGAAAGCTTTCTTGACATTATTAAATTCAAAAAGGATGATTACCGTGGCTAAATATAAAGTCAGCTTCCCTCAACTGGGAAATTATTATGTTCCACTGGAAGTTTTATTTACTGAAGGATTAGGAGTTGAATACATCATCCCGCCCCCGATCACAAAAAGAACCCTGGAAATCGGCAGCCGGTACAGTCCGGATTCTGTTTGTGCCCCCTTTAAATATACCCTGGGGAATTTTATAGAAACCATTGAAGCGGGGGCCAATACCCTGGTTCAAGCCGGCGGGGTGTGCCGATTAGGTTATTACGGCGAACTTGATGAGCAGATTCTGAGGGATTTAGGATACGAGGTACGCTTTGTTAATCTGGCCAAAGCTCAGATTTCAAAACCTTATACTTTTTATAATTATTTTAAGGAGATCAATCCGGATCTTTCCCTGAATAAAATTGCCCAGATCCTTCCTGTGGCATTGCAAATGGTGCAATACATCGACGAATTTGAAGATTATATCCGTAAAAATATTGGCTTTGAAGAAGAGCAGGGCAGCTTCACAAGTGTGCATCAAGATTTTCTGGCAGAACTTAGGCAGGTCCGAACAAAACAGGAATTAAAAAAGACATATCATAAATATGGGAAGTACTTAAAAGAAATTAAAGTGCAGATCCCCCAAAACCCTCTGCGGGTTGGCATCGTAGGTGAATATTATACGATTATGGAGCCCTTCAGCAATCATTATATGGAGAAAGAACTTGCCCAGATGGGCATTGTCGTTGACCGGTGGATGAATGTTACAAATTCTTTGCTTCATCGACCACAGAAAAAGGACAAAGAACGTATTAAACATTATGCGAAATACAATATGGGGGCTACCAGTATGTTTACCATCGATAAAGCCTTGGAATTTGCCAAAAAAGGTTATGACGGCATCATTCATGTGAAATCATCCGGATGCACACCGGAAATAGATGCTATGCCGGTGCTGCAAAACATCAGCGCCGATTATAAAATCCCGGTATTATATTTCAGTTTTGATTCTCAGACCAGCGATATCGGGATCCAAACACGACTTGAGGCCTTTTATGATATGATCATGATGCGAAAGGAGAATTAGAATAGCATGAACAAAGCATATTTAGGGATCGATATTGGTTCCATCTCGACCAAAGGTGTGGTCATCGATGAAAATAATGAAATCAAAGCTAAGGAATATCTGTGGACGGAGGGAAACCCTATCGGGGCAGTAAAAAGATTGTTGAGTATTTTAAAGGATCAGCTGGATCAGGAACAATATCAGGTTGTCGCGGTGGGGACAACCGGCAGTGCCCGGAAGCTGATTGGAGTCGTGACCGAAGCAACGGTGGTAAAAAATGAAATTACCGCCCATGCCATCGGCACCACCTCCCTTTATCCCGAGGTGCGCACGATTTTTGAAATAGGGGGACAGGATTCAAAAATCATTTTAATCGAAAACGGCATTGTTGTGGATTATGCTATGAATACCCTTTGCGCAGCGGGAACAGGGGCTTTTCTCTCCAGCCAGGCTCATCGCCTGGGAGTTGGGGTGGAGGAGTTTGGTAAACTGGCTTTAACATCAAAGAAACCGACCCAAATTGCCGCCCGTTGCACGGTATTTGCCGAATCTGACCTTGTTCACAAAGCACAAATCGGTCATAAAAAGGAAGATATCATTGCCGGTTTATGCAAATCCGTGGTGAGCAATTATCTTAATAATGTAGGAAAAGGGAAAAAAATTCTTCCTCCCATCGTTTTTCAAGGGGGCGTAAGCAAGAATGAAGGAGTGAAAAAAGCTTTTGAATATGCCACCGGTTACCCGGTTATCGTAGACCCAAACGGTCACTTGACCGGTGCCTTAGGCGTGGCAGTGCTGGCAAAAAAATCAAAGGTGGAAAAGGAATTTACCTTTGATATCGCAAGTATTGAATTTACCACCCAGGGGGCGGAGTGTGGGAAATGCTCCAATAACTGTGAAATCATTTGTGTCTATCGAGAGGATGAATTAATTGATGCCTGGGGCAACAAATGTGAAAAAGGGGCAATCAAGAAAGCCATCGCCTGATAAGTAAACCAGTTTCCCCTGGTTTACTTGCTATATGGAAGAAAACATAGTAGACTTAAAAAATCAAGTTATCAAGTAATAAGGGTGATAAATCGTGACAAAACGAGATCTCATTTTAATCATGGTGTTGGTGCTGATCGCCCTGGCAAGTTTTGCTGTGCCTTATTTGGGGGTCAAAGGTCAAGGAAACATTGCGGCGGAAATTTCCGCTGACGGCAAAGTGGTGCAACATATTGACCTGCAAAGTGTGATGCAGCAAGAAGAGTTTTCTGTTCCGGGGCCTCTAGGCAATACGATTGTCCAGATCCAAGAGGGCAGAGCAAGAATTGTTGAATCCCCCTGTCCGGACAAAATTTGTGTCCGGACAGGCTGGATTAAATTGGCCGGACAGACAGCTATCTGTGTCCCTAATCGCATCATCCTGCGTATTGTATCTGAAGATAAAAAGATCGATAGCATTTCACGCTAAGGAGGCAAAATGAAAACACGTGAATTAACAACGGTTTCCGTACTGGTCGCCTTGGCCACGGTACTGCATGTCATCGAATCCTTTTTCCCCAGTCCCTTACCGATCCCGGGAGCAAAATTAGGCTTGGCAAACATTGTCACCCTGCTGACCCTGGTTCTCTTTGGTTGGAAAACAGGTTTTCTGGTGGCTTTTCTTAGGATCATGCTGGGCTCTCTCCTAAGCGGCAGTTTACTCACCACAGGCTTTTTTCTCAGTTTTGCCGGTGCGATAACCAGCACTTTGATGATGGCCCTCTGCCTCTATTTTTTTACCGGATTCAGTGTGATTGGTGTCAGCGTCGTGGGTGCGGTTTTTCACAACCTGGGTCAGTTGGCTATGGCCGGGTTATTAATCGAACACATGGCTATTTTCTTTTATCTGCCGGTTCTGCTCCTGGCTGCCATTCCCACAGGGCTATTTACCGGCTTCATTTTAAAATATTTGCTCAAGCATCTCAAAGGGATTGACGTACCGAATAATCTGTCTGATTTGTAAACTCGATCAAACCATCAAGACCGTGACTGTAAATAATCTCCTTCTGATCAGTAATAAAGACCACTTCCATCTCCTGCCATGTCTTTTGCAGAGCCATTCCTTTTTCGGGGCCTAACACAAACATTAAGGTAGAAAAAATATCGCCGTCTGTGGAATTATTCGTGACAATGGTTGTCCCCATGACCCCCCGGGCCGGTCGGCCGCTGGCCGGATCAATAATATGATGATACCGGACACCCTTTTCCTCAAAATAGCGTTCATAGTCCCCGGAGCTGATCACAGCTTTATCGGTCACACTAAGAATAGCTGCCACTGCTGTGCTGTCCCGGGGGTCCTGAATGCCAATTTGCCAAGGTGAACCGTCCGGTTTGCTGCCCAAAGCAAATACATTACCCCCGGCGTTCACCAGTGCACTCTCAATACCCCCTGCGCGCAATTTTTGCACCGCCAAATCCGTCGCATATCCCTTGGCAATACCCCCCAAATCCATAATCATCCCTTTTTCAGGGAGAAAAATCGTTTTTGCTTCTTTGTCGATGATAATTTTCCGATAATCCGTTAACGGCAATACCCGGTTTAATTCATCCTCAGTGGGAACATGATATTGTTCGCCGCCAAAACCCCAAAGATCCATCACCGGTCCAATGGTAATATCAAAAGCTCCCGCGCTCAGTTTGGCGCAATAAATTGCCCGCCCAACCATGGCCAGGGTATCATCACTTACGGTCACAGGTGCGATGCCCGCTTTTTCGTTTAGCCGGATAATATCGCTCTTTTGAGTATCAGGAAGATGTTCTCCCGGAAAACGGCCGACGAGATCATTGATGCGCTGAAATTCCCCTGCCGCCTGTTCTACCGCCTCACGGCCTTTTGTTAAGTCACGGGCATAGGCGGTAATATTAATCATCGTATCCATGGTAAATATGTCTTTACTGATTTTTTCCGGTTCTGCATTCTTGTCCATACAGCTCGTTGTAAAGATCATTGAAAATAGCATCAATAACAAAATCCACTGATTTCTTCGTCTGTGCAAAATAATCATTCACCTCATTTGGTTCTCACCTTTTATTCTTCTATTATAATCTCAAAAAGCGATCGAACCAATACCTTTGAACATTGCTAAGGGCAAATAATAATCGGAGTATTGACGCAAGACCAGACCGGTTTTAGGCATCATGGGAGGTACTTCTTGGCGCAGCACCTGAGAGCGCAGTAAAATCTCCGGCTCGTTGATCCCGAGAAGACTCCTCATACCGGTGGAACTGCTGAACCGGGGATTGATTTCGAAGATAATCGGCTGCCCATCTTTTTTACCCTCTTGAAGACGCAGCTGAAAATTGATAGCTCCATAGGCGCCCAACAAGCTAAATGATTGGGCAACCCTAGCACAATAATCTGCAATCTCATGATAATCATCGGAGATTGCGGCGATAGAAATTCCGTCCTGCAACTTCCGTTTTAAAGCAATTTTTGAAAGCACTTTTCCCTGATGGCCCAAGCAAATTCCCACGGTAAATTCCAGCTCCCCACAGGGAATATATTCCTGGATGATTAAATTTTTCTTACCTCTGATATGGTGCTACTCCCTTGATAGCGGAATCATTGAAGATATCCTCTTTATTCTCCGTAAATTTGACTTGAGGGTATGACAAAAACTCTTCCTCAAGTTTTGTGAGATCAAGATCACAGACCCATCTTAATTCACATTCTTTGATGGACGTGAGTGTTTTCAGATAGTGACGACCCCACTTCCCGCAGCCAATCAAAGCAAGCTTCACCATTGAAAATTCCTTTCCTGAGACACGTTCAAGTACCCGGTCGGATCAAGTACCATATCATAGTATATTCACCAAGCCCAAAAAGAGAATAATGACCCAAGCCTTCTTAAAATAAAAGGAAGGAACGATTTTTTCGTTCCTTCCGAATAGCAATTTAAATATCATTGGCCAAAAATTTACATGATCACGTTAGCTAAATATTTCCCTTTGATCTTACGGGATAGCTTTTTAGCCACATCCAGTGCTATTAAAGCTTTTCCGGTAGTGAAAAATTTCATTGTGTCTAAAGCCAATTCAGGGTTTTCCTGATAGAGTTCCAAAAAACATTTCTCCATCACAGAAAGCTGGGCCAAGGTTTCATCTTCCATGGCTCGAAATACAGGAATGACCTCTTTTTTGGCAATTTCCTGATAGTTCCGGTAGCATAGCTCTCCCAATTCCTGAAAGACCCACCAAGCGGAATTTTCATCGAATTCCATAATTTCTCCAATTTTAAATTCCGCCGGCATTCCTTTGCTGCCAATGTAGCAAGGAAGGAATGTGCTCAAGTGGCCGTTGGCCAGGGAGAACCACATCTGGCCTCCGATCTCATTGGGCATATTGTCCCTTAAATGAGCGATCATACTTAATACGGTGCCGCCTTGCCCAATGCTGCTGCTTACTTCCATCCAAAATGGATTTTTATGCACACCTGCTTCCGGCGCCTTTGTTAAATCATATTTTGTTCCTTCTAAAGTGTCGCGCAAAATATTCATAGCATCCTTGACCGAAATTTTTTCTTTGGGCACAGCTTCGTAAACCAATTCATCCAAAGGATAATCGATCCCGGTAGCGATATTCATAGCTCGCCATCTGCGATAGGCATTCACCGGATCATCTGCCTTACCATAAGCACAAATCGCCACATCATCAGAATAGCAGGAAGAAAAATTAAAATTCGTGCCCTCATTGGGACGATGCCAACCTTGTGCTTCGGCAAATTCTGCCACACCTTCCGACCATAAGAAATTATCCGGATCCTGAAAATCAACCTCTTGCACGCCAAAGCAATTTGGCCGCACAGAGACCATATCATCAGGCACTCTTTTCGCCACCCAGTGTCCTCCCGGGATCACTTCCAGCCAAAATCCTTCTTTAGGATCTGCAATACCCATGACCACGGAACCCGCTGCCCCTTCGATGGAGGATACGCTAAAACCATGTTCTTTAATCAGTTCACCCAACATCTCCACACTTTGCCGGGCAGTTTTACCCCGTTCCAAAACCAATATGGTAAGGTCGTCCGCTTCAATGCCATTAGCTGATGGGATTTGTTTAAATGCATATACGCCCATGATGGAAACTGCGACCTGATTTTCATTAACGCCATACATCCACGATTCATCACGTGTACCGGTAGTATAGGCTGTTGTGGTATGGGTATAAGCAAAGGTCTCATCCAGCTCCGGTATTTCCTTACCACTGGCGAGAAGGGATTTAGCATCTTTTCCATGCTGCTTTCTCGGTGTATAAAGGATATGTCCGGGGTATCCCGGCCAGTCGTTATTGGCGCCCAAAATGACGGAACCATCTTGGGTGGCATCTTTCCCGACGATGAGTGAAAAACACATAGTGCTACCTCCTGAAATAGAAAATATTTTTTAAATCTTACTTATTGTGCTAAATGATTCAATTAATCAACGATCATTTTTCCTTTAACAGCAGACCCTACAATATAATAGAGAATTGCGGTGAAAAAGAAACAGAAAAATACAGATCCAAAGTAATTGGAAACAAAAGCCAGTTTCATCGAGGCAAAGTAAGAGACAACCCCGGCAGCAAAACAAAGCATTGCATACCAATTGATACCATTACCGTACCAATAAGCTCCTCCTTTTGTCCCCAGCTGACTGATATCATATTTTTGTTTACGGAGCAAATAATAATCCACCAATATAATAGCAATACAAGGAGGAAATACAGCTCCCAGGTAACCCAGGAAAACCTGAAATAAGTCCAGGAAACTGCCCACAAATAGTGGAATTAAAGCCACAACAATCGCTAAAGCTGTTACAATCATCATCGAGGTTTTGGGCTTTAAGGTTTCACTGAAATTAGCCGTGGAATAACCGGCGGAATAAACGTTAATTAAATTCACAGCGATGGTGGAAACAATAATCAGTACATTGGCGATCTGTCCTAAGCCCAGCATGGCACAGATGGTAGCCGGGTCTGCGGTATATGGGTCAAAAACACCGGTACTTACCGCAACGGCAATTACACTTAAGCTTCCTACCAAACAAAACCAGAACATACCGAAGGTAGCGCCCAGCATGGGAGCAACGGTAGACGCCGCTTTTGTTTTCGTATATCTGGTATAGTCTGCAACTGCCATCACCCAGGCAATACCCAGTGCGGCAATGGCATCAATCGCTGACCCAAAGGTAATTTTAATGCTTTCATCCGGTTTCCAGGCGATAATATCACTTAAAGAGAAAGTGGTCAGAGCAACGTAAGTAATCCACACGCTAAGGATGACCAAAGCAACAACAGCCAGATTTTCCGATAATTTAATGGCTCTGGATCCGCCGAACATGGCGATGGTTCCCGTAATAATCATAATTACGAAAATGGAGACTGCCATGGTTCCCGAACCTCCAGGGGTTCCATATGCCGGTACTTTGAAAAGATAGTTCAGTAAATAGGTCATAGAAATGGCAGCAATGTAGGTGTTGACACTACACCAGCCAAAAAACTGCATGGAATTGATGACAGAGGGAACCTTGCTGCCTGTAATACCAAAGGAAACGCGAGCCAAACCCATGGTAGACGTACCTACCTTGTATCCCATGTAACCAACTAAAGCAAGAATAAAGTAGACGACAGGATTTCCAACTGATGCGGCAAGAACCGCTCCGGTCAAGCCCAAAGCACCGATCACATTTCCCACATACCAAGATGTCGGATTTGCATTGGCACAGGTCCAGGTGGCCATCATATCTTTAAACGAAAAGTGCCTTCCCTCCGCGGGAACGTATTCTGTAATATCATAGTCTCTGATTTCACCCTGGTTCTCGGCCTGGTTGTTTGGATTTAATGCACTGTCTGACATTTAACTCACTACTCCTTTTCATTTTATTTTTGCATGACATTTGGGTACATCTTTTACATAAACTAATGAAATTTTAGTACAATATCGTACTATTATATTAGTCCCAGATTGTACCTTTGTCAATAGCAAAATTTAGTTCTGTAAAAAAACTTACTTTACGCTAAGCCGTTGGCTAGCGGAAGCCTTACTTGCATTTATACTGTACAACCTTTAAAAACTTATACTTTCTGAAAGCAAAAAAGGACTGCAGCAAAGTTACATTTCCTTGGCTGCAATCCCTTTATCATGATGTTACTGTTAAACTCTTGTGATCGGTTTTTTCTTTTTCTGAAAACTTCTTTCCAACGCATTGGCCAAGGTTTTCAGACCCTCTGTAACCAAAATCCTCTCCTCTTCCGTCATATTCAGATAGGCAGCAATTTCATGTTTTTTCATCTCCCGAATCATTTTGCTCGCAAAAATTTCCCCCTCTTCTGTTAATTTTACCAGATTGTTGCGCTGATCAAGGGGCATTTTTTTGCGGGTAATGATTCCCTGCCGCTCCAGCTTATTCATGACAAAAGAAACCGTTTGCTTAGGATAACCAAGGTTTTCCGTTACATTCTTTTGCGTGCATTCATCCTTTTCCATATAAATTTCATGCAAAACAAATAATGTGGTATCCTTGATCCCATGGTCTGCCGCCCACTCATAATACAAATAATCGATGCGATAATAACTGTCATAGTAGCTGTCAATATATGCAAGCATCTTTTCAGTTTCTTTCATCAATATCCTCCAATATACTCCATCTTATTTTAGCTAAAGGAAATACTATTTCTGTTTCAATATTATCTCCCATAATAATATCGTCTTTTTAATTCCTCATAAGCCTGGCAAAAGTTTTAACCCAAATAATATTACCGTTTTTTTGTTGTTACGTCAATTGAACGTAACTTATTTTAATTTATAAGTAGGAGATATATAAAACTCCCCCACTGTTATTCAAGATCCCTATCGCACAAAACAATTATTTTGTAAGGAGTCGTTTGGGCCGGGATACTCCTGGTCACAGGGCCATAAAGAACAATTAAAGTATGGTTTGCAGGACTTTCTGTGAAAATTTGCCCGTTTTCCAGGATGATCCGGGTCCAGGGACCTATGTTTAATTTTAAGGTGCCATCTGAGCTGACCAGTTCTGAGTTAAAATAGTCCACCTTGATACTAAGTCCCGGTCTTAATTTTGCCATTACAAGCGCCCGATATTGGGGCGGATAAATGGCAGGGACAGGTGCATCTAAATCATAAAAGCCGATGACCCAATCTCCTATGCCCATCATGACATGGTTTACAAAGTAAGTTGACGGTGTCACGACAAAATTCACGATCCCTCCCTCCATATCTTGCACAGTCATCATTTTATAACAGCCCCTTGTTTCCTCATCTCCTGTCCAAAAATCATCGATCATAGTGATGAACCCAGAGAAAGACCCGTATCTTATCATTTTGCATCCCCCGTATCTCAATATTTTCTATAGCATATGATTCCATGAGATTTTAGGTTAATAATTGACCGGAGACGCCTTTCGACATATTTCCAATCTGCCCGGTGCTATAATTAGATCTGCGTTATTCTTTTTAAATAACAGCATCAAAATACAAATGATGAGGAGCAACAATCATGACAAATCATGCTATTGAAGAAGTATTAGCCGAGGTAATCAAAATGAGATCCTGGTATGCAAAAGAAGCAAATGCTGAAAACACAGCGATTGCACTTTTTGATGACATCCTGGAAATGTTGGAGTCCGTACTGGATTAAAGTTTTCCTTTGTCCAAATAAAAAAAGAACCACAATTCATAAGAACCATGGGTCTTTTTAGGCGTTTTATGATTTTTGATGATGGTCGTCTTGCAGCAATACATTTTTTGCGTCTGCTATGATATTTTCAATAGACTTTTTATAATCCTCCAGGGTAGAAATCCACGTTTGCAGGCATTCAATACCTTTGTCGGTGATTTTATAGTTTTTCTTCGCGGGACCGGCATCATCAAAGAGCCATTCAGAACAAACCATTCCCCGATCTTCCAAGGTCTTCAACGCTCGATAAACCCCAGTGTTGTCCAATTTTTCGTCATTAAATAAATTCTTTTTCTCCAATTCCTGGATTATCATATATCCATGAAGATCTTGTTGGGCAAGGATTGTTAAAACGTTTGGCTGGATGAGCTTATCAAGGTTATAGCCCCTGCAGGAGCACTTAATGTTTTTATCTATTAGACTTAGTACATTATCAGACATCATAAATCACCTCAATATGAATATACAATGATCACTACTCAATGTCAATGTACCAGATCTTTCTCAGGCCATGATTTCTGCTCATTCTTATACGTCTAATCCCCATGCTCTCATCTGTATGAGCAGTTTCTCACGGTTTGCTTCCTCCATAGGAGTAAGGGGTGATCTGAGATAATCCTTACAGAAACCCATGGCTGCCATCCCCGCTTTTACAGGAATGGGGTTTACCTCTGAAAACAGTGCATTGATAAGAGGATAAAGCTGGCATTGCAATTCAGCGCTGCCGGTAAGATCACCATTGAAGAAACGAGTACAAATCTCCCGTGTCTTTGCCGGCATAATGTTGGAGATTACGGAAATGCCCCCCACTCCACCCAGGGACATCAAAGGCACAATCTGATCATCATTACCGGTATACAAATCCAGCTTGCCGTGTACCAAAGACATGGTTTCCACAATTTTTGAAATATTGCCGTTTGCTTCTTTGATGCCTACGATATTTTCATGTTCAGCTAATTCCGCGTAGGTGGCAGGTTCAATATTCACACCCGTTCTTGAAGGCACGTTGTAAACAATGATAGGCTTTGTACTCTGATCGGCAATTTGAGTAAACATTTTGATTAAACCTTTTTGCGTTGCCTTGTTATAGTATGGGGTGATAATCAGCAGCGCATCCGCACCGGCTGCACAAGCATGCTGGGTAAGGTCCAGAGCATAAGCGGTGTCATTGCTGCCTGTGCCTGCTATGATGGGCACCTTGCCAGCTGCCTGCTGAATGGCAAATTCAATGACTTTTCTGTGTTCATCATCGCTCAGGGTTGAGGACTCACCTGTGGTACCGCAAATCACCAGGGCATCAATTCCTTCTGCAATTTGCCAATCAATTATTTTCCCAAACTGTTCATAATTAACGCCTTGTTCATCCATAGGTGTAATGAGAGCTGTAGCAATGCCTTTAAAAACATTTTTCTTTTTCATTTCCATGCGAGCATCTCCTTTAACTAGAAAATTTAGTTTGCGCCAAGCCTATGGCAGCAGAAGCACTAGTTACTTTCTAAAAGTATAAAAACATAAAAGCAGCTGATCCGAAGTCAGCTGCTAAATTACCTATATGAATATTGCTAATCATACCTGTAATGTAGATAGCTCTCCGCAACTGCGGCAGTTGAACAAATCTTATTTTGTCCCCCCAGCCAATCCACCTGCAATGAAGACCGGCTTCGGCATCGGCACCTTTCCCCAAAACACAGGTCTTGCGTAAACCCGACAACTGTTTTGGCTACTGATTGCATAATGCACCTCTATCTATGATATTAAGTCCTATCATAATCATATCTTCCTATACTTGTCAAGTCCCAAAATCAGTCATTATTTGTAACGCTTCAGACCGGATTCCAAAAAATTCAGCGCCGTCAGCCATACTTTCCAAATAGAAGAGGCCAGCAAAATGCCCGCTGCTATAGCGATAGCCAGAGAGGCCGTATATAAAGACCTGCTAAGAAACTCATCCAGCATGCTATTAACTGCATACTGCATCGAGTAATATAAAGCCCCTCCGGGTACGAGAGGAATAATTGAAGCCGGTAAAAAAGTGGTTGTTGGGGTTTTATTTATGCGGGCGCAGATTTCAGCATAGATGGTCACTGAAAAAGCAGCGATGAAGAATTGAAACGCCTCATGATGCAGCCAATACCCCGCCAAGAGATTGACTGACCAGGATAATAATCCGCCGATCGCCGCATACAGCAGCTTAATCCCCCGAACATTATAAAGCATGGCAAAACCTAGTGCAGCTAGAAAAGCTGTAAAGATTTGAATTATACTCATCATACCAATCTACCTCCAAAAAGGATCTCGGCAAGTCCAAAGCCAAGAGCAATAGATGTTGCTAGTAAAATGGCTTCACTAAATCGCAGCAAGCCGGATATGGTGTCACCGCTGATCATATCCCGAATCGAAGTGGTCAGGGCTAATCCGGGAATCATCAACATGATATTTCCGATTAAAATTTTCTCCAAATTATTGCCAAACCCCCATTGAACAGCGAAAATAGCCACAGCACCAACGGCAAAAGAACAGAAAATATTGATCATAAGTAAATTTTTATCCACTTTTTGGGCAGCATTAACCAAGAATTTTAAAAGCATCCCAATCATGGCAGATGCCAAACCATCGGCCATATTTCCGCCAAAGAAGATGGTGAAAGAACCGGCGACCAAGGCATAAATCAAATAATGAGCATATTGGGAATAAGGTTGCTCCTTGTTGATTTCTTCCAACTCTTTGTCAATATACTCTAAATCCGGTAAGGAGCTGCAAATATTCCGGGATAGCTTGTTCAACTTGTCTAATTTGTTTAAGTTGGTAGCGTACGCCCGAATTCTTCTGCTTTGAGTGAATACTTCACCATTCTCTAAATGCACGGATACCTGGATCACCGACGTAATGGTTAATACATCGACCCTTTTGACCTGATAAGCTATGCACATTCGGCTGATGGAATCCTCGACACGGCTGATTTCAGCTCCGCTGATCAGCATTTGTTCCCCAATATCCAAGATGCGGCTTAATAATTGATTGTTAAACATACAGGGATTCTCCTCGATACAAGCGAATATCTCACTATTATAACAAAATATAAAATAAACGAATACCCTTACGAATTATTTTACATATTTTTAAGTTTCTTTGAATCCAGCATAGCAACTGATCTTGTGAGGTTAACTCCACAGTGCTATAATCGTAGGATAAAAATAAATCTTTTTCAGGAGGACAAGATGAAACAGGATATGATTGTCATTTTGGATTTAGGCAGCCAAATAAACACAGTCATTGCCAGGATGATCCGTGACCTTGGTGTATATAGTGAAATTCATCCCCATGACATTTCATTGGATAAGCTTTCCCAATTACCAAACGTAAAGGGCATCATCATCAACGGGGGCAAAAACAATCTCATTGGCGGAGTCCCAATTGACACAAACCATGCCATCTACGATGCCGGTTATCCGATCCTGGCCGTCAATCATCAGCTGGCCAAGGGTGAAAATAAAAGAGAAAGCTGGCCGGAAACAGAAGCGGAAACCAGGGAAGTGCTAAAATCCTTTCTCTTTGATATCTGCAGGGCAGAAACAAATTGGAATATGAAAAACTTCATTGATGACCAAATCGATCTGATCAAAAAACAAGTGGGTGATAAGAAGGTTTTACTTGCCCTCTCCGGGGGCGTGGACAGCTCCGTTGTCGCTGCCTTACTGATCAAGGCCATCGGCAAACAACTGGTATGCGTTCATGTCAATCATGGTCTGATGCGCAAGGATGAGTCGGAAAGCGTCATTGAAGTATTCAAAAATCAAATGGATGCAAACCTGGTCTACGTTGATGCCAGTGAGCGTTTCCTGAATAAATTGGAAAATATCGCAGATCCCGAGGAAAAAAGAAAAATCATCGGTGCCGAATTTATTCGCGTATTTGAAGAAGAAGCTCGAAAATTGGAAGGTATCGATTTCCTGGCTCAAGGAACAATCTATCCTGATATCGTCGAAAGCGGAACTAAGACGGCCGCTATTGTAAAATCCCATCATAACGTGGGTGGTTTGCCCGAAGACTTAAAATTCGAGCTGGTAGAACCTCTTTTTCATCTCTTTAAGGATGAGGTCAGGGCCTGCGGCCTTGAACTTGGTCTGCCGGAAGAAATGGTGTACCGTCAACCTTTCCCGGGACCGGGACTAGGCGTGCGCTGCCTCGGCGCCATCACCAAGGACCGTCTGGAAGCGGTAAGGGAATCCGATGCTATTTTGCGGGAAGAGTTTAAAATTGCCGGTTTGAATAAAAAGGTATGGCAATATTTTACGATTGTGCCGGACTTTAAATCCGTAGGTATCAAGAATGATGCCCGGAGTTTCGAATATCCTGTTATCATTCGGGCGATTAACACCATTGATGCCATGACTGCCAGTATCGAACAAATTGAATGGCCGATTCTACTGAAAATCACAGACCGGATTTTGAACGAGGTACCCAATGTAAACCGGGTTTGCTATGATTTGAGTCCAAAACCTTGCGCGACAATTGAGTGGGAATAATAAATAAAAACCCTGTAATCCTTGTTTAAACAAGGGGTGCAGGGTTTTTTTAACCAGTGTACCAGTGGGTCAGATGATCCATATGTAATAATCTACCTTCAACTCAAGTCGAACTGACAATTTTTATAATCCCTCTAACTCAATCGGCATGATTGGATGATATTATCCACAAGGGGATATCCCTTCCATCGGAAAGATTGTCTGAAATGAGGAAATATGGTAGACTTTTTATAAGCTGATAATAGAACTGTTGAACGAATCAGAATAGCCCTAATCTTTTACCTGTTACAATACTAAACAAAACAAGAAAAAGCATCAAAGGAAATGATATGAAATGGAGATTGATTTAAATGGGGAACAAATAGCAACCTGGCTGATATTGTTATTAATACTCTATGCTCTGATTTCGGAGAAGATCAGGTTTGATGCCGCAGCCTTTAGCGGATTGCTTTTGCTGGGATTACTTCAGATCGCACCGCCCTCCACCCTTTTTTCCGGTTTCTCATCCCCTGCTCTCTTTACAGTTGCTATTGTCCTGGTTATGAGTGCGGGAATCGTTGAATCTGGCATTCTCAACGGATTTGGCAAAAGCATCGCCAGGAGAATCAAAAAACCAAAAAATCAGATTCTGACACTGCTGCTTGCAACGACAGTGGTTTCGGGATTTGTCAACAACGTGGGCACAGTAGGCATCATGCTCCCTACCTCACAAAGAATGGCCCAAAGAGCTGGATACAGTAAAGCCAATGTTGGCATGGCTTTAGTATATATCACGATTCTCAGCGGTTCGGTAACATTAATCGGAACTGCTTCCAATCTGATCGTTTCCACATTCAGAATGCAATCCTTAGGGGAACCATTTAAAATGTTTGACTTTGCCGCTCATGGACTGGTTATGGTGGGGATTGCTTTTATTATCTTGTTTTTTTGCCAGGTATGCGGCTTTAATTTTGGTCAGGCAACAGCCAACGCCGAAAACAAGCACCTTCCGGAAACCAATGTGCTGCTCATTGAACCTGCATATAAGCGCAATCCCAGAAAAACGAGAATTGTACTCCTAACATTGATACCGGTGATTATACTAACGAGCATTGGGCTGATCCATCCTGCGGTTGGTTTTGGCTTCGTGGTTTTTGTCTGGCCTGGTACCGGGGTCCTTTCATCGACAACTGCTTATGAAAATATCAATATACCCATTATCCTGTTTCTGGGCAGCATGTTAAGCATTGCCAACATCCTGACTGATATCGGCGCACTGCAGACGGTTGCAGACCTTATTCTTCCCCCGGTTCTTTCTTTTCCCCCATTTTTACTGATTCTGTCTGTCTTATTTGTCACCGCATTGGTTTCAAATTTTGTCGATAACTCGGTTTCAGCAGTACTGATGTCGCCCTTGGTAATTCAGCTTTACCAAACAGGAGCTGTTGCTGTCACTGCCGATGCCTTGCTCATGGCGGTTGCTGCCGGAGCCAGTCTTGCTATCGTTATTCCAACCCATCAGGCAACCCTGGTGGTTATGAACAGTACCGGGTTCTCCCGAAAGAGTTTTATTAAAACCGGTCTTATGATTGCCTTGGCAGCAGGTATTTGCGCTGCCTTGGTGATCAATATCGTCTGGAATTGATCAGAAACTAAAGTGAGGGCAAAAAAAGAAATGCAACGATTGTCCCAGATAGGATGGGCAACATTATGAGGAGGTGGTGTAGTTGAATTTGATCAGTACAATTTTTGTTGAGCCCTGGCCTTGGTGGCTGGGCGGAATCTTCATTGGTCTCCTGGTACCCGCCATGTATTATTTTTTGAACACTGCCCTTGGTGTCTCCTCAGGTTTTGGTAACCTGGTCAAATTATTTGTCCCTAAGACCAAGCTGAAGTGGTTGAACACACCAGCTTATGCCCGGATATTCAACTGGAGATTCTTTTTCCTAGCGGGCATCGTGATTGGCGCCTTTATTTCAGCCCGGACCGCAGGGTTAAGTCTTGTGACGCCCGAAATGGGTCTCTTTACGAAAACTCTCCCATGGCCTTTTGCTCTAAGTGCTCTATGGTTTCTCTCCGGCGGCATCCTCTTAGGAGTGGGAGCACGTATTGCGGGAGGGTGCACTTCCGGCCACAGCATCCATGGCCTGGCAAACTTTCATCTGTCCAGCCTGTTGGCGACGGTATCCTTTTTAATTGCCGGAACGATCACGGTTTACCTGCTTAGATTGCTGGTTTTGGGGGTGATTTAATGTCCAGGAAAATAGCTTTTCTCCTATTTGGAACCGTATTCGGCTTTGCTTTAAGCAGAGTTGGTGCTTCCGATTATGATCTTATTTACGCGATGTTCAGCGGCCAGGATTTTAAACTGGCTCTAGTCATCATCACTGCCATCGTCACTGCTGCCATCGGGATGAAAATCCTGGCCTTGGCCGGGAATAAAGGGTTTCGCGGACAGGAAATCACCGTCAGTAAGAAACCATTGAATAAGTACAATATTTATGGCGGACTCATTTTTGGCACCGGTTGGGCCATGTCAGGCGCTTGTCCGGGCACCGCACTGGCCCAGGTCGGAGAGGGTAAATTATTAGGGCTGTTTACCATGCTCGGTATCATCATCGGAACTTATTTATATGCCCTGATCTCTAAAAACAACCCTAATATTTAACATTTAAATCTTCACTCCCTCAAAAACAACAAGCCCCCCGCTGAAGCAGTCTCCTTGGGGGGCTTTAAGTTAAGCTTTAAGTTAATAAGTGACAACCGGGGTGCCCGGCTCAATATGCCGGAAGATCTCCTTAGATACATGATGGGGTGTATTTACACAACCATGAGAACCATTGGTCTTGTATATGGAAGATCCAAATCTGCTTCTCCAGGTGGCATCATGGATCCCGATTCCTCCGTCAAAGGGCATCCAATAGTCTACGGGCACAGCGTAATCGGGACCCTTCAGAACCACATTTCTTGATTTATATTTCAAGCGATAAACTCCTGTCCGGGTGGCGTGATTTTTACTTTCATTCCCCGACACAATATCTCCATCCACGATTAAAGAGCCGTCTTTATAGAACCAGATATGCTGTTCTTCCAGGGATATTTCTACATAGGTATTTCCGATATCATTTTGCCCTAAATCACCTGGATTTTTTTCTGAATCATTACCCCCGTCCTTTTCCCCTTGAGGAAAAACAATCTGATTAAATAAGGGCTCTTTTGTGACATTCTCCCCTTTGGGAATGACAGACATCAAATAGTGGTTTTCTTGCTCCTTATCAAGTGCCATGCCGTAATCACCGCCGCTGACTTCGATCCTTTCTCCTGGGGATGTGACAAATGATCTGGTCTTGCCGGTGGTATTAAAGGTCTGAGCCAGCTCATTGATAAAATCCCACATCATTTCTTCGTTCACATTAATATTGAGATTTTCATCTACGGTCAGCCATTGGTTGATCCGGGAGCCGTCTAAGGTTTTTTCACAATCTCCACTGGAATAAATAATTTTTGTTGCGATATATTTCTTAAGGGTATCATTAGTTGCTATGATTTCAGGGGACTGGGCATCATACTGGGGCTTGAAATAACAATTCCTTGCTTCCAAATCAACTTCTGCCTCCATCTTACTGATGGCGACAGCCGCAACTGACTGTAAAATTTTCTGATCCACTTTTTTGCCCAGGGCACCGTCAATAATTACATAGGTGCTGTCTGCGTATTTAAAAGTAGGATTTGCCGGTTCAACAATATTGACCGGTTGAACACAAGAAAGTTGATCTATCATTTCATCCAGCAGTTTCTCGTCATATTTTAAAGCAATAGTCTTGTTGTGGGATTCTTCTCCCGCAAAAAATGATCCGACCCACTTAAAACCCTTCTGGCTGTCAAAAATCTTTTTAATTTCCTCATCCGGAATATTCTCCAAGCCTACATCAGCCGCCTTTATTTGTTCATTCCTTCCATCCCGCTCCTTGATGTTTAACGTATACTCCTTAACTTTAGCCGTCATGATCATTTTTGCTTCCTCTAGAGTCTTTCCGGAAACATTGATTCCATTGATTTCAGTACGAAAATAAAAGTGCTGGGTATAGTATCGTGCCATGCCAAAATAAACCAAAAGAAAAGTTACAAGGATTATTATCCCCGCGATAAGAAATTTTCGTTTGTTTATTACCAGCTCTTTGATTTTTGTTTTTAAGGGGTGTCCGACGTTTTCTTCTTCAGGCTGCGCTGCTTCTGCTTCAGCTTCTGATGATTCCGGGATTTTTTCCGGAATTGTTTCCGCCCTTGCCTCCTCCGACTCCAAAGGTGTTTCAGTCAGCTCTTCTGATGGAATTTCTGCAGGATTTTCCAAATCCTTATCCAGGTGGCTCACCTCTTTTTCCACTTAGAAATGGTTGATTTTTCATTCCTACCACGCATTGTATGTGTCGACAGCTGTAATTAAAACCACTATTTTCAGGTCCAAGCTGATTTTATTGTTATTTACTATTTACAGCGGATTAGTGGCAAGCTCTCATTTGCTTTCATATTATAATTAGAACCACAAAATATGAAGGAGCTGTTACATGATGAAAGAGCCAATTAAGCTGACTCTTTGTCAGAAGGGATGTTGTCCAACCATAGAATTTAATCCTGATGCAAATCTGGTAATCATTAAAGATGATTTCGGCGGCAAAGTATCTTTGACAAATGATCAGTTTAAGATTCTGTTAGAAGAATATCTGCATCGCGAAGGTGATTTGTAATGATATTCCAAATATTATTGGTCTTAAGCATCCGTTTTTTCTTGTTTGATTTTGTCTTGTTTAAAAATGTCAGAACCTATCTTAGTACAAAAGGTTATGTATTTTGGAAACTTCTTAGCTGTCCTTTTTGCCAGGGCTTTTGGTGCGGCTTGGGCGTCTTCCTCGTATTCCATCCATTCGCCTTTAAACTTAGCTTTTTACTGTCTATGCTTAGTTTCGGCTTTGTCACCGCATATCTCAGTCTGATGACGATTGCGATATTCTATCCCTTGATTGATCAGTTTGAGGACAAGTACACACCTTTTGACAGCCGCAAATAATATCCGCAGATCATATGAAAATGGAACACATGTCCCACTCAGAAAGTTCCCCGGCATAAAAAAGCCACGAAAGGGCGCATCATAAACGCCCAATCGTGGCTATCTCATTTTAGAAATAAACAAAGATATTTACCGCTTCGCTTCCATTCAGGAACATTCTTCGGATTTATCAGATTTACTTTATAGGCACAATCTCAACTGAGCCCCATAGGGCCATCTTATCATCTTTAATTAACACGATGCCACTGATACCTTTTATCTTTCGGATAAATTTAATGGTCGCATCAAAATCTTCCGGAGTATTGACCAGGTTTCCTGCTGCAGTGGCAGCTGCATCTGATAAAAATACCGATTTAGCTAAAATAATAGCCGCATCAGCCTGACCAAAGCTTAAAGACGGCCCCACCGTACCGGAGGAGGTGCAGATTCCTAAAGGAGTCTTATAGGAGGGAATTTTTATCCCGATACGATTACTAAAAGGTGACTTACCGGCAAATATCCCCACTGTTCTCGTTTGAGCAGATTTCAGATAAATATCTCCTCCGTTTTCCACAATCACTTCCCGAGAAAACTGACCCACATACTCCCCTACCATCTGGGCAAATCCCCCGGCAACAGCTGCCATAGGTCCCACACCGGCCATATTGGCATACTTAGCCATACTGACTGCCAGCTCCGGTGCCTCCGGGCGAACAAGATGGGGCGTAAGACTGGTAAAGAATACAGGATCACTTTTAATATATTCTTCTAACTCATTACGCAGCAAAAATGTATATTGAGTAACCGTATCTTCTATTTCCGGATGATAGTCTTCTGCTCTAAGGGAAATTAACAAATCCGTTTCTTTTATTTTTATATTGAAGGTTTTTAAATTCGATATAACATCATTCCGATAGATTCGATCCACATACATTTCTGCACACCCTTTGACGCAAGTTCTTAATTTGCTAAGTGGTTAAAAATACAGTTCCATAGCTTTTACGGGGCAGCTTTTTACACATATTTCACATACCACACATTTTTCCCCATCAAAGCTTATGGTCATTTCCGGTCTGTTTAATGTCAACGCATGGGTAGGACAAACCCCAGTGCAATGCCCGCATTCAATGCATTTTGCTTCATTTCTAACGACCTTCTCATTCAGGGCATCTATGGTTACACCTAAAGAGTTCAGAAATTCCAGGCCTGCCGCATATTGCAAATCTTCTCCCTGAATTTCCACGACCAGGTAACCCTCTTTCTGAGGGTTAATTTCCGCTTTTAAGATATTAGGAATTAATCCATAATCTTTTATTAATGAATATATAATCGGTTGATCAACGATCTTCGCGTTCAACCTAAGTACTACTTTTTTAGATACGGTCATAAGTGTGAGCCTCCTACTTGATTATTAACGGGTTGATTTTAATATCATCTTCAACGGAAGGTAATTTTTCTACCGGTTGGGTTAAGAGAAACTTACCATTATTAATCCAATCTTTTAGTGTTTCTGCGATCTTTTTCGCTTTTGGATAACTGGACATCGGGGCAGTTTTTACTTCTTTGCCCTGAATTTCAATTTTTCCGGATTTTAATTGGGCATAGCTGACTAAACCCAAATTACCAGGTTCTGCATTAGGATAATTTGTTCCGTAATCAACCACCGGGGCAAAAATATCTTCGTCTGTCACCAAGGTATATTCCAGAATTTCTTCATTCAAAATAGGTATGGGTATCCCCACCCCAACCGCCAGGCTCGCCCCATATCCAAGGATACTTAATCCTCTTAACCATTCCGGGCTCATCTGTTTTAAATCACCCATTAAAGCCAATGTCCCCGCCCCGCCGGTAGGAATTCCCTTATCCGTTCTCTCTTCTGACGGGCTGTGCTGGGTCCCGTGCCAGGCAATATAGCCGATCCCGCCGCCTAAAAAGATTCTCGTTCCAATCCCAATCGTCCGATAATAAGGATCATTCATTAAGGGACTTAGCTGTCCAGCACAGGAATAATTGGCATTCATCATATGAGGTCTCAGTACGCCCATATAAGTATAAATCGTTTTATCGGTTGTGTTAATCCCCACATTATAGTTTTGATATGCATTGCGGGGATTAAACAAAAGCGCATAGTTTAAATCATGAATCGTTATGGTCGTCTCCAGTTTTTTTCTTGGGTAACAATCGGTACCGTAAGCTGTCGCTTCAAGTTTTACCGGTTTTCCGCTTACCAAATCCTCAAGAACATGTCCGCCCCCATAGTTAAAGTTGCCCGGGTGTACTTTATTGCAAGGATCATCATCAGGTAATTCCGTAGCCCCAATATAAGCATCTACGGCTGCAATCCCTCCATATGCGGAAACCCCATTTAACCAAACCTTCTGCATTTTCATTTTGGGCTTGGAGTGACCAAAATTAAGGAAAGCTCCGGAAGAACACATGGCACCAAAGGTACCTGTAGTCACTACATCAACCTTAGCAGCCGCACTGCTGATGCCCTCTTCCTTGGCCAGGTCAATAATTTCTTCTGCAGTAACTACTACGGCCTTGCCTTTTTTTATTTTCTCATTAATCTCTTCATAGGTTTTTGTCACTGACATTAAATATCCCTTCCCATCTCCCCAGATTGCTATAATGAAACTAAATACCTCTTCTACCTTAAACCCCTTCTTTGTTCACGATTCAGACCTTCCGTTGATTCATTAAATAATATTGTCAATTCTTGGTTAAATTCTTTATATAATGAAGGATATTTCTTCTTAATTCGTAGTATTCCATGAGCTATATTTTCTTTCATCAATTCCCATTCCTCCATCAGTTCGTGAGGGTAATCACCTAAAAATTCCTCATAATCTTCTGGAGTAGAATGCCTTTCAATAAACATTCCTACAATCTTTATTTGGACATACGGAAATAACTCCTGGTCTTTTGATGATTGTTTTAACTCCATATCTAATCGGGCAATTGACTGAATTTCTTCCTTACGCTCCTTGATGAATAGATCTTTTTTGAAAATTTGACTAGCTAACTGCATAATAACATCCGCTGCTCGATAACGATTTGCCTCTACGTACGACTCTGCTTCTTCCAATAAATGATCCTTAAGGATGGCCAAATCTTCTTCATCGTTGATTGTTTTTGATAGTTTGCGGAAATAACTTTGAATCTTGGAAATTTCCCCCCATTTTTCTAATGCAATGCCCGTATTTAACCAAAGTAACAAAATTTCTAAATCCTCAATAGTTAAATTATCTATCGGTGGCAGGGCATTTTTAAGTTCTTTCCATCCTTCTGGAAGATCCCGTGAGTCCAAAAATGCCATTGCGCGAAGTTTATGGTAATTCTCTAAATCTGTGATACATTCTTTGTTTTTTTCCAGTGCAGCCAATGCCTCATCATAATAGCCCTCTGAATAGAGCATCTTGAACTGAATAAATAATACATATTGCTTTTCGGCAATATCACATGTTTCCAAGATTTTATTAAAAATACGATTAAATTCCTCAATATTTTCCATATCTAAGAATAATTCCGCCTGCTCTAGTCTAACAGCAGTATTATCTGGTTCTATTTCCAGCACATAGTCTACTAGCTCCATTGCTTTTTGGTATTCCCCTGTGGATCTTAAAAACATAACATCATCCATCGTCTTTTCAAGTTTATCCCCATATTTACGTAACATATCATATTGTTTGCGCTTATTAACATCCTTTAGTGTTTCATAAGCTCTTCTGATCTCCTGGAATTCTTCTGGATGTGTTTCAGGGGGAAACTCTCTTAGTTTCTCGATATATTTCTCCTTAATTCTATCCTGACCAATATTAGACCGGGTGCCCAATATTTTATATAAATTTTCGGCATTCTTTTTTTTGGTTTTTCTCTTTTGTGTTCCCCCTGTCATCTTTTCAACTCCTATAACTCTAAATCTATCATAAAATCTATTGTCTCTTCAATGATAGCTTGTAAGCTATCTTCATTTTCATCCCCTATTGCCTCTTGAAGGCCTAGGATTAATTTATTAGCTTGCTTTTGTTGTCTTTCATCCATATTATTTTTCAAGGTATTTAAATCATTGATATGGGTCTTAGCTTCCTCAGTCAAGGATTCCCATGTATATTCATCATCTAAATTAAAGATCTCTTCAATATCATCCAAATCTTCAAAATCCTCAATTTCTTTATCTTCTTCATGATAAAGGGATTTTATCTTCTCCATACTGTCTTCTAAAGTTTTTTGCGAATCACGGTTTAGGGCATCTTGAACCGTAACTGTCATATCTTTTCCGGTTGAAATACATTTAGCATTAACTTCTAATATCCCATTAAGGTTATACCTGAATTTAACTTCTATAACTTCCTCACCGGCATTAGCGGCTGGAATGCCTTCCAACAGAAATTCTCCTAATTTATAATTGTTTTTAACCCATTCATGCTCTCCCTGATATATCTCGATGGACACACTGGTTTGTCCATCATATGTGGTCGTGTATTCTTCACTTCGGGTTACAGGTATAGTTGTATTTTTTGGTATAATTATTGCAAAACCACCAGGTCTAAAATTTGATAATCCCCATTCCTTCATGACAGCAATCCCCATAGAAAACGGTGCTACATCTGTAGCTATCAGCCCGCTTTTTGATAGTACTCCTGATTTTAGTCCCGCCTGAACAGCAGCACCTAATGCCACTGTTTCATCAGGGTTAATATCGTTCTTGGGATTTTTACCAAAAAGATTCGAAATCAATTCAAATACCCTGGGGATTCTGGTTGATCCCCCCACAAGCAGTATTTCATCTATATCTGCAGCAGAAAGGTCTGCATCTTTTAAAACCTCTTGTGTTAGATCTATCGTTCCTTGAAGTAAATCATCAATTAAATTAATAAATTCTCCGCGATGAATTCTGGTATTTAAACCGATAGGTTGGTTATCCTTTACCATTACCACTGGTATAACCACTTGAACACTTTCCTCTGAAGAGAGTTTAATCTTAATGTTTTCTGCCTCATGTTTTAATAAAGCTTTTGCCCGGAGATCATCTTTAGGATCTATATTGTGCTCATCTATTACTTTCTGGGCAAGCCAGTCCACAAGCCGCCAGTCAAAATCCTCTCCGCCTAAGAAATTATTTCCTGTAGAGGCTTTAACCTCCAATATCCCACTCATCAATTCTACAACAGATACATCAAAGGTTCCCCCGCCCAAGTCATAAACAAGGATATAGCCATCTTTTTTTAAATTGTCCAAACCATAAGCTAAAGCTGCTGCTGTTGGTTCATTTATAATACGCTCAACGAAAAACCCTGCTAACTCCCCGGCTTGCTTCGTAGCTCGTCGTTGGGCATCCGTAAAATAAGAAGGTACTGTAATTACTGCTTCCTTTTCTCCTTCTCCATATAAATCATCGACACTCTTTTTTAATTCCTTCAAAATCAATGCGGACACTTCTTGGGGTAATAGGTTTCTACCGGCGATATGAATCAGATCAGCTGAACCCATCCTCCTTTTAACTGCTGCAACTGTGCGTTCCGGCATAGCAACCAGTGAATCCAAGGCATCCTGACCGACTACAACATTATCCTCCAAATCGATTAGTACTACAGAAGGGAGAATTCTTTCACCTTTAAGAGTTTTTAATATCTGGGGTTTCCTGTCATAAATATAACCTATAGCAGAATTTGTTGTTCCTAAATCTATGCCTACAATGGGACGAAATCCATTTTCTATGGGATTACTATTGTTCATAAGCTCCTGTTCTCTCCTTTTCTTCGATCGTAATAACTTTTGCTTTTCTCAATAAAGTCCCATCTTGAAGGATAAAACCTCTTTGCAATACATTAACAACTTCATAAGGCAAATAATCTTTGTTAATCTCCCTTTTCTTTGTACCCACAGATTCGGCTACTTCATGATTAAAGGTCTTTCCTAAAATATCGATCTCATATATGCTTAACATTTTTAACGATTCTACAATTTGTTTTTGCCAGCTTTTCAATACCTGAAGCCAGTATTCCTGCTCATGTCCATCAATTTTTTCGCAAATTAAATCAATATCATCTAACCACTGAATAATTCTTTCTAAAATAAAGTTTCTTTCCTTAAAAAAACTATCCTTCTCACGCTCAAATTCTAAATATTTCTCACAATAATCTATACTTTCAGTTATTCTTTCATTAACTTGATTTAATTTCTTTAAGATCTCCTGGGAAGACTTATACTCCAATCTTAACGATTTTTGAATTGCCTCCTCGTTATTTTCTAATTGGTGATTTATCCCTTCCAATTTATTATCTATTTTATTCTCTATTTTTTTTAAATCCTCTTCAACTTTATCAGATTTTCTGATTATTTGAGAGATTTCTTCTTTCAATGATACTAACGTATGCTCTTCATCAACTTTCTTTTTATTTTCCCAAAACCTCCAACCCATGATGTTCCTCCCTCTATAGCTGATACAGTATCACCACTGATCGTATCACGAATCAAGGTTGTGAAGCCAACCCTTATTCACAAACTTCTTCTACTTGTAAACCACCATCGGTTAATTCTGAACCACTGATTCTATATTCTAGGATAAAGTCAGGGCCTACTTTTTGGCGAATGCGGTCAAGAACCATCATTGGGAATCTTGCTCTATTCTCTAAACTACCGCCGTATTTATCTTTTCTTCTATTTTCCAGTGGTGACAAGAATGAAGCCAATAACCAGTTATGTGCACCATGGATCAAGCACATATCAAAACCTGAACGTTTTCCCATTTGGGCCGCGTTAGCAAAACAATTTGCCACACGATCCATTTCTTCTTCATCCATCTCATCAACTTCAACACCGGTAGCTAAGACATTCTTAGACGGTCCAATGGGATTTCTGCCACCGTTATACGGCGGTAAAGCAAAAGGCCCACAGTGTTCTAATTCTAAATTAGCAAGACCACCCCACACATGAATATAATCTGCTAATTGGGCTAGAGTACGAATGCTTTTCTCATCTATAACATTGATTTGATAGTCATGAGCACAACCATTTAAAGGATCTATACGTGCTTCATTAGTAGTAACAACCGCTGCGCCGCCCCTGGCTCTGTCACCAAAAGCAAAAATACCTGATTTACTGATAAACCCTTCAGGTGTAACTATATATGTCATTCCATGGGGCACATTAAATACTCTATTTTTGAATGTAGTCTTTTTAATTGTATAAGGACTAAATAAATGAGGATATAATTGTCTATACTCTTCTTCTTTTTCGTAGTGCGCTTTATATTCATCTTTGGTAGGCATTTTATATAACAACTTTTCATAATCGTAAGAATCGGCAGGTGGTGCTGGTGTAGACACTGATTTCACATTTCTTTCATGCAATTCAGTCATAGGGATACGCCTCCTATTTTTATATTATAGTAAATTTTTCTTGCTTTCTCCCATATCTAATCCTATGCGCGCGTAATATGGAACAAACAAATCGTTTACTAAACGGTATAGATTTTCTTTACAATATTATTATAATTGTTTTTACTTATGTTGCATAATCGTTAATACTTATATTTTGTTATATGGTTTAGGCTATAATGCCGTTTCGAGTGCTACAATAAAAGTACAGTCCAAAATTGCAAAGAAATGAAAATACTATAGGATACTTTGAGTGAAGAAGTGGTTTCATCCCTTTAAAAACAGGTAGAGAATACTATTAATAAAAACAAAACATACTCGGAAAATGACTAGGAAGCAAAGGAACCGTATCTACGCTTCCCTATAATATACCACCCCATCCATCAATTCCTTAACCAACACATCTTGAAAAACCAAATGAGTAAGATGAGCCAAAGCCTCCCCTGTGGCAAACAATTTCTGAGCCGGGGGAAAGTCATCCCAGCTATTCGCTCTGATATCCCATTTCATCAAACTGGCAACCTGCGCTCCTGTCATTTTCCCGTCCCCAATAATATCCAAAATATGTTGTAATCTTCGTTGATGATGGTTTTTTAATTCCTCAATCCGGCCATTGCAGTTAGTAATAAGATCCCGATGTCCCGGTAAAACTGTCTTGATTTCCAAAGCTTTAATTTTTTCTAAGTTTTCCAGGTAAGTACCTAAATAGTCAACATTGATCGACCAGGGTGTACCCCAGATGGTATTATTGGGCGTGATTTTCCCCAAAATATGATCCCCGGAAAAAAGGATTTCGTGCTGGGGTTCATATAGACAAAAATGATCCGGTGCATGGCCGGTGGTCAAAATGCAATGGAAAGTAAAATTCCCCACTTGAAGGATATCCCCGTCTTCAACAATCTCGGCGTGAGGAATGATGGTACTGGCATACTTATTTCCAGGATGAACTGAAACATCATAGGAAAATCCTTGGGCCTTAAGGCCGCTTTCCATAATCAGAGCTTCAAATTGATCCCAGTCATGTTTTCCCATTAAAGCTTGTGCACAGTAATCCCCGCAATAAACCTTCGTTTTTGGTTCCGCCAAATATCCCACTAATCCGCAATGATCCCCATGAACATGGGTAACGAAAAGATCTGTCCGATCCAAAGAGAAGCCTAATTTCCGCCTGGCCTCATCCATTGCTTGACGACATTCAGGCTGGTTAAACCCTGTATCGATTAAAAGATTCCTCTCGGTTCCCGAAATAAAATAAGAATTGGTCGCTTTTAAGGGGTTTTGAGGCAGAGGAATTTCTATTTTGTATATATTCTTAAATATTTCCTTTATTTCTTTGTTCATCTATTATCCTCGCTTTTCAACTAATATCCAATGATTAAATAAATAACAGGGAATTTACACCCTGCTGCTTAAAATATTTAAAAGGGTTCTCCTTTGATCAGAGTACCCTTTTCTTTCATTTAATTCACTCCAATGCTTAGTCAGATGAAATGGTATCAAGTTTTTGTTTCAGCAAAACTGCTTTAATCGTAAAATAATCAATCTCTTCAGGCAGAACCTCCTTTAGCAGTTTCAGTTTTTCACTGCCAATTTCTTGCGCCTTTTTCAGCACTAATAACTCCTCTTCCTTGGTAATCAAGGCATCCCAGTCAATAGGGTGCCCCTCTTCCCCTGAACGGATGATATGACTCTCAATGGTAGTCAGACTGAGATTTCTCTTCTGGGCAATCTCCTCTAAGGTCTTACCTTCCATAAATTGTTGATAGCTGATCAGATGACTGGGTTCCTTCTCTGCATGATCTGCTGACACCTTTCCCGCATGTTGTTCATTTTTTTCGCTTTGCTTATTTTGATTCTCTTGCTTAATTTGATTATCTTGCCCATCCTGCAGGCCGTGATCTTCCGCCACAAACTCAGTGATCACTTCCAGGAAGCGTTCCCCATACTTCTCCAGTTTGACATCTCCCAATCCGCTGATGGTCCTTAGTGAAAACCGGTTCAGCGGGACTTTCTCACTCATGGCTTGCAGTGTATGATCACTGAACACCACATAAGGAGGAACATTTTCTGCTTGGGCAATTTCTTTACGCAGATGACGCAGCATTTCAAAAAGAGCATGGGCAGCAGAAATATCCTTTTCCTGCCTGACCGGGGTTTTGCGAAAGACTTGTTGTTCCCCCCGGAGAACAGGGGCTGCTTCAGGACAAAGCTTGGCCACAGGATACTGGCCTTCCGTCAGATGGATGTATCCCTCTGCCACCAGAAGATTCAATAAATCCAAAATTTCCTTTTCTGTCTTTTCGGCCATCAGACCGTAAGTTGATAAGCGATCAAAACCGAATTTCTTGATTTTTGCGATTTTAGAGCCTTTTAAGACAGAGGCTACCATCTTAAGACCAAAACGTTCCTTCATGCGGCGCATACAAGAAAATATTTTCTGCGCCTCAATGGTAATATCAACGATTTCCGTTTCCTGAGTACAGTTACCGCAATGATCGCAGTTTTCGTAGGAAACTCTTTCACCAAAGTACTCTAAAATATACTTACGCAGGCAGCGATCCGTATGACAATAATCTGCCATGAGCTGAAGCTTCTGATACTCATTGGTTTTTCGAGCGGTCGCATAAATGGTTTCTTCGATTAAGAATTTTTGGATGATAATATCCTGAGGGCTGAAAAGCAGAATACACTCCCCCGGTGCCCCGTCCCGTCCGGCCCTGCCCGCTTCCTGATAATAGGATTCCATGTTTTTCGGCATATTGTAATGAATCACAAAACGCACATTGGATTTGTCAATGCCCATGCCAAAGGCATTGGTGGCGATCATGACTCTGACCTCATCAAACAAAAATGCATCTTGAGCGGCTGCTCTTTCCCGATCCTTCATGCCGGCATGATATTTACCCACTTGAAGGTCTTTTTTCTCTAAAAAAGAAAGAGATTATCCGCTTCTTTCCGGGTAGCAACATAAATAATCCCTGATTCCTCCCGGTTTTCCTGCAAATAATCCAGCAAAAAGTCTCTTTTGTTCTCGCCCTTTCTGACCTCAAAGGACAGGTTGTCCCGATCAAATCCGGTCACGAAAACTTTTTCATTTTTCAGACCTAAGAGTTTGATGATGTCCTCTTTCACTTCTTCTGTGGCGGTGGCCGTAAAAGCTGTAATCACCGGACGCTCCGGAATTTCCTGAATGAACTGTCCAATATGCCGGTAGCTGGGACGAAAATCATGGCCCCATTGAGAAACACAGTGGGCTTCATCAATGGCTATTAAATTAATGGACAAGGATTGAAGCAATCCCCGAAAGTTCTCTGATTCTAAGCGTTCCGGAGCGATATAAAGCAATTTAAACCGGCCCTCCCCTGCATGGGCAATCCGTTCCTGCACCTGGCGGGGCGTTAAACTGCTGTTAATAAAAGAGGCAGCAACTCCCAAGTTTAATAAGGTATCAATCTGATCCTTCATTAATGAAATTAGGGGAGAAATAACCAAAGTCGTCCCTTCAAAAATAAGAGCAGGTATCTGATAGCAAAGTGACTTTCCGCCCCCGGTAGGCATAATGCCCAGAGTATCACGGCCTGCTAAAATGTTTTCTATAATTTGCTCCTGACCCTCTTTAAAAGATTGGTAGCCGAAATAGGTTTTTAATAGTTTAAGTGCATTTTCCATCATGTCTCATATCCACCTTGGTTTGTACTTATTTATTCATAGCTCTATCTAATATTATGGCCGGATATGAACCAGGAGTCAACAATGCGTATGGGGAAATATCTTTGAACCGGTAATCAGGAATACACAATTATGTGATTTGCCTCACACAACTGGTTTGAGAAGATTATAAGAATAAGATTATTGCCCCATTTCAATTTTGGTGTTTAGGGAGTGTTTACTTACAAATTATCTCTTGAATTTCTCATCTTCTTCATTGTTAAAGATATTCGTCTCCTCTATTTCGTGATACAAGATTCCATCAATTTGATTCATGATTTCTGGCAAACTTTTTGCGATCGTCCCCCAAAGCACGGCTAAATCAATATTTTCATAATCATGGACAATTTTATTTCTCATACCCTTTATGCTTTTCCATGGAATGCTAGAATGCTTTTCTTGAGTGTCCGTGGTGATATCTTTTGCCAGTTCACCAATTTGAGAGACAGTAAAGGCACATGCGGAAATAGTTTTTTTGTCTGTCATAAACTGCTCAAAAGTATATCCATCTATATACTGAATTACGTCTTTAATATAACCGCCTATTTTTTGCAGAATAATCCTGTCTTTACTTCTCATAGATAACAATTCCCTCCCGTTCTATAGCGGAACAAATAACGGAATTTCTTTTTACTTCAGATATTTCAAATAAATCAACACGTTTATTAAGTTGTTCTGTAATATCCTCCAGCACACCATAAAATGCCATATTTAGAAGTTCACCTTTACTGTCGATAACAATATCAACATCACTTTGGCTTGTGGCGTTGCCTTTTGCATAAGACCCGAATAATATGGCTCGATATACAGGAGAAGCCTCAAAAACTGGATACAGCTTCGATTTAATTTCATTAATCTGATATACCTTTTTTTCCATATTCTCACCAATTTATAATGTTATATTTTATATTATTATAACTGCTGCAAATATATCTTACAAGTTATTCCAGCCCGTTTTCTATATTTTTTACCGGACCATATTTGTTACCTATTTCCTTGATTTCTTTCGATAAAGATTTTCTAATGAAGAGCGTGGGAGAATGGGCAGTCGCGGCAACCTTACTTTCAGAAACTGGGCCTGCTAAACAACGATCTAAGGCTGGCAGTGTTATGCAAAGTTGTTTTGCATGGGGCAGTATTTTGGGCGCGCTGGTTGTCATGGTTGTTCAACCGGCATTTGGCTGGCGTGCAGTATTTCTTGTCGGTGTACTAACAGCCCTTATTGTACTGTATATCAGGCGCAACGTTAAACTCCAAAACCCGGAATACCCCCTTGCGAGGAAAGCAAAAAAGCAGTCGTTTAGGACTGCTTTTTTGCTTTCCTCTTTGATTCTAAGCTGAGATGGCTTTTCAATGCGCTTTGAAGAACCTGAGAAAAATTAACTTTATTTTCTTCGGCAACACGGTTCAACCATTGAGGAATCGTTAAAGTCTTTTTTACAGAAGTATTTTCAATTGCATCCCGGTAAATAGGCATATTGACTTCGACTAACATAGAAATCTGATTTGGTTCAAACCTTAGCTTGTCAACCGGGGTAGGATCTGGAATAGGGTCACCGTCCTGTTCCATTGACCATAAGTGAAGAGCCATAGCTTCTTTTGCGTTTTTTATTGCTTCCTCGGTTGTTTTTGCGCAAGGAATACACCCAGGGAGATCTGGAAACTCAATTGAAATGCCGTCACCACCAAAGTCAAATATGGCAGGGTAGATATAATAATCTTTTTTCATATTAAAACCCCTTCCAAGATATGGCTTGTGCAGGTATTATTTAAGCTTAATCCCTGCCTGTTTTTCTATATTCATTAAGGTTTTTATCGGGATGTCTTTAACGGGGTGCGTTATTGTTACTTTACCGATTTTATTTGGATGTTTGTAGTGATGGTGGTCTCCGACAGAACTTACGAAGTACCAACCGTCGTTCTTTATTATCCTAATTATTTCCCTTGAAGAATATGACTTCATGAAGCACCGTCCTGACAAATATATTCTACCACGTATTACTATACGTGTCAAGGAGATTGTGTGAAATGTGTGAAATGTTTTATTCGAAAAAGTCGAATTGCTTTTTTCACCATCACCAGCAGCAATGGTTCAAGGGTCCGCTGCCTTGTCCCAAATTAAGTTTGGCCTCCAAGGCACAGATAATATAATCCTTTGCCATGTGCACACTTTCCAGAACACCGTACCCTTCCGCCAAATTGCATGCAATCGCGGAGGACAAAGTGCATCCTGTGCCGTGCGTGTTTTCATTAGCGATCTTTCTCCCCGGGAACCAGGTGAGCTCCCCTTGATGATACAGTAAATCATCGGCAGAGTCTTTTAAATGGCCCCCTTTGATTAAAATATGCCCAGAATAAGATTCGCCGATTTTTTGTGCAGCCCGCACCATTTCCTCCTTGGAATGAATCTTCATATCCGCCAGGCATTCCGCCTCCGGAATATTTGGCGTAATAATCAGCGCCAGAGGGATCAGCTGAGTCATTAAGGCTTCCATGGCATCGTCACTGAGAAGCCTGCTTCCGCTGGTAGAAATCATCACCGGATCCACCACAATATTTTGCGCCTGATATTCTTTTAATTTATCAACAATTTTCAGGATAATGGATGGAGCTGAAACCATACCGATCTTTACAGCATCAGGAAAAATATCCGTCATTACACAGTCAATTTGCTGTCCGACAAAATCCGGAGCAACATCCAAGACTCCATAAACACCGGTGGTATTTTGCGCCGTTAAAGCGGTGATCACGCTCATGGCATATATTTTATGTGCCGTCATCGTCTTAATATCTGCTTGAATCCCCGCACCGCCGCTGCAGTCGGAACCGGCAATGGTTAATACTTTTTTCATTAGATGGCCCCCATTTCATCAAAGGAATTAATGTAATAGTCACACAAGCTCTCGATTTCCTCTTTTTCCTGCTCTGTAGATTTGTCCCTTACCCCTACCACATAAAAGCCGGCATCTTTGGCAGTTTTGATACAGTGCAGGGCATCTTCAAAAATCACAACCTCCATGGGATCACAGCCCAGACGTTGAGCTGCCAACTGATAAATCCGGGGGCTTTCTTTGCCGCATCCCACTTCCGGGCAGGTTATGACAAATTCAAAATACCTGAGAATCCCCAAACGGTCCAGAACCTCTTCCGTGGTGCCATGATCAGAAGCTGTAGCCACACACATTTTTGTCTTTTGGGAATAAAGCTTTTTTAAATAATCTGCCACCCGAGGCTTAAGGATGATGTTCTCCTGATATTCTTTTTCTGCTAAACCAAAGATTTGATCGGCGATTTGATTTTCATCCAGATCCAGTGCATAGCTGGTCTTTAAATAGGAGGCAGCATCTTTGACACTTAAAGGCTTTAAAACTTCCTCCAGCTCCTGTTCCGGTGTAATATCATACAATTCCAGAAACTTCCCGCCGATATTATCCCAGATGTGCATGGAATCCAGCAGCGTTCCGTCCAAATCGAAAATAGCATATTTGATCTTCATTTTACAAACACTTCCTTTGCTGTACCATCAAGCTTGAACCTATAAAGAAAACAGCACTTATACTTTTTGAAAATATTAAAAATGGGATACACCAAAAAGTGTATCCCATTTCGTCTTTAGGTGAGTTCCCTCCGTTGGCATTATCCAAATCAGGTTAAGGGTCGAAGCTGATGTGCTTCCTCTCAGCCTGCATCAACAAGCTCCCCTGTATGAAATTAAAAACATCATATAATAAAACACAGCAGTTGTCAAATCTTTAATTCTTGGCACCAGTCCTCATAAAGATTTTAATAATCTCATTAGCAGTCAATGGAATTAAAGAGAAACCAATGACAATACTCCAATCCAAGGGGCTTAAATTCTGCACTTTGAAGGCTTCCGCCAGGAAGGGCACCGAAATCACACCTAACTGGAGGATAAAACCGACAATGATGGCTCCAACGAGATACTTATTGGTAAACAAGCCAACTTGGAAAATGGACTTGATTTCATTTCTCATGGACAAGGAATAAAACAATTGTGATCCCGCCAGAACAACAAAGGCCATGGTGCGGGCATAAGTTAAGATATCTTCGGGAATATCCCGTGAACCTAAACTATAGCCATGTTCAGCTAAGCCAAAGTAGAAGGCTGTTAAGGTTAAGATCCCAATTAAGGTACCACCCAGAACAGCGCGGAATCCGGCCCCGTGGGCAAAGAAGCTTTCCTTCGGATTTCTCGGTTTTTGTTTCATCACGTCCTTATCTCCCGGGTCTACCCCCAAGGCGATGGCCGGCAATGAATCTGTAATCAGATTGATCCATAAAATTTGAGTCGCAAGTAACGGCACCGGCCAGCCGAAGAGAATGGAGGCCACAATGGCAATCACTTCACCCAGGTTACAGGAGAGCAGGAAGACCACTGACTTTTTGATATTGTTATAGATGTTTCTTCCTTCTTCAATGGCATTGACAATGGTGGAGAAGTTATCGTCCGTCAGAATCATATCACTGGCACCTTTGGAAACATCGGTGCCGGTAATGCCCATTGCCACACCAATGTCTGCATATTTCAGGGAAGGAGCATCATTTACCCCGTCACCGGTCATGGAGACGATATTACCATGGGATTTGAAGGCCTTGACGATTTTTACCTTGTGTTCCGGTGATACCCTAGCAAAAACGCGGATATCTTTAATTCTATGGCTGAATTCCTCGTCGGATAATTGATCAATCTCTGTTCCGGTGATGCTTTGGTCGATGGATTCAGCAATCCCCAGCTCTTTGGCAATGGCCACGGCTGTATTCTTATGATCTCCCGTAATCATCACGGAAGTAATTCCGGCTAATTTGGCTTGGTGAATAGAATCCTTCACTTCCAGTCTGGGGGGGTCGATCATGCCCACAAAGCCGATCAAGACCAGATTTTCTTCCATTTCTTCCGGTGGGATGACGGAATTGGTATCCTTAAAAGCTGCACCCAGAACCCGCAGAGCATCATTGGACATCTCCTCTGCCACATTCAGGTACGTTTTTTTCATTTCTTCCGTTAGAGGTACAATCCCACCGTCCACCAAAGCATGGGTGGAGATTTTTAAAATATTATCCAAGGCTCCTTTGGTATGGACACGGTACCCCTTACCTTCCTGATTCAAGGTTGACATCAGTTTGCGATCGGAATCGAAGGGTTTTTCCCCCACCCGGGGATGCTTGTCATTTAATGCTTTTTTCGCCAGTTGGAATTTATCGCCAAGAACAATTAAGGCAACCTCGGTGGGATCTCCCGTACCTTCCCCATTTTCATAGGTAGCATCGGAGCAGAGGACAAAAGATTTAATTAATTCCTGCTCATCTTGGGTTCCCTGAAGGCTGGTTTCCCCTGGGGGTATTTCCTGGAAATGGTTTAAGGTATATTGCTTTACAACGGTCATCTTGTTTTGCGTCAAGGTACCTGTTTTATCAGAACAGATAATATTTACGGAGCCCAGGGTTTCCACAGCCGGCAGCTTCTTGACAATGGCGTTGATCTTAGACATTCGGGTCACACCCAGGGCCAAAACAATAGCAACAATTGCTGCTAAACCCTCGGGTATCGCCGCTACGGCTAAGCTGATGGCGATTAAGAACATGTCAAATATTTCTCTGTCCTGGAAAAGGGCAATAACAAAGATGAGCGCACAAACACCAATGGCTAAGAATCCTAAAATTTTCCCCAGTTCGTCCAAACGTCTCTGCAAAGGAGTCATCTCTTCATGATCCTCATCCAGAATCTTGGCGATTTTCCCGATTTCTGTTTCCATAGCCGTACCTACAACTAAACCTTCACCACGACCATATGTAGCCAGGGTGGACATAAAAGCCATATTCGACTTGTCTCCAATAGGCGTTTTGGGATCTTCATGAATATCCCGGGCATTTTTATCCGAAGGTACGGATTCCCCTGTCAGGGCGGATTCCTCAATTTGCAGGTTAACACTTTCAATTAGCCGAAGATCGGCCGGGATATATCGGCCGGCATCAATAATCACGATATCTCCCGGAACGATTTCTGTTGAATCGATTTCCTTGATATCCCCGTCTCGTCTGACCAGGGATCTGGGCGTGGTCAATTTTTGCAGTGCCTCTATGGCTTTCTCTGCCTTATATTCCTGGAACACACCGATCACAGCATTTAAAATGACTACTAAAAGAATGATCACCGAATCAACATATTCACCAATCGCCATGGTGATAGCAGCAGCGCCCAAAAGAACATAAATTAACATATTATTTAATTGGGCAAAAAAGAGGGCTATGATGCTTTTCTTCGGTTTCTCTTTTAACTTGTTTTCCCCGTACTTTTCTAATCTCTCCTGGGCTTCTTCACTGGTAAGACCGATTGCCGGATTTACTTCCAGTTCTTTTAAAGCCTCTTCCTGGGATTTTGAAAACCACATAGACATCGCTCCTTTAACTGAATTTTTTAACACATCATTTCGTCCTTACTTTCATTAGGATCACATGGATTAAATCCTCCTTTATTTTTCTCCTTTCGATTTGAGCTAGCTTTTTCATTTAGCATGCCCAAAAACAGCAAGAATCAGGATAAATATAATAAAAGACTCATAGGCAGTTTAAAAACCACCCATGAGTCTCGTTCATCAAGGTAAACCAGGCCGAAAACGACCATAATGTTGATTTACCGCATCGCGATAGCTTTGCAAACTACTCCCCCACGGAATAACTATGAACTTTTAACTTTCATCTTCTAACTAATCTTACCACAAATTTTGATACGGTGCAAGAACAATCTTCCATTAATATTCCAACTATTCTCCTCTTAAGCGATCTAAAACAATGGAGGCGGCACTCCGCACAGATAAGTGATTATAGACACCTGGTCCATAAATCGGCCTTAAAACATAATCCGAATTTTCAATCAAGGATTCTTCCAGCCCCCATCCGGTACCAAAGAGAATCAGATAGTTGCCTTCCTGACGTTCCATTACATCCTTTAATTCCTCATAACCAATATTTTGTGCATAAGCTTTGGCCGCAGTGGAAATCACCAGCGGTAAACTGCCATACTCCTCTTTTATTTGTAATTTGACCTCTTCTACTGAATCGACCAAGTTGAGTCTGGTCAAGGCTGTTTTCCGATCCGGATTGTAGCGGGCGCCAAAACCTTTTATCCAATGATTAATCAAGGTATGGATCAATTCATGCTGGGCATGAATCGGCTGCACCACAAAATATTTCTCCACACCAAAAGTGGCGGAAGCCCGGGCGATGTCATGTAAATCCAAATTGGTAAAAGATGTATTAATTACGGCTCCCTTTTTATTATAAACGGGGTAATGTACCAAGGCGGTAAAAAGGCGGATATTTTCATTCACCGGTCCCTTGATCTTCTCCATATGCTGCAAATCTGCCGGGCCCAAAGGAGCTTTTTTCCATAAATCCGGCCGGTTTTTCCAGGTTTTTTCTAAAGATTGCTGCCGGCGCCAAACCCGGATCTCCTTATGATGCCCCCCCAACAAAACTTCAGGAACCCTGAGCCCCTGAAATTCCTGGGGTCTGGTATAGTGAGGATATTCCAACAGACCCTCCTCAAAAGACTCCTCAGATGAGGAAAGATCATCACCTAAAACGCCGGGTAACAGCCGTACCAAAGAATCAACCATGACCATCGAGGGCAGCTCCCCACCGGTGAGAACAAAATCTCCGATAGAAAGTTCCTCGGCCCGGAAGATTTCCTTGATGCGTTCATCTATGCCCTCATAATGACCACAGAGAAAAACCAAATGCTCTTCCCGAGATAATTCTGCAGCTTTTTTCTGGCTGAAAAGCTCCCCTTGGGGGCTGGTAATAATAATACGCGGGGAGGAGTTTGTTGATGCTTTAATATCTTGGATGGCTTCAAAAATCGGTTCCGGTTTCATGACCATACCTGCACCCCCGCCATAAACAACATCATCGACCATGCGATGCTTATTAAAAGCGAAGTCGCGAATATTAATCACATTGATTTCCACCAGACTCTTTTCTCCCGCCCTTTTCAAGATACTGTCCTTGAGTGGGGCAAACATCCCCGGAAAAAGGGTTAAAATATCAATTCTCAAAGCTTTCCACCTCTAATCGTCCAATCCCGGCGGCAAATCAACGACCATACGCTTTTGATCATGGATATCAATTTCCCGTACAATGCTTTTCAGCGCCGGAATCAATAAATCCTTTTTTCCGGCTCTCTCTACCACATAAACATCGTTGGACCCTGTTTCAATGATCTCAACCAAATCTCCCAGCAAAGTTCCCTGCGGTTCATAAACTTGAAGCCCAATAATTTGAAAGTGATAAAAATGCCCGGGCGGGAGCTCAATCATCTGTTCCTGATCAATGGCCAGATGGCGATTACTTAATTTTGCTGCCTCGTCACGATCGTCCACCCCGTGAAATTTAATCAGAAATTTGTCCATTTGCTCCCTTATTTCTTCCATTTCCACTAAATGATTGATGCCGTCAATCCATACACGAGGGGTACGATAAAACCGATCCGGGTAATCGGTTAAAGGCATTACTTTAAGTTCACCTTTCACACCATGGGGTGAAAGGATTTTCCCGATAATAATCTTTTCCAATATCTAGTCTCCTTTCGTCGCAATTATTGATCTATATAATCATAATCATTTCCGTGATGATTACTGGTTCATTCGAAAAATCTAAAGAAAATTGTTAATTACAAGCTTTAAAAGTTTATCCTTTATGAAAATGCAAAAAAGGGGACCAGCTGCCCCCTTTTTCAAATAATTTCTACGCTTACTTTTTTCCCTTCTTTGGTGGCAACTGCTTTGATCACGGTGCGGATTGCTTTGGCAATACGTCCTTGTTTACCGATGACTTTGCCCATGTCTTCCGGCGCCACCCGTAACTCCAATACAGTATGATTATCTTTTTCCTTAACTTCTACGGAAACTGCATCTGGATTTTCCACTAGGGATTTGGTTATATATTCCACTAATTCCCTCATTTTTAACTATTACCCCCAGTTGCATAGTTAAGACCCGATTATTGTTCAGCAAATTTTTTCATCACGCCGGCCTTTTTGAATAAGGCTTTTACTGTTTCAGAAGGCGCTGCGCCGTCGGAAAGCCATTTCAGAGCTCTTTCCTCGTTGATTTGGTATTCTGCCGGTTGCTTCGTCGGATTGTAGAAACCAATTTCTTCAATAAAGCGGCCATCTCTGGGGGAGCGGGAATCTGCTACCACTACTCTGTAAAAAGGAGCTTTCTTCGCACCCATTCTTTTTAATCTGATTTTTGTTGCCAATTTTTTCACCTCCCTTAATATAATCCATTACTGCGAAAAAATCTATCTGATCACTGCCATCCGCCCCTGCTTTTTATCACCATGTTTACATAAAGGGCAGGTTAAAGGGCAGCTTTCCTTTCTTGCCTTTTTTCATCATAGCACTGCCGCCGAATTGTTTGATCATTTTCTTGGTGTCGGCAAATTGCTTGAGCAGCTTATTCAAATCCTGCACCTTGGAACCGCTGCCCCGGGCAATTCTCTGTTTTCTGCTGCCGTTAATGATCTCGGGATGCCTCCGTTCATGGGGTGTCATGGATTGAATCATGGCTTCAATCTTGACAAATTCATTTTCATCCACTTGCAGATCTTTTAATTTTTTATTTCCGCCCAAGCCGGGAATCATGCCCAAGAGATCCTGGACGGAACCCATTTTTTTAAATTGCTGCATCTGATCCAAAAAATCTTCTAAGGAGAAGTCTGCCTTAAGCATCTTTTCTTCCATTTCCTTAGCTTTTTTGGCATCATAATTGACCTGAGCTTTTTCTATTAAGGTCAGCACATCTCCCATGCCTAAAATGCGCGAGGCCATCCGTTCGGGATAAAAGGGTTCCAAAGCATCTAATTTTTCTCCCATCCCCACAAACTTGATGGGCTTACCGGTGACAGCTTTCGCAGAAAGGGCGGCACCCCCCCTGGTATCTCCGTCTAATTTGGTTAAAATCAAGCCGTCAATGCCCAGCTCCTGATTAAAAGACTCGGCTACATTAACCGCATCCTGCCCGGTCATGGAGTCCACAACGAGAAGGATTTCATGGGGATGCACCGTTGCTTTGATGTTTTTTAACTCATCCATCAATTCTTCATTAATATGCAAACGTCCCGCCGTATCGATAATGACCATATCATTGCCTTGGGCGGAAGCTTTTTCCATCGCCTGACGGGCTATTTCCACCGGACTAACATCTGTCCCCAAACTAAAGACCGGAATCTGCAATTGCTCCCCTAAGACCTGCAATTGTTTAATGGCCGCCGGCCGATAGATATCTCCCGCTACCATTAAGGGCTGTCGCCCCTGTTTTTTTAAGTAATTGGCCAGTTTCCCGCCGCTGGTGGTTTTCCCGGCACCCTGTAAGCCTACTAACATAATCACCGTGGGTGGTTTAGGAGAAATTACAATTTTTGACTGACTGCTGCCCATTAAGGAAGTTAATTCTTCATGGACAATTTTTACCACATGCTGTCCCGGCGTCAAACTCTCCAAAACTTCCTGTCCTACTGCCCGTTCCCGCACCTTGCCCACAAAATCTTTGACCACTTTAAAGTTCACATCTGCTTCCAGAAGAGCTACCCGCACTTCCCGCATGGCTTCCGCCACATCTGCTTCCGTTAACTTCCCTTTATTTTTTAACTTTTTGAATGTTTCCTGCAGTTTATCCGCTAAAGAACTGAAAACAGCCATTTTAAAACCTACTTTCTTTCCAGGTCATTGATTTCCTGAATGATAAACTCAATTTGCTCCAATAAATCCAAATTTCCGGTTTTGCGCAGTTCTGTGACCAATGCGCCAATATCAACTATTTTACCCTGCTGCTTTTCAAATTTATCCATTAAAGAAAGCTTTTCTTCATAACCTTCTAAATTTTTTTCCGTTCTTTTTAACAGATCATAAACGGCCTGACGGCTAATACTGTATTCTTCCCCTATTTCCGACAAGGACAGGTCATCTTCATAAAACATTTCCATGATTTCCTGCTGCCTTTTGGTCAATAACCGCCCATAAAAATCGTAAAGCATGGTCATGCGGGCTAATTTTTTCATCCTGATTTTCACCCGCCTGTTAAGTATTTTTACTTTACACATTTTATAACAGCAATCCTGCTTTGTCAAGCATTATTCCAATACGGTGCTGATATTTGGTATTACCTGTTTTTTCCTGGAGACAACTCCCGGCAAATATACGCTATGTTCCATAGTCTGTACGTCAAAAGCCTTTCCGATCACATCCTTTAATTTTCCCACAAAGAGAATTTCGGAACCCTGATTAATAATATCGGTAATTAAAAGAAGGATTAAACCATAGTTGCCATCCTGACAAAAGCTGGCCATAAAGGACAACAAATCCGCCTTCATTTCTTCTATGCTCTCCCGGTCAATGGTATAAACCTGGCCAATGCCGATTCTTCCTTTATTAAAAGTCAGTTCCTTAAAATCATCAAGAAGTATTTCCCGGGGGCTTTTACCTTTCAGACCGGAACCGGCCTTGAACATTTGCAGAGCATAGGACTCAATATCAATATTGGCGATTTCCCCTAATTTCTCCGCCGTAACCCGATCCAGATAAGTGCAGGTGGGAGACTGAAAGCGTAAGGTGTCGGATAAAATCGCCGAACACATCAGCCCGGCCATTTTTTTTGAAGGTTTGATGCCGCCATCAAAATACATATTGGCAATAATGGTTGAGGTACAACCCACCGGTTCATTTTTAAAGAAAATCGGTTTGCCTGTCTGAATATCCCCTAATCGATGGTGATCAATAATTTCTAAAATTTCCGCCTCTTCTATACCCGGCACTGTTTGACCCATCTCATTATGGTCTACTAAAATAACCTGCTTTCTATTTTGTGAGATCACATGATAGCGTGAGATAAAGCCTAACACCTTATTATTTTTGTCAACCACAGGATAGCTGCGATAACGCGTCGTCATCATGGTTTCCTTAACCTCATCCACAAAATCATCAATAGAGAATTTTACTAACTCCTTGGTGGTCATCACATAACTGATGGGAATGCTCAGGTTAATCAAACGGGCCGCCGTAAAAGTATCAGTTTGGGTGGTCATTAAAATGCAGCCCGCCGTTTGAGCAGCCTCAATCAGAGAGGGATCGTCTTCGTTTTGACAGGTCAAAATCACGCAATTGGCTCCTAACTCCATGGCTTTTACAATACTGTCCCGGCGATTACCGGCAATGACAATATCCCCCTCTTCCACAAAGAATTCCAACTGAGAAGGATCAGCCGCCAGGATCAAAACCTTGCCGGTGGTATTATAATCCTTTTCTTCCCCCCAAATAATTTTAGCATTTAAGGTATCAGCGATATTGCCCAAAGGAGTTTTACTGGCCGCAATCATATTATTATCCACCGCATCCATATATTTTTCTGTGATATCCGATAAGGTCACTACGCCCAAGAGTCGTTCATTATCATCCACCACGGGCAGGGATTTTAAATTGGATTTTTTCATAACGTTCCAGGTTGTTTTGATCGGAATCTCTGGTGAGAGGCTAGGCACCACATCCATATTTAAGTCTGAGACTTGCTTTTTGACCGTTTTCACTAATTGGGGTGCTTCCACCTCAAAATAGTTCAAGACAAACTCCGTTTCTTGATTCAGCTCACCTAGCCGGCCAGGTACGGCCGCCAAACCCTGCTTTCTTTTTAACTCCGCATAGGCAATGGCAGAACAAATGGAATCCGTATCCGGGTTTTTATGGCCCAATACATATATCGTCTTTGGCATTTTTTGACCCCTTTTTTAGTTTTTGACTGAAGATCATCCTTATCATTTATGATACATTTACTATTAAAATAAGTAAATAGACACCGCTCCCCTTTTTGTGTATACTGAACGAAATACTCATTAGGGAGGGAAAGGTAATGCTCCATGCAGTGATGCTTTTTATTCTGGCAGGTCTGGCAGAAATCGGCGGCGGCTATTTGATCTGGCTATGGCTCCGAGAATCCAGACCTGCCTGGTACGGCCTGACGGGAGGTCTGATTTTAGTTCTGTACGGAATTATTCCTACATTACAAAAATTCCCCAGTTTCGGCAGAGTATATGCCGCATACGGGGGAGTTTTTGTCATACTTTCTGTCCTCTGGGGTTGGGGTATTGACCGCAAAACCCCGGACATTTATGATTGGATTGGCGCCCTCATTTGTTTGGCAGGCGTTGCCGTGATTCTTTGGGCACCACGGCAAGGATAAACAATTACTGTATCATGGGCTGGTTCATGTCCGGCAGCTCCAGCATCGGGGCATCTAATGCTTCCTGAGGAACCTGAATCACCAAATCATCCCCATAACGATACTCCTCAAAATTCATCATCATCTCCAAAGCGCTGATGGGCATGGGTTCTCCCATGAATTCATCACTATATGTCATGATGATGTTAAGTTCGGCATTGCGGGGTAAATAGTCAGCAACACCGATATGTTCAATACCCCAGTAGGTTATAGAATCAATGATTTCTATAGACTGGCTCATGGCTTGCTGTAAATCCGCATTATCCCCAAATTGACCCATGGCGGCGTTTAAGAATTTGCTGAGATCATCGATACGGCCATAAAAAGCGATTCGGTGAACCTCTTCTCCGCCAACCTGTGTCGTCCCCAGCAAATTATAATGAAGGTACTCTTCTAATTCCGACGGGATAGCATTCCCCTGCTTTTCAGCCATTTCCATGATTTCCTTCAGATCAGGCATCAGTTCTTTTGGATAACGGTACCATTTCATGGTTCCGATTTCCTCATCTGGGAGCTGTTGATACATCTCACCGCCAGCCATATAGGTTTCCATCGTCATCGTTTCTTCCCCGCTGCCCGGCAGGACCATCGTCATGGTAATTTTCTGATGGATCTGATCCGGCAATACCATTTCCTGTTCAATTCTCATCTTCGAATCCCCGAGAGGAATTTCTTCGGCACCCGCTACCCCTAATCTTGGGGTCATCTTCATGGTGCCCTCCAAAACCATACTCAAGGTCTGGTTCTTTGCCTGAACAGCTTCTTGAGTTTTTTCTACGATTTGAAGCGCTTCCGGTTGGGAAGTAAAGACCTTATTCAGAAAAGCAGCCCCTTCTTCCGCGTTTAATATGTCGCCGGGTTCTCCTGTGATCAAGCCATGATAATTGAGCCAGGAATAAAGATTATAGCCCCAATGTGTGGCGTCTAAAGGAGCATTACCCTGTTCCGGCGGACTTATATCATCCTTCAGCCCCAAGGTCCGTCCCACAAAACTGACAGCTTCCAGGCGGGAGATTTCTTTTTCCAAACCCATATCTCCTCCCGGATATCCCTGAATAATTCCTTTTTCCACCAGCAAAGAAGCCGGACCTTGATCCCCTTCCTCTCCTGTCAGTTGAGCTGCGTCTACCAACATGGCGGCAAAATCTCCCCTGGTAAAGGTACCGTCATCCTCTGCGCCCCATGCTGTACCCGAGACAGCCAACAACATTACCAGGATCATCCCAAAAAACCTTTTCTTCATACCATCTCCTCCTTTCATTCTTTTCCTCTGTTCTTAATTCCCTCAGAGGCATTCATCTTCCTGCAAATTTTCGAACTTTTTATAGAGTTTCAGGAGCTCCATCCATAGTCCAAAGATAGCAGAAACTTTACCAACTTATTGACGAAATAATTGGGTCATTTGTTCCCTGATTTTCATGGGCAAAACAGAAAGATGAGGTGCAAAACAGCAGCTGGCGTCTTGAACCTCATCCTCAAAAAGCGAAACTTCTGTCAGCAGGGGTTTTCTTCATCCCCTACTGACAGTTAGTTGAACCGATCAGGAACTAAGCGTCCTTTATCGAAAATAAATCATCGGCAATCATAATTATAATTGGGGTTTTCTTGCCGAGTGCCCACTACAACAACTGGGGATCATCTTTCCAGCTATGCAAACTAGCCGGATCTTTGGCATTGGTATCGCGGCCGTTCTGGGGCAAATCCTTGGCAGTAGCAGGGTTAGCAGGCATGGTAGGCACGTTTAGGTCTATCCCTCCACGAGCATTATCCTGCACCCAGGCATCGTGGCTGTCAGATTTCATCGGTGTCGGATCCACATCGTCAAAAGAGATACCCAGAGCCTCAGCCACTCCTTTGCCATACTCGGGATCGGCCATGTAACAATGATTAATATGGCGATGCTTGATCTGCAGCGTCGCGTCCCCCAGGTTCCGTGCTGTATTTTCAAAAAGTACCAGCTTTTGTTCAGGGCTCATCCCTCGGAAAAGCATTCCCGGCTGAGTAAAATAATCATGGTCATCAGCACGGAAGTCATACTGATAGACATCGCCGCCTTCTTGAATCGGCTCGGCGGTCTGGGGATGGTCGGTCCAATTGCCATAGCTGTTGGGCTCATAATGAAGCTCGCTGCCCATGTTTCCATCCACTCTCATCTGGCCGTCACGATGAAAACTATGAGGATTTTCTACTCCCTGAGGGCCATTGACAGGAATCTGATGATGGTTGACACCAAGACGATAGCGCTGGGCGTCTCCATAAGCAAATAACCGGGTCTGAAGCATACGGTCCGGAGAATAACCAATACCCGGCACATTGTTGGCGGGGTTAAAGGCTGATTGCTCAACGTCGGCAAAATAATTGTCCGGATTCTTGTTAAGTACGATTTCGCCCACTTCAATCAGCGGGAAATCCTTCTTAAACCACATTTTAGTCAAATCAAAGGGGTTATACGGCATGTTTCTGGCTTGTTCTTCTGTCATAACCTGAATAAACATGGTCCATTTAGGGAAGATTCCCTTCTCGACGGCTGTATAGAGATCTCGCTGATGACTTTCCCGATCCTTTGCCACCACCATTTCCGCTTCCTGGTCCGTCAAGTTCTGGATGCCCTGCTGACTGCGAAAATGGAATTTAACCCATACCCGCTCATTGGCTGCATTAATCAGGCTGTATGCATGACTGGAGAATCCATGCATATAACGGTAAGAAGAAGGAATACCCCGGTCACTCATGATAATCGATACCTGGAGTAATGATTCAGGAAGGGATGTCCAAAAATCCCAGTTATTATTGGGACTGCGCATATTGGTGCGGGGATCACGCTTAACAGCATGATTCAGATCAACAAATTTTTTCGGATCCCGAAAAAAGAAAACAGGTGTGTTATTGCCTACAAGATCCCAGTTCCCCTCTTCGGTGTAATATTTCATGGCAAAACCGCGGATATCCCGCTCTGCATCGGCAGCACCCCGCTCACCGGCTACTGTAGAAAAGCGCATGAACATCTTGGTTTTCTTCCCGACCTGGGAAAAAATCTTCGCTTTCGAATATTTCGTGATGTCGTGTGTGACTGTGAATTCACCGAAGGCTCCGGATCCTTTGGCATGCATGCGCCGCTCCGGGATAAGCTCGCGGTTGAAATGAGCATGCTTCTCAAGCAGCCAGGCGTCCTGAAGGACTTGGGGCCCTCTTGGTCCAGCGGTCATCGTATCTTGGTTGTTGATCACTGGGGCACCATTCTCACGCGTTATACCGGCATGTTCACCTTTGACATCGTTTCGGCTGGGTAAAGGTTCACCTAACCTGTTCTTTTGCATGGGATCATTGTTTGTCATGCTAATCACCTCTCTCATCATTTTTACTATTGTGAAAGCAAGAGTATATATTAATAAGCATTTTGCTAATTATTATCATTATATCATATGTATTCTTAAATTTTAAGTTATAGATTCATTAAGAAAACTAAAAAGCTTTCCCCCCGTGCTTTTAAATCCTTAGGATTTTTTCTTCATCAAACGGAAAATAATAAAAGCCAAAATCCCCAGACCCAGCACTGTATACGTAGCGTAAGAATATGTATTCATAAATTTGATGATATCTTCCCAGGATGCGCCCAGGAACGCCCCCGCCTGCACGAGAATGGTGTTCCAAATCAGCGTTCCCGCGATAGTATAGACAAGAAAAAGGGGAAATTTCATCTGAGACATCCCGGCAGGAATGGAAATGAGACTGCGAATCACTGGAACCATGCGGCAAAAAAACACGGTCCAATATCCATAACGCTGAAACCAGGAACCGGCCCTGTGCACATCCGTTACCTTTAAGCCCAGAAAATAACCGAAACGCCCAACAATTTTTTCCAGCTTATCGACATCAATGAGATACCCGATGCCATAAAGGATCATGGCGCCAAAAACAGATCCCACGGTGGCAGCGATGATCACACCAAAAACAGTCAGATCCGTATAAGTTGTCATAAATCCGCCTAAAGCGAGAATGACTTCCGAAGGAATTGGCGGAAAAACGTTTTCCAAAGTAATTAACAAAAATACACCTAAGTAGCCATATTGCCCCATGAGGCTGATAATCCAATTTTGCATAACCGCTCCTTTTAATTCACTTGCTCTACCAACCGGCGGGTGCATTTCTCAGCTTCATACAAAATGCGTTCTTCGTCCAGAGTCAGCAGTTGACGGTTCTCCATCACGACCTTACCATCAATCAGAACCGTCTTAACATCGCTCCCCTTGGCGGCGTAGACAAGGTGAGCTGCTGCATCATGATGAGGATAAAGATGGGGCTGATGAAAGTCAACCAAGATGATATCTGCTTTTTTCCCCACCGCAATCTGACCGATTTCCCCGGTTAAATTCAAAGCATCGGCGCCGTTACGGGTTGCCATTGCCAGTACCTGATAAGCTGGAAGAACTGTGGGATCCATGGCAGCTACCTTCTGCAGAAAACTGGCTGTTCTCATCTCTTCAATCATATCCAAATTATTATTGCTGGAAGCGCCGTCCGTACCGATGGCAACAGTAATCCCTTTCTTAAGCATCTGAGCCACAGGAGCAATGCCACTGGCCAGCTTCATATTGCTTTGAGGATTATGGGCAACTTTCACCTTTTTATCAGCTAGGAGTTCTATCTCTTGCTCATTGACATGAACCACATGGGCCGCTAAAACATGATGCTGAAACAAACCGACCTCATCCATCAAGGCAACAGGCCTTTTACCGTACTCTTTTTCGATATCAGCCACTTCAGTCAGGGTTTCTGCTAAATGAATATGGATGCCCACACCTAGCTGTTCCACATAGCTGAGGGCTTTTTTCAGAAAATCCGGCGGACAGGTATAAGGGGCATGAGGGCCCATCATGGTGGTAATCCGTCCTTCTCCCTTGCCCTGCCAATTTTTGATAAAATCAACGGATTCAAGCAAGGCCTTCTCCCCATTAGCACCCAGGCCGGTCATCCCCCGGGCCAATACCCCCCGCATACCGCTTTCATCTACCGCGCGGGCCACTTGATCCATCATAATATACATGTCTGCAAAGGTGGTGGTGCCGGACTTAATCATTTCTACAATGCTGAGCAAAGTACCCCAATAAATATCTGCATCGGTCATCAAATTTTCGATCGGCCAAATCTTTTTCTGCAGCCAATCCATTAAGGGCATGTCGTCAGCATAACTGCGCAAAAGTGTCATCGCCCCGTGGGTATGGGTATTGACTAGACCTGGGATGGCCACACAATCGGTGCCGTCAATGATTTTGTCAAAATCCTCCTCATCCGAGATCTGCCCCACCCCGCTGATTTTGCCCTGAGAAATTGCAATATTTCCCCGGATACAAGGTTCTTCCCTTGCGGCTGCTTCTTCTGTCATGGGGTAAATCAGAGCATTTTTAATTAATATCTTCATCCTTGCACCTCATTTACTTCTTACTTTGTCCGTAATGTTTCAAGAAACTTTCTCGCAAGTTTTTGGTTTCCACATCATTCAAAACATGGGCCGTGCCCAGAGATTTGGCGTTTAAAAAAACCTGGGCGAGTTTTTCCACTAATACAGCTACGGTAAAAGCTTCCTCCAAGGAACGTCCTACCGCCACGACACCATGGTTCGCTAAAAGTACGGCATTCCTGTTTTCCAAGGCGCGTACCCCATGAATAGCCAATTTCAGAGAACCGGGGGGTGCGTAACGGGCAACTTCCACCGGCCCGCCAATTAACTGGGCCGCTTCCTCTAAAACAGGGGGAATCCGTTCCTGGGCTACGGCAAAAGAACAGGCATAATTACTGTGAGTATGAACGACAGCCCCTACGTCGGATCGTGCTTTATAGATTTCTTGATGCAGAATGAATTCTGAAGAAGGTTTTCTGTCTCCCTCTACAACCTCCCCGGCGAAATTCATGGTCACAATATCCCCCGATTTTAATTGATGATAAATCATCCCGCTGGGGGTAATATGATAGTTTTTATGGTTGGGAACGCGGCAGCTGATATTGCCCCAGGTACCCACCACCAGCTGAGCATCAACCAGCTTTTTACCCACCTGGATGATTTGATCTTTTAATTGTACTGCAGAATGAATAATCACAAAAATCCTCCTCAGACCGGCTGTTCACTTATAGGATTATTTTTTTAATAATTTCCTGATCAGGATGGTGGATGATACCTTTTTCCGTTATAATGGCCGAAATCAAATGATGGGGGGTGACATCAAAAGCCGGATTAAATACAGGTACATCCAAGGGCGCGCTCTGAAACCCGAAAATGTTCCGTACTTCTTCCGGGCTTCTTTCTTCAATCGGGATATCCTCCCCCGCAGCAAGAGTTAAATCAAAGGTACTGACCGGGGCCGCCACATAAAAAGGGATGCCATGGGCATGAGCCAATACCGCCAGGCTGTAAGTGCCGATTTTATTGGCCACGTCGCCGTTGGCTGTGATCCGGTCTGCTCCCACCAGCACCAGATCAACCCACCCCTTTTGCATCACAGAACCTGCCATACTGTCCGTAATCAAGGTCACGGGGATATTTTCCTCCATCAATTCAAAAGCTGTCAGGCGGGCCCCCTGGAGGAGAGGCCGGGTTTCATCCGCGAAAACCTGCACCTTTTTCCCGGCTTCATGGGCGGCACGAATCACACCCAAAGCGGTGCCATAGCCGCCCGTGGCCAATGCTCCGGCATTGCAATGAGTGAGGATTGACCCTGCTTGAGGAATCAGCTCTTGGCCCAGCCGGCCCATTTTCTGATTCAGGATCAGATCCTCCCTTAGGATTCCATGAGCCTCCTCAAGGAGGGTTTGATAGATCATGGCCGGTGCTTGCGCCGGGTTTATGCGTTGCTTCATCCGGTCCAAAGCCCAGAAAAGATTGACCGCCGTAGGTCGGGAAGCTGCTAATTCCCGGGCAGCGTGACCCAGTTCTTCATGAAAAGCGGCCGAGTCCTTCTGACTCCCTGACCAGGCAGCCAAAACCATGCCGTAGGCCGCGGCAGCACCAATGGCAGGAGCACCCCGTACCACCAGCCTTTTGATGGCGTCAACCACATCTTGATAGTTTGTACAGGTAAAATAACACACTTCGCCGGGCAACTTGGTCTGATCCAATAAAATCAGCTGATGGTCTGCCCAGCGCATGGTTTCAAGCATCGAGAACCACCTATCCTTCATTTATTTCAAGAAGCAATGCCGCATTTACAGGTACGTTCCTCCGGCATATTTTCCACTGTTTTCATCAGTAGTTTGGACAAATTAGCACTGTTCTCAGACATCACATCAAGTACCTCTTGGTGGGATAACTCCGTGGGAGAAATGCCGGCGGCAAAATTCGTCACCATGCCAATGGTGGCATAGCAAAGGCCCGCTTCCCGAGCTAAAACCACTTCCGGGACACTGGTCATACCAACCACATCTCCCCCCAGCATTTTAAACATGCGAATTTCTGCCGGTGTTTCAAAACGAGGTCCTTCCGCAGTAACATAAGTGCCTCCTTGATGCACCGTAATCGGCAAATTCTGCCCCTCTTGGGCCAGAACCTTTATTAATTGAGGGCAATAAGGATTGGTCATATCCGTATGGGTAACCCCCTGTTCCCCTCCATCAAAAAAAGTACTGATGCGGTTTTTGGTGAAATCTAAAAACTGATCCACCAGGACAAAGCTTCCCGGGGCCATCGTTTCATTCAGGGAACCTACTGCCGCCGTAGCCAGCACCCTTTCCACACCCATCTCTTTTAAGGCCCGGATATTCGCCCGGTAATTGATTAAATGGGGCGGCAGGGAATGAGTGGCGCCATGGCGAGCCAGAAAGATGATTTCTTTTCCCTGGTAAGTGCCCTTTGCCATCTTCGCTTTGCCGTACACATTTTCCACAATCATTTCCTGAACATCTGATAAAATATCCGGATTGTAAACGCCGGTTCCTCCAATAATTGCGATTTTGGGTGCCATTTATGCTTCCTCCTCTGCAAATAAGGCCTCGGCAAACTCCTCAGCCTGAAAATCTTTCAGATCATCAATCCCTTCTCCAATACCGATCAGCTTGACAGGGATTTTCAGTTCATCCCGAATACCCACAATGACACCACCCTTTGCGGTACCATCCAGCTTCGTAAGGCAAATCCCGGTTACGTTGACCACTTCACTGAACAGTTGGGCTTGGGAAATGGCATTTTGGCCGGTGGTGGCATCCAAAACCAACAGAACCTCAACATTCGCCTCCGGTAATTCCCGAGCAAGGATTTTTCCCACCTTGCGCAGCTCTTCCATTAAGTTAGTTTTATTTTGCAGCCGACCGGCGGTATCAATGATCAGCACATTATCCCGACGGGAAGCTAAGGATTTACAGGCATCAAACACAACAGCCCCGGGATCAGACCCTTCCTGATTGTGAATAACCTCTACCCCGACCCGCTGACCCCAAATGAGCAGCTGATCAATGGCCGCGGCCCGAAAAGTATCTCCTGCCGCAAGCAAAACCCGATGATTTTCCTTCTTCAAACGATGAGCCAGTTTGCCGATGGTGGTGGTTTTACCGGCCCCATTGACCCCCACCACTAAAATGACATTCTTTTTGTCTTTGTCCACATTTAAGCCCAGTTCGTCATTGTCCCCTACTAAGATATGAGCAATTTCTTCTTTCATGACTTCCCGAAGCTGGGAAGCATCCTTCAGTTTTCTTTCTTTCACGCGCCGCCGCATCGTTTCCACCAGTTTCATGGAGGTATTGACGCCCACATCGGCTTGAATCAACGTTTCTTCCAGCTCTTCAAAAAGATCTTCATCAATGGTTTTGTTGAAGGTCAACACCGTGGAGACCTTCTCCACAAAACCCTGACGGGTTTTTGTCAAACCCTCTTTTAACTTATTAAAAAAACCCAACCCGTAATCCTCCTTATCTGCACCTTGTTCTATTGGCCTCCTGGCCTTATCCATATTTTATCATACTAATTTTATGATTACTACCGGACGAATTTAAGAAAACCGCTCCCACCAAAGATCAGGAGATCTTGATGCTCTCACCTGTTTCTTTAAAGAAAACGGTGGGGATAAAATGGTCCTGCACCCGATGATAGCTTTTCATCGTCGCCGCAATCCATCTCTCATCATCCCTCTCCCTCCGGGGCAGATGAAGGGCAGCAATTTGTTTCGGCCGGATATAATTTTCAATCACTTGCCGTGCTGAAGGACGGGTCAGATAGGGAAAAGGAGCAATCAATAAATCCACTGAAGACTCCAGCAGATACAGATGTTCAAAGTTTTCCGAAACGGGATTGGCATCACCCACATGGAGAATTTTCTTGCCCATTCCTTCAATCAGATAGGCAAGATGATCCACTTTTTCATAGTCCCGTCCCATATGAACCATGGGGCATAAATGAACGGCAAGATCTCGGCTTTGAAAACATCTATTCCTTTGCCTGGGTGCAGATTCCTGACTGAAACTCCGGGAAATCAGCTTCGCCTCCAAATGCACAATCTGATCAATGGTTTCCTGACTGCCGATGACACAGGCTTGGGGGTGCTTTTCCAAAAACTGCACCGTGCTGGAAGCATCAAAATGATCCCCATGATGGTGGGTAAAAAGTAATAATTGAATATTATGATAAGGAGGGATGCTCTCCATGATTTTCTTTCTAATAGGTTCCGGCAGCCCATGAAAGGGTGCAATATCGGCAGAGCATAATCCATCAATCAGGATTTGTTGGCCCTGAAAATCCAGTAATACACCGGCATTGGCAACGTAGGTAATTTGACAGATCATAACCACCTCTTTCTTTAAGCACTAATCACTTCCAGATCCGACAGTTTTACAGATAAGCATTTGGAGACCCCGTTTTCCTCCATGGTAATGCCATACAACACATCTGCGATCTCCATGGTTCCCTGGCGGTGGGAAACAGCGATAAATTGACTTACTTGAGAAAGTTCATGCATATAGGAGGCAAAGCGATCCACATTGGCCTCATCCAAAGCTGCCTCAATTTCATCCAAGACGCAAAAAGGGCTGGGCTTGACATTGAGAATGGCAAAAAGAAGGGCAATCCCCGTCATGGCCTTTTCTCCCCCGGAGAGCAAATTAAGATGCTGTAATTTTTTCCCCGGAGGCTGCACCACCAGATCTACACCGGTCTCTAAGATATTTTCCTGATCGGTCAAGCGCAGTTGGGCACTGCCGCCGCCAAAAAGCTTGGTAAAAGTTTCGTTAAAATGGAAACTAACTTGTTCAAAGGTATCCTGAAAACGGCGGATCATAATATGATCCATCTCACCGATGACCTTAAACAGGGATGTTTTAGCTTCGACCAAATCCTGTTGCTGCTCCGTTAAAAATGCATATCGCTCAGAGACCCTTTGATACTCTTCGATCGCGCCCCGATTAATGGTTCCCAAAGCGTCTATTTCCCGGGCGATCTCATTAATTCTCATCGTCGCCCCTTTTCTAGAGGGCAGCTCCTCCTTTTTCAGGAGTGCTTTTTCAAAGGTTAAACTGAACTTTTCCTCCATTCTTTCCCTTTGCTTCTCCCATTCCATCTCCCAGCGGTTCCTTTTTAATTCCCACTGGTGCAGTTCCTGGTTTAACTGGGCCTGGATTTTACTCATTTCCCGGTCTTCCTTTTCCAGCCCGGTAAGATACTGATGTTCCGCTGTGCGGTTGTGTTTTTCCTCATTCAACCGGCCTTCCAGTGCTTCTTTTTCCCGGCTCAAATCCAAGAGCCGCTTGCTTCCCTCCAAAATCCCGGTTTCCTTCTCTGCCAATTCCAATTCCAGGATCCTGGCTTCCTCTTGTTTTTTGGCCTGGAGAGCATGGCGGCTTTCCTTTTCTTCACTGAGACGTTGCAGGGTCCGCACTACCTCCCCCTCTTCCTGGGTCACTCCGGCCAGCTTGACTTTTGCAGCGGTCAAATCATCACTTTTTTCATTTAAATTTGCCTTTTGCTCTTTTAGTTCTTCTTGAAGAGACAAAAGAGCGGCCGTCAAATTCTCATTTTCCTTTTCCTGTTCTGCTTTTGCTTCGGTAAGCAACTTTTCTTCCCGATGCAGTGCTTCTTTTTCCCGTCTGTTATCAAAAATTTCCTCACGCACTGCCTGTAGATTCTTTTCGGCCATGGTACGGGCTTCTTTAAGCTGACCCTCTTCCCGCTGATTTTGCAGCAATTGATGTTCCCATTCCCGAAGCTGGTCTTGTTTTTGCTCCAGGATATTTTTCTCCCGCTGCAGTCCTTCCCGGCAATCTGCCAGGCTTTGTTCTGATATTTGAAATTCCCGGGTCAGATTTTTGACCCTTTGCTCTAATACACCCATCTCATTGATACGGGATAAGAGATTGCCCCCTTTCTTTTGTTGACTGCCGCCACTCAAAGAACCACCGGAATGAATCTGATCCCCTTCCAAGGTAACGATCCTAACCTGATGCTTAAGGGTTCGGGCCGCGATCAAGGCGGCATCCATATCTTCTACCACCAGAATCCGTTTTAAAAGAAAATCCACCGCCGGACGCACTTTTGTCTCACAGGTGATCAATTCAGATGCAAAACCCAGCACGCCTTTTTGCCCTTGAATCTTCATCGTTAATTCTTGGTTTTCCGGCCGATGAATGACATTCAGGGGTAAGAAAGTAGCCCGTCCTCCTTTGATGCCTTTTAAATACTCAATCATTTTTTTGGCATCCACATCTGTTTCTGTAACAATATCCTGCAGGCCGCCCCCCAGGGCCGTTTCCACGGCCAGACGCACCCGGTCCGGCACCTTGATTAATTCCGCCATCACCCCAACGACCCCTGCTGCCGCTAAATGTTTTTTCCGGGCAGCCAATAAAACCGCTTTGACCCCAGGAAAATAGCCTTCATAATCGTGCTGCATTTCCTGCAATAAATTGAGCCGAGCTTTGGAAGATTGCAGCTGCTCTCTTTGGTCCATCTGCCGGGCGTTCAGCTGCTCTGCTGTTTTTTCCGTGACGCGGATTTTTTGGGTTAAATGAGATAAGCTTTCTTCCGCCAATGTCATTTCCCGGCGCATCCCCTCTGTGCCGACGCCCAATTCCTTTTGCTTTTCCTCGTTTTCCTCCATAAATTGCATGAATTCCTTTTCCTGCTCTTTTGATTTGGACCATAGATGATCTAATGTCTTTGCCTTTTGGCTGCAGGCGGAAATTTTATTCCGTAATTCAGCCATATGCTGCATCAGGTCAAAGGAATTATTTTTTAAATTTTCAATATTTCTTTCCATAGTGATAATCCCGCTGGATTTTTCCATTTGGGCATCCTCCCGGGCTTTGATCAAATCCCGGTAATTCCGTACAGATCCTTGTAAGGTATGGTAACGCTCTTCTTCCAGGGCGATATTTTGAGCCAATTGGGATGATCCTTGAATCAATGTCTCAATTTCCTTCTCGTATTTCCCAAGTTCTTCTCTGATTGCATCCCGGCGAGCTCTCTTTAGTTTTCCTTCCGACTCCTCTTGTTCCAACTGACGAAAGACCTGAAACACATTTTGCTGCAGGCCATTAATCTCTTCATCCCATTTTGCTAACCGCAGACGCAATTCTTCAATATGAGCTTCATTTTTTCCCCGCTGGGCTTCCGTTTCCATAAGCTCTTGTTGTTTCTTTTCTCCCGTCGTCTGAGCTTCATTTAACTTTGCCCACGTATCCTCCATGGTATGAACCAATAGGTTTATTTCCAGACGATCACTTTCTTCCTTTAAAGCCCGGTACTCTTCCGCGCGCTCCGCTTGCTCCCGCAGAGGTTCCACTTGTGATGCCAGCTCATAAATAATATCCCGGATCCGGTCCAGACTCTGCTCCGTATCCTGAAGCTTACGGGCAGCTTCCTTCTTCCGGTTCCGGTATTTAACGATCCCGGCAGTCTCTTCAATAATGCTTCTCCTATCCTCCGCCTTGGCAGATAAGATTTCATCCACCTTGCCCTGGCTGATAATGGAAAAACCATCCGTCCCCATGCCGGTATCCTGAAAAAGCTGATGGATATCCTTCAAACGGCAAGGCGCATTGTTAATCAAATATTCACCTTCTCCCGATCGATAGGTGCGCCGGATGATGCTGACTTCATTAAATTCCAAAGGCAAAAAACCATCGCTGTTGTCCAGCACCAGGCAGACCTCTGCCATCCCCAAAGGCTTACGTTTTTTGGTACCGGAAAAAATTACGTCCTCCATTTTGCTGCCCCGCAAGGTTTTGACACTTTGCTCTCCCAAAACCCAGCGAATGGCATCGGTGATATTGGATTTGCCGCTGCCATTCGGCCCTACAATCACAGATACCCCTGGCCCGAATTCCAGTTTCGTTTTATGGATAAAGGATTTAAATCCCTGTAGCTCAATTGATTTAAGATGCATCTTGTCCTCCCAAATAAATCTTTCACAAACTTTATTTTACCATATCGGAACAAGTCAAGACAGATACATTTAAACGCATATCTTGATAGATTTTAAGGAAAAAGATACAGTCCAATATCCGGAGGGGGCCATGAACGCAGTTCTTGGTATCAGTGGCAGTTAGTTTTCGGCTGAAGTGCTATTTGACTCAGCAGACAATAAGTATTATAATTTTTTTAGAATACACGTCTAAATAATTAATACAGAGTGAATCAGAGGATATTAAATGGAAAATGATAAAAAGATAGCCGTTTTAATTGATGCCGATAATGTTTCGGAAAAATATATAAAATACATATTTGATGAAATCTCCAACCATGGCATCCCCACCTATAAGAGAATTTATGGAGACTGGACCAAACCTCAACTGGCATCCTGGAAAACAGTACTTCTTAATTACTCTATAACACCCATTCAACAATATAGCTGTACCACAGGTAAAAATGCCACCGATGCTGCCTTAATCATCGATGCCATGGATATACTTTATTCCAAGAATGTTGATGGTTTTTGCATTGTGTCCAGTGACAGCGATTTTACCAAGCTGGCATCCCGCTTAAGAGAAGCGGGGATGTATGTAATCGGTATGGGCGAAAAAAAGACGCCGCAGCCCTTTATCGCCGCCTGTGAAAAATTTAAATACCTGGAAGTCCTGGCAGCCATTCCTGCTGATACTTTCAGTACCAATGGGACAAAGAAGTTCGAGAAACAGGAACCCCCGCAAGACGGTATGGCTAATATTGAAGAGCTGATCGAAGCCATCAGGACTATTGTCACTGATTGTTCTGATGAGGATGGCTGGGCATTTTTAGGAGAAGTAGGAAAAAGGCTGAATAAACGTTATCCTGATTTTGATACCAGAAACTACGGTCACGCCAAACTGACGCCTTTGATCTCCTCTTTAAAGAAATTTGAAATCCAATCCCGCAGAACGAGTAATCCCAATATCACCCATAAATACATAAAAATCAAGTGAACTCGTTCAGCTAAAGCTGAACATCGGGGCTTCAGATGGGGAATCTACCCCTTCTGAAGTAAAATAGGAGCTCCCACTTATAGAAGTGGGAGTCTTGGAATTTAATAACGAAGCCGCCGCTCTCCCTGGGCGGCGGCTTTTAAGTGGTGGTGAAATAAATGGATAAGAAGAAAAAAATCGTGATTCTGTCAGATCAAACATCGTCTTCTGCTTTTCCTTTAGATCCTTTAACAAAAAAAATCGTCATAAAATTACCTCCCCGCCGGGGCGGCGATAACCGGGGAGATGTGGATACCTTGCGTCAGACTCTGGTCAGGGAATTAGGCACAGCAGTTACCATTCCCCTCTCAAAAATGGCGGAAATCCAGAAAATCCGTCAAAGCCAAGATCAACAAATAACCGTCACTCTGGCGGCTGATAGTTTTTTTGATGCTCAGGAACAAGTACAATCCTGGCGCTTGATGGAGATCGAAAAGGGAGATCAGTCTGCCTTTCACCTAGGTGTTGCCGTGGATATCGGCACCACTACGGTAGTGGTTTATCTAGTGGACATGATCACAGGTCAAATCTTAGGACAGGCCTCGGATTATAACCATCAGATTCAACTGGGGGAGGATATTTTATCCCGTATCATGGCCGCCGCCAGTCCCGAAGGTTTGGCAGCCTTGCAGGGTTTAATTGTCGAAACCTTAAACAGCCTGGTGGAGGAAGTCTGTCAGGGATCTTCCATAAAGAGAGAGGATATCATTGCCGTGTGTCTCGGTGCCAATACAACCATGATTCATCTTCTGCTGGGGCTCAACCCTGCTTCTATTTGCCGGGCACCTTATATTCCCATGGTGAACAATCCGGAGATCATTACCGCCCGGGAAATCGGCCTTCAGATCCATCCTTTGGCTCCCCTTTATTGTCTGCCCAGTGTGGGCAGTTATCTGGGGGGAGATGTCATCGGGGGGATTTTGGTCAGCGGAATGCACAAGGAAGAAGGACTATCTTTGTTTGCCGATGTAGGTACCAACGGTGAGTTTGTCATCGGCAATCAGGATTGGCTGGTCGCCTGTGCCGGTGCCGCCGGACCGGCTTTGGAAGGGGGTGTCACAGAGTGGGGTATGCGGGCGGAAGAAGGCGCCATTGACAGTGTCGCCATCGATGATGATTTTCATGTCACCTACACCACCATTCATGGTACTCCCGCCAAGGGGATTTGCGGTTCCGGTCTAATCGACGCTTTGGCAGAGCTGTTTCTCAGCGGACTCATTGATCGGGCCGCCCATTTTTTTGATGGCAGGGAAGCATTTATCTTGGTAACAAAGGATGAAACAGCCCATGGCAAGGATATTTTTATCAGTCAAAAGGACATTAACAATCTCATGCGTACCAAAGGGGCTGTTAACACCGCATTGGAGGTTCTCGTGGAAGGGGTGGGCTGCAGCATGGAGGAAATCTACAAATTCTATGCTGCCGGGGCCTTCGGCCAATATATTCCCATCGAATCCGCCGTCACCGTTGGACTCTATCCGGACTTGCCTCGGGAACGGATGATCCGCTTGGGCAACAGCTCTGGTGAAGGAGCCCGTCAAGTACTCCTCTCCAACGCCAAAAGACTGGAATGTGAAAAGATCGCCGCTAAAATCACCTACTTTGAAATGAATGATAATATCAGCTTTATGGATAAGTACGCCGGAAGCAAATTTCTTCCCCATACTAATCTGGATCTCTATCCCAGTGTTCAGGATAAATTAAATAAAAGGAGAAGGGGGAAATAACCTCCTTCTCCTACTCTTTATCTTCCTTTTATCTTCCTTGATTTTTACCCCACTATCTTTTTTGCACAAAAAACTTGATGGCGGTTTTTTTCTCATCATTAATCTCCACTTCACTGAAAGCCGGGATGAAAACTAAATCAATTCCATTGGGGGCCACAAAACCCCTGCTGATGGCGATGGCCTTAATGGCCTGATTCACAGCTCCTGCACCTACAGCTTGCACCTCCACCCTGCCCCGGCTTTTAAATACTGCCACTAATGCTCCTGCCACAGCTTTTACATCAGAATCTCCCGCTACCCGTAAAACCTCCATCCCATTTACCCCCTCATTTTCTCAGATTGCCATCAACCTTTGATTAACATATCGAAGGAGAAATTGCCTCTCCGGAAGCACAAAATCAGGTTGCTCGGAATCAACAAGTGAAATCCCGAAACTACCCCGTTCCATAGTACAGCTGCCAACAATTTTAATATGCAGCAAATGAAACTGATCCTTCAAAAAAATCACATTCTCCTTTTTATGTCCTGCCATCAGGGAACAGTCCCGGGGCGAACCCCATAAGATGATTATCTTTTCAGATCTCCCGGTCATGAAGTCTCTGATCAGGACAGTCAAATGTTCCCGAACCAAGGCTGCCGCCACTAATTCGCCAAAGGCAGGATGAAAAGGACCGGCAGCCAATTGCTCTCCCGGAGTGAGATCTTTGGTTGGTTGTAAACCGGTGCGAATCACCTCAACACCAAAAAGGCGAAAGATGGCCAACATGTCTCTGCTGATCTCAACAGCTTCCTGCAAACTTAAGGGTTGATAGCTTCCCTCTAGAAAGAGTTTATGCAAAAACGTATCTTTTAGCACCAATGCAGGATAAATTCTTGCCAGATTAGGCTGAAAACGGGCCAGGGTCAAGGACCCTTGGATACACTTATGGGGGCTGTCTCCCGGTAGTCCCGGCATCAACTGCACTCCGGTGATAAAACCTTCCTTTTTCAGCAAATCCAGGGCATCAAGAACATCCTTCCCGGTATGACCCCGCTCGGCACATGCCAGCACCTGGTCATCCAAGGACTGCACACCCAATTCGATAGTGTTGACACCGAAAGACTTTAAAAAAGTAAGGATCTGAGGATTGATATAATCAGGCCTGGTGGAAATTCTGATGCCGCTGATTTTTTTCTCTTTCAGGGCTTGAAAAGCCGGGGTAAGGAAATAGCGCTGCCAGGAGAAATCCAGTCCGGAAAAGCTGCCTCCATAGAAAGCGATCTCCGGCGGTTCTGCCCGGTCCCAGGTACGAATTGCTGCTGCAATCTCATCATCACTGGGGAAACCGGAAGAACCGGAAACATGGTGCTGATTACAAAAAATACATTGATGGGGACAGCCTAAATGAGGAATAAAAAAGGGTAATATATGTTTTTTGGCCCGGCCCATTATTTTTTCTCCGTAATAAGATGTCTCCAGGAATCTACGGTCTCCAAAGCTGCCTGAGCAGCCTTTTGCTCGGCTTCCTTTTTACTGTTTCCTTGTCCTTGGGTTAGTAACTCGTCCCGATATTTAACACCGGCCACAAATACCTTTTGATGGTCCGGGCCGGATTCATGGAGAATGGTGTAAGAGACCCCTTCATCATCATACTTTTGCACCAATTCCTGCAGCATGGTTTTGTAATCTCCCATGTTGTCATGCTCAAGGCGTTCCACGGTTCCTGCCAAGGAACCGATGAGAAATTTCCGGGCGCCCTCCAATCCGCACTCCAAATAAATGGCTCCCACGACAGCTTCAAAAGCATCGGCTAAAACGGAATTCCTTTCCCGCCCACCGCTTAAATCCTCTCCCCGACCCAACAAAAGATAACTGCCAAAATCAAGATTTTTGGCCTGTTCCGCCAAGGAGGCGGCACAAACTACCGCCGCACGCATTTTCGTGAGATCCCCTTCCGGTTTTTGAGGAAATTTTTGATACAAATACTCTCCCATAACCAAACCCAAGACCGCATCCCCTAAAAATTCCAAGCGCTGATTATGGAACAATTTTTGTTTTTTATGTTCATAAGCATAGGTGGGATGAGTGAGGGCCTGCTTCAAAAGATCCAAATCTGTTAAATTAATACCCATCCCCGCCAGTTTTTGTGCAAATTGCCGAACCTGATTCATATCCATACTTTCACCTTCCCAAGATATATTTAGAAAAAGGGACGGTGTTCCCGTCCCTTGGCAGCTTTACGCAAATTTTTTGATGACAATTGTGGCATTATGTCCGCCAAAACCGAGAGAATTGGACATGGTGACATTCACTTCTGCCTCTCGCGCCTGGTTGGGTACATAATCCAAGTCACATTCCGGATCCGGAGTTTCATAATTGATGGTCGGCGGAAGCATTCTATGGTTAATGGCTAAAGTGCAGGCAATTGCTTCCACCGCACCGGCTGCACCTAAGAGATGACCAATCATGGATTTGGTAGAGCTAACAGCGACCTTTGAGGCAGCTTCGCCGAAGACCGAATGAATGGCCTGGGTTTCTCCCTTATCATTTAAATCAGTGGAAGTTCCATGAGCATTAATATAATCTACCTCTTCCGGCTTGATACCTGCATCCTCCAAAGCATTGGCCATTGCTCTGGCAGCCCCTGACCCTTCCGGTGCCGGAGCGGTAATATGATAGCCGTCCGCTGTAGATCCATAGCCTACGACTTCAGCATAGATCCTCGCACCTCTCTTTTGGGCATGCTCCAAGGATTCCAGAACTAGAATCCCGGCCCCTTCCCCAATGACAAAACCATCCCGGTCCTTGTCAAATGGGCGACTGGCTTTCTCCGGTTCTTCGTTTCTCGTGGACATGGCTTTCATGGAGCAAAAACCTGCTACGGAAAGAGGAGTGATAGGAGCTTCCGTGCCTCCGGAAAAAATCACATCTGCATCGCCCCGCTGAATCACTTTAAAAGCATCTCCGATGGCATTGGTACCTGAGGCGCAGGCAGTGACGATAGTTTCATTGATCCCATAAGCACCAAAAGCAATGGAAATTTGACCGGCGGCCATATTACTGATCATCATGGGTACAAAGAAAGGACTAATCCGTCCCGGTCCCTTCTCCATTAAAACCTGTTTTTGTTCTTCCATGGTGGCAACACCGCCGATGCCGCTGCCCAAAATCACCCCTACCCGATGACCGTCTACAGTATTCATATCAAGAGCAGCATCTTCACGGGCCATTTTGGCTGCCGACACAGCAAACTGACAATACCGATCCATACGCCGGGCTTCTTTCTTATCAATAAATTTAGTCGGATCAAAATCTTTCACTTCACCGGCAATTCTCGTGGTATATCCTGTAGTATCAAAATGAGTAATGGGCCCAATCCCAGAGATTCCATTCATCAAGGAATGCCAATATGTCTCCACATCATTCCCAACGGGAGTAATTACACCCATCCCGGTAATGACAACTCGATTCTTCAAATTCATGTCGCCTCCTTTTGTTCCGGCAGATCCGGCAAAGCGGCCAACTCCGCTTTGAGATTTTCAAAAATTTTTTTCACAGGAAGAATCTCTTTAATTCTTTCCACTTGTTCTCCGCAAAATACCAGCCCATCCTCAATGGATCCTTGCTGAGCACTATTTAAAGCATCCATGATGCAGAAATTTTTCGAACATTTTTTCAAACAAGCATTACATTTAGCAGGGCTAAGATCTTCCCCACGCAGCAATTTCTCAGTTAAGGTACTCTTCAGCCCTCTGCCCGGTAAACCCACAGGACTTTTAATCAAAATAACATCCTCTTTTTTCGCCTTCAGATACATCTGTTTAAATTCATCGGTAACATTGGATTCCTCACTGGCAGCGAATCTGGTACCCATTTGCACTCCATTGGCACCCCAGGTAAAAGCTTCCCGAATATCCGCTCCGTTAATAATCCCACCGGCCGCAATCACAGGAATATCCACTGCCTTTCGCACCTCAGGTACAATATCCCTTACGCGCCGGTCGGTGCCTAAATGCCCCCCAGCCTCTTTACCTTCCACCACCACGGCGGAGGCACCCATTTTTTCTACCATGGACGCAAGTTTTGCCGTAGAAACAATGGGTACAATGGGGGTATCTGTTTCTCTGCCCCATTTATACATATCACGCGCTACACCAGCGCCGGAAATTACTAAATCAATGCCTTCATTCAAGGCTGTTTTCACCAGAAGGGCAAAATCTCGTACCGCAAATAAAACATTTACACCAATAATTCCTGAAGATAATTTTCGCGCTGTTCTTATTTCTTGAATTAATTCATCCGGACTCATTGCGGTTGCAGCAATGATTCCAATGCCACCTTCGTTGGCTACCGCTGCTGCTAAACGGGAGGTAGAGACACGAGTTGCCATTCCTCCTTGAATAATGGGTATCTTGGCAACAATTTTATCTATTATCAGCGCAGGTAAATGCATTTTTATCCCCCAATCCCTATCCTGATCACCTTATTTTGACACAGGTTCTTGACTTGATAAGCGATTTTCTTACCAGGTTTAGAACTGCTAATGCATGACTTAGTTGGCGTTTGACTGCCGCGAGAGCGGGAGGCTTTCGCCAAGTTTGTCAGGTAAAAGATCCCCGTAGTGGAGCTACGGGGATCTTAAATACCTTAAGCCTCTTGTTTCTCCTTAATGTACTCGACAGCAGCTCCTACGGTGGTCAGTTTTTCTGCATCCTCATCAGGTATTTCAGTATCAAATTCTTCTTCTAACGCCATAATGAGTTCAACAACATCAAGGGAGTCAGCATCCAGGTCTTTGAAGGAAGTTTCCATGGTAACCTGCTCTTCATTTTCTACACCTAGTTGATCAATTACAATCTGTTTAATTTTATCAAATACGGACAACTAAATTCACCCCCTTTCAATATAAACTTCATAAACTTCAAACTTTATCTAATTCATTACCATACCGCCATCCACAGGAATGGTCTGACCGGTAATGTAGTCAGCATTTTCCGACACCAAAAAGGCAATGACTCGGGCAACATCTTCCGCGGTACCTAACCTTTGCAGAGGAATCTGGCTGATTAAACTCTCCCGAGCTTTTTCCGGCAATTGATCGGTCATCGCTGTGGCAATAAAGCCGGGGGCTACCGCATTAACATTAATATTTCTGCCGGCCAGTTCCCTGGCCAATGACCTGGTTAAACCGATGATACCGGCTTTACTGGCAGCGTAATTTCCCTGACCGGCATTGCCCATCAAGGCAACGACAGATGCCACATTGACAATTTTACCGTATCTTTGCTTGATCATCAACTTGACAACGGACTTGCAACAATTGAAGGTGCCTTTAAGATTCACATTAATCACATCATCCCAATCGGACTCCTTCATGCGCATGATTAAATTATCCTTAGTGATCCCGGCATTATTTACTAGAATATCTATCCGGCCAAAATGTTCTGCTACAGCTTGCACCATGGCATCCACTTCTGCTGCGACGGCAACGTCACCCTGAACAGCCATGGCCTGACTGCCTGCTGCTTGAATTTCATTTACCAAAGCCTCAGCTTGTTCCCTATTCTGACCAAAGTCCACATAATTTACACCTACTTGGCATCCCTGGCGTACCAATTCCCAAACTACGGCTTTGCCAATCCCTTGGGAACCTCCTGTGACCAAAGCTACCTTTCCTTCTAAACCCATTTTAGCGACACTCCTTTAAAAGCGCAAGTGTATTTTCCAGAGAAGCCAGGTCTTCTACATTACAAATCTGAACATCCTTGGAAATCTTCTTAATTAAGCCGCCAAGCACCCGCCCCGGACCAACTTCCACAAAAATATTTGCGCCGGCTTCCATCAGGGCTGCGATACAGTCTTCCCATAAAACAGGATGATCTACTTGCTCGGTGAGGGCTTCCCGAATATCTTCACGAGTCTGAATCAACCGGCCATTGACATTGGCGGCTACCGGAAGCAGAGCATCTTTGATATTTGATTCTTGCAATCGTGCTTCCATGGCTTTTGCAGCAGTCACAAGCAAACTGGAATGAAAAGGCCCGCTTACTGCCAGGAGCAGCGCTCTTTTAGCGCCCATTTCTTTCGCCATTGCTACCGCTTTTTCCACAGCCGGTGTCTCACCGGCAATGACAATCTGACCGGGGCAGTTAAAATTTGCCGGCTCCACCACACCGTAAGCACCGGCTTTGGCACAGAGCTCCTGAATCTGTTCTTTGGACATTCCTAAAACGGCCGCCATGGTTCCTTCTCCCGCCGGTACCGCTTGGGTCATAGCTTCACCCCGAAAGCGGACTAATTTTAAAGCTTCCAGATAATCCAAGGCACCGGCTGCCACCAGGGCAGAATACTCACCTAAGCTGTGTCCGGCTGTGAAGTCTGCCTTGATGCCATGTCCCTCTAATATTCTTAAACAAGCAATGCTGGTCGCAAGCAGTGCCGGTTGAGTGTTGTATGTAATTTTTAATTCTTCCTCAGGTCCTTGCCAGCAAATTTTTGTTAAAGGAAAGCCTAAAACCTGATCCGCCTCGGCAAAAGCTGCTCCCGCCTCCGGGAAATGATCGGCAAATTCCTTCCCCATCCCCACATACTGGGATCCTTGTCCGGGAAAGACAAAGGCAATTTTATTCATGAGCTTCCTCCTTGAGAGAAGATAAAGAGTTTAAGGTTTTTTCCGCTTGCATCATAATTTCATCAATAATTTCCCGGGCCGGTTGAATCTTTGTGATCGCGGCGGCAATTTGTCCTGCCATCAGGGACCCCATTTCCACATCCCCGTCCACCACGGCGGCCCGCAATCGTCCGGTACCCAGATTTTCAATATCTTCCGGCACAGCGTTTTCTCGCGCCATGCGTTCAAATTCTTTGGTTAGTTTGTTTTTGAGCACCCGTACAAAGTGACCGTCCGTACCGGTTAAAACTGTATCTCTCTCTTTGGCATTAATAATTGCTTTTTTGAAATTTTCATGGGCTGTGCATTCAGTGGCGCAGATAAAACGAGTGCCAATTTGAACCCCGCATGCCCCCAAAGCGAGGGCAGCTATCAAGCCCCGACCGTCATAAATACCTCCGGCAGCGACAACAGGAACTTTTACGGCATCAACAATCTGGGGCACCAAGGGGAAGGTGGTAATATCACCCACATGACCGCCGCATTCCATGCCTTCGGCAATAAAAGCATCCGCACCTACCCGCTCCAGTCTTTTGGCCAAAATCGGTGATGATACCACCGGGATGATCTTAATTCCCTGCTCTTTAAGAAGCGGCACATGTTTGCCCGGATTCCCCGCTCCGGTAGTGACTACCGGGATTTTCTCATCCATGACAATTTGAATGACATCATCCACAAAGGGTGAAAGATAATAAACATTAACGCCAAAAGGCTTTTGGGTCCTCTCCCGTACCTTACGAATTTCCTGCCGCACAATGTCCGGGGGCGCATTTCCCGCTGCTACAATTCCTAACCCCCCAGCTTCAGAAACAGCAGCAGCTAATTCTCCCGTAGCCACCCAGGCCATACCCCCCTGAATGATGGGATATTGAATATCTAGTAGTTTACAGAGTTCCGTCTGAAACATATTTCCCCTCCCTGACTTACTTATTCCACTTAATTACTGCAGATCCCCAGGTAAGACCGGCACCAAAGCCAACCAATACCAGGATATCATCCTCCTTCAGTTTTTGGGTCCGATAAAGCTCATCTAAAGCCACCGGAATGGAAGCACTAGACATATTACCATATTTATTTAAATTAATAAAGGCTTTCTCCATAGGCAGCCCCAAACGGCGCATGGCAGCCTCCACAATGCGTATATTAGCCTGATGAGGAACCACAAAAGATACATCATCCTTGCTGAGACCTGCTTTTTCCAAAGCCGTTACAGCTGCGCTTCCCATTACCCGCACCGCAAATTTGTATACCTCATTGCCTTTCATAGAAATGAAATGAAGCCTGTTTTCAACCGTTTCGCAACTGGCCGGCAGCGCCGCTCCCCCGGCGGCAACCTTCAGCAAATCTCCTCCGCCGCCATCTGCACCAAGGTAGAAGGAAAGCAATCCTTTCCCTTTTTCCACTGGTCTTAAAACAGCAGCACCTGCGCCATCACCAAAAAGGACACAGGTATTCCGATCTTCCCAATCTACCAAGCGGCTCAGGGTTTCTGCACCCACAACCAATACATTTTCGTAAATGCCTGTAGCGATAAATTGAGCTCCCACGGCCAAACCATAAATAAAGCCGGAGCAGGCTGCTTCCATATCAAAGGAAGGCTTGCCCTTGATGCCTAATTTTTCCTGCAAAATACAGGAGGTCGCCGGAAAAAGCATATCCGGAGAACTGGTAGCCACGATAATTAAATCTAACTCTTCCGCTTTTAACCCCGCATCCTCCAGTGCAATCTTTGCCGCCTCATAAGCTAAATCTGAAGTCGCCTGGTTTTCTGCCGCAATATGACGGGTAGAAATACCCGTTCTGGTCCTAATCCATTCATCACTCGTATCTACCATCTGTTCCAATTCGTCATTGGTTAAAATGCGTTCCGGAACATAAGAGCCTACTCCGGCAATACCTACGGATCGTATTTCCATCTATTAACTTCCACCTTCCTGACCAATTGATACTTCCATTTGCTCAATAAAACGCCCGCCGACACAATCTCTTGCTACTCTGATTGCGTTCTCAATGGCACGAGCCTTGGAGCTTCCATGGCAAATAATACTGACACCCTTTACGCCTAAAAGAGGAGCGCCGCCCGTTTCAGCATAATCCATCATTTTTTTGATATTTTTTAAGCCGGGTAAAAGCAGGGCTGCTCCTAATTTTCCCCGCAGATCCTTTTCAAATTCCTTTTTCATCAATGCAAATAAGGCGCTTCCCAGGCCCTCGGATACTTTAAGCAGGACATTGCCCACAAATCCATCACATACCGCGACATCATAAGTTCCTGCCGGAATATCCCGGCCCTCGATGTTACCAATAAAATTCAATTGAGTATTTTTTAATAATTGGTGGGCAGCAACGACGGTTTCATTCCCTTTGCCTTCTTCCGAGCCATTGGATAATAAGGCTATCCTGGGATTTTGCATCTTGAGGATCACCTCGGCATAAGTCTTGCCCATCAGTGCAAATTGCACCAATTGTTTGGCTTCTGCATTGGCATTGGCCCCCACATCCAAAATTACCTTTCCTCCCTGGAGGGTGGGATAAATGGCGGAAATAGCCGGACGATCAATCCCTTCGATCCTTTTCAACAGGAGCAGAGCGGAAGCCATCTGAGCCGCCGTACTCCCTGCCGAAACCACGGCGTCTGCCTCTTTATCTTTCACCAGTTTTGTTGCTACCCAAATGGAGGAATCCTTTTTTTTTCTTAATGATTCCACCGATTCATCCATACCCATTACTTCTGAAGCATGGTGCATCCTGATATTGGAAGGAAGCTGGGAGAAATCCTTTTTAATCAGATCCTCTCGACCGACTAAAATAAGCTCTGTATCAGGAAACTGCTTCCCAGCCTGGATCGCTCCGGTGATAATTTCCCCGGGGGCATAATCTCCCCCCATTACATCTACTGCGATTCTCACGAAAAAGCCTCCTCAGTCCCTTTTAAACTTATGATCCTGAACGGACAATACAATCTGCGCTTTAAAAACAATTTCTAAATCAACCTTAGAATGCACTGAGATCAGAAAGGTTGTGCCCCGCTGGGTCTTTACCGTAGCCTTGGCAACGATTTTCTCTCCAAGATAAACAGGTCTTTTGTAACGAATGCGGGCACTGCCTGTAAAAACAATCTCCGCACCGACCACTGCTACCGCCAAAGAATTGGCTTGGGCAAACAAATGATGACCACGAGCGATTTTGGTTTTTGCTAAAACCATGTCCTCCGTAATGGTTAGGACAGAGATGGCGCTTTTGTTCAATTCCAAATCCATCAATTCACCTACAACCTCATGAGTGTCGAGGGCTGTAGGTTTTTCAAAGGCATCCTGTGCCACAAAGCGCGTCCTTTTTCTAACTTCCGGAATACCTAATATTTGACGATCTAATCGGATGGTGGCAACACTCACCCCCAGAAATTGAGCAAGTTCGTCGTCCGTGACAAAAGGATGCATTTCAAGATATTTTTCCAAATATTGATGTCTTTTCTTTCGCCCAGAAAATCTTGGTTCCATTTTACCACCTTAAATATCATCTAATATTATGACCAGGTTATAAGGTATTATAACCCAGAGAATAATAGGATGCAAGAAAATAAAGGATACAAAATTGGCGTTTTTACGATTAAAACCCTGCATATCCGGGAAAAACCGACCGACTGATAATTGCTGACATCATAAGTTACCTTTAATCAGCTTCAAAATAAATGATTTTTACTGCGAGTCTTTTATGCGTTGTACCTCTCTCTATTCCATTACTGTGATGAACCATGGAAATGTCCTTTTGCTCCATAAATTTTTAATAATAAATTAACATCATTATTATCAGCATTATGTTAAGATATGGATTAAAATAATGTGCCACATAGGATAAGGGTTTACTTTTTTCTCACAGATACTGACCCCTAGATCAGTAGTTAATGATAATCAAGGAGGATTCAAAATGAAAGGGTTTTCAAAACAAAAGAGTCTGGTTTTATCCCTCTGCTTATTGCTGCTTGTGCTAACAGCCTGCGGAAGCTCCAATACATCTTCTGAACCGGGAGATCAACAAAACCAAGGAAATAGTGCACCAGTTGCGGAAAACAAAAGTTTAATTCTAGCGACAACCACCAGCACAGAAAACAGTGGTCTATTAGATTATATTCTCCCTGTCTTTAAGGAAGAAACGGGCATTGATACGAAGGTTGTTGCCGTGGGAACCGGTAAGGCCCTCCAGATGGGAATGGACGGAGAGGCAGATGTATTACTCGTCCATGCTAAAGCTGATGAAGAGAAATTTGTTCAAGAGGGACATGGTATAGAACGATTTGATGTCATGTATAATGATTTTATTCTGGTGGGGCCGAAGGATGACCCTGCAGGAATCAAGACAAATGCGCCCCAGGACATTATCAAGGCTTTTGAATTAATCGAAGAAAAGCAGGAAAATTTTGTCTCCCGAGGTGATGATTCCGGAACTCATAAAATGGAATTAAATTTGTGGGCAGAGGGAAACATGGAGCCTCAGGGTGATTGGTACCTTTCAGCCGGAAAAGGTATGGGTGATGTGATTATGATGGCTGATGAACTGAATGGATACACTTTGGCGGACAGAGCCACCTATTTATCCATTAAGGATAAGGTTGATTTGGTCATCGTCACCGAAGGAGAGGGCAGATTATTTAATCAATATGGTGTGATTGCTGTGAACCCTGAAAAGAATGATCAGATTAACCAGGCCGCCGCCCAAGTTTTTGTCGATTGGATATTATCTGCAGAAACCCAGCAACTGATTAGTAAATTTGGTATGGAGGAATATAAACAGTCCTTGTTCATACCAAATGCTCAATAAGAAGGTGTATACCAGTGAGTGAAATATGGATGGGATTAAAAGGTGCTCTGACGCTCCTAACATCTTTGAATAGAGAAGTTTATGACATCATTCTTTTATCTCTGTATGTTTCCCTTACTTCTACTTTAATTGCTGCCCTGGGGGCCATACCTTCAGGCATCTGGCTGGGGTTGAAAGACTTCCCTGGCAAGAAAATTATCATTAGAATACTTTATACCTTTATGAGCCTGCCGCCAGTGGTGGTGGGCTTGGTTGTTTTTCTCTTCATTTCCCGCAAAGGCCCCTTGGGCTTTTTAGAAATTAATTTTACGCCCACAGCGATGATTCTTGCCCAGATATGTATTCTATTTCCTATTATTACCGGAATTGTGTTTAATGGTACTAAAGAAAGAGGTGAGCAAGTCAAGTTACTAGGAAAAACACTAGGTGCCAACAGATGGCAAGTGCTTATTCTTTTGATTCATGAACTGCGCGTGAATATTTTTACCGCCATTATTACCGGCTATGGCCGGGCGGTGTCCGAAGTAGGTGCGGTGATGATTGTGGGGGGAAATATTAAAGGTCATACTCGTGTCATGACCACTACTATTGCCATGCTCCAAAGTATGGGCCAGTATGATTTGGCAATTGCCATTGGCATCGTATTGCTCCTCTTGGCTTTTATCATAAATTCTATTCTCTACCACTTTCAGCAAGGAGATTCGTAAGGTGAATGTGCAGATAAGAAATCTTTCTAAGGTCTATGGAGATCGGAAGGTCCTAGATATTGATACCTTAAATATAGCTCAAGGAACTATCGTTGGGATTATCGGACCCAATGGAGCGGGAAAAAGCACCCTGATAAAAATAATGGCCGGATTGGAATCACCCACCCAGGGAGACATTTTCTTCGATGGCCTCCCGCCAAATAAGGTAACTACCATGGATATGACCTTGGTTTTTCAGAAGCCATATTTACTCAGTACCAGGGTTTTTCACGATGTAGCTTATCCTCTTAGGCTGAGAAAGATGAAAAAAGAAATTATTCAAACCAAGGTGCAAACTATTTTAGAGGAAATGGACCTTTGGTTTTTGCGGAATCAAAAAACCGGGACTCTTTCCGGCGGAGAAATCCAAAAAGTATCTTTGGCCAGAGCCTTGGTTTTTCAGCCTAAATTGCTTTTCTTAGATGAACCCACAGCTAATATTGATCCTACCTCCATATTTGTCATGGAGAAAATGATCAAAAAAATTAATAAAGAAAATAAAACCACAGTGATCATAATTACCCATAATATTGTGCAAGCCAAAAGGTTATGTCAAGATATTGTTTTTATGGATCAAGGAAGGATAGTCGAAAAAGGAAGCCGGGACACCATCATCAACAATCCTCAAGAGACAGCAACCAAGAATTTTATTAAGGGAGAATTAATCATATAAGAATGGAGGCTGTGAAATGAAACTGCTGAATGTCGATTCAGTATCCGGGGCGAAAGATAAATTAAGTCATTATTTTGCTGATCTATCCTTGGATCATGAAGAGATTGATACTTGCGCAAGCTTAGGCAGGGTAGCTGCTGCTGATATTATTTCTCCGGTGCCCCTGCCTGAATTTCAGCGGGCAACAGTAGATGGATATGCTCTGCATGCTAAGGATACCTTTGGCGTCAGCGATAGCTTGCCTGTGTTTCTGGAGCTCATCGGAAAAGTAGAGATGGGGGAGGTGACACAGCTAACCGTCTCCTCGGAACAGGCTGTTTATGTGCCTACCGGAGGAATGATCCCCAAAGGTGCCGATGCCATGGTGATGTTAGAATATGTGGAACAGATGGATACCGGCACCATCGCTGTCCATCGTCCTTCCGCCCCGGGTGAGAATGTGATCATGAGGGGAGAGGATTTAAAAGAAGGAACATGTATTATCAAAAAAGGGCGGAGAATAAAGCCCTCGGATATTGGTGCCTTGGCCGGTGCGGGCATAGCTCGTATTAAGGTTTTTGAAAAGATCCGCGTTGCAGTGATTTCCACGGGAGATGAGATTGTCGATCCCTTTGGATCTGTTCCCTTAGGTAAAATCAGAGATATTAACACCTATGCGCTGGCCAATATGGTTACGGAAGCAGGAGGGATTGTGACCTTTAAAGGAGTGCTTGCCGATGACTTTCAAGGATTGAAAGATCAATTACTGTCTTTGCTCCCGGATAACCATATTTTAATTATATCCGGAGGCAGCTCGGTAGGCCAAAAAGATGTTACGGCCCAGGTCATTGATTCCTTAGGACCTCCCGGTGTTTTTGTCCATGGAGTAGCCGTAAAACCGGGTAAACCAACCATTATCGGCAGAGCGGGAGACACTGCTTTATTTGGCCTGCCCGGTCACCCGGTTTCAGCCATCATTATTTTTAAAATATTCATTGAGACCCTGATGAACCAAATGACCTGTCACAAGGGCCGAGAAAATATTTCTTTGATGGCGATCGCTGATGCCAATATTCATGCTGCACCCGGCAAGGAAACGTATCAGCCGGTGTTGATCGAGAAGGAAGATGGGCATAATCTAGCCAAGCCAATTCATGGTAAATCCGGTGCCATCTCTTTAATGACCAGGGCTGATGGTTATGTAAGAATCGAGCAAAACAAAGAGGGTATTAAAAAGGAGAAATTGTTCAAGTTACCCTGTTATGATGGTTACGATAAGATTATTGGTTTGAAGTTTTTAAGAGGAAAGGTGAAGATGAATTGAAAATCCATGAAAGAAATGTATATCTCTCCAATTTAGAAGTGGATAAAGCCCTTGAGCTTTTTATGGATAGGGCCGCACCCGACATAAAAGACTTAAAAAAGGAAGTCATCAACACTGTGAATTCTTTAGGGCGGATCACATCAGAACCGGTTTTTGCCAAATATTCTTCGCCAAATTACAATGCCTCAGCCATGGATGGCATTGCTGTCAGAGCAAAAGATACTTTCGGGGCTTCAGAGGGAAACCCTATTCAGCTGAAACTGAATGAAAATTTTGTTTTTTTGGATACGGGAGATCCCATCTGTGAACCCTTTAATGCAGTTATCATGATTGAAGATCTGGTGGAAATTGACGAAAATACCTTTGAAATTATCAAAGGGGCGGCTCCTTGGCAGCATATCAGACCCATTGGTGAAGATATCGTGGCCAGGGAGCTGATTATTACTGCCAACCATGAGATCAGACCGGTAGATTTAGGTGCCTTGCTAAGCGGTGGTATTACGGAGATAAATGTTTATCAGCAACCAAGAATCGGACTTATTCCTACAGGATCAGAAATCATAGAACCGGGAGCACCTATGAAGGTCGACAGCATCATTGAATCTAATTCCTGGGTTTTTGCCGGAATGACGCGTCAATTGGGGGGAATTCCCTGCCGTTATCAGCCGGTAGCCGATGATTATCAGCTTTTGAAAGAAAAAATATCCCTAGCTGTTCAGGAAAACGACATCTTGATTGTTAATGCCGGTTCCTCTGCAGGATCCGAAGATTATACCGTCAACTTGATCAGGGAACTGGGAGAGGTGCTGGTTCATGGAATTGCTGCGAAGCCGGGAAAGCCCACCATCCTGGGCATCATTGAGGGAAAACCTATTATTGGTATTCCCGGCTATCCGGTATCCGCCTTCTTTGCCTTCGAAACCTTTGCCAGTCCTCTGATTAAAGCCTTTCAAGGTCAAAGGCCGAAAGAAAGACCTTTGGTAGAAGCTGTAGTCTCGAAAAGAATTGTCTCATCCCTTCAAAATCGAGAATATGTACGCATGAAATTAGGAAAGGTGGATCATAAACTTATTGCCACACCATTAAACAGAGGAGCAGGAATGACTATGTCTCTGGTGAGAGCTGACGGGATATTGGTGATCCCCCAGGAAAGCGAAGGAGTGGAAGGAGGAGAGCAGGTTCAAATTGAGCTCCTAAAATCTATGGATGAAATTGATCACACCATTGTGTCTATCGGGAGCCATGATCTTTTATTGGATATCATCGTAAATCTTATGCAAGAGGTAAATTCCCCTTATTTTTTAGCCTCTGCTCATGTGGGCAGTCTAGGGGGGATTATGGCTTTAAAAAGAGGAGAAGCACATTTGGCTCCTATTCATTTACTGGATGAAAGGGACGGAAGTTATAATGTAAGCTATATCAAACGCTATCTTGGGGATATGGATATGTCACTGATCAAAGGGGTTAAAAGAATTCAAGGATTTATGGTCAAGCAAGGTAACCCTAAAGGAATCCGGGGATTTAACGATATTAAGGAAAAAGATCTTCAATTTGTCAATCGGCAGAAAGGAGCCGGAACGAGATTATTGGTAGATTATCAATTAAAAGGTTTAGGTATTAATCCCGGGGAAATCAGCGGCTATGATCGGGAAATGACCACCCATATGGCAGTAGCAGCCGCCATCTCATCGAATTCGGCGGATTTGGGTATGGGTGTATTATCCGCGGCTCGGGCTATGGGTTTAGACTTCATTCCCCTTGCTGAGGAATCCTATGATTTTGCTATTCCTACCAGGTATTTGCGCTTGGATATGATCAAGGAATTTATCCGTACCCTTCAGTCTCCGGAGTTTAAAGCTGCTCTCCACCAGCTTGGAGGTTATAAATTAGATGAAATCGGAGAAGTGAACTCGTTCAGCTAAAGCTGAACATCGGGGCTTCTGATGGGGAATCTACCCCACCTGAAGTGAAAATAGGAGCTCCCACTTATAGAAGTGGGAGTCTTGGAATTTGATCAAGAAGCAGTAGGTTATGATGCCTTCTTCTTCCAAAGAAGGATTTCCTCTAAAAAGCCATTCCATTCATTTTTTGTTTTCAGATTAATTTGATTTGAATCATAATACTTGGTGAAGTAAATAGTCAAGGTATTCTTGTATCCAGAGATACTGATTTCAGGAAAACCGTATCGGGGAGAAGGGCCAACGAATGAAATATTCTCCACTAAATCTCCAAATGGTACAACATAATCATCCAATTTCCCCACATTGGTGGTTTGAACCATAATTTCTGAACCTTTTATAATAAAATCTCGAGCCCATTTATCAAGAATCTTCTTTTGAAGCTTAATGGGGAACATACTATTTAGAAAAAATTGAAAAACAAATCCAAGGCCGATGGGTTTTTCTTTAAAATCCTGCAATTTTTGTTTCATAGTGCCCAAATCTGCGAGATCTTTTTGAGAAACAATAAACATTTCCATGGCAGAGAAGTTGCTGATACTTAAAAAATCCATCTTTAAATACTTCCTTAAATCTATCCCTAAAGCCACCCCTACATAATCAGAAGGCTTTTCTAAAGCCTGATTATGTAGTTCCATAAATTTCAAAGTTAACAACAGTACTATATCATTGACCGTAAAGGAATAATCCTGATAGAAATTCTTAAGCATTTTTAGATCTTCCTCGCTCAGAATGATTCTTTCAATATTCTCCCTATTTCCCTCGTCCTTTGTTATCTCATTTTTTATCAAAGGTTTAAACGATGTCATCTTAACTGTCTGAGATATCCCTTTCAGGCTACTCATAAACATCGTTAGTACATGTTTCAAATTTAAAGAAGTTACGAATTTTAACATCCGACGCTCATTTTTAGGGGGAGTAAATGGAATTCGATGCAAAATACTATGGTAATACTTACCCAGCAGTTCAACCAATTGAAAACATCCCCTGCCGTCTGCCAAGGCATGATGAATGCAAAATACTACTAGTTTTTCTTCTCCGCTTTTGTTCCTGAATATTTTTAATTTCAACGGTGGCTCTTTCTCAAGGGTAATATGATTATCCTGCATTTTTATAAAAATTTCATAGGCTTGATCATAAAAATTCTCCAGATCTACCTCATAGAGGTAAATCAATTTTTGAATATCAAAATCTGGAATTACCTGCCACTGATCCCGCCAAAAACCTTTTTTCATTCTTCGAGATAGCAGAGGCAAGTCCCGGGATAAATTTTCTAAGCTCTCTTTTAAAATTTTCAAATCCAACTCTTTCTTAAAACGGGTAATTAAATACATGGTATTACAGCCTAACTTCCCTTCGAAAGCCCAATACCCGCTTTCCATATAGCCTGCCTGAATATCCTTTTTATTCGTCATTAGTCGTCTCCCTTATTAATAAAATCATAGATTAATCGTGCAGCCATTTCGGCAGATACCGAATTCAAATGAACACCTTCAATGGTAAGCTGCATCTTATTACGATTGGATATCTTGTCCCATGACCATCTTAGAAAAAAATGTTTCATAAAAGCCAGATAAATCTGATTATAAATATCTTCATTAACGATAATTCCAGGGATTTGTGGACTTTTCTCCAAATAGTTCCTTTGCATGGTATACAAATCCAAGTAAACAATATCTTCTTGTGCTGCCAAGTGACGGAGTCCTTCATTGTAATCAAAAATCCGCTGATTTACCAAACTATTTATCTCCTCACCCAAAATAGGAATGGAAAAAAGAGCCACCTTGATCTGAGATTTCTTTTTGATTTGAGACAGAATCATAGCAACTTCCCGGATATGGGCCTCCTTTGTAGTTACATAACCTTTTTTAAGCTTTTTCCCTTTTACAGCCATGTTACGAATTTTATCAAAACTGCTGATTAAAATATCATTAGTACCAATTAAAAGAGTTATATAATCGGGTGCATACTCCAAGGCTGACTCTAGCCTCTGATTTAGTGTATAAGATAAATCTCCGTTTACTCCGCCATTGATGATCTTAATATCTGCCTCTTGAAGCATCTCTTGTGCTAAATTTAGATAATTACTGCTAAAAATTCCCTTCGTAATGCTATCTCCCAAACATAGGAGTTTTTTCACCATGCCATCTGACATCATTTTCTCACCTACATTAACTTTAAGCTAATTTTTAATTTATCTTCTTTGACCCAAGTTCTTAATTCAGATGGACCCCCGATAGGTACACCCTACCAAAGAGCCATCTGCTCAATCGGACTTTCGCTGGAGCTTATTAACTTTTATCTCCTTGAAATTTAACATCTACGCTAAACCCGGGTTTCAGTGCTTCTTTCCCTTCCATCACATCAATGTATACCTTAATGATTTTTTCCCCTTCCTGGGGCAGCGCCAAATCTGATATTTTTTTGATTTTACCTGTAAAGGTGTTTAATTTATCATGGTAAGAGGTAATTTCACACTGGGCGCCAAGCTGAACTTCATCAATAAATTCTTCCGGCACATCAGCAACAACCTGAATACTGCCCATATCCATGATGCGCAAAATACTGGTGTCATTCCCTTCTCCCAGGACATTGCCCGTCACGCAATTAATTTGAGCTATCACACCCTGATCCAGATCTGATATAATATCATTCCCGGAAAAATAACTTTTGCTGATTTTTTCCTCCATGGACCGAACCCTCAGCCTTAGCATCTCTTCGTTCAGACTTTGCTGATCCCGGGCGGATTGATTGTCCTTTCCGGCCTGGGATATTTCTGTCTCTAATGAGGCTATGGTCGTGTCTAAGATCCTCAGCTCTTCTGCCAAGTTGCTTTTTGCCTTTGCCAAGGTTTGAACACAGGATTCCTGAACCTGAGTCTGTTCCAGATATGCGCTTTTCGATCGGTCCAACTCCACCTGAGGTAAGGCGCCGGCGTCAAAAAGCTCCTGATTGATTTCAAAATCATTTTTGGCATCTGCTGCGGCTTGTTTGGCCCGATCCAATTCCGCCTGCAGCCTCTTTAGTTCTGGGTCGGTGCCCTTTGATAATCCTGCACTTTTTGTGCTTTTTTCATTCTTCAACCGTTGCAGCTCTTTTTCCCGGGCACTTACATCCCCCACCTTGCTTTGATATTCCAAAGCTCTCAGGGATATTTCTTTTTTCATTTGTTCAATTTCGTTTCGATACTGTTCAAAATTAAGACGAATCAGGGGATCACCCTTGCTCACAGTTTGCCCTTCTGTTACATAAATCTCCTCCACAGCAGCGGGAAAATCAATCATGATTTCCTTTGTATTTTCCACCACCACTTCACCAAAAACCTCAATACCCGGTTCTGCCGAGGTAACGGTTTCCTCCGTACCACCCGCTGTTTCCCCATCGCCGTTACTGCATGATGTCCCGATTAAAGATACCATCAATAAGAGAACTGTCAGACATTTTTTCATTTTTCCACCACCTGGTTGATCTTGAATGATTAACATATTCGTCCATCCCGCACCGAGATAAGATGGGTTCCATAACCGGCCGCCTCCTGGGAGTGAGTGACCTGAATAATGGTTTTCCCTTGTTGCAGATTAATTTTTTGAAAAAGCGTCATGATTTCTGTCCCTGTTTTACTGTCCAGATTGCCGATGGGCTCATCCGCCAAGATCAAATCAGGACGGTTGATCAATGCTCTGGCAATCGCCACCCTTTGCTGCTGCCCACCGGATAATTCCCGAGGCGTGAATTTACCTCTATCCTCCAAGCCCACAACCTCTAAAATCTCTCGCAAATCCTTTTCATAATCCTTGATTTTCTTCCCATCCAACAAAATCGGCAGCATAATATTTTCTTCCACACTCAAATTAGGGATCAGATTGTAAAACTGAAAAACAAATCCCATCTCCCGCCTTCTCATCTTACTTTCCTCCTCATCTTCCATTCCAACCAATTCCTTGCCTTTGACCCTGATGCTGCCTTTGGTCGGTTTGTCCAGCCCGCCTAGTAAATACAGCAAAGTACTTTTTCCGGAGCCGGAAGGACCCATGATCGAGTAAAAACCGCCCTGCTTAATATTTAAATTGATGTCCATCAAGACGTCTACCTGGACTTCCCCTAAGGGATAGCTTTTATAGACGCCGGTGGCTTCAATGATATTTAACTGTTCACTGCCCATCTGTTGTGCTGTATTTTTATTCATACTTGGTTCCTTCATCTTCCTTATTCATATTTAACAGCCTGTATGACCTGTAATTTTGATGACTGCAAGGCTGGGAGCAAAGAAGCGGCCACCGTGATGAGAATAGCTCCTGCTAAATACCAATGAAAAATATCCGGCATATGGCGCATGGGCATAGCCATCTTCATCACTTCCAGACTAAGAGGCATCGTGCCCACCAAAATACTCCCTAACAAGATACCGGCACCTCCGCCAATCAGCCCTTGACAAAGAGCCTCGGCCAAAATCATGATGATGACCTGCTTCCTGCTCATTCCTACAGATTTAAAAACCGCAATGCTGTGTTTTCTTTCGATAAAACTAATCATCAGGTTGTTCACTACCCCCACCGTACCAATGAGCAAAGCTACCAAAGTAAACCCGGTCAGCATATTCATCAACTGCTGGTTGCTTTTTTGAAAGGCCAGTTTAAATTCCTCCGTGGTCTCAACCTCAGGTTGGTCTTCTTTTAGAGCTTTTTTCAGTTCTTCCCGCACTGCCGCCGGATCCCCTCCAGCTTTCAGATTCACATAAACTCCGGAAAAATAATTTTCTGCCAAGTCCATTTTGGCATAGCGGTCACCAATTAAAGCAAAACCTCCCGCATTCAACATCGTTTCCATAAATCCAATTACGGTGTATTCCTTTTCACCCTTGGGCAGATGAAGCGCCATCCGGTCACCTGGGACTAAGCCATGCCTTTTTTGGAAGGTAGTGGTCAGAATGATATTGCGTCCCTCCTGTAATTTCTGGAACATAGCTTGTTGATCCCCCAGATAGCGTACCTGAATATACTCCCGGTAATCTGTTCCATTCACCCCGTCAATCATGCTGATTTTATCTTGATACTCCTCAATTTCCACCTCATAGGTCTGATAGATAGGATAAACCTCGCTCACGTTAGGATTTCTGGTGATGACACTCACATGGTTTTTCCCCATTTGAGGCAAAGAAACCTTAATGTCATATATCATAGTTCGCCCCACGGTATCGATCAGTTCAGTGACCATATTTACACTCACCGTATTCACCATCAATAAAATTGCAATTCCTATGGTAATCAATGTCACACTATTCAGGATGCTCTTATCCCCTTTTAGATTTCTTAATGCCAGCCCTCCCATATTACCAAATACCAAGGCAAAGGGTTTTCCGAGGATCAGAGTGCTGCCCTGTAACACCTGAGGCAGGACCTGAACCATGCCGTAAAAAGCGCAAAACATGGCAGCCAGGGTGCCGGGTAAAGCCAGAAAGCTGGGCACCACGAAGGGTAAGAGTATAGATAAAAAGAGCAGCACCCATCCCAACAGCATTCTCCTGGGCTTACTTTTAACAGGCGAAGACACCTGATTCAGAATAATTTCCTTGAGGGGAATATTGGCTACCCTCATAATAGGCAAAAGGGTGCTGGCAAAACAGATCACATTAGCCAATATAAAAGTGAAAAACATCCTCAGAGGAGAAACATGCATGGTTACCGGAATCAAACCCCGCATTTCTGAGGGAATAGCCGTCACCGTCAGGAAATATAAAACCACGACACCCAGAACACAAGATAAGATTCCACCCAGAAAGCCGTAAATCAGGCTTTCCAGAAGCATCACCTGATGCACCACTTTTTTGCTGGCGCCCACACTGCGAAAGGTGCCCAAAAGGGGTATCTTTTGCAGGGTAATAACTTTAAAGGAGGAGTAGATTATAAAAATGCTCATAAAACTGATCATAACCGTGACTAACATTAGCGGGGTCGCGATCACGCCAGCCTGAGCGGCAAATTGCTTTTCCGTAAAGGGAGGGGCTACCTCATATCTGGGATAATGTTTGGCTAACTCCTGGGTTAGTGCCGACACCTGTGCCGGGTCCTTGCCTTTGACAAAGATCACATTGGGCTTACCCCCAGTGTCTACATATTGGCTGACGGTGTCAAATGGTGCAATCCCGTATGTGGCCCCGGACTCATTTAAAAAAAGTCCTGCCGGGGCAGCAATGGCCGCTACCTGAAATTTTCGTCTGACGCCGTTGATGAAAAACTCCATCTCATCCCCCGGTTTCAATTGGTATGCTTGCGCCGTGGCTTGACTTATAATGATTTTATTATTGGTAAAGGGTCTGAGATTTTTCTCTTCGATAATCACAAGGTCATGCAGATTTTTATAATCCTCCAGATCCAAACCCCATAAATTCATCGAATCGTATTGTTTGGGACCAAGACGATGATTTACCCTGCGGTCAATCCCTTTAATGATGTATTCCGTTTGATTTCTGACTTTTTCAGCTGCATTTACATTGACAAAAGGAGCAGGGGAATCTTCCCCCGGCTTGATGAGGATTTCCGCATTGCCTGACGTCTGCATTACGCGTTGCATATAGATTTCAATAAGATTGTCGGAGATGGACGAGGAAGCGAAAAACAAAGATGCAGAAATGGTCACGGCAAAAATGATCAGCGCTGTCCTTAATTTTTTTTCCAGCATGGATTTAACAATAAAACGTAAGAGAATATTCATTTTGCCTCCGGGGAATTATGCCTGCTTTTTCATCAGATGATCTAAAACCCAGCCAAAATCATGGTTTACTTTTTCTAATATCTGCGGGATACTTTCCTCTACGGGAGATCTCAGGATAAAATCTGCTTTCTCCGCTACATCCCGTGCTGATTTTTTCCAAGGAGCATCACCACAATTGTCAATCATAATAAAATAGCCGGGGCGTACCACATTCCTCAGACTATTGGATTCACAGATGATAATCCCATCGGAGGTAATTTGTGCCAGCAGCTCTCGGGTCCCCTCTCTCAAATAATCCTTTTGGGCTTTTAGCCAGTATACCTGGTCAGCTCCTGCCGCCAGCAGCCGATTAGTGTCTTTATCACCGGTGGGATCTGTCTCCGCATCGATTTCAAACCTGTCTTTCAGACTTGAACATAAACCACAGCCTTTTCCTCCACGCACACAGGCACCGCCTAACTCCTGCACGGTGGCTACTTTTAAGGCCAAGACAGGTTGTCTGGATTTCCATTGACGAATGAGAGCGTCGGCCAAAACCGTCTTTCCGCTGTTTCGTCCTGCGGAGCCGATCATCAGCATCCTGGGTACCCATAACAAATTTTCATTCATGGCATTTTTGCCTCCGTTTTAAGATTTTTGTTCTTCGCTAACTAAAACTTTCTGTTTATATGCCGGTGATTCCAGATATGTTTTGAGGTTTTTGACCGCCCCCACTACCCTTTGGTGGTGATTTTTTTTCCAGATCCCCAGAAGATTGCCCTTCCTTTCTCTGGTATCCTCCATGGAAAAAGTAAGATATGTTCCTTTTCCTCTTTTTTTCAGTAAAAAGGTGCCTACCGGTTGAGTGGGGCCGTTCACTACTTGAAAAGATATCCTTTTATTCATTTCACAGGAAATAATCTTGTAATCGGCTTTGATGCGTATGCCAAAAGGTCCTTTCATGCCTTGAATAAATTTGGTGCCTACCACTACCGGCTGATCCGGTACTCGCTGAATATCCAGAATACCTGAGCGCCAAAACTTATTGTTTTCCCCTGCCAAAAGAAATTGAAATACCTCCGCAACGTTTTTTGCGATTAAAATGCTGGACTCGGCATATCCCATGATCCTATCCTCCCTTGAACCGATTTGCTAATCATCTTTCCCAAGCGGATTATTACTATATCACCTACTAAGCGTATCACTGCTGATAGCAGTTTTCCTTTATGATATAGATATCAAGTAACGTAAATAATCCTCCAAAATCGCCGAAATATTATCCTCGGCCTGCCAAAGAAAATATTTTTTTGCCTTGTCAGCGGTGATTGGGGAAAAATCCTCCATATCACTGTTGGTACATATGACCTTTGACTGGGAGCGGCATAAGGCAACCACCTTTTCCCCCAGTTCCTTAACGGAAATATTATCAGAACCGGCCAGATTAAAAATACCGGCCAGCCCTGACTGGGATAAGATCATATCCAAAGCCCGCACCAGATCATGAGCTGACAAAAGCTGGATCCTCCTGTTTTGAGGTACAAAAACCTCCAACGTTTGCTGTGCCATCCCTTGACGAAAGAAAAAGGGCACGATGGCGTTCATGCTTTGCTTGATTCCGGTAATGTTCACCGGTCTGAGAATCACCAGCTTTTCCGGGGGAATTAATTCCTGACACACCATTTCTCCTTCATATTTGGATCGTTCATAGAATGAATGAGGCTTGATGGGAGAATGTTCATCAATGGGCAGACCCCGCTTATCATAAATATTGGCGCTGGAGAAAAAGATAAATTGTCTGAAATTACAGCTTTGCACCACGTTTTCCGTACCTGCAACATTTACCCTGTGAAACTGCTCATAATCATAATCACTGTCAATATTGGTCCGATTAAAAGCCGCCAAATGGATCACGGCATCAAAATCCCTGGGCAATTGAAAAGACCGGCAAATATCCCGAGAAAAATAATCAGCGATATGAGAGGAATCCTCATCTTCTTCGGGGAAAAAATCCAGGGCATATATTTCATAACGGGTTTTATCCATTCCCTCAATCAGGCTTCGTCCCAAAAAACCACGGGCACCGGTGATAAGAATCGTTTTTTTCATTTTATTCAATCTCCCGATAGAGGACAAAACCTTCCGCAAAGCCTTGATTAATTTCCGCTCCGCGGTAAGCCGCTAATTTTTCTAATGTATCTAAAGTCCTGGTTTGGACCTGATTTTCTGTAGTATAAAACGAAAGGGATTCTAATTTTAAGGCCAGATACTGATCAATAGTAATATAATAATTGGGATGAAAATTTAAATTGGAACCGAACACTTCATAAAAAAGAACTTTCTTTAAAAACGGCGTCTTCGAAGAGCGGCACCAAACAAGACAGGCATGATGAACCACCCGATGATCGGAATTAATGTCCTCCGGATGATGAGTATAAAGAACCTCCGGCTGAACAGAAAAAATCACTTTTTCCAAGGCTGTCACAATCTCCAGCTGAGGAATGGTATCCAGCATGATCACAGGAAAATCACAGAAAATGACTTCTTTCACGCCCAGGAAATAACCGACTTTTTCGGCATCTGACTTTCGTTTTTGCGCCAAAGTTTGATCCGGATAGCGCAGAGATGTGCCGGAACACATAATACAAACGTAGACATCATCACCATCCGCCACATGTTTGGCAATAGCGCCTCCACAGCCCAATACTTCATCATCAGGATGGGTCGCAATCACTAATATTTTCATTGGTTTGCCTCCTTTCAATCTTATAAAAGCCCCAATTCTCCTTCCACATCCTGAGGCAATTCATCCTCTGTAAAAAAAACATCGGCAAAATATCGGGAAATATATGTTTTTCTGAACCGAAGCTCTGCCGGATCAACAGTGCCTTCCATCAGCAGCTTAACCGTCAAATATGGGATGTCCACTCCGGCTGCTCTTGTCAGACTGGTGGTTCCGCCCATACGGGGGTTGATTTCAAAAAATTTGATTTCTCCTGCTTTGCTTACCTTCAATTGCATGCAGGCAGGGCCTTTGAGACCCAATTTCTCACTAATTTCCAGAGCTGCAACGCTGATCTGCTCATTATGTACTGTACATCCTTTCCAGCAAACACCGCCCTTAACCTCAATGCGTTTTCTGGGCACAGCAACCAAACCTTGACCATAAAAATCCGCTAAGGTATCTACGGAAAATTCTTCTCCCTCTACATATTCCTGCAAAATATAGTCCCCACCCAGTGCCAAAAAATCACCCAGTCCCTCAGGTCCATGAAAAATCCGTATACCCCTGCCGCCTCGCCCCATGCGCGGTTTGGCAATCAGTGGGAAGTTAAGCTTGCTGACAGAGCACTCACCTCGAGCCGACCAGGTTTGGGCTACGGGCAGATCGTATCTTTTTAGTTCCTGAAAAAAGATCCATTTATCCAGACATTTTGCAATAGTTTCCGTCTCCCCCAGTGCCACCTTAACCCCAATCCTTTGAAACTGTTCCCTGTTCCTGGCACACAGGATCAGTTCCTCATCAACGGTGGGAATCAGCACATTAATCTTCTTGGCCTTGCATAAATCCAATAAGACCGGAATAAAATTTTCCTCCCGCGCCAAAGGAACTACAGCAAAATCATGAGCCAGTTTAAATCCGGCGGTGAGAGCAAAACAATTAACACCCAGGGTGAAAATATTCTTTTCCCGCAAGGATTGCACCACGCCCACCCCGGCTGCTCCCCCTACCCCGGTCACCAATGCTCTGATCTTATCCATGTTGATCTGCTCCTTTCTCCTCGGCTTCGATCAATGCCAGCAAATCCTGATGAAGCTCCTTATTGCGTGCTGCCACAAAGGAAAATTGATTTTTTTTGGGATCGTCCAGGGGAAAGACGAGCTCCTTTCCTGCTTTATCGGAAAAAAAACAGCTGTGTTTCTTTAAAATTAACAGGGTCGGAATCAAATCCACACTTTTTAGCCCCTTTATTTCAATAAAACCATCCAGGCTGCCCTCGGCCAAAAGGCAAAGTTCCACCGTGGAAGCACCCAGAAGCCGCATACGAAAATCCCGGGCATAGCAGCGCAATAAAGCTTCCTGATTATGAATTGTACATTCTTTTTGCTCCTGCATCTCGTCCTCTCGGCTATTCTCAAAAACACCGAAAACCGTGGCTATCACACTATAACGAATATCATTCAAGGATACCCGGTCTAAAGATCCCTCACACACGGCCAAGGCTACTGCATAAATAGGAATCCCCCGCAGCAGATTTCCACTACCGTCAATAGGATCAACAATGACGGTAATCTCCGGCTCTCCTAGCACATAGGTACCATATTCTTCAGAAACAATCTTCATATCCTGTCCCAGGTTTTTTAATTGATCAAAAATAAAGCTCTCCACGCTTTGGTCACAGTCTGTCCGGCCAACCAAGCCTTCCTGCCCGATCAAATTAAACGCTTGCTCAATAATCTCTCTAAACTGCCTGTTTTCAATCATCCTTTAATCACCTCCATCCCAAGCAGCTATTTTGTGGCCATAACCATGAGGAAAGGACACTTTTTTTCCTTAGGTTCAAAGAATAGAAGGACCTTAATCACTTTTGTAAATAGGTTAGGCCGGGGATGAAAACGAAACATCACATTGACCTCAGCAAAGCCCGCCTTTTCGAACATGTTTTTGATCCTTTGGGCATCCAGTCCGTCGGCATAGTAATGATGGTATTCTGCCAGCTTCATATCTTCCTGAAAGGCGCTCCCTTCATCCGGCAGGGATTGGTCATATTTCTTTTTATATAATTTCTTTCTTAGGTTTTTATACCATTTAAACCTTTTTTGAAAATAACCGTTGGGATCATTATCAGTAAAAACTACGCCTCCTTTTTTACACACCCGATACATTTCCTGAATCACCGGAAAAGGATCATAGAGATGATGCAGTACGGAATATGCTGTAACGACATGAAAAGAATCATGATCAAAAGGCAGCTGGGAAGCGTCAGCTTGGACGAGACGATCTGTATATTGCCGGGATCTTTCCAGCATTTCCGCAGAAATATCCGTCCCTGTCACTTCTTTGAAATGCTGTAGGGCAAATCGCAAGATGTTTCCGGTACCACAGCCCACATCCAATAAGCTGCCCTGTTCATACTTTCCGCCCAATTCTTTGATGATGCCATGAACCCGCTCCTCATTTTCCCGGGCAAAGATGGTTTCCTCAATCACCTCATATTGCTTGGCACATTTATTATAATAATCCACATTGGCTTGTGAAACCTTACGGTGCATCTCCTCACTTTGCTCCAATTTTCGCTACCTCCTTTTTCTTTCCATGACGCTTGGCAGATCATCTTAGATAGCTGCCACTGCCAAAAAAATATCATTTTTTTCTCTTACACTTATGTGGAAGGGAAGGGGCCCCCGTTCCAGGCTGATCTGAATCTGATAATCTTCTGCCTGAAAACGGGGATTAGAGCGTAGGGTTACAGAGGTAAAACCTAAAGCCATTCCCAGGCCTAAAGCTTTACTCACCGCCTCCTTTTGTACCCATGTTTTATAAAAGGAGCGCAGGCGGGAGGATGAATCATAGCTTTTGTATGATGATAGCTCTTCGGGAGAGAAAACAGTCCCCCCCATCAAATCCGTTCGTCTGCTGGGATTGACTCGTTCAACATCCACCCCGATCTCCCCTTCTTCGCCAATGCCCAGCAGTAAGTATCTCCCTGTATGGGCAAGATTAAAGGAATATCCCCCGAATTCCCGCCGGTCGATAAAGGGCTTACCCACATTGTCATACTGATATTGGATCTCCCTGGGGTCCTGCTGAAAAAAATCGGCGAGAATCATGCGGGTCAGCCCCTTGCGCAAAGAAAACAATTGTTGCATTTGGATGTTGGGAATTTTACCCCTTCTCTCACTCTCCTCCGAGGAGAGAAAATCTTCAATTATGTCCAAGTCCCGATAATAATCCAGGACATCCACCAACCAAAGGTAGGGTGCTGCCGGCAGGGAGAAACACTGATCCCGCAACCGCTGCTGCATCTGATCTCCTGACATTTATTTCATCCTTCCCATTCACCATCAAGCTGGAACTGAGTGATCATCCTTTTTTTCATATAAATTAAACTCTTTATTTAACTCCTCAACTACTTTTTTGTAACCTAAGGCATTAAAAAAGGATTGTCGATATTTTTCCAGATTTTCATCCATTTCTTTGTTGCCAATCAGTTTGATAATTTCCTCCCGCAATCTGGGTGCCTGCACCTTTTTTTCCGGATAGAGCTTCCCACAGCCATATTCTTCAATCATCTTGCCGTTGCTGTTCTGTTCCGCGGTGATAGGACAGATCAATAATGGGGTTCTGTAGAGAATAGAGTCGCTGATGCTGTTGAAGCCTCCGTGGGAGATAAAAAGTACTGATCGCTTAAGCACGTTGCGATAATCATCTAAACTGAGATTGTCATAAACTTCCACCTGATCAGATAGACTCTGTTCACTAACATGGTTGGCTGTGTTTCCCCCAAAGGAAATCACTACTTTATAACCCAGTCCCTTGGCTGCTTCAATGCAAATATCCCAAAAGGTATCGCTGATAGCAATGGTTCCGATACTGACAAGAATAGTATCTTTTGTCTCTGGAATTTCATGATCCTCCCGGTGAGCCGGTCCAATGAATTTTATATTAGGTGGATACTCATCCCCCCCGGGATGAAATTCCCTGGACGTCATGACTATAGAAAAAAGTCCCTGAGGCGACATGATATTCTGCATACTATCCGTCACATGCTTACCATACTGTTTTTGGATACGTTTGATACAGTTATTTAGTTTGATGACATATGGAAAATCAAAAATAATTGACTTTACCAGACTCATCTTAAAGGAGGGCGACTTACTGATGGCTGTGGAATCCCCCATCAGTCCGCAAAAAAAGAACGCCATGGGAACCTTATAATAGCGGGCTGCAACCTTTCCCCAAATAGCCAAGCTATCGCAAATAATCAAGTCCGGTTTTTCCTTTTTTACTTCTTCCATGATAAAAGGGATAACATTTTCTGTTAAGGTATAGAATACATAGAGCAAAGACATAAATCCGGGAGCAAGGGTTTGGTCTTCGGCCAATTTATCATAATAATTTACAAAGCTATCCGGATATTTGCGCAGCTCAATCTCATCTGTGTCGGCAAATTTGGAGAAATATTTTTCATTGGTGTAATAGATCAGATGGACATCTTTTTGCGCTAATTCCTTACAAAAATTCATCTGAGGATTGACGTGTCCATAAACAGGAAAACTAATAAATAAAATCTTTTTCATGACTCCCCATCTCCTCTCAGGACTCAGGCGCCCTTAGCTTTCACTTCATTTTTGGTTATTTCATCCTCTAATTCCTTAACCAGCATAGTGGCATTAAAAAGCTGCTCAAAAGTACCGGCATCAGTCCATTTAGATTTCAAAATACCATAAGTCAGCAGTCCCTGTTCTGCATAGGAATGTAGAACATCGGTGGTTTCATATTCCCCCGGGGGCTTGTTTTTAATTCCTTCAGGTAATTGAAGGCTTCAGGCTGAAAGATCCATAATCCAGTATTAACGTAGTTGGAAAAAGGCACTGCCGGTTTTTCTACCAGCCGAGTCACCCTTTTTTCATCAAACTCTACTACTCCGTATTTCTTAGGATCATCTACCTTGGTGATCAATATTTTTGCTTTAAATTCCTTCTTCTCCTCTTGAAAATCATCAATAAAACTCCGGACATTTTCGTAAACAATGTTATCCCCCAGGATTACCATGAAATCATCTTTTCGAGTAAATTCCTCGGCACAAAGAAGAGCTGCCCCCGTGCCGTCGCTGCCCTCCTGAATTTCATAATGCAGCTTGACACCTAATGATCGCCCCGTTTGCAGCAGCCGATAAAAATGTCCTAAATATTCCCCTGATGTTACGATGAGAATCTCATTGATGCCGGCGTTTCTCAGTGTCTCTATGGGATAATAAATCATCGGTTTTTTATAAACCGGCAATAAATGTTTATTAGTAACCAGCGTTAAAGGCTGCAGCCTTTTACCATGACCGCCAGCCAAAACAACCCCCCGCATTATGACACCTCACTTTTTTCTTTTTCACCCCAATATCCTTGAGCAAATCTCGGATCCAGCTTTGCTTTTAGCTTCTGCCAATAATCCTCATGGTTTTGATACCAGTCCACCGTCTTTTTCAATCCGGTGGGTAAATCATATTTGGGGCTCCAGCCGGTACCCTGCAATTTGGCGGTGTCTAAGCTGTACCGGAAATCATGTCCCGGCCGGTCCGCGACAAAACGAATGGATGATTCATCACGGCTCATAAGGTCTAAAATCATCTTAGTCAAGGATAAATTGGTGTATTCCTGATGTGATCCTACATTATAAACCTCGCCGTTTTGTCCTTTTTGGATCAAATGGTAAATGGCAGAGCAATGATCTTCCACATAGAGCCAATCTCTGATCTGACTACCCTCACCGAAAACCGGCACCTGTAGCCCCTCAAGGATATTGGTGATAAAAAGGGGAATCACCTTTTCCGGATAGGCCCAGGGGCCATAAGTATTGGAGGCCCGGGTAATGATCACCGGCAGCTGATATGTAGCAAAATAACTGTAAGCGAGCCGGTCCCCCCCTGTCTTAGAGGCAGAATAGGGATTGCGGGGTTTTAATTCTGAGGTTTCACGGAAGCTCCCTTCCAGAATTTGACCATAAACCTCATCTGTAGAGATTTGGACAAAACGTTCCAAGTGCTCCTTTTGGGCCAGGGCATTTTCTAAAAGCACATGAACCCCTAAGACATCAGTTTTCAAAAAGGATTGCTGGTCTTGGATGGAGCGATCCACCGCCACCTCGGCGGCAAAATTTACGACCACCTGAACATCCTTCATAGTCGCTTTGACTACCCTATCATCAGAAATATCACCCTGGATAAATTCAAAACCTTCTTTTCCCTGGAATTCCGCCAGATTATCCATATTTCCCGAGTAAGTGAGTTTGTCCAAAACACGCACCTTGGCGCCTTTTTCTTGCTGATAAAGGTAACGAATAAAATTTGCTCCGATAAAACCGGCTCCCCCGGTGATTAAATATTGTTTCATCTTATTTTTACCCCGTTATCCCATATTTTTTAAAGACAAGAGAGGCGTTATGGCCGCCGAAACCAAAAGAGTTGGAAAGGGCGGCGCGAATCCCCATATCCCTAGCCTGATTAGGCACATAGTCCAAATCCAGTTCCGGATCCGCATCCTGATAATTAATGGTAGGTGTCACCCGACTGTGATAAATACTCAGCAAGGTGATAATTCCTTCAATGGCACCAGCTGCGCCTAAAGTATGCCCCAGCATGGATTTTGATGAAGAAATTGCCAACTCCTTCCCTCGGCTGCCAAAGCAAGATTTAATCCCCATCGTCTCATATTTGTCATTTAAGTAAGTAGCAGTGCCATGGGCATTAATATAGTCGATCTCTGCCTTACTGGCCCCGGCATCGGCTAGAGCTCTCTCCATGGTCACAGCCATCCCTGCACCATTTTCCTTGGGCGCCGTCATGTCTATTGCTTCACTGGTCAGCGCGTAGCCGGCCAGTTCCCCATAAATAGGAGCATTTCGATCCCGGGCACCGGCTTCGGATTCCAGCACCAGAATCCCGGCTCCTTCTCCCATGACAAACCCGTCTCGAGAAAGGGAGAAAGGTCGGCTGGCCGTCTCTGGAGTCTCGTTACGCACCGACATCGCCAGGATTTGATTAAAGCCCTTGATGCATTCAGGGGCAATATGAGAATCTGCACCCCCGGCAATAACCACATCCGCCAAACCGGATTTAATCATTTGATGCCCCAGTCCCAAAGCATAAGCGGAAGAGGCGCAGGCGGTAGATACATTAAAATTTGGGCCCTCCAATCCATAATGCAGGGATATCCAGGCACTGGGTGCATTGGGCATGGATTTGATGATGATCTGAGCATCAGACTCCTCCCGCTCCATTTCATTGTAGGAAGAGGTAATCACGCCCATAATCACAGCAACCCGCTGCCGATTCAAACGATCAAAATCAATTCCGCTCATCACAATGGCTTCCTGAGCAGCTAACATGGCCATGCGGGTGGTCCGGGTCATTTTCTTGCGATCCCTTTTGGCAATAATTTTTGCCGCCTGAGCTTCAAATTCCGGACTGACTTCACAGGCGATTTGAGTTTCATAATCATTGGCATCGAAAAGTGATATTTTCCTGGCGCCGGAGCGGCCGGCTAAAAGGTTTTGCCAGGTGGTGTCCACATTCCCTCCTAAGGGAGTTACCATACCCATCCCGGTTATCACGGTTTTACGTTCATTTTCCATAGTCTTTTCTCCTTTAGCATTTTATGCTATCGTTTCCATCGGGATTTTTCTGAGGAAACTAAAATCTAAGGGCAGATAGATCGGATCACGAGTTAGAGCATATTCATTCCAGAGGCAATTCTCAATAGGTTCTACCCCCAAGGTCTCCAAAATATGGCGGGGATCTTCTCCTAAACCCAGCACTTCCTGCACGGCGGTGAGCAAACTGTCTTTCCCCACATCTTGCTGACTGAGCAGAAAAGCCAATTCATTGGTAATCATGCCCTGCAAACGCAAAACCATATTTTCCTGATAATCCAAACGCTTTTCTGCACTCAATTCCTGAAAAGGCTCAGGATGCTCTCTTTCATAGGAGGCTATTCCTTCATGGCCTATCCCCCCGGGATATCCTGCCTGAAGCAGCTTGACCCCCTTGTTATAAAAAGGTGTATATAATTCCTGATAACGCTCGTCCACAAAATTGTCGATGCATGTCAAGATGATGGGAATCCCGGTAGAATCAATAATTTCGAATAAACCAAAGGTGAAAAGATTGGCTTTTAAGACAGCATCAATTTCATCTATGGGCAGGACCCGTTCCTCATAGATGTTGTAAATCTTGGTAATCAAAATCGTAAATAATTTAGTCAGCATCATATTGGCTTTGTCTTCTAATAGGAGGGGAGTCTTATCACCCTGCTCCAGCAACTTGTGAACAATTTTTATGTACTGAGGAGCAGTAGCTAAGGTAGTATTGATTTCAACGGTACGCATCACCTGTATTGGAAAGAAGAAATGCATGCCCAGACACCGCTCTTTGTTCAGACATTTGGCAAAAACCATCTGGAGAGGAATGGAAGAGGTATTGGTGGCTAATATACAATCTTCAGCCACGATTCCTTCCAGACCTTGAAAGATGTTTTGCTTCAATGATGGCTCTTCAGAGACCGACTCTATCACCAGTGAGCATTTTTTAACCGCTGCCAGACAATCCGCCACCTTATAGGATCTGATTTTTCTTTCATATTCTTCATCTGTCAGGAAACCGCGTTTCCATCTCTTTTGAATTTGCTTTTCAATGGATGCTGCCACAGGTATAACATCCTCCTTTTTATGACAGACCAAAACCAGCTGATGATCAAATTGCAGCAGGTAATCAAAAATGCTCCTGCCCATCTTTCCTTTGCCGATAATACCAATATTCATGGTGATGCCTCCTTTACATACCGGCAACCTGCAGACCAAACTTTTTATATTCTTCCTTACCATAAAGGGAGAAAAATTTCCCGGTGGCTCGTCCGCTGGTTTTAAAAAGCTCCGTCAAGCGGTGATAGAATTCTTTTTCCGGCAGAGCAGTCTTTAACACGGCATTGGTGAGGTTGTAGTAATCCAGATCATGAATTACTACCTGGCTTTTTAGTTCCTCCCATTGCTGGGTACCGGGAAAAGGTGTCAGAATCGTCAGTCCTGCATGGAAAATGGGATTATCTTCGATAAAACGACCCACCCGTTCAAAATCCTTTTCTGTATAGTCGGGGCGGATGATATAGTTTCCGTTAACAAACATACCGGCTTCATTCATAATTTTGTAGGCTTCTTTAATGGTTTCCACATTGTTTTTCTTTTCGTATCGCTCTAACTCTTCATCATCGGTAGCCTCCACTCCGCACACTGCCACTTTTAATCCGGCCTTGGCGGCCAGCTGGATCAGCTCCGGATGTTTGAGCACAGTATCCGTGCGTAAATCGGCAAAATACATATGATTACGGTGCAAGCCTTCCTCAATGATTCTTTCAAATAAGTATTGGGCTTCTTTTACGTTGCCAAAGGTATTAGCATCGCAAAACCGGATGATGGGATATTGATCCATCCCCTTTAATTCCCGGATCATCGATTCTACTTTGCGGAAGAAATAGCGGCCGTCTGTCAGTTGCCAAAGGGTACAAAAATTACAGCGGTGGGTGCAGCCGTGGGACGTGCTTAAGTATTGAATTTTCTTATTCAGGAATGGAAAAATATATTCGTATCTTTCCGTTAAATCCCGATTAGGCAGAAAATCATCCAGCATGCATTGTTCCTGGAATTCCTGATAGCTCATTTCACCTAAGGATTTGGTAAAGACAAAACCGTTTCCTTTGCTGAGAGCTAAACCATAGATATGAGAATAATCTCCATCCCGACCCTTTTCCTTATATTCCTGTACAATCTGAGAGAAACTGAGTTTTCCGATACCAATGGCCAGAATATCCGCCCCTGTCCCGGCAAACTCCTGAGGGCATAAGGTGGGGTACACCCCGCCCACTACCGTTAAAATATTCTTGTTAATTTTGCGGATCACGGCCAATAATTCCCGTACATAATTGTATTGAGCTGTCAGGCAGGTAATACCCACAATATCTGGTTGGAAAGCGTAGATTTCCTCCTCCGCCGCCTCAAGAGGATCATAATCCGGATACTGATCCATTTCCGTCTTTTGATCAATAATGATCACATCTTCTTCCCGCAGCATGCCGGCAATATCATTTAAGCCCAAGGGAGGTCCCACTAAAATTCTCCGGGAAATCGCCTTTTTACCTTCCTCATCAGCATAGTCAAACATGCGATATTTATAAGGGATGGGAGGATTAATCAATAGAATCTTCATTTTGTATGTCTCCTCTTTTTTCTCTTTCATCAAGTCTTTTTCTGGTTCCCAATACTCAATAGCTTGATTACTCAATATAACGCAGGGTAAACCCGCCTTGCATATATTTACTTACCTCCATGACGAAGCTAAAAATTAAATCATTGTTTTGAAATGTATGATTTTTTAAAAGGATATCCATGGAAATAATAGCTGCCGGCGGACCGGCATATCCAACATCTTCGATGGCAGAGTAAAACTTATTTAAATCAATGAAGAACTCCGTACATTCTTGGGTAATATAATCCCGCACGGCCCGGGAGGGCATATTGACAACAAAATAACGCAAAGAGGATAGATCGATGTGCTGGCTGTCCAGCATTCTTTTTAAAGCATTGTAAAAAATGGTTTTCCCATTTTCTTCTAAAGCGTGGTCCTTTAATTCATTTAAATAGAGCTGACGGATATGGTGGGCACAATTCTCGTAATCCAACAGGGGATTGTTCCAAAGATAAGGATAATCATTGCACATGGCGGACATTTTTTTGCCCCCGGATGATTCCACATAGGTATTTTCCAGATAAAAGCCATGATCTTTTTCATCCTCTGCCGATAGCACAAAGGCACCTGCTCCGTCACAGAGATACCAGCGCAAAAAAATGTCTTCCTTGGTAATCTTCTCCTGGTTATAAAATTCAGGAATAAAACAGGAGCTGACGACAATGGAGGAAACCACTAAGGCGTTTTTATATTCTCCCGTTTTTAAGAGGGAATGGGCTAATTTCAGGCCTTTATAAACAGAAGTGCAGTTGGAATGAATATGAAATTCCCCACAACGTTCGATTCCTAAGGCTTCCTGGATCCGGGTGGAAAGAGGAGGCAACTGATGAGAATAAGCGCCACCGTAAATCAAGAGATCTATATCCTTCGCCTCCAAACCTGCTTCCGCCAAGGCTTTTTCCGCAGCTTTTACCGATAAAGTCAGGTTGTCTTCAGGAAATGTTCTCGTTTTGTTGTCAAAAGCATAATAGCAATATTCAATGCCTAACATTTCTTTCATGATCGGCTGGATTCTTTCCGTCCATTGCTTAATCTTCTTGGGCGCATTAGTAAAAGGACCCAAATATTCGTTAATATCATCAAATTTGATTGGCTGACCGGGTAAATAAGAGCTCGTCGCCAGAAGTTTTACGTACTTTTCCATAGTTCACAGTCCTTTTGCTTGATTTCGATTTTGGTAATAAACCTTGTTAAACGCTTCCAAGTATTGCCCTGTATTCTTTTTCTCGTATTTTTCGCCGGACTGGAGAATGGCATCCATCAGTCCTTGGCAATAGGTTAAAGTTTCTTTCTTATCAACTACACCATGCACCAATCCTAAGCTTAAGCCTTCTTCCGCTGAAAATGTAGCTCCGCTCAAGACCAGTTCCATCCCTCTGCCCAATCCCATGAGCTCCGTGTAACGTAAAGTCCCGGTGACACCCGGCAGAAAACCAAAGGTGGACTCCGGTAACCCTAAGATACCGTTTTGTCCGCAAATGCGGATATGGCTGCATAAGGCCAGCTCAAATCCGGAACCGATACATAACCCGTTAATAGCACTGATCACCGGAATGTCCAAATTACAAAAATAATTGAAGGTGTTGCGATTTTCCAGATACCATACGGGATAAGCAGTCACTGACCCATCACTGTTACCTAGGCTTTGGGTGCCGACAATCTCTTTTAACTGTTCCACATCGGCTCCGGAACTAAAATGCCTGCCCCGGCCGGAAATGATAATGCCCTGCTTTGGAGATCCGATAACATAACAGCGCACCAAAAGGATTAATTCTCTGAAAAAGTCAGCAGTCATCATGTTTGCCGGCGGATCATTGATGATAATATAGCCAATATGGCCTTTTTCCTCATAAGAAATTTTCTGGAATTTCATTTTTATCCCCTATCCTTATGCCAAAATTCCCGAGCCGCCAATCGACAAAACTGTCTTGCCTCCTCCTCCAGAAGCAGATCCCGATAGGTCTTAAGCCCTAATTTTTTATAATAATGAAAGCAGTCCACGATGGCTTTAATCTGATCCCGGCTCTTATCACCAATAATTTTACGGAAAAAGAGCTTTACTTCCGGCAGCGGGTCTTCCTGACCTAAGAGATGATTAAAAAAACCCATTTCATAAAGTTCATCCCCTCCAAAAATTCCTTGGGTAAGTTGGTGATAGTCTGATTTTCTTCCCTCCACACCCATCAGCACTTGACAACGCTCCTCAAGATCAAAGGCAGGCGGGGAAACTTCCCAAGGAAATTGCATAGTTAACTCTTTTTTTCCCAGACGTATATCACAGCACATCATCAATTCCACCCAGTTTTCCTCATAATGGCCCTTAGTGGCCACAAAAACGGTGGGAATGGTGAGTTCCCAGAGCCAGTTTAATAAGATTCTTTTCATCATGGGAGATATAGAACAAGGATCTTCTTTTCCTCGTGTCACAAGAGCACAGGCTAAGATCTCCCCATTTATAAGCCCTTGGTCAATTTCCGGGATAATCGCCTTAAGTCCGGAATCTTTCCCCAGAAATAGAAAGGCCAGGCGATCTTCAACAAAAAAATCGGGTGCAAAATTTAGTGTAGGATCATGTTCGTTCATCGGGTCGCCCTCTGATCCATTTCATCCTTCATGAAAGAGGGAAGTTCATGGATAATCCTTTCTTCCGACACTAAAACCATTTTCACCTGGGCACGCACCATCTTTTTCCGAGTGGGCACCAAATAAATATTTTGCCGAACAATTAAGTAATTCCCATCATATTGCCAAAGACTTGCTACAATTCCCTGATCAAACAGTTTCATTTCTCGCAGATAACGGATATTAGTTTCAATCACAGCGGTAAACATCTTTTCTTTTTCTAAATAATCCAGCCACTTGGTTTCCTGGACAAATTTCCAGCGGGCTGCCTCTAAATAATTGAGATAAACGGCGTTGTTAACATGACCAAAGGAGTCAAGCTCATAGCCCTGGACTTCAAACAGATATTCATGATTCATCGTATTTCAATCCTTGCTTTTTAGTTTTTTTATTTCCCTTTCCTTAATTAAATTTTTTCTGAGCATGCTGTAGCGCCAAGCCATAAAAGGAAGGTGAGGCGGTCGCAGAAACAACCAATAATAGAGGTAAACCCAGCGATTGACTGCCGTCACCGTCAAGGGATGATCCATAAGGATGCCGTCTTTTTGAGGAATGAAGCGAGTTGTCACATGACCTGTCATCAAACCGGAGAATTCAGCACGATAGTATTTCCCTGGGTCCACTTCCACACAAGTCATTTTATATCTGAAGGGGGAAAGGAAAAATAAAACATCCCGCTGCTGCCTACATCAAAACGCGGATTGTCAAAGGTCAGCCAGACAAAAGGAAAGAAATTAAACCAGCGACGGAACTTTGCGGTATCAGCGATTTGTTGTACGAAATCTTCTAACCCAGCCTCCTCCTTAGAAATAAAAACGGAGGTGGGAAAAGATATAGGCGGTATCTCTCCGGAAAAAAAAATTTTTAGCATCTTTAACATTGATCTCTTCCTCACCTTGCTTTATTGATTCTCTCTCAGCTCTGCTCCCGTGCTTCTTCGGGAAGCAATTCATTTTGCACCAGATCCAAAAACAGGATGCTTTCCTCCCGTTGGGCATCTTCTGCTGCCAGGAAAAGGGTGTTGTTGACGGCTTGGACGATGCTTCTGATCTGCCGCAGAGATCGATCCCGGGTCATTTCATCAATAAATGCTCTGGCTGCCGGGACATGCGCCTTGTTGGGTACAATTCTATCAATTAACCCCAATTCCAAAGCTTCCTCGGCTCCAATCGTGCGGCCCGAAAGAATGATTTCCAGGGCTTTGCTTTTTCCAATTTTTCTCGGCAGCCGGAAGGTGCCGTCCATGCCCGGCATGATCCCCAATCCAGACTCGGGAAAGGCGAAAATTGCACTTTCCGTGGCAATTCTGAACTGGCAGCTTAAAGCAATTTCCCAGCCTCCGCCAAAACAAATCCCACTGATGGCAGCCACGGTCACCAAGGGCAGCCTTTCAATGGTGTTCAACAGAGATTTACCTTTTTGTAAGCTGTTACAAAAGCTTGACGAATTTTCACGGTGGGAGCGTATCATATTCAGATCGGCACCATTGGAAAAATATCGGCCTGCCCCGGTTATAATGATTCCTTTCAATTCATCTCTTTCCATCCAATTTAGCAGTACTTGCCCATCCAAAAAATCAGGCTGGGGAATTTTATTTTGCTTACCATTTTGGATGGTCATAGTTCCAATCTGATCCACAGTTTCGAAGGAAACGAATCCTTGGCTTTTTTCCTTTTCCATGATGATCTGTTAACTGGCCTCCACAATGTCATTTTCAAACTGAAAAACCAGGTAAGCGGTTTCGATAACCTGTCCCACGGTTTCAGCAGGATTTTTTAATAAATATTTGCCGATGGTTTGGAGCTGCACATTAAGTTGATATTTCTTCTTCATCAGTTCAATCAACTCAACAAACAAAAGAGAGTCTCCATCCAAATCATCAATGATGTTCTTATCGTCAGATAATTCTTCAACTGTCACATCACATTCATCAGCGAAAAATTCATAAATCATTTCCCGCAGTTCTTGCCGAATTTCCGGTGTTAAATTAGCCATTTTAATCCTCCTAGCATTTTTTTTGATTTGAAATCTTGTTATTTATCACGCACTAACCGTCCGTAAAACCCCCACATTAGCGGTCAGGGAACACACACCTGCTGAAGTTAAATAAGTTCACTGGGAACAGGAATTTCCTCAAATATGTGGGGTATAACGGACGCTAAGTTCCTGATTGGTTCAACTAACTATCAGTAGGGGATGAAGAAAACCCCTACTGATAGAAGTTTCACATTATGTCAAGCGCCTGTGCTTTTTTCTTTTTGAAATAAGCTTTTTCGTCACGCTTATCCCGCTTTTCCAGCAACCGGCACAATAACCATGAAATCATTTCTCCCTTTAGGCGGTCAATCTTGCTTAAATTAGCATTTAAGCCAACCATTTGAAACAATTCCGGGATGGAGGTGACATGGTCATCCTGCACCAAAATGCTTGGTTCGCCCTCCCTGTCCCGGGGATCTAATCCTAATTCCTGAAATCTTGCTGACGTTGGTTTGCCCTCCGGGTTCAAACCTCGGAAAGTGAAATATTCCGGCAGCATCCCTGCTTCATCCCGGGTTTTGATCGTGGTTTCCAGAACATACTCCGGGTCAATGTCCGTGTCTTGTTTACGCACCGGCCATTGATAATTCTTTAAGGTCAGCCCGCAGCGGATATTAAAGGCATTTTGCAGCTGGTAAATCCGTTCTCCGGCGTAATAAATATCTTGATCGGTACAATACAGGTTGTACAAGCCCTTCATCACTTGGGCAAAATCATGGAAAAAAGCATGTCCTTTGTTGGGAACGCCATGAATGGCAAAAATACAAATGCCCAAAGCATCGATGATGGATTTGTAATTCTCGTGCCAGGCTACAATGCGTCCCTGTCTTTCCGGCTGGTCAATGGCTTTGTTGGCATCCATTTTAAAAATATATTTTGAAACGACGCTGGCAAAATATCCTTTGCTTAGTACAGAGAAAACAAAAGCCTTTAAATGGTCCCCCCCACGGGTGGAGGTCATATAAGCCATAGACCATGCCAAACGGTCCTTGGAGTGAAGGCCGGTGGTGGACTTATTTATAGTAAAGACATACTCTTGTGCTTTCAGCGCCTCAGCTGCCCGATAAGCGCCCTCCGCCAGCAGATCACCTATCCCTTCCCGGTTGACAATGCGGTAAAATAATTTCTCTACCTTCTCCGTATCGCCAAATTCGATGGGAAACTCCTCCGCCGGAGTTCCATCTGTTAAGCCGCGTTCCGTACATTCCATAAGCAAGCCGATAGCACCGGCTATTTCAATGGTATCCATGCCTAAATAATCCGTTAACAGCTTCAGATGGATAATATCTCCCCAGTCAAAAATCCCCAGGCAAGGCCCCAGGCTGGTTACGGTCCCGTAATCAATACGGTCCCCTTTGTCTCCCTTGTACTTGCCTTCCTTGATTTCATATTCTTTGGCGCAGGCCACAGGACAGGCATAACAGGCTTTCCTTTTGGTCTGGTAACCGTATTTAAACTCATTGGAATAAATATTTTTCATTTTTTCATCGTGGGGTGTCTTGCTGTTACGCACCGGAACATGCTTGTCCTTGTCATAGGTTTCTATAAGGAAGAGAGTGCCTTCAATACCCCCCATTTTGGACACAACGGAAGTACGGCACTGTTCCAGCCATAATTTACGGATCCGGCCGATTTCCTCCCGATCATACATGGGGGGCTGCCATTTTTTGTTGCCCTCAATGACAACGGCCTTTAAGTTTTTTGATCCCATGACACAACCCATGCCCGTACGCCCGGCAACATGACATTTGGACATCACCACACTGGCATAGCGTACAAGCTTTTCTCCGGCAGGACCGATACAGGCCACCTCCGCATGCTTGCCATGACGCTCCATTAGAAGGTCGGTGACCCGATCTGTCCACATGCCCCAAAGATCGGAGGCGTCCAAAATACTGACTTCACCTTCCGCATTGATAACCACATAGACCGGCTTTTCCGCCTTACCTGTAAAAACCAGGTGGTCCACCCCGACAGAACGCATTTTGACAGTGAAATCCCCCCCAACATTGGAATCCCCATACATATCTGTGATGGGACTGCGTGCCGTCACCGTACAGCGGTTACCCGCCAGAAGCCCGGTTCCTACGGCAGGTCCGACCCCAAAAATCAGCACATTTTTCTCTGATAAAGCATCATGATACATGGCATCGGATTCATAAAGAATCTGGGTATTAATCCCCATGCCGCCTACAAAATTTTTCCTTTGCGACCGCGTTATTTCTACCTTTGATGATTTTGATGCCGTTAGATCGATAGTGAGAATGGCATTATCTTTTACCTGGATCCTATCCATTAGATTGCCTGCTCCTGTTTACCCTGCTCTTCCTTTTGCTCATCATTTTGATCCTGAATCCCCACCTTGGATTTAAAGTCGCTGCTCATAGAATAAAATTGAAGCACTTCTTCCGGCGGCAAATTAAAGCGGGTAAAGAACTCTTGCCAGAGATAGATGAAACCGTCCTCTAGTTCCTGAACCGACATTTTCTTGGGCTGATACACCACATGGGCTCCGTTATACATATCAAAATCTTCTGTGAGAATTCTCCCGGTTTTTTTGTATTTGCGCCAGGCCGGTGTCCCGGGGAAGGGTGTTTGGATCCAAAATTCCGCATGATTGATCCGGTTTCGTTCTAAAAAGTCGATGGTACGAGGGAAAATTTCTGGTGTATCAGCATCTTGTCCCACCCCGATCGAGGCAAAGATATTAAAACCTGCATCCTGAACGGCCTTAATACTCTCTTCCGCATCATGAGGATCATTATATGAAAGGGCGCGAATGGCCACTGGGTCCCACCCAAAGACAAAATAAAGGGTGTTAACACCGCAGTCCCGAATCAATTGTAATAGTTTAGGATTTTTGTTGAGTAAGGGGGAAGCGCTGAGCAGAATACTTTTCTGGTAATTCAATTCTTTCAGGCGAGAGAAAAATTCGAGAGAGTATTTTTCAATTTCCGGATCCGGGAGCAAAAACTGATCATCACCAATATAAATGCCGTCCAAATCCATATTTTCTTCTATTTCCTGCATGATGTTATCGATGGGACGCATCCGCATCTTTTTTCCGTTGGTGTTGGAAATAGCGCAATAAGCACAATTAAACTGGCATCCTCGAAAATTTTGCAGGAGAAGGGGCCGCCAATCATAGCCCTTTTTATGCTTAAATAAACGACGGTCAGGTATAACATATTTTTCTACATCAAAATTGCAACCGGCATTGTATATGGGTTTTAATTGCCCTCTTTGAGCATCAGCCAAGACTTCATGCCAACCCAGTTCTGCTTCACCAACAAAAACAGCATCCGCATGTTTGCTGCAATCTTCCGGATAATTAGAGGGAAAAATTCCCCCCAAAATTACCGGAATTCCACGGGCGCGAAATTTATCTGCCACTTCATAGGCATATTTGGCCTGAGGAGTAAAGGAATTGATGGCCACCAGATCAAAATCCTCATCATAAGGGATATCTTCCAAGTTACCGTCGGCAAAATGCAATTCATGTTCATCAGGAGTAAGCGCCGTCAGGATTGGGATGCCCAAGGAGGGCATGGCTTTATATTCTGCATATACAGGTGCGCCAATGGCTTTTAGGATATTAGGGTTCGTTTCCAAATACTTACGAAATTTGGGATAGACAAAAAGTATTTTCATGTTAGACATTCTCCTTCTAAAGTTAACCTTTCCCAGCAACAAAAATTTTCATAATGTTAACGGACAATCAAGTCGAATTCTTATAAAGCCACAGCGACATTCATGTTTTCAAGTCGGCATCCTGATTGGAGAATTTTTTTATAAGTCATGAACTGACAGTTCCTGTCAATCGTCCTGGAAAATTTGATTAAAGAATCGTTAAGGCTCACTTCCACAAAATTTTGAATACCCGATGCTCCAATTTTCGTAATGGATGATGTCCAATCCATCCGTCCTGTCATATTTCTCACCAGTTGATGTTTGAGATCATCTGACTGCCAAATGATTTCCTGATCGAAGCAGGACATGATAGGAACGACACAGTGGCCAACAGGAACTTTTTCCACAAAATTAGCAAAATGTTCTATGCCCTGTGCGGCATGGGTGGAATGAAAAGCATAGGGGGAATTTACTTCTTTCACCTTCAAAGCACCCTTTTCTTCAGCATGGTTCATCACCTTATATACGCCTTTTTTCAGACCGGAGACCACAATACAATGTTCATTATTTTCAATAGCGATTTCCACATCGTCAGCCAAATTGTATTCTCCAATGATTATATCTACATCTTTACAGGTCATCCCAATGATGGCAGCCATCGTCTCATCGCGGCGGAACGCATGACGCGGGTACTCATATATACTTAACAGCATATGCAGCCCTTGAGCATATGAAAGAGCCTCCCCGCACACCATCGCAGTAATCAATCCCATGCTGTATCCGAGAAAGATATCCGGGCAGAGCCCCATCTGAAGATAAGTATGATAGACTATCTGGTCAATGGTGTAAAGAGAGATCCAATCGCAAAACAGCGGATCATAACCTGTAGATTTGGCATCAAATAAATATCCCCATAAATCCAGATCCAACTCTTTCTTGGTGATCATAGAATACTGCTGCAATTCTTCCTTTTGATCTTGATCCAAAAGATGTAAATAATCTCGGTAGCTGGTGCCCACTCCCTGAAACAAGAAAGCATATTTTGCGTTCATAACCATTCTTAGTCCCCTTACCTCCTATGTATTCATTTAACCAAATTCAACCAACATGCTGAGTCTATCCCATCCTCTGATTGAATACCATTAAGAGATTTTAAAAATCCTATGAAATTATGTGAACATTTATTTAACAATTTTAAAATTTGTCATCATTTTTTATTGATAACTTAACTTGTTCATGATCATGTATATGATAAAATTAGTTAGAAACAGTGCAAACTGCAAAAAAATGTCTTATTTAAAGGAGTTTTGATCATGAATACAGTGATCTTAGATGGGTTCAATTGCGAAAATCCCTTCAGCAAGTACCTGACAAAACAGTTAGCAGCAAAAGGAGAGGTTTTTTCCGTCTTCCGACTTAAAGATATGAATATCTTACCCTGCACATCCTGTGGTTCTTGCGGATGTCAGACACCCGGCCAATGTGTGATCAAGGATGATATGTCTCAGATCTTGCGGGCCATGGCCTCCAGTAAGGTGATGATTCTGTTGACAAAGGTGAGATTTGGCGGCTATTCCTCATTACTGAAAAAGGCCATGGACAGAACCATGCCCATAGGGTTGCCCTTTTATATCAAGGAGGATGGGCACCTGCTGCATTCCATGCGTTATGGCAGAAAACATATCATTGCCATTGGTATGCTACCCCAGCAAAACCACCCAGGTCATGAGAATAATTTTCGAAGGCTGGTCTCAGCCAATGCATTAAACATGCAATCTTCTTGCAGCACTTTGCTGCTAAAACCAACAGATGATATGGCAGTTACTGAAAAAGAGCTGGATATCGTATTGGATGAGGTGAAAAAATAATATGACACAACAAAAAATACTGCTGCTAAACGGCAGCCCGCGCAAAAAAGGAACCTCCTTCAGCTTTGCCCGCACCTTCAAAATACTGGCTGAGAATCAAAGCCATGCCGGGGAAATCATCCATATTATTGATTATTTCAATCAAAAAAAAGACTTTTCCGATATTAAAAAAATCATCCCCCAATATGATATGATCGGCCTGATAACTCCTTTGTACGTAGACACCTTACCCTATCCGGTCATTTGGTTTCTGGAGGAACTTGCCTGGCAAGCATCGGATCTACTGCGAAACAAACGTTTCTTTGCCCTGGGCCAATGTGGTTTTCCCAATGTGAAGCTTTGTGAACCATTGCTGGAATCCTGCCGTTTCTTTGCGGAAGAAACGGAAATGAAGTGGTTAGGCGGACTGGGATACGGTGGTGGAGCAATCATTAATGGAGCCCTATTGGAAAACTTGGGTAAAAAGGGCAAAAAAATCACCCATGCTTTTCAAATAGCTCTGGATGATCTCTTGGCTGACAGAAAAATTTCTTTCCAGGTTCAGGAGCTTTTAACTGTAAACATCCCCCCGATTCTTTACACCCCCCTGGCTGCATTTTTAAATTATCGGGCCAAACAAAACGCTCAGAAATTCGGCGTCAAAGACTTATCTCGCAAGTTTTATCTCGAGTAAAATCTTTCATCAAAAGAACCAAAAAACCTCCTGCTCCAAGGAGGTTTTTGCGTTTCTTTATCTATTTTATTTCCTGATGCTTTCTTGCAGCATGTCTACCTTGTCCAATCTTTCCCAGGGGAGTTCCAAATCGAGACGGCCAAAATGGCCATAGGCAGCTGTTTGCTTATAGATTGGCCGTCTAAGGTCCAATTCCCTAATGATGCCTGCCGGAGTTAAATCGAAATGCTTCCAGATCAAATCAATCATTTCTTCTGTACCGATTTTTCCTGTGTCATAGGTATCTACAAATATGGAGATTGGCTCCGCCACACCAATAGCATAGGCCAGTTGAATTTCACATCGCTTAGCCAGTCCTGCTGCCACTATGTTTTTCGCCACGTAGCGGGCGGCATAAGCAGCAGAACGATCCACCTTGGTGGGATCCTTACCTGAAAAAGCTCCTCCCCCGTGGCAAGCATATCCCCCGTATGTATCCACAATGATCTTTCTCCCGGTTAGACCGGCATCCCCCTGAGGACCGCCAATCACAAAACGTCCAGTAGGATTTACAAAATATCGGGTTTGATGATCCAAAAGTTCTTCAGGTATCACAGCTGGAACCACCTGCTCCAGAATATCTTTACGGATGGTATCCAAGGAAACTTCAGGATTATGCTGGGTAGAAATCACTATCGTATCAACTCGTACCGGTGTTTCATCATCGTATTCCACTGTCACCTGTGCCTTTCCGTCCGGCCGTAAATAAGACAATTCACCTGATTTTCTCTTCTTAGACAATTCCCTGGTTAATCCATGGGCTAAACTAATAGCAAGGGGCATGAATTCCGAGGTTTCATTGGTGGCATATCCAAACATCATCCCCTGATCCCCTGCACCAAGAGTCTCCATCCCTGCATCCGGTCTTTCTTCTGCTTTAGCCTCCCGGGCTTGGTTCACTCCCATCGCAATATCCGGCGATTGTTCATCAATAGACGTTAAAACAGCGCAGGTATCACAATCAAAACCATATTTTGCTCGGGTGTAACCAATCTCCTTAATCGTCTCCCGTACAATTTTTGGAATATCCACATAACAGCTTGTGGTGATTTCCCCTGCCACCAGTACAAGACCGGTGGTGACAGAAGTTTCGCAAGCCACCCGGCCAAAAGGGTCTTCTGCCAAAACGACATCTAAAACTCCATCAGAAATTTGATCACATATTTTATCCGGATGTCCCTCCGTGACCGATTCTGAGGTAAACATTCTCTTCACATTCACCAACTCCTTTTGTTTCTTATGCTTTGTTCTGTTCTCAGCTTTATAATTTGATAGGTAGAGCAATATCGAAGCTGATATTCCGGTTAATAACTATTATCATACACTTTCCATGTGAAGAGTCTTTTATCATCTTATTAATATCTTTAAAGAATTACTAAGATATGAATGAATTTTATTAAAAAAACGCGTACAACATACGCGTTTTTTTAATTTAAATTATATTTATTCATCAACTACTTCCCAACATTTACTCTTGGGAATGCTTATAAATTAAATCGTTTTTCAGCTTCCAAAGGTCCCTTGAAAGATTTACATAGTATTCATGGGGATTTTCAAAGCGGAGAATCTCCGGCCAGAGAGTATCCACCATGCGAGCACAGTAACTCTGAATCTCCTGAACTGTCGGCAAATGGAAGATTAACTTTCCCCGTTCGAATATCTTAACCATCATTTCTTCCGCGCGAAAATTATCCACCGTTCTTTTTTTCCAGGGAAATAAGGGGTTAAAAATTTCGAAAGGTTTTGAATCATCGATGGTCTCTTCTTCCAGAGTAATGATGTCGGCAATCCCTTTTCCAGTTGCATTGTCATACAAGCGGAAAATCTTTTTGGCACCGGGATCGGTAATCTTACCAACATTATTGCTGATCTTCATTTTGGGAACGATCTGTCCATCTTCTTCCACCGCACTAAGTTTATACACTCCGCCAAAGACCGGATCCGATTGGGCAGTGATTAGGCGTTCCCCTACTCCGAAGGAATCAATAGGCGAACCTAACAGGAGAAGTTCCCTAATGATGTCTTCATCTAAAGAACTGGAAACCATAATCTTACAATCCTCAAGACCGGCCTGATCCAATTCCTTACGCACCATTCGGGCCAGATAGGAAAAGTCACCACTGTCAATGCGCACAGCCTTCAAACGAAAACCACGAGGATTCAATTCCTCCTGAGCGACTTTGATAGCATTGGGCAGCCCTGATTTTAAAACATTATATGTATCAATTAAAAGGACACAGTTTTCCAGGTAAGTTCTGGCATAAGCCTGAAAAGCTTCCAGTTCTGAGGGGAACAGCTGCACCCAGCTATGGGCCATAGTTCCAGCTGGCGGGATGTCAAATTTGGCCGCCGCCAAGGTATTGGAAGTTCCCGCCGCACCGCCGATAAATGCTGCACGGGCCCCATAAAGAGCTGCATCTCCACCCTGGGCTCTGCGCGCGCCAAATTCTACAATGGCTCGCCCGGAAGCCGCACGGACGATGCGATTGGTTTTAGTTGCTATTAAGCTCTGATGGTTCATAATTAAAAGAAGCATCGTTTCGATAAATTGGGCTTGGACTACGGGACCACGCACCTTAATAATAGGCTCATTGGGGAAAATCGGGGTTCCTTCCGGTACTGCCCAAACATCACAGACGAATTCAAAATTTCTAAGATAATCCAGATATTTTTCTGAGAAAATTCCTCTATCCCGCAGATAAGCAAGATCTTCTTCATCAAATTTTAGGTTCTCCAGATAATCTACCAGCTGCGCCAGGCCTGCAGCAATGGCAAAACCGCCGTTATCCGGCACCTTGCGGAAAAACATATCAAAATAGGCGATCTGATCTGCCAAACCATTTTCTAAATAACCATTGGCCATGGTGATCTCATAAAAATCTGTGAGCAGTGCCCGATTCCGGCACCCGAAGTTATTTTTTTTTGTATCTTGGAAATCTGAATTGGTCATGACCCGCCTCCAAAAACTCTATTTATTTGATTCTATCACATTTTACTAACATTAAGCAAAATTTTCTAACAATTTCTTTTAAAGAAAACTTGGTTTGCGTCAAGCCGAAAAGCTCACCATGCGCAGATAATTCCTCCAGTGGACTTCAAACAAAATATCCCCCCGTACCTTTTGCCGCTTACCAAAATTGGACAGGATAATTTGAGGAGACTGCCCTCCCTCCTCACCGGACTCGTAACCGGTAATCGTCATCCAGTGCCAGTTTACTGCCCTTAATTCATGGGCACGCTGGAACAAAATCAAAAGGGCAATGGGATGTCCTTGATCAATGTTTTCCTGGACGAAGGAAAAAGCATCGGCGAAGCTCACAAACTTCGCCGGAACTTTTGGGTGCAGGGAAATGCCTTGATTTTGGGCAAATTTCTGAAATTGTCTGGCAAACCTTTTTAGATAGGGATATCCCAAGGGACCTGGTTTCATGTAAGAATACATTTCCTCCATTAAATGTAAGTATTCCTGTTGCTGAAACCGATGGCTCTCAGGGTCAATATGTCCATCATAAAGACTTCTCATCTCAGGTTCATTCAAGGCATAGCAGGCAGCCAGATTTGCGCCGCAGACACTGCCGCAGCCGGCATTTCTTTGCATATTTTGCAGGAACCATTCCTGATTTCCTCCGTAGCCCACCGGTCGCTCTTCATAAAATATTCTGGGAAAAATCAGCTCTTTTGTGGTCATTTTCATATTCCTTTTATAGTACCTCGCAACTTTAAGTCCGAGACTTGATAGATCATATTGAAAGAAAAAAACTGTCCCTTTCATATATTAGGCTGTGACAATCTGACAGTCTGCCTGCAAACCCAGTTTCTCAACAGCTTCTTCTCTCATCTTGTATTTTAAAATTTTCCCTGCGGCATTCATGGGGAATTCTGTGACAAATTCAATATAACGGGGTGTTTTATGCTTGGCCATATGTGACCGGATATAGTCTTTGAGTTCATCGGCGGTCATTGTTTCCCCATCCTTGAGGATTACAGCTGCCATAATCTCCTCACCATAATCTTTACTTGGTACTCCGACCACTTGTACATCCTTGACTTTGGGATGGGTATAAACAAAATCCTCAATCTCCTTAGGATAGATGTTCTCTCCGCCCCTAATAATCATATCCTTGAGCCGTCCGGTTATTTTATAGTACCCATTCTCATCCCGGCGGGCGATGTCTCCCGTATGCAGCCAGCCATCATCATCGATAGCAGCCTTGGTTGCCTCCGGCATTTTATAATAGCCTTTCATAATATTATAACCCCGGGCAACAAATTCACCATCCATATTATCAGGCAAATCCTCTCCCGTTTCGGGATCAACAATCTTACATTCTACACCGGGAAGAGGACGCCCTACAGTATTAACTCGCAGCTCAATGGAATCGTCTACCCGGCTTTGGGTGCATCCCGGGGAAGACTCTGTCAGACCAAAGACAATGGTAATCTCTTTCATATTCATCTTATCTACCACATCCTGCATCACCTTGACCGGGCAACGGCTCCCGGCCATGATACCTGTCCTCATATGGGAGAAATCTGTCTGGGCGAAATTCTCATGCTCCATCATGGCGATAAACATGGTGGGAACACCGTGGCATGCAGTTATTCTCTCCTTGTTGATACATTCCAGAGCCAATTTGGGTGAAAAAGCAGGAATGGGACTAATGGTAACACCATGGGTCATGGCTGCCGTCATGGCCAGAACCATCCCAAAGCAATGGAACATAGGCACATGCAGGAGCAAGCGGTCTGCGGTGGAAAAATCCATACAGTCACCAATGGTTTTACCGTTATTCACCACATTATAGTGGGTGAGCATAACCCCTTTGGGAAAACCTGTAGTTCCCGAGGTATACTGCATGTTGCAGACATCATTTCTGTTAACGTCCCGAGCATAAAAGCGTAATTGCTCAGAAGAAACGTTCTCGGACAGGGCGTTGGCTTCTTCCCAGGACAGGCATCCTTTTTGTTTGGAATCAGTAGTAACGATGTTGCGCAGGAAAGGCAGTCTTTTCATATGCAAGGGCTCACCAGCCTGGGTGGTTTCCAATTCCGGACACAGTTCTTTCATGATACCCACATAATCGGAATCCTTATGACCATCGATCATTACCAGGGTATGAGTATCGGACTGGCGCAGCAAATACTCCGCTTCATAGATCTTATAGGCAGTGTTGACGGTAACCAGAACCGCACCAATTTTGGTGGTGGCCCAGAATGTAATGTACCATTGGGGCACATTGGTGGCCCAGATGGCTACATGGTCACCGGGTCGCACTCCCATGGCTATCAAAGCTCGGGCAAAGGTATCCACATCATCCCGAAATTGGGCATAAGTTCTCGTATAATCCAATGTGGTATAGCGAAATGCATATTGGTCCGGGAACTCCTCCACGATCCGATCCAGGACTTGAGGAAATGTCAGATCAATCAAAGTGTCTTTCTGCCAAACATACTTTCCCGTTCCGGCATTGTTATCAAAGAGATGGCTCTTCTTCATACCCTTTTCCCGATAACGGTTCATATAGTTGGCAAAATTGGGGAAAACCACTCCGGCATCACTAAGCTCAGGTGCCCAGCGCTTCACCCATTCCAAAGATATGTAGCCCTCATAATTAATGGAACGCAGCGCCAGTAACATATCTTCGACAGGCAGATCTCCCTCACCCATCATACGATAGTGAATTTTACCATTTTCCACTACAGAATCTTTTGTATGCACATATTTAATGTAGGCACCCAGATTCTGCACCGTTTTTTCCGGCTCCTCTCCGGCAAAGCGATAGGGATGATGCATATCCCAAAGAGCTGCCACCGCATCACTGGCTGCATCCTCCAAAAGCTTGCACAGGCGTGTAGTATCGGCATAGACACCATTGGTCTCTACCAATAGGGTAACGCCCTTCTCTTCCGCAATAGGAATCAGGCGCCTGAGAGCGGCAAGGACAACCTCATCGTCCACCTCGCCGGTAACATGAGGTTCTAAGTCGGCGAGAATCCGAATATAAGGGGTGCCCAGTTTAGCAGCCAGCTCAATGTACTGAACAATCTCCTCATGGTTTTTCTCCGTATTTTCCTTAAACCTTAAACAGCAGCCCGAAGAAAGGCAAGGGATCTCCATCTGCAATTCAGCAAGCCTTTTTTTCGTTTTAGGGATCTGATCCTCTGTAAAGGGTTGCGCCTGAACAGCAAATATTTCATTGCCCAAACCGCGAATTTCAATGCCGTTAAAACCAAAGTCCTTAGCCATAGAATAAATATCCGTCCAACTGAAATCGGGACAACCCAGTGTTGAAAAAGCAATTTTCATCATCTTTCCTCCTTTTGTTTCTGAGATCGTGAAAAAATCCAGCCAAAAAGAATCGGCGAAAATAAAAAGCTTTCATCATCAAACAATATTGACAATATTGTTTGAGACGAAAGCTTTAGTCTTCCGCGGTACCACTCTTTTTGGTATCAAAATACCCCCTCTGAAGCATCAGTCAGAATAACGAATGCCCTCTCATGATAACGGCGAGAATCCCGTTCATACCTACTTGCTTTCCAGCATAGAGCACCTAAAAGCTTTCAGCAGACTGCTCGAGGGTGAGTTCACTTTTGCTTCGGGCACTGTTTTGCAGCATCCAACAGCTCTCTGTGGCCACATTCTGCATTGTGTTTTCCCTGTCATAGCATTTAATCAATTAAGGATTATGTTATCAATTTTAACTATGTTTGTCAAGAGATGTCCAGGCTTTTTATAAAACTTCCAACACTCTTTAGCCTGTGTTTCTTGCATTAATTTACTTTTCGTGGTATAATTATAAAGTATTAGGACGAGTAGACGATTACCTATCAAATTCTCTTCAATTTTCAATTTAAGATTATGAATCCTCAATCGCTGAGTTCTTAAAAAAGAAGCGGGGGAACCATCACTGGGGTGAATCCTCATTAAGAGGTAGGGTCACACTTTCGGCCCGAATCCGTCAGCTAACTTCGTAAGCGTAGAAAGGGAGGACTTAAAGCTTAGCTTTGCTATCTTTTATGTACCCTTTTTGCTCCGGACATTGCTGACCGGGGCATTTGTTTTCCCCTAAGATGGTGTTTTGTGGAACTTATGTTTTTAAAAGGATGCAACTGTTTTGCTTTTAATAAACATTTTAAACCTATTAAACCGATAATTCGTTCAGAAAAAGGAGGAATGCAATGTGTTAATCAAAAATGAAAACCAGCGCGAGTTTAGTGTTGAAGAAAAAAGGGAAATCTCATTGGAACGTGCCACTGAACTTAAGCATAAGATGGACGATTATCTTGAAAAAAAACCTCTGATTAAGACTGGATTCGAAATGTCTGAAACTTTAACCGGCAATAAAGAAAAAATTCTGGCCTATTTCAACGCCACCGAGGAAGATTGGAACAACTGGCATTGGCAAATGTCCCATCGTATTAATGATGTTCATGTCCTGGCACAAATTATGGGAATTGATGAAGAGCGGCTCGCTGGGATCGAACAAGTTGGACAGCTTTATCGCTGGGCGATTTCGCCCTATTATGTCTCCCTGATCAGACCGTTTTCCCTGGAGGACCCCATTATGCGCCAGTCGGTGCCCTCTATTGAGGAATTAGATGAACTAGGCTATGACGATCCGATGGCAGAGGAGTTCACCTCTCCGGCCCCTTGCATTACCCGGCGTTATTCGGACCGTTTGATCATTAATGTGACCAATCAGTGCGGCATGTATTGCCGCCATTGCCAAAGACGCCGCAACATTGGTGAGGTGGATAAAAACCAGACCAAAGAAAACTTGCAGGCAGCCTTAGATTATATCAGGGAAAATCCTGAAATCCGTGATGTATTAATTACTGGCGGAGATGCTCTGCTCTTAAGTGACAGTCAATTGGATTGGCTCCTTTCTGAGCTGGATCAAATAAGTCATGTGGAGATTAAACGCATCGGTACCCGCACTCCAGTGACACTGCCTCAGCGCATTACACCGGAACTGTGCGCCGTGCTTAAGAAACATCCTCCCATTTATATCAATACCCAGTTCAACCATCCCAGGGAGATCACTCCGGAAAGCAAGAAAGCATGTGATCTGCTGGTGGAAGCCGGTGTGATTTTGGGTAACCAGGCAGTTCTTCTGAAAGGGGTTAACAATGATCCGCATGTTATGAAAAAAATGAATCAGGAACTGTTAAAAATCAGGGTGCGTCCCTATTATATCTTTCATGCCAAAGCCGTGAAAGGCACCAAGCATTTTATCACAACGGTAGATGAAGGCATGGAAATCCTCAAAAAATTACGGGGATTCACTTCCGGTCTGGCTGTGCCAACTTATATTATTAACAGTCCTTATGGCTACGGAAAGGTACCCCTCTTACCCACCTATGTCCAAAAATACAACGGATACCGAGTTCGTCTGCGCAATTGGGAAAACCGGGAGATGGAATTTTCCCTTCTGCCCGAAGCGGAATAAAAAAGCATCAGAAAAACGCCGGAACAATGCTATGTTGCGGCGTTTTATTTTACTTTCGAAATGTATAGACTTTTAAGGTTTAAAAGTACAAGTGCAGCTAAGGCTTAAGCTAAGTTTTCTCTAAATAATAATCTTAATCAAGGAGGATTTGATATTTATGAATGCAACCAGTTTCTTTTTAATCATTTATCTTACAATCTTAGGATTAGGTATATACGCTTTCGTTTTATTTGTTAAGTTGGCCACAAGGGGAATCAAGGCACTTGATATCTATATAGAAAAAAATAGAAATGACCGCGTCTAGCAAAACAATTCTAACCTTATGATTTTAACCCAAAAGACCGGGCTAAAATATCCGGCCGAATCTCCCCTGCCCGAAATGAATTTCCGCTGTCCAGATTAGATAACCACACCTCCGCAGGATTAAACTGATCCGGACTGAGATTAAAGAAATTATCATGGCTTTTATCAATTTCCAGGTAGGTACGCCCATATTCCGGAGCGGCACAGGATGGAACCTGCTGCACCACTTGTGCTAAGGTTTCATCATCATCATGGATATGATAATGAACCGTGGAACCATATGAGATGGCATCATTGGTACGCCCTAACCCATTCAGGGTACTGGAGGCCACAGGTGAAACGGGACAAACAGCACCTCCGGAGATGATTTTCCCCAGATCGTAGCCTATTCTTCTTAGTTTAAACAATCCTGTCTCCAAGGCCCGGGCAGCCACCTGCACCGTGCCCACAAGAGAGGTAGTGGGAGCCACCAAAATGTAGAGATTTTTCGTTTCGCAGCCGCATGATTCGGCAATCTGTTCAATGACATCTCCGTGAGGAAGTCTGTTGCTTTCCAGGCAGAGGATGGCAATTTCGGAGTGATCCTGGTAGCCCAGCATTTTAAAGAGGCTTCCTCGATGGACAATGGCACACGCGGGTCCGGAACCCATGAACAAATATTTTCCGCTTTTAATTGGCCAGCCGGCATACTGAGAAGCCATGCAGGCACGGATCGGATGATCAGTGAATACTTCCACTCCGGGGAACTTTAGCCCCCGGAAATCACTCCAACATAATTTGACCCGGGCCAAACCGCCTAAGCAAACCTTAGAAAACAAGATGCCCGCTTCCAAACCTCCCCGGACATGAACACCGCAATCGATGACCGTTGCTCCATTAATGCGGTCAACCTTGACGTTTAGCTGTTCACTGCGGGATATAAATTCATGAATGAAGGAAAAGGCTTGACGATTGGGACTCAGTTCGGGTATTTGACTAAGGGGTAAAAGCATAATTTTCCTCTTTTCACTATGAATTTTGGATGAATCGCCAAAGCCCTCTGCCATGGCTTACTTATTCTGCTGCAGATTTAATTCGCTGCTGTACTTTATCTGCTCCCATAATCTGCTGCAAGGCCCAAACATCCGGCGAAGAAGTGCGGCCAACAATGGCAATACGAATTACCGTACTGACATCACCCACATGTCCTTTATATTGATCCGGATGCTTCTTAAAGTCCTTGGGTTTTGCCGCGTAACCATTTTCTGTGGCGATGGTTCTTATTTTGTCAAACCATTGGCTTTGTTCGTCACTGTGGTCATAGGTAGACAGGTACGCTTTCAGTATTTTTTTGACTTCCTCTTCATCGATGTTTTCCGGATAGGGGTCGACGATCTGAAAGTATTCGTCAAAGAAATAGCTGATAAAGTCAAATATTTGTTCACAATAAATCAGATCTTTTCGGGGTTTAACAGGATCATCCCGGCCCACATCCAACAATTGCAGCACCGCAGCCTGATGTTCCAAAAGCAAATCAACGATTTCCCGGCGATATGCCTGCCCCCATTTAACCAGAAAATCAAAGATTTCTTGCGCATAAATATTCACTAAAACATTCTTGCTGATATCATTAAGTTTACCTAAATCAAATAAAGCACCGGAATTACTCATTTTATTTAAAGTGAAATGAAATTCATCAATATCACTGTCCGGATTTTCAATTCTCCACTCCTCGAAATTGGAATTCAATATCGTCATCAGATACTCTCGCACTGCCGCCGGATGATATCCTAATTTCATGTAATACTCTAAGCCCAATTCCGGGTCTTTTCTCTTCGAGAGCTTTCTCTTAATTCCCTCATCGATTTTCATTAAGTGTGCGGTATGACAATATACTGGAAATTCCCAACCTAAAGTCGTAAATAACTCATAATGAATCGGTAAGGTTGAAAGCCACTCTTCTCCCCGCACCACATGGGTCACGCGCATAAAGTGATCGTCGACCACATGGGCGAAGTGATAAGTGGGAATGCCGTTGGCTTTCAAAATTACCACATCCTGATCATTGACCGGCATGGAAAGGTACCCTCTGATGGCATCCTCAATTTCAAAGGTTTGTTCCAGAATCCCCATGGATTTTAAGCGCAGAACAAAACGCTCCTGGTTTGCTAAATGAACCTGGATCTCCTCCAAGGATAAATTGCGATCCCGAGCCCATTTACCATAGTATCCGGTGTTAACATTTTCAGCCATCTGCTGTTTCCTGATTTCTTCCAATTCTTCTTCGGAACAAAAACATGGGTAGGCCCTGCCCATCTCCACTAAGTGCTTTGCTGCCGTCTGATAAAGTTCTGCTCTTTTGCTTTGAAAATATGGTCCGTAGCTCCCTTTTTCCCCGTCAATGCCGGCCCCTTCATCAAACTTTAAATCAAAGAATTCCAAGGAGGAAATAATAGTTTCCACGGCGCCTTCTACTTGCCGTTTATCGTCGGTATCCTCGATGCGCAGCATAAATACTCCATTACTTTGATGGGCCAATCGTTCATCAACAAAAGCACCGTAAAGATTCCCCAGGTGAATAAAACCGGTGGGACTTGGTGCTAATCGGGTGACTTTTGCGTCCTCACTTAAATTTCTCTCCGGAAATACAGTTTCATAATCAGTAATTGATCTCGTTATCTTGGGGAATAGCAAATCAGCTAATTTCTTATTATCCATAATCTTCCTCATTTTTATTATAATTTTAAAGCTTAAATGTAAAATGAAAGACGCTTCTCTTGTCTAATTAACAAAGAATCGTCTTTAGAATAGTGCCTTCGCACCTTGACCAATCGGCCGAAAGTATCAAGTTAAATTATACACCTAAATAGTAAATTTATCTACATCAAAACTCTTTTGGGATTAACAAAATGATTATCTGGTTAAAAACTCTCCGGTGCTAACACCGGCCGTATCAAAGGTGGCCATTTCGTCAGCAATCTTCAGAGCGGCATCTACCATGGGGAACATTAGAGCAGCACCGGTACCTTCTCCCAGTCTCATATTAAAATAAAGTCTGGGCTTGAAACCAAGATGTTCAAGAGCCACCGTTTGTCCTTCTTCCTCCGAACTATGGGAAGTAATCATATAATTCTTGGCAAGGGGCGCAAATTTGACAGCCGTAAGGGCTGCTGATGCTGCAATAATCCCATCTAATATAATTGGCACATGTTGGTAGGCAGCCTCCAAAATAGCACCTGTGAGGGCAGCGTGCTCCAGTCCTCCCACCTTTGCCATCGTATCCAATGGATTGTCAGGATCCGGTTGATTAATCTTAATCGCTTGTTTAATGACCTCTTGTTTATGCTCTAGAGCTGCATCCTTTATGCCGGTGCCGGATCCAGTAACCCTTTCCACCGGCTGACCGGTAAATACGGAAATCAGGGCCGAACTGGGCGTGGTATTCCCGATACCTACCTCTCCTGTTGCCAAGAGATTTACTCCTGAATCGATAGCTTGGGCAGCAATTTTGGCACCGGTAAGAATGGCCTGAAGAGCCTCCTCCGGAGTCATCGCCGGACCATGCAACATATTGTTCGTACCGTTTTTGATCCGGTTTTCCATGAGTTCCGGGGGATCCAAGGGGCCGGCAATGCCAATGTCGGTACAGATTACATCCGCTCCCCCATTACGAGCTAAGACATTGATACCTCCACCACCGCCAAAATAGCTATAGAACATTTGAGCCGTAATTTCTTGAGGTGCTGCACTGACACCCTCAGCTACTACACCATGATCTCCGGCCATCAATAGAACTGCTTTCCCTTTAATGGTGGGTTGTGAAGTGCGTTGAATTCCGGCAAGCTGTTGAGCAATATCCTCCAGAATACCCAAACTTCCGGTGGGCTTAATCTTGGCATCCACACGTTTTTGCATCGCAAGCATCGCTTCCTGATCCAATTCTTCAATCCCATGGATCAACTCCTGCAATGCCGCCTCAAGCTCTTGTCCATTGGCTTTTTTAAGATTTTCTAAACCGTGTAATTTCATAGTGTTATTCATTATCATCATCTCCTAATTTCCTTCAAGTTCATTATTTAATTAGAAATCTTGGCTTGCGCCAAGCCTCTGGCGCTGGCGGAAGCCTTAGTTGCACTTATACTTTCAACCTTAAAATTTATACTTTCTGAAAGTAAAAAAAAATAAAGTCCCGCCACAATGGTTATTGTGGTCGGGACTTTGCCTTCATCGCCGCCGCTTTCCGTTACCCTGGAAAGACTTTTTTATTCTTAGGCAGGTCTCCTGACTCAGACTCAAACGTCCTGAACGCCCCTTCCCAGCACATGCCAGTGGATTAGCGTAGACTCGTCTCTACAGTGGTGGGTCCGTACCGGATTATAACCGGATTTCCTATTCTCCCCATGTCGGGGCACCTAAGAACAATTTATTAAATTCAACTATAAAATCATTTTACCAGAAGACCACAAGAAATTCAATCCTAATTTATAATTCCTAATCTCGCTGGCACAGTTCCACCAAAGTCCCAAAGGTAGCAGAAAGAAAAAATCAAAGAAAAACATCCTCCTTGTCAGAAATAAGCATCTGATCTGTTAAAAAAACCGCTCCCCATCAAGGAGATAGGGAGCGATTTATATTGATATTGTTTCGATCAAGCTTACGGCACATACTGTTCCGTAATACTTGTGACAAATCCATCCTTGGTTGTAACCCAAAAGGGTGGTGTGAAATCCTTAAATTGATCCAGATGCCGAACAAACTCCTCAAGGGAAACAAGTTTATGGTTAGCTTCCCCCGTCCCGTCAATAATTCGGTATTCGGTTTGGTCTGTCACCTGATGACCCATGGGGTAACTTTTCGGATTGTGGATATAGTATCCGTTGGGCAAATCATTGGGGTCAATATTCAGTTCCTTCAGTCTCTCCGTATCCTCAAGTGTTAGCCACTCGATTTGATCTAAATGAAAAGAAGGTTTAGAGTATGTTTCGGTATCAAAATTTGAAATAAAACCGATATAACGACTTTCCGGTGTTTCTGAAAAATCCTCTGCCGTGGCATCGTATTGGGGTACAAGGTCATCCATGGTTACCTGCCATTGTCCCAGACCTTGTTTGATGAAATCAATAGCAACGCGCATGGGGTCTAATAGATCGGGATGATTTCCAGCTTCACTTTGCTTTTGTAATTCCTGATAATATGCTTTAATCGTCAGATCTGTATCCGGCAGAGGATGATATACCGTACCGTTTCCATCCATCCAGCGCTCAACACACCAAATTCCACCTTCCCCTTGCATAATTGGCTGAGACAATAGGAGCTGACTGGTCTCCCCTGTTGAGAGAGGAAATTTTACCACCATATGGTTTCCCGGGTAAGTTTCCTGGGGCAGGAGATCTTTCCCTTCCAGAAAGATCCGCAGCGCCGTTTCCTGGCCTGCCGGTCTTGAAAAATCACCCTCACCGCTCAGCATCGTGCCCAAAAACTTTGGTCTGGACTTTTCATAAGAAAAAACCAGCAGGGGTTTCCCCATATCCCGTTCTTCGGTAATCCATCCCTCATCTGTACTCATGCCTCCGGGCATAACATCGACAGGTTCCGCTGGTTTCAGGCGATATTCAATATGCCATATTTCCACGGGAGATGAAAGCAAATGATCAAAAGAAGTCATCTTTTCAAGCTTGGTAATTTTACTATCGATAATATTATAACTTGGATAAGCGGCAATTTCCTGTTCCACAAATTGCTCCGCATAATCCTGAATGGTAAGTTGCTCTGATTGGGGATTACTCATTAATGCCACAACAATCACCGCCACAGCAATAATCCCCGCTATGGTTACCCAAAACCTCGGCTTTTTGTAGTTTAAAATATTCATAATGCGCCCCCTCGTGTTGTTCTCTCCAAAAGCAAGGGGATAGCCTCCTACAAAGCGCCGACCTGCCGCCAGAGATAAAAGGGATGAGGAATAATCCTTTTTAATGCCATCCCCCATTTGTTTAAGCACGCTTTCATCACAGGACAATTCCATATCCTCGCTCATGAGGAAGAAAGCAACCCAAACAAGAGGGTTAAACCAATGAACACAGACTACCAAGAACGCCAAAGGCTTGATAATATGATCCATTCTTTTGAGATGAGTTTCTTCGTGCTTTAGGATATAGGCTTTTTCATTTTCGGAAAGACCCTCAGGAAGATAAATCCTGGGCTTGATGATACCCAAAATAAAGGGGGTTTTGATATCGGTTGTTTCATATAAATTACGAAAAACAGGCTTTGCCGACTTTAATTTGCCTTTCAGCTTGATCACGGATAATAAATTGTATGAAATAAGAACGAATATGCCAATAATCCACACTATATCGCCAAATGAAATCCATGATTGCAGTGTATTTGTACCGGTGCCTGCCATGGATGCAGGTAAGGTAGTATTAACTGTTTGGTTAGCGATGGTGCTGCCACTATTCATGGGCGGTGTCTGTGCATGCATCATACCGGTTGATATGGTTTGTGTGTCCGTACCCCTGGTTATCAGACCGGGAATCAGACTGAAGATGCTTTCAAATGAAAAGGGGCATACCAGCCTGAACAGCACCACGGACCAAAGAGCATAAGAGAAAATCTTAGGTGCTTTTTTGAGCAGCAGCCGTGCCGCAATCACCAAGAGAACGACATAACCGGCGGTAATGCTCATCTTCAGAACCTGCAAAAATAACTGTTCCATGATCATCACTCCTTATATTCATCGATAAGCTTTTGCAACTCGTCAATTTCCTGATGGTTTAGCTTATGATTTCTTGTGAATGCTGCCAGAAACCGAGGCAAAGAACCCTCAAATTTTTCCTCCACAAATTGTTTGCTCTGCTCAGCATAAAATGCTTCCTTATTGAGGTGGGATGATACGATTCCATTTTTGTTTTCAAAAATTCCTTTCTTGGCAAGTCTTTTCAAGATGGTGTAAGTGGTTGATTTCTTCCAATCCAGTTCTGCCTCACATAGCTTTACCAACTCCCCCGATGGGATCGGTTCATTCGCCCAAATTATATCGGCAAATTTAGCTTCCATTTCCGTCAGTTTTAATTCTGCCATTTGATCCTCCTCCTTCTTGGTCTACAAATTCTAGACTGTTGTGTTTAGTTTACATCTTGTAGACTACATTGTCAAGAGGTAAAGAAAATTTAGCTTGTGCGCATAATATTTTCTTCTATCGCAAATAATTTTCATATAAAGTTTGCTGGAGGTTAGATACATGGATACTATAGAAAGTAATTTAAAGTACTTTACGGAAAATCACGGGGATATTTATCATGCTTACGAGAATTATGGCAGGCTGGTACATCAAAAAGGCGGTCCATTGGATGAAAAGGCCCGCTGGCTGATAAAAATAGCCTTATCTACAGCTTGTCAGTATCGATATGCTTTGCGAACGCACATTATTAAAGCTATCAAAAGCGGATGTACTCGTGAGGAAATTGAGCATACCATTATGCTGGCAGCTCCTACAGTGGGATTCCCTAAAACCATGGAAGGTATTCTTATTCTGCGAGAAGAAATGGGGGAAACAGAAAGTACCCACCCCAATATCGTAACTTCTCAGTTGAAAAACTAATGTCAAAATAATAAGACAGAAAGCCCATAATATCAGATATTATGGGCTTTTTTTACCTACACTTTCACCTGGAATAGAATAATGTTTAATTCAAGGTACTGATTTCCAGCCCTAAAGCCAAAGCCGAACCTCCGGCGTGCATCACTTCCAACTCAATTACGCCCTGTCCCTCCTGAATTTCATAATCAAGGACATTTGCCACTTCTTTCATTGGTTCCAGTACCGGAGTAATAAATACTCCTTCATTAGTCTTTACCGCACCGGCATAAAGACCGCCCCGGCCCCCAAAGCTCACGCGGACAATTTTCTCCTTGCCTGTATTGTTAATTACTGGAATTTTAATTTTATACGTAACTCCGTAATGACCGGAGTTCGCGATTACAGAACCATGATCGTTCAGGGCATTTTCCGGTGTTAAAAGATTATCTGTAATGCCGTTTGAAATGCTATAGGCAACTGCGCCGCTATCCGCCTGATAAGGAGAAAGTTTTGTTAATAATGTTGAACCGCTCCAATTACCCCGAGGGTGAGGGTTTTTCCTATCCAGCGCAACGGGAAACGACTTAATTGCCGCAAGATCACTGTCTTCTTGCTGACTCAACACCGTACGGATTGTGTACTTCATTTCACCTGTGCCCTGAACATTTTTTACAGTAAACTCGTCTAAAAAACCGACTAAATGGTCCGATTCAACCTCAAAGGAGTGCAGTACAATTGTTTCACCCGGCTGCACCCGAGGAGTTTCTACCTTAATATTAAGTAATTGACCGCCTAACATAGTTTCTACGAGGGGAATCCCCACGTCATAATTTGACCATCCGTTAGGACTGTTGCGTTTAATTCCTTGCAAGCCAACTATTTCGATGACATTTTGTTCGGAAAGGTTTTCAATTGTTATACCCAGCTTGAGTTTCTTGCCCAAACGATTGATATGCCAGCCAAATACCCGGTGATCCTGGCTGTTTTGGGAAGAAACTACCGGATGGTGCCATAAAGTGACATTTTCAGCAGGAATCGTCTCTGAGGTTAAGATTTCCGGATTGTCGCTCACCATCAGCATTCTGTTGTCAATTAAGGAAGGCCTGGGCACAGGTACCGGTGTAACCATTTTTCTTTCTTCTTTCTCTAAAAAGCTGGTTTTAAACTTAGGACGGTTGATATAAATATGGGTCATCTTTGTTTCTTGAACAAAATGGGCGATACCTCCAAAAGCCTCTGTCACAAATCGGATAGGAACCAAAATATTTTCCTGATACTCAATTGGGAAATCCGTGGTATATACTCTTTGTCCATTGATCATGGCATAATTTTTTCCTGTAGAAAAAATTATACTGACTCCGTCCATGGTGATTGATACCTCATCGTCCTTTTGCTCCCAATAAACCTCACCATCCAGAGCAGCTAAAATAGTTTCCGGAGGAAGATAGTTTCTCCCGTCTTTGGTAATGGGGGGCGTCTCAAAAGACAGGATCTTATTATTCAATTCCACCTGCAGATCCGGAACTTCCTGCATGTTTTCTTTGGCCAGACTGATAGCCACTGTCTTTGTTTGACTGTTCCAGTCCACAATTCCGTCAAATGCCTCCCCTACGAAACGTAAAGGAACCATCGTTCTGTTACCAACAATCATTGCCGGTACATCTAATACGACTTGCTTCTTATTTACGAAAGCTGTCCCTTCATTGATGGAAAGCTCTATGGACCGATCCTTACGAGAGGCAAAGATTGTCCTGCTTTCACTCTCCCAATCCACCGTGGCTCCCATGGCTTCAAAAATCGCCCTTAATGGTACTAATATCCGTCCCTGCGTCGACACTGGGACAGCATCCTCAAAATCTATAGTATGATCTCCCACGATAACGATAACATCCTTAATTTTTTGTACTGAAGGGGAAGGACTTGCTGCATCAGCTTCCGCATACCAGACGGTCCCCTTCGATACCATAAAGACAATTGCAGTAATGATAATAATCATTGTAAGACAGATCTTTTGTTGCTTCTCCATTATTATACCTCCTTCAGTTCCCGCAGTTCTGCGCATAGGGTACTTCCCCCACCGACAGCAGGTCATTGGTTTAAAATTGATTGCCCCCAGCAAAGATTTGTTGCGGGTATTACATTATTTACTTGACGATGGTAACTATTATTTTGTTCCATCTTAACTGTGCCTATTAATATTATCTCAATGTAAAATTTTCTCCTGCGGAGACGATTTTTCCATTTTGCTATTAACTGGGCCGTAAATAGGTTGATTCTTTGTGGAAACAAAGTTATTAATTTAACAACAAAAAACACTGATCATTAATAAATAATGTCAGTGTTTTTTGTTGTTAAATTAGAAATCAATAGGACATGGTCATCAACAATCTCGCGGATTATTTTCTTCCGTTAGAAGAATGTTAGAAAAAAGGACTTTCGATTCCCGAAAGCCCTTCTCGCTGTTGACTTCATTGGTGCCGGAGACCGGAATCGAACCGGTACGAGGGGTAAACCTCGCAGGATTTTAAGTCCTGTGCGTCTGCCAGTTCCGCCACTCCGGCAAATTTTGGAGGCGCCATCCAGATTTGAACTGGAGAATAAAGGATTTGCAGTCCTCTGCCTTACCACTTGGCTATGGCGCCCCGTCGCGAAGTTTATAATATCACAGATTCACCACTTTTGCAAGCATCTTTTTTGTTAATTTTACGCAAAAGATAATCATGGTTTCTCTTCCCTATTCTTAGCATAAAAATCTTCTTTCAGAGTGACAATATAAAAGTAAATAAATTGGAGGAGGGTATAGGATGAAAAACAAAAAAATAATTTTGCTCGTTTCTTTTATATTCATGATGGCGGCTGTAGTTATTTTGACTTACGGATCAGGAAAAGCCCAGTCCCGACCGACACTCTATTGGGGCAGCAGCGGCAATAACGTTACACAAGTGCAACAACGATTAAGCAATTGGGGTTACTACAAAGGGCCGATTGATGGTTATTTGGGAGCTTCGACTTTCAATGCCATCAAAGATTTTCAACGGAAAAACGGGCTTACTGCCGATGGGACCGTGGGAACTCAAACCTACAACGCCCTGGGGCTTAGTTCAGGCTCAACAACTCCCGCTCCTGATCCCGGATACCAGCCCAGTAAGGTTTCTGTAAGCGGTGACAACATGCTTCTTGCCCGTGCTATTCATGCAGAAGCAGAATCAGAACCTTATATCGGAAAAGTTGCGGTGGGGGCAGTATTGTTAAACCGAGTTGCTAATGCCAACTTCCCCAATACATTGGCCGGCGTAGTCTATCAGGGACGAGCCCTGGAGTCAGTGGCAAATGGACGGGTTAACACCGAGCCTAATAATGATTCGGTTAAAGCGGCAAGAGAAGCACTTAACGGTTGGGATCCCTCATATGGCTGTCTCTATTTTTGGAACCCTTCCAAACCGGTAAGTGCCTGGATCTGGACGCGAAAAATTGTTGTCAAATATGGAGCACATGTTTTTGGATTATAAATATGAGGTGGTGAAAAAATGCGTCGTCATTGGTTGACAGGTGTATTAACAATTGCTTTGATTTTTACCGGCGTCTGGGGCTTTAATCAGTATCGAATCAACCAGGCCAATAGGATTCTTCTGGAAAATGACCAGCAGCGTTCTTTTTACAATTTGGTAAGCAATGTAGGTAATCTCTCTGTTTTAACATCAAAAAGCCTTGTCTCCGGCTCCCCACAGCAAAACATTCGATTGTTATCTGATATTTGGTGGCAAGCCAATTTTGCTCAGGATAACCTGGGTCAGCTTCCTCTGGCCCATACTACCTTGACCAGAACTCAAAGATTTCTCACCCAATTGGGTGATTATGCCTACACAATGGCAAAAAATACGGCTGATGGCCGCACGATGAATACCGAACAGTTAAGCACCTTGGAGGATTTACATAACCAAACATCAAAGTTGAGCGGAGATTTGCTGGAACTTCAAAAAGAAGTTCAACAAAATGGCATCAACTGGCGCGAGGCAAAACAAGCGAGCAACAGAAAACTGGATCAAGAGTCGACAGATTATTTGAATGTTAATTTTAAGAAGATCAATGAACAGATTAATCAATATCCCACCTTGATCTATGACGGTCCTTTTTCCGATCATTTAGAGACTCGGAAACCCAAGGCCGTTACTGGAAAAATGATTGATATGGAGCAAGCTAAGAAAATTGCACGGGATTTTATCGATTTAAGGGACGACATTGAATACGTAGTGAAAGATAATGGTAAAAGCACCCAGGATGCCAGCATTCCCATTTATTCCATTCGTATTGCGCCCCGGGTACCCAACATGGGCGAGGTCATATATGTAGATGTGAGTCAGCAAGGCGGCCATGTCACCATGGCGATGAATTCACGTGGCATAGGCGAAGCAAAAATAGGCCTGGGAGAGGCGTTAGAAAAAGCCAAGGTGTTCTTATCCAAAACGGAGTATAAATCCATGGTGCCCACCTATTCCCTCCGTCAGGAAAACACCTTAATCGTCTCTTTTGCCTATCAGGAAAATGACGTCATCGTTTATCCCGATCTGGTGAAAGTAAATGTAGCCATGGATAACGGTCAAATCGTGGGGTTTGAAAGCTTAGGATATCTGATGCAGCATGAGGAGCGAAACCTGCCCAAACCAAAACTCTCAATTGAGGAAGCCGAAAAAAAATTAAACCCCAATCTCACTGTAGACAGTAAACGCCTAACTTTAATCCCCTTGGCAACGGGTAAAGAAGTCTTGTGTTATGAGTTTAAAACCTCATATAAAAAGGATAACTTCCTGATTTATATTAATGCGGCTGATGGTGTGGAAGAACAAATATTACAGCTTCTCCATACACCGGGAGGTACCTGGACGATGTAATACCTGATTAAAATTAAATTTAAAAACATGAAACAGCAATCTAAACAAAAAAGCAGAGATCAAAGTCTCTGCTTTTTTTATGGGCACTTTTGGAGCGGGCGAAGGGATTCGAACCCTCGACTTCGACCTTGGCAAGGTCGCACTCTACCACTGAGTTACGCCCGCAAATGGTGCCTCGGGCCGGAATCGAACCAGCGACACGAGGATTTTCAGTCCTCTGCTCTACCGACTGAGCTACCGAGGCAAATGGCGGAACTGACGGGAGTTGAACCCGCGATCTCCGGCGTGACAGGCCGGCATGTTAGACCACTACACCACAGTTCCTTGATTCATGGTGGGCGATGACAGGATCGAACTGCCGACATCCTGCTTGTAAGGCAGGCGCTCTCCCAGCTGAGCTAATCACCCAAAAGTTTCTTTGACACAAGCTATAGTATACACAATTTGTCTCTTATTGTCAAAGGTTTCTTTGAAAAATTTTTGTCGCACTCTCTCAAGCGCTTTTACATTATATCTGAGATCCTACCCCTTGTCAACTAATAAAGGGAAAACTTGCTGATATTTTGTTACAGGTCGTTACAGATCAGAGGTAATCACCAGAAAATCATGCATAACCCGTTTGATGTCTGATAGATATAGCGTTGAGAGTGCTATGGGCACGGAGGACACATGCTGCTTTTTTATGTAGCTCACCTTCCAGTTAATCTGGAGTCACCGATGGTTTTTTCATTTTATACTTTCCTCAAATATAAGTATATCCCCTTCTGAAGGGGGAAGTATTTTTTTAAACATTTATCCAATCAGTTTTCCAGTATCCATAAGTAATTGACCACAGGCGCTTCTGAAGACCACCATTATATGTTCGGAAATACCATTCGGTTTGTTCCGCTTGAATAAAAACAGGAAGACCAATGATTTGTTTTATTTTAGAAACAGGCTCAGCCGCAAAAGTTGGTGTGAATAATAAAAAAGTGGATATAATAGCAGTCAGAAACATAGTAAATAATAATTTTTTCATTTCAATTCCCTTTCTTGATTTTTTTAAATCAGCATAGGGTTTTGATTTAAGCTCTTCCTGGGCAATTGTATCAATAAATTGGTCATCAACGAATAATTTCATCGTTCCATCTTGAAGCACTAAAATATAGGCATTTTCAGCTGTAATTGCAAATTGTCCCTTAAGATCACTTTCTGGAGGATAGTATGCAGGCTGAATAATTACAGAATATGAAAGTAAAAATACAAACATAGTTGTCAAAAATGTTACAAATTTTATTTTCGATGCTTTATACTGATTTTCATAAAGTACCACTTGAAATCTTTGTTGAATAAATCCTTCATTGTCTTGATTCACCAATTTTGCTGCACTTTCTACAAATTTCGCTTTTCCTAGAATGGTCTGCTTAATAACACTCAAAATGGTATTTAAATAAGCGATACGTTGATCATTATCCATTTTATTTGTAATTGCAGCATCACATCTCAATTCTAAAAGATTATCAACCTCTCTTTGGAAAATATGTGTTACCGGATTCCACCAGAAAAGTGCTGACAGCATTAAATAAAAAATTTTAATCTCGAAATCATTCCCTTTAAATGCTGGTATTCATGACGTAACACCAACTTTAGATCCTCATCGTATAATGCTAAAGACGGAAGATAAATATACGCCTTGAAAATCCCAATAACCTTAGGTACATCTACCCCCGGGGAACACACAATAACTGCATTTTTCAGATTCAACTCTTTGGCAACACGTATTACTTGTGGATCCTCCACGATCTTGTATCTTTTCATTCGCTGTACTTCTAAAATGAGATTGAAAAAAGCCCTGAGCAGCACAAAAGCAACACCTAAAATCCATACAATTCCTAACGCCATCCATAGGGTGATTTCTCCAAATAACTGTTCACCTAATAAGTTTTGAATCCCGGGCATTACTTTGTCTGAGTGAATAACAGCAGCATTAGGCATATCTATTGGTACGAAAAGACGTATAATACCGAGTAGCAATATTAGTAATAGCACAGAGGTACTGTTCTTTACCAGCAACATTGTATTCCTACGCAAAAAGGCAATCACTAGTAAAAGGAGATTAAAACAAATGATTGCCATGATCAATGAAAAAACGCTTATGCCAATACCATTATTTCCCATATTATTCCAAATCCCGCTTTTTCTTGTTTATAATACTTTCTAACTCTTGAATTGTTTCTTTCCCTATATCTTGACTATTAAATAGTTTTGAAAGAAACAGAGGTAAACTTGTCTTTTTGGCAGCATTAGCCAGAAGCTCTGCATAATAATCTTCACTGGTCTCAGTTGGTTCAAAGATACGTCCATAACTTCTACCAGTTTTAATAAAACCGGCTTCACGTATTGCACCTTTTTTTAATAAGCTGTTAAGTAATATGTGGATAGAGCTATCCTTCCAAGACTTATCCACTGATAGTTTCACAATTTCTGTTCGAGAGAGAGGTCTTCCTTCTCTAAAAAGTACATCCATAATTTCTTGTTCGTTTTTGTTAATTCCATTTAATTACCTCCATTCCCTCAAATTATACTAATATCATTAATTAATGTCAACTTCTGAATTGATCCATGTGTAAAGGGAAAATACAGTACTGAAGAGCCAAAATTCTTCGGGCTAATCTTCGTCAAAACCAAACCAAGATGTGCTAAAGATGGGATAATATCACTCTAGGGAATCAGTAAAATAGCACATTTGGGGGGATATTGGCCAGCGATTTCCTTCTTCTGGTGTCAATCAAAAATTTTGCGGAAGACCAATAGGGGATACAAAAATAGCTCAACAATCAATCAATAATTTTTTGACTGTTGAGCCTTTTTTGGGGGCAAAACTTCTGATTGACTCCTTAATAACCGTCCTTCCGGTTAATGTGCGGCTAGTTTTTGCCACTTTCAATTGCATATTGGTTTAAATGGTAGAAGGAAGATGAAACCAGGGGGTACGGTTTGAGCCCACAGAAAAATTTAGGAGACTTATTGGCTGGCATCCTCAATGTTTAGGCTCAATATACCTCCACATAGAACGTCCCTCCTCGTCGTAACCAGTCATCTCGGAGGCATTCAACATTTCGCCTGTTTTGCCATCAAAGAATGCGTGCATTCTTAAGCTTTCATTCTCACTATTGGGAGAATTCGGTGAGATGCCTGTAACTCTTAAAAGCAAACGTGTGTCATAGGAGTCGGGATCAGTTTGAAATCCGCTGATTGTAAAATTATACCCCTTGTATATTTCAGGATTTCCCGGTTGCATACTTAGTTCTTCGATAGCTTGTTTAACTGCCTTAGGAGAATCAATATTAATATCGGAAATAGTATACCGTCCTTTCCGAAGTAAATTATTGTCGTCCTTTCTCACATCATTCGTGATGGCATTTCCATTTTCAATCGTTATGTAAATACGAAAATTTCCCTTTTTGCTGCCAAAACGAAGATACCACGTGTTCCTTTTCCCGTCCGCACCATCGGTTTTTTCCTGTGGAACATTGGTATTATCCTTGCTCCTCATGTCAATAAGCAATGGTTCTTCTCCAGCATGCTTTTTTGCTTCTTCAAAGCCTAGACGCAGCGCTTCCATTGCGGTTACGCTTATTTTTTCGTCGGCATTATTACTGGTCATTGGGGCATTCTGTTCCACTTTGTTAGAAGAACCGTCGAAAGGGCCGATCTTCATAACGTACAATGCGTACAATAGAACGACCACACCAATCAATAAAATAGAGGATATACCGACGTACTTTTTCTTTTTTGACATGGTTGCTTCCCTTCTTCCTGGTTGTAAATTTAGTTTGTATAGGAATAAGAAAGTTTTTTGACGCCATATGCTTTGCTGATGGAATATCTTTATGATAGTAGATATCTATCCTATAATCTGTCCTATTCCGACCTAAGCCTGTATCATCTACAGTAAATTTGTCCTTGTAGCCATGACCGTCAGGCAGCCAAATGTCTACGCCAATAATATCTAAAACGGTACCAAAGGAAATAACGGGAGAGTTGCTGGTGCCGCCGCTGATATCTTTTACCCTATGGACTGCACAAATCCCCAACACCGGCCAATTACCAACCTCGAACACCGCTTAGTTTAAGAATTATGCTTGAGCCCATCGTAAATAACTAATAAGCCTATTATAAATGAAATACATCTAATTATGAAACTAATTTCTATTAGGCTTCCTGCATCACCATAATAAAGGCGTCCAGTCACTATGGTTGGTGCTAATATTATTAATACCCCTATAATAATGCTACCCTTTAATTTTGTTTTCAAACTGTTCTCCTTAGATTTTATATTATATATATATACGCCCACTATCATAGCAATATTTATAGAAATTACTACTACTAGATACACTAAAATTAATTGTAGCATATTCTCCAACATTTACGGATGCACCACCCGTATAGGTTGTTGTTCCATTGTTATAAAAATCTCCATTTAATTCATAGTAAAATCTTGTGTTGTTTTCCAAATTATAATAAATATGTCCTGCAAATTGTTTGCTAGTGCTATTATAAGATCTATTTAAGGAAGCATGCTCTATTTTTAAAAATATTATTGGTTGTATGTCTACCCTCACTATATTGCAGTAAAATACAAGTTTAGGTTTATAAGTCGAAGTAACAGTAACACTTCTGGTATATGTATAATAATCAGATACTCCACTTGGTTCAATTTTGTCATTTCCTGAAGAAAGTTTTTGCAGAGCATCTTTTACAGAAATACCTTCGATAGTAGCCATTTCCTTTGCAATTTCATCAAGTGTAAATGGACCCTTGATTTCATCCCCTTCAGGCGTTTCAAGATCACCTTCAATTATTGATAGCATATCAATTTCATTTAAAATGTTTGTGCTACTACTTTCAGCTGAAGCAGCCAAAATACCGGTGCTACAAAACACTAAAGCAATGACCAAAGTCAAAATAAAAAATAGCTTGTCTTTTTTATTCCTTTCATTTTCAAAACTCCTCTTTTAAAATTTTTTACGGCTTCAAATATCTGTCAAAAACAAAAAAGCAACTATACTTTAAAAAGTGCAACAACCTTTTTGATCCCCTCCTTTTTTAGTTATTTATTGGGGGGGTGTTAACAACCTTGTCTCCGTGGCACCCCAAATGTAATTCATATAAGGCTGCTTTTCTAGTATATTGCATCACTGATATTTAGCATAAACTTCGTTTACCCATGATCTTGTTAGCTGACCGTAACCCTGGTTTTAGGAGATCATGCAACCAACTTAATTTAAACTTGCTTAATCATGAAATAACAGTTGATTTTTGCCGAGATGGAATTGCGTTCCGTCTTCCCGGAAGAAAGATCGTATTGAAGTTCGTCCATATCTTATTATTTTGCGCTATGTTAATGCGGTTGAAATTTGTCACACTCTTTCTATTAAATCTTTGTATAATTGATTATACTGTCTTACCCTATTTATGTCAATATCATTTTATGGTCTATTTATTACCGCGCGAATATAAGTATACCCCCTTCTGAAGGGGGCAGTATTTTTTTCCTCTTTACACGGCTTTCAGTGCGATACAAGTTAGTACTTAAACGTAGTTATAAATTTTAAGCGGGATTCTAGGTACTATCTGTCGATTTGGGGTGTAAAAGTGGTTTGCCTTTCCACCGTCCCCGGTATGGGGCGAACCACCTGGATCTGCCCTTTGAAATCAGGGAGTCTGTCCCCATGATTCGTCCGGTTCCTTCAGAAGCGGAAACTCTGACTCATGAAGATCAGGAAAATCCAATTTCACATCTTCGTATTGGGTAAAAGTGTTAGTGTAGTTTTGATCCCAGGTAAATCCTGAATTATCGGAGTTTACAGTACAAAAGCTTCCTTCAACCTGTTTGATCCGGTCTTGTGCATCAAGGAGCACGGTATAAACCGGCTGTTCCCGGTAATAGCTAAGTCCGCCATAACCATACTCAGCGTAAGTTTCTGGAAAGCGAGCAGCGTAATACTTTTCACTATCCAATTCAAATGTAATCCAATTCCCTTCTGATGTGCTGCGAACACTTTGCTTGGCTATAACATCCTTTGGGATATCGATAATACCCTCAAGAACTGTATTTATTACATTATCTGCTTTTTGTTGACTGCGGAAATTTTTTGCCGGATTAGTAATGTTCTGCGAATATAGATAACCACCACGGTTATAATAATTCAGTATCGTTGGCGTGCCATCCATAGTATTAAAAGCTACATTGGCAATAAGCATATCTTCTTCTTTGTTACGCACATACCGAAAGGTTCCTTCCATATTATTAATGTTGCTTATATTTTTAGAAGTACCGAATGATTTCTGTGATGTTATTAAAGTTTCTTTTTTTTCTACAATAAAAGAATCCTCTTTCAATAGTTTTTGATAAGACTGCCTATATTGCTGGTATGGCTGAACTTCAGCACAGGAGGAAAGGAAAAATATACTTATCATAACACAGGTGCTCAGTACATATATTCTTTTCATTGATAAACTCCTCTCTTTGCTTTGCTTGTCTGAAAGAAATTCTCCTAGTTCCCTAGCATTTAGTATTATTTTCATTTCTCTATGATCTTTTTAGCAGATCGTAACACTGATTTTAGGGGATCACAAAACCAACTTAATTCTATCTTGATTATTCGTGAAATAACAGTTGATTTTTGCTGAAATGGAATTGCGTTCCGTCTTCCCAGAAGAAAGATCGTATTGAAGTTCGTTCATGTCTTATTATTCTGCGCTATGTTAAATGCGGTTGAAATTTGTCACACTGTTTCTATTAAATCTCTGTATAATTGATTATGCCGCCTCCCTCTATCTATGTCAATATTACCATATTATCTCTCTATCACTCCACGAATATAGGTATACCTCCTTCAGAAGGAGGGCGCACCCCCAGTCTTTTGTAGTATTAAAACAGCAAAACTAAAACGCGCTAATATCGTAAAAAGCGCCATCCAGTAAGGATAGCGCTTTAGGTGTTTTGCTATTATTCATCGTATAAATAAATCATCTGGTCTTTTTGATGCCAGCCGATTTTAAAACCCATCATGTCTGCCAAAACACGTGCCGGAACCATAGTGGTTCCTTCCTTGATGGCACCTTGGCCCAAAATTTCTCCTTGGGCAGACTTGATAACCTTAGATACAGAATCAATTTTATAATTGCCGGTAGGAGAAGCCAACACTATGGTACCGTTTTCCCAACGTACATCCCCGCCCAAGTAATCGGCCACTTGCCTCAATGGCACCATTACAGTACCTTTTTCCATATAGGGAGATACAGGCAATTCAAAGGTTTGATCGTCCACAAAAACTAATTTTGATCCTACTGCCATTTGAACATCAAACAAGGGCATTTCACTGCCTAGTTTTTTTACTGCCACTTCAAATTGTTTGTTTTCATCTGCTTCCATAATATCAGGCGTCAAGCCTTTTCCATTGATATCCTGCCTGCCTCTTGTTAAGTATTTGGCCGTCGTTAGTTTTAAGCCGCCACCGTCACTTAAAGAAAAGATCGTTTGCACACTTCCCTTTCCATAAGTTTGAGACCCCACAATGACCCCGGTTTTGGCATCTTGAATGGCTCCTGCCAAGATCTCTGCCGCACTGGCTGTGCCTTCATTGACCAGTACTGCCACGGGAATTCCGTAGGGTGTTTTAAAAGTTCTTAAGGTATATTCCCGGTCTCCTTTCTGTACTACATGGACCACCGGCCCCCGGGGCACAAAATCAGCTGAAATCTCCACAGCTGTATTTAATAACCCTCCCGGGTTATCCCTTAAATCCAAGACCAATGTTTCCATGCCCTGGTCAGTGAGATCCTGAAGAGCATCTGACATTTCCTGTGCTGAATTAGAACTAAAGCTGTATAATTGAATATAGCCGACCTCCGTGCCAATCAATCGATAATCTAGGCTGGGAATTTCGATAGTTTGCCTTTCCACCGTGAAATGAAGTGTTTGACCACCTCTCATGACCGTAATCTTAACTTTAGTTCCTTCCGGTCCGCGAACTTTTGCCGCCGTCTCACTGGAGGTTAATCCTTTAATATCCTTATCATCGATATGGGTAATGATATCCTTTTCTTTTAATCCGGCCTTTTCAGCCGGGCTGCCCGGTATGGGGCGAACCACCTGGATCTGCCCTTTCGACTCATTGATGTACATGCCCACTCCAACATAATTACCGTCTAGCGAAGACAAATAATCCGTAAAGTCTTCCGGGCTAATATAAGATGAATGGGGATCATTTAAGGCCTCAACCATGGCTTGCGCCGAGCCCTTTGTTAACACATCCTCATTGACATCCTGATAAAAACGTGTTTGAATCAAGCTTCTGACCTCATCCAAACTATCCGCCCCATAAGCTGTTCCTGTACATATGAATGCGAAAACCAAAATCAAAAATAAATACCTGCCAAGTTTTCTTCTCATTATTTCGCCTCCTCATACTCTTGATTCGATGGGCATAATTGATTCACCGGACATAATGAACATTTGGGTTTTCTGGCGATACAAATTTTGCGGCCGTGCCAGATCAGCCAATGATGGGCATCCCCCCATTTTTCTTCCGGGATCAGAGCCGTTAGTTCACTTTCTGTCACTGCTGGATTGGTGCCGCTGCTCAGGCCTAATCGGGCAGAAACCCGAAAAACATGGGTATCAACAGCAAAAGCGGGAATGCCAAAAGCATTGCTTAAAATAACATTAGCCGTTTTTCTCCCCACTCCCGGCAGGAGCATTAATTCTTCCCTGGTTTGGGGAATCTGACCGTCAAACTGATCCTGGATTAGTTTTGCGGCTGCAATGATATTTTTCGCTTTATTTTTATATAGACCGCAAGTCTTGATCTCTTGTTCCAATTCTTCCGGTTGAAGTGTGGAAAATTGCTGAGGTGTCCGATATTTCTTAAATAAAGATTCGGTAATTTTATTCACTTGATTATCATTGGTTTGGGCCGACAAGATGGTAGCTACCATCAATTCAAAAGGAGTAGAAAAGTTTAAAGCGGTAGAGGTTCCTTGATAAGTTTCTTCTAATATTTCCAAGATGTCTTGTTTTACCTTATCGAGGCCTGTGATTATTTTATTATGCTGTGTTGTTTTTTTCATGATATTTTACTTCTGAATTTTTGCCTTCCTTTCTTTTTTTTAACCTTTTATAAAAATCCGTTTATATTATATGGTATACCCTGGCACCCATGATTGCAATGAAAAAACATCAAAAAATCGCAATCTTTCATTGCGATTTTTTGATGTTTTCATTTTCTATTACTATTGCATGCTTTGGCTTTGCATTTGTTGAATTTGACTCTGGGCCTGAGTGATCTGATTCTGATCGGCATTTTGCACCTGATACCATCCCTGCTGATTCATAAAATTAAAAATTTGATGGTTGGCCTGTAATTCCTCCTGACATATTTTTAATACGTCGGTAAACAAGGCATCACAAGCTGTTTCTCTCGCCATCCCGGTGTAGGAATCAGCTAAATATTTTTGATGCAATAAACATTCAGAAGCAATAGATTTATCTTTTTGAGGCATTTCTTTTCCTCCCTTTCTACACTTTTTAGGACATCATTGTTCCTTGGGTGACGTGTTGATTCAAGGTATCAAAGTGTCTTTGATGCATCGTGGATATATCCTGATACATCTGTTTACATTGAGGATCCGTCACCTGATTCGCCGCATCCTGAAACATTTGTACCTGATCCTTTTCAATGCTCATAAGATCTGTTAAATACATTAAGTCTTTCTGGGATAATTGTTGAGACATTCTTATACCTCCCTCTTAAAATAATTTTTACCGCGTTTCTCGACTCCTTACATTTTAGGAGAGAAAGTAGCGCAGTCAGTTTCTCCCGAATTGGAAGCATTTTGAGGCTGAATTTCAATGGTGCTTGCTGTACAATGGTCCCCATTGTAATAATGTTCACAGCTATTGACAACGCACTTCACCCGGTTGATAGTATCACCTTTTTCAACTCTCATTTTTCCACCTCATTTTTAATAATTTTTAATGCTCAATGCTACTTTACTATTATGGCCTGATTCAATTGGCTTTATTTTGTTATTTTTTTCCACACTACCCCTTGATAAGAGGAAAAACCCGCATTAACGGGTTTTTCCATGATTTCCTTGTAATTTGTGTAAAAATTCTTCTATTTTTCTGGCTCTTAAGCCATCTTCCTCCGCCCAATGACGGAAGCTTTTTTCAATTTCCGGATCTTGTACCTCCATGGCAAATCTCTGATAATCCCGAACCAATTCCTGTTCATTTAAAAGTGATTTTGCTAAAAAATCATGCTTATCAGGTTCCAAACCGGCACCTCCTTTTAAACTATTCCCGGGGAGCAAAGGTTTCGCAAGCTGTTCCCTCGGAGTTTAGAACGGACATGGTTCCACTGGAACGAACCTCTATTTCCCCAGCCTGGCATTTTTGACCTTGATTATACTTACATTCTTCCACCACACATTTAATCTGACCCAATTAATTCACCTCCCAACAATGATCTTTCTTATCTTTCCCCAAAATAAAAAAATCATGCGGCTTTGAAAATTTTCTCTGCGCATGATCATCAATTTCATTTATAATTGTATACTCTCTCCCGGTTTTAAAACAAGACATTTGCTTTTTGTTTTTGTTTCCACTGCTTCTTTAAATAAATAGGGATTCTGCTCAATCAATGGCCAGGTATTATAATGCATCGGAATAACCGTGTCCGCCTGAATCCATTCCGCAGCATGGACCGCATCTTCCGGACCCATGGTAAAATTATCTCCAATGGGTAAGAGAGCCAGATCAATTTGATGATTTCTACCGATCACTTGCTCCATATCGCCAAAAAGACCGGTATCCCCCGCATGATAGATACACCGGTCATCCATCCAAATTAAAAATCCGCAGGGATTACCGGTAAAAATAATTGCTTCATCGTCTACGAGGGCAGATCCGTGCCAAGCTTGGGTGAGTTTTACCTTCATCCCGGGAAAGTCATGAGCTCCCCCAATATGCATCGCATGTATCTGGGCCCCTTTTTGACCGCAAAATACTGCTAATTCGTTGGGGGCAATGATGGTACTTTGGCAGCGTTCGGCGATTTCTATGGCATCCCCCAAGTGATCTCCATGACCATGAGTGACCAAAATATAATCTGCCTCAATTTCCTCAGCCTTCTTGGTCGCCATGGGATTTCCCGTTAAAAAAGGATCAATGATGATTTTTTTATTCCCCTCCAGAACAAAGCAGGCATGTCCTAAATAGCTGATTTTCAAAAATATCACCTCTTCACAACAATGTTTACCATCATTATACAATTCCGCGAAAAAAAATCTATGGCCAATCAATCCTGGCTTAAGGCCAGAAGCGCCAAAAAAAGCATAAAAAGAATAAGAATAATCCAGAAATGAGGGAAAATTAAGGCATACAAAAAAAGGCCAACCGTAGCAAAAAACACCAGCATCCGGGCAATTTTCTGAAGTTCACATAAAAAGGCGGAAAATTTATTTCCACCAAATAAGCCGCACATTTTTTTTCGAAAAAAATCCACCATGACGTGCCCCTCCCATACTTTGCATAACAAGATGATGCTACAATCTATTGTTATGCAAAAACAGAAGGTTTCTTGCCAGTCTTATCAAAATAAAAGCTAATTCAATTAATTTCCTGTCTATTTCCTGTGACCAGATAGATAACAGATTCACAAATGTTCGTAGCCCGGTCAGCGATGCGCTCCAAATAGCGGCTTACAAACAATAACTGAGTAGCCTGGGAAATTTTTGAGGCATCTTCCATCATATAGGTCAATAATTCCCGAAAGATTTGATTGTGCAAATGATCCACCAAATCATCATCTGCCCCAACGCTCTCAGCCAAGGCCACATCTTCATTCACATAAGCATCCAAGCTGTTACGTACCATTTTTCGTACATATTCCGACATACGGGGGATATCGATCAGTGGCTTAATCAATGGATCCGGAGCAATTTTAAGGGTTATTTTAGCAATATCCACAGCATGATCCGCCATGCGCTCCAACTCACCGATAATTTTTAGTCCTGTTACAATTCTGCGCAAATCCTTGGCGATCGGCTGCTGGGTAGCAATTAATCTCAAACAAAGATCTTCAATTTCATTATGGAAATTGTCTACCGCATCGTCATCAGCAATTATCTTCTGCGCCAAATCAACATTTCGATTCACAAGAGCAGAAACCGATCCGGTAATCTCTTCTTCTACCAGACTACCCATACGCAGCAGCTGATGGCGTAATTCCTTCAATTGACTATCATAATTCTCCCTTACCATGTTTCAAATTCCTCCCTAGCATATGATCAACCAAATCGGCCGGTGATATAGTCTTCTGTTCTTTTGTCCTGGGGTTTAGTGAAGATAATATCTGTATCTCCATATTCAATCATTTCCCCTGTTAAGAAAAAAGCCGTCTGATCAGAAATTCGCGCTGCTTGCTGCATATTATGGGTTACAATGACAATTGTGTATTTTTCTTTTAATTCCTGGGCTAATTCCTCAATTTTCATGGTAGAAATAGGATCCAGCGCTGAGGTAGGTTCATCCATCAGTAATACTTCCGGTTCCACAGAAAGCACCCGGGCAATACAGAGTCTTTGCTGCTGTCCGCCGGATAAACCTAGAGCAGCCTTATGCAAACGATCCTTAACTTCATCCCACAATGCCGCCAATTTTAGGCTTCGCTCTACGATTTCATCCAGCTTGCGTTTATCCTTGATGCCATGAATTTTAGGCCCATATGCGATATTATCGTAAACGGTCATGGGAAAAGGATTAGGTTTCTGAAAAACCATACCTACTTTTTTTCTCAATGCCACAACATCAACGGACCTCTCATAGATATCTTTTCCATCCATTGAAACTTTACCCTCAATACGAACCCCGGGGATCAGATCATTCATGCGGTTTAAAACCCGTAAAAAAGTGGATTTACCGCATCCGGAAGGTCCGATTAAGGCTGTAATACCCTTTTCCTCAACTGTTAAATTAACATTAATCAAAGCCTGAAAACTACCATAATATAAATCAAGTTTCTGCGCATCTATTTTTCCCATTTTATCCTACCTCCTCCCAGAAGTCAATTCTAGTTTTCTCCTCAAGATTCCAGCCGCAGTGTTGATAATAAAAATAGTAACGATCAATACTACACCGGTCCCAAAGGCCATATCCATGGCTCCCGTTTCCATGGCTACCATATATAAATGCATAGACATGGTCCGGGCTCCGTCGAATACGGAATGGGGTAAAAGCAAGGTGCCCCCTAAAGTCAACAGAAGAGCTGCTGTCTCTCCCACTACCCTGCCGATGGCCAGAATAATACCGGTTAAAACACCGGGAATGGCCGCCGGCAGTACCACCCTGCTGATTGTTTGCCACCGACTGGCCCCCAGCGCCAAACTGCCCTCACGGTAAGATTGGGGTACGGTTTTTAAGGCTTCTTCTGATGTACGCACGATGGTAGGCAAAACCATAACTGCTCCTGTTAAAGAACCGGAAAGAATCGACCATCCTCCGGTAACAGGTTTTAATAAGATCACAAAAAATGCGAAACCAAATAATCCGAATATAATCGAAGGGATGCCTGCTAAGGCCTCTGTTCCAAAACGAATCAATTGAATTATTTTTCCTTCCCGGGTATATTCATTCAAATATACGGCGGCTCCTACCCCAATGGGAACGGCAAACAATAAGGTAGCTGCAATTAAATATAAGGTACCAACAATGGACGGAAAAATCCCCCCTTGGGCACCCATTTTCCGAGGTTTATCAAGAAGAAATTCAAGACTGATCATACCGATGCCTTCCTTAAAAATATAACCAATAATCAAAAAAAGAAAGCCTACGGTAATGGACGCCGCCGTCCATAAAATAATCCTGGCAATTTTTTCTTTGGTTCTCACGTTCATTATGAATTACGCACCCCTTTCCGGGCAACATATCCGGCAAAAAGATTTAGGATCATGATAAAGACAAATAAAACAATCCCTGTGGCAAAAAGCGCCTGTTGATGCTCCGGTCCGGCATAACCCATTTCCAAAGCAATATTTCCCGTTAATGTACGTACTGGGGCAAAAATACCCCAAAGGGAAAACTCCGGTATTAATACCGTGTTCCCGGCAACCATGATCACAGCCATGGTCTCTCCTAAAGCACGCCCCATGCCTAAAACAACAGAGGTCAAAATCCCGGATTTAGCGGCGGGAAGCAAAACCTTGGAGATGGTCTGCCAATGGGTAGCACCCAAAGCCAGGCTTCCTTCTTTGTATTCGATGGGCACGCTGCGGATGGAATCCTCAGAAATATTAATGACTGTAGGTAAAATCATGACCGCAAGAATGATGGATGCCGTTAAAACACTATAACCCACTTGATATTCCGGAGGCAAAACATGCCCAAGAAATTCACGTTCTACATAAAGAATCACATTCTTGACCAAGACCATGCCAAACAGTCCATAAATAACGGAAGGGATTCCGGCTAATAGTTCAATCGCCGGGCGAAAAATCCGGCCGATCTTGTCAGGAACAATTTCTGCCAAAAAGATAGCCGTGGCAATACCTAATGGAACGCCCAAAATCAATGATCCCAGAGTTACCACGATCGTTCCAATAATCATGGGATAAATACCGTAAATCTGATTGGTTGGATTCCATGTCTTACCAAAGAGAAAATCCAGCACGCCATATTTTTGCAAAACCGGTAATCCTTCCATAAAGACAAAAAAGCCGATTAAAATAATAACCAAAATCTGGGTAATGGCAGCAATAAATAAGCCTAATTCTATTATTTTTTCTTTTGATTTATTCATAATTGCTCAAAGACCTCCGAAGATCCTACTTCCGTCTAGCATCATAATCAAACTTAGGGGATAGAGATGACTGCAACCACCCCTATCCCCTTTCAGTATAATTTTTTTGTGGCAGTGTTTTATTTAACAGGAATAAATTCTTCCGCCACAACTTCCTGACCTTCAGCACTTAAAATCCAATCAATAAACGTTTTTGCGAGTTCGGTAGGTTCTCCCTTTGACAGGAAATTAAAAGGTCTGGATATTTTATACGTACCGGCAATCACATTATCTTCCGTAGCATCTACACCATCTACTTTGAGGGCCTTGACACTGTCGTCCAAAGAGCCCATGGAAATATAACTGATGGCATTAGCATCACTGGAAACAGCCGTACGTACGGCACCGGTGGAATTTTGAATTGCAGCACTTTCAATAAATTTCACTTCTTCGCTTAAAACAAGTTCTTCAAATGCGCCGCGGGTACCGGAACCTTCTTCACGATTGATTACAACAATCGGGGCACTGGCTCCACCGACTTGATCCCAATTGGAAATTTCTCCTGAAAAGATACCTTTAACTTGATCCATGGTCAAGTCAGACACAGCATTACCAGTATTCACAACCACGGCAATACCATCTTTGGCAATTACAGTAGCTTGAACCGAGGTTTTTTCTTCATCTTTTAATTCTCGGGAAGCCATCCCCAGATCAGCTACACCGTCGGCAGCTGCTTTCACACCGGCGCTGGAACCTCCGCCTTGCACATCAATTTTTACATCAGGGTTCTTTTCCATAAAAGCTGCAGCCAGTTCTTCTGCCAGAGGTTGTACGGATGTTGATCCAGCTAATTGAAGGCTGCCTGACAATGCTCCAGTTTGTTCTCCTTGCCCATCAGGTTGCTGCTCTTTACCTTGATCTCCATTACCGCAGCCTGTTAAAGCGAGCATCGTCACCAAAAATACCGAAATTAGTCCAGTCTTGATCTTACTTCTTGAAAACATTTTTCATCCTCCTAGATTTTTTCTTGTTTAAATACTTCGATATCACTTTACAGCTTTTATGTAAAGGCCTAATTAACCAAATGTTAAGATTTTGTTAAGATTGCTTTTGTCTTCAATTATGCTTTTTTCAGCAAAGTAAACCAAAAGGTACTGCCTTTGTTTTCTTCGCTTTCCACGCCAATGGTACCGCCCATATTTTCCACCATGTGCTTTACAATTGATAATCCTAAACCAAAGCCGCCCATTTGACGGCTTCTGGCCTTGTCCACACGATAAAAGCGTTCAAAAATACGCGGCAAATCCTTCGCGGGAATTCCCATCCCGGTATCTTTGACCAGAATTTTTACGGTTTTCTCTTCTTCTTGTATAGTCACTTGAACTCGGCTCCCTTGAGGGGAATACTTGATGGCATTGTCCAGTAAATTAACTAAAATTTGTTTGAATCGATCCGGATTTGCATTGACATGGGGAAGCCCCTTAGGCAAATCTAAATCTAAAAAGATTGCTTTGTCCAAAAGACGGGGTTTTAATTCTTCTCCCACATTGGGGATAATTGCCAGAAGATCCGCTGATTCTTCTAAAGGATCCTGTCGGCGGGATTCCAGGTGAGATAAATTTAAGAGTTCTTCCACCAGCCTCTGCAGACGATCCGCTTCGTGATCAATGATAGTAATAAATTTTTCGGCATGCTCCCGGTCATCCAAAGCGCCATGAAGCAGAGTTTCGCTGTATCCTTTGATCACTGTCAAGGGTGTTCTTAATTCATGGGAAGCATTGGCTACAAAATCAGCTCTCATCTGTTCCACCTTGCGTATTTTTGTGATGTCATGAAATACAATCGTAATGCCGGCAATCTTTTTATCCCGATAAAAAGGCGCCAAATAGCATTGAAGTACTCGTTCCTCTGGAAAATACAAGGTGAATTCGTATTCGATGAATTTTTCCTGTAGGATACAATTTTCAATTTCCTGATTCAAACCAAAATTACGAATCACTTCCACATTCTGCTTGCCTTCTGCGATCAAGGCATTGATGCCGAACATTTCTTCCGCTGCCGGATTTACTACCCGGATAAAGCCGAATTTATCCAACATAATAACCCCGCTGGCAATCGTCGCTAAAATATTTTCCAAACGGCTTTTTTCCTGGGAGATTTCTTCAATATGCTGCTGGAGCGTTTTTGTCATATCGTTAATAGCCAAACCCAGTTCTCCAATTTCATCCCGTAAGCCGGAATAAACCCGGGTGGTTAAATCCCCCGCTGCAATTTTACGTGCCCCCCTGCTAATACTCGCTATAGGCTCTGTAAATCCCTTTGCCAACTTTAGACTAATTAAAATGGCAATAAGGGTGGCGATTAAAATCCCGATGAACATAAATCCCCGTACCTTTAGGAAGGTACGATTTATTTCCTGCAAGGGGAGACCAATACGGGCCGCACCCAAAACCTCACCTTGATTTATGATTGGCACCGCCACATACATGGTGTCAATCTCTGTCGTAGAGCTCATTCTTTTATCAATGCCCACTTGTTTTTGCAGAGCTTGACTGATTTCAATTCGGTTCTTATGATTTTCCATACTGTCTGGATCTGATTCCGAATCCCCAATCACTCGTCCATCTTTCAGAACAATGGTAATGCGCAAATTAAGATCTGAAGCTAATTGAATGACCTTTTCCTGCACTTTATCATAGTTGCCCAAGCTGACTTCTTCTGACACGACATCAGCAATTAAGCGCCCTTGATTTGTCATATTATCCTCTACATTATCCAGTAAATAATTCTGCAGCATCCAAATCAGCGAAACGCCCACCACCAACATGGAAATCAGAATTAAAAAAAGATAATTATAGATAATTTTTCCTCTGATGCCTTGAAACATGAATTTACTCCCCAAATTTATAACCCACACCCCAGACTGTCTTTAAATAGCGTGGATTCGCCGCATCTTCTTCTATTTTTTTCTTAAATGCCTGATATGAACATCTATCGTCCTGGTGTCACCAAAATACTCATAATCCCACAACTGTTCCAATAGTTTTTCCCGGGAAAATACCCTGCCTGGATTAGTCATTAACAATTTTAAGAGATCATATTCCTTCGTGGTCAAATCAATTTCTTTTTCATCAACGTATACCTGATGTTTTTCTTCATCAATCGTGATGGAGCCAACCTGCAGCATCTTGCTTGAGGCTTCCTCTTTGTTTCCGGCAGAACGGCGTAAAATTGCTTTGACTCGAGCGATCAATTCCCTGACACTAAAGGGTTTAATCAGATAATCATCCGCGCCTAATTCTAGAGCCAGCACCCGGTCAAATTCTTCGCTGCGTGCGGTCAACATCAGTACCGGGATGCTGCTTGATTTGCGCAGTTCCCGCACCACATCAAAGCCATCCATTTTGGGGAGCATTAAATCTAAAATGATCAAATCCGGATGATGCTCCAAAGCCGTTGACAGACCGTCCCGGCCGTTAAAGGCAACCAATGTCTGGAAACCGGCACTTTTTAAATTATAATCAATAAGACTTACAATATTTTCTTCGTCATCGACAATTAAGATTTTTTGCATTTTTTTCCCCCTATATATGTGTTTTTATCAAACAAAATTGTTTGATATCTATATACTACATTCTACCATAAAAATAATCATGAAAAGAAGCCTGATAGTAATGAAAAGAAGAGAAGATATTTTCACAGCTTTTGAATACGGCGCCATCGGAATCAGGTGAAATCACATAAATCTCCGGACACTGCCCGCCTGCTAATACCGCACGCTTAATCAGATGAATGATATGCACATCTCCGGGCGGGAAAGAATATCCGATAAAATAAATGACTTGAGCACGATTAATGGCTTCAAAACATCGTCTCCAGACATCATGTAATTGAGGTACGAGAAATCTTTTATGATAGGAGGGTGTGACGATGACCCGGGACAAAGGATGCTGGTCCCTCCGACATTTCATCCCCAAGGCAGTATCTTTCTCCATGGAGCTTACCAAAAGATAAAGATGGTTACAACGGGGACAATAAAGCCAATTCAGAGAACCATGGGGTTTTAACAGTATGGGTTTCCAATCCTGTTTAGGAGAAAAACAGCCTCCCCCGTCCATAAGCTCAAAGGGAAAACCATAATCTACTGCACCCTGACAGTCCAGAATGACGTGATCCATGACGGTATCATAATTTAAGGAAATGATACTGTCCTCATGGGTCAGCTGATGACAAAAATCTGCCAGAACCCCGTAGCGTTCTTTCTTTACTGCTCCCTCCAGAATATCACAGATCACAGCTACCAAAGCTTCCCGTATCTGCCGCAAATCCTTTTCCCCATATCTCCCCATGGCAGAATTTTGCTCTAAAGTCAGATCCATTAAGGTTAAGAGCTCTGCCGTGTTTATTTGAACCTTATCTTTTGGCTCAGCAAAGTTAAGATAAGCAGCAAAATCCAGAATTTCTTTAATCTTTTGATCTCCCGTATTGTAATATTTATCTTGAATCTTCTCCCATAGTTCTTTTTGAGTAGGGATTCCTGCCTCCCGGGAAGCACCGGCTCCCAAAAAAAATATTTGTTCCGTCACTTGATACGCTCCTTAGGGAATTTTTTTCTTCCTGAGCTTATCCTTCCCCAAATGGCGTAAAAAAAGAAAGAAACACCCGATGCTTCTTTCAATTAAAATTATGGTGTTACCAAGCCACGCTCGAGAATACCTTTTAAACGCTGATCCACATAAGCCTCAATGTTGATACCCTCGGGGAGATATTCCTCTTTGATCATTTTTCCCTGACTATGAATCTCCGCAACAAGTGATGCCTTATGAAAAGGTATCATCATCTGAACCAATAACAGATCCTGGTGCAAAGTTTCTTCAATCATTTTTAACAGAGCTTCCAAGCCGGTTTTTTTCCGGGCAGAAACTGCCACTGCAGGCTCATATTGATGCAGCAAGCGCTTGATCGTGCCCTCATAGGTCACTAAATCCGCTTTATTAATCACGGTAATGATCGGCTTATCTCCGATCCCCAAATCCTTTAACACACGATGAACCGTATCCCCTTGTTCCTCAGCTTGCTCGCTGCTGCCGTCTAGTACATGAAGCAACAGATCCGCTTCCACGGTTTCTTCAAGGGTTCCCCGAAAGGCTGCAATTAAGTGATGGGGCAGCTTACGAATAAAACCTACCGTATCTGTCAGCAAGAAAGAACGCCCATCGCTGAAATCCACTTTCCTGGTAGTAGAATCTAATGTGGCAAAAAGCTTGTCCTCAATTAATACCTGGGCTCCTGTCAAAGCCTGCATTAAAGTAGACTTTCCGGCATTGGTGTACCCAACCAGCGCAACCACTGGCAATTCCATGGCCGCCCATCTTTTGCGATGGAGAGCACGTGATTTTTTTACCATTTCCAAGCGCTGTTCCAGATCAGTGATGCGCTTGCGAATTCTTCTGCGGTCTACTTCCAGCTTGGTTTCTCCGGGACCTCTCGTACCAATTCCCCCGCCCAAACGGGAAAGCACGGTACCCTGCCCCATTAGGCGGGGCAGCAAATATTTTAATTGAGCCAGTTCCACTTGCAATTTACCTTCGTTACTCCATGCCCTTTGGGCAAAAATATCCAGAATGAGCATGGAGCGGTCAATAATCTTTACGCCAATTAAATTTTCTAAATTTCTTTGCTGAGCGGGGGATAATTCATCATCAAAAATTACAACGTCAATCCCTTCCGCCTGTGCAAGCAGCTGAATATCCCGAACCTTACCCTGACCAATATATGTGGCGGCATCCGGGCGGTTCCTTTTCTGGATGTCTTTCCCTACTACGGACACGTCGGCAGTTTCGGCAAGCTGTTCCAGCTCGCTTAAGGATTCCTCCACATTTTCCAGAAGTGCATCTCTTTGCAAAGCAACTAAAAAGGCCTTTTCCCTGTTTTTTATTGCTCCAACTGTATGTAATTGATCTGTCCCTTTATCAATCTCTGCCACTATTGCTAAAAAGTCGATTTCTTTTAAGGCGTTTAACCCCGGCAAAACACGATGGAGAATTCCGGCGTGGTCAGGATCTGATGATTTAAAGGCAATCCCCACGGTACCGACGGTACCGTCTTCTAAAACCCCTAAAGCTGCCATACAATCGAAATGCATCATCTCCAGAGCCGCCAGGTCAACACTGCTTAATTGCCCATCTCCTCCGGGATGAGTATGAACACACCGAACGCCGCTTAACCCTTTTTCACTGCGGCGCAACGAAATCTCCTCTAAAGGAACGGTATCATCATTGCCAATGGCCACATGGAGCACTTTGCCGTGTCTGTCCAGATATACCGCAATCTCTTTACGCGTTATTCTGGTGATAGCTGCCATTTCCAAGGCCAGTACCTCATCAACAACCAGGCCCCGTTCCACCGGCAACTCATATAAATGATTTAATCTGTCCATCATCACCTGGGATATGCCTTTCAGATTGCCGCTAACCTTCATATTCCCCTCCTTTAAGGCTTTCTGCCTTCCACCACCGCCACTACACCGCCAAATAAATTATGGTAAGATGTCTGATCCAGACCGGCCCTTTGGAAAAGTTGGGTCAACTCCTTCTGATGGAGAAAGGCTTTTGCCGAGTCATTGAGATAATGGTATGCCGATCTTTTTTTTGCCCATATTTTGCCCATGAAGGGCACCACCCAATCAAAATAAAGCCAATATATTTGTTTAAAAACAGGTATTTCCGGTTTTGCCATATCCAAAGAAACCACCATGCCGCCGGGTTTTACCACCCGCATCATTTCCTGAACCACAGTAAAAATATCAGGCACATTGCGCAAGCCCCATCCTACAGTCACGGCATCAAAAGAATGATCTGGAAAAGGTAAACTCATAGCATTTCCCTGGATTAAGGTAATTCTTTTATCCAGTCCCGCTGCGGCCACATTACTACGCGCCACATTTAACATCTGCTGAGAAAAATCCAGGCCGGTAACATGGCCAGCTTCACCCACTTGCTCCGCCAATTGTAAGGTAATTTTCCCAGTTCCGCAGCAAATATCCAAAACCTGGCTGCCAGGCTCAGCCTCAGAACGCTTGACGGCATATTTACGCCATCGGGAATCCATACCAAAGGTCATGATGATATTGAGCAGGTCATATTTGCCCGCGATGGTATTAAATAAATCCCGGACATAGCCTTCTTTTTTATCCTTATCAGGTAAGTCTGTCATAAAAACCTTTATTCTCCCTTAATGAATTTCGCCATTAACGCCGGTCCGCTTTTAACAAAATTTCCCTGAGCTGAAATTTCTTCTTCAGTGTAGCGATTAATCCCCGAAGAAACATTTCGGCGGCTGTCATAAATAAGAAAAGGCACCGGTTCTGCCGTATGAGTCTTGATGGAAATGGGCGTGGGATGATCCGGCAAGATTAACAGGCGATAATCTTCTTTCATTTCCTCCAGTCCCCGAAGCAGCCTGCCCACTACCAGCTCATCTATCTTTTCAATAGCGCCAATCTTTTCCTGGGCATTACCCTGGTGCCCCGCCTCATCAGGAGCTTCCACGTGCAGATAAATAAAGTCCTTTCCTGCTTTTAATTCCGCCAGAGCGGCTTCGGCTTTAGCTAAGAAATCAGTATGAACGCCACCGGTGGCGCCGTCTACATGGGGTGTGTTCAGTCCGGCACAGATCCCTAACCCTTTGATTAAATCCACCGCACAGATCACGGATCCTTCCAGACCATATTTATTAACAAAAGGGGTAAAATTGGGTTTCTTGCCCAGTCCCCACAACCAGATTGATGTTGCGGGTTGAAGTCCCAGTTCTTTTCTTTTTTGGTTTACCGGATGATTTTTTAAAATTTCCTCACTTTTTATCATCATGCGCGTCAAAACATCACTTCCTGCCCCTTTCGGCAAATAGGAGCCGATGACACGATCGGAAATATCGTGGGGAGGAGTTAAATCAAATTCCCATGCCCCATTAATCCACACCATTAAATGACGGTAACTGATCCCGGGATAAAAATGAAATTCTTCTGTGCCGATTTCTTTGCTGATCTCTTGAATCAAAAGAGCAGCCTCTGCGCTGGTAATTTCCCCGGCACTATAATCTAGCATGGTTTTATCCCCATAATTTTCTTCCAAAGACAAAGTCACCAAATTACATCTGAACGCGATGTCCTTTTCTCCTAAATCAACCCCCAGGCTTACGGCTTCTAAGGGGGAACGGCCTGTATAAAAAATTTCCGGTTCATACCCCAAAACCGACATATTAGCTACATCACTTCCCGGGGGATAACCCTCGGGAATAGTTTGCACCATACCTGTTTCCGATGATTTAACCAATTGATCAATATAGGGTTTATGAGCCAGCTGTAATGGGGTTTTGTGATCATAGGCAGCCAAAGGATAATCTGCCATGCCATCCCCCAAAATAACGATATACTTCATACTTTTCCTCCTGACACAGATGATACTTACAGTTTAAAAGATCACACCTTAAATGGCAACTAATTGTTATCGATAATTTTATCATATTTGTTCCGGGTTGCGGTCAACATGCCAAGCCTCCAACTCACGGTTGAGTGTCTGTAAATTGTCGATACGTCGGCTTCTCTGGTCTCACCCCGTTCCCCTGACATTCCTAATCTCCTATCTCCTAGTCTGCCTTATTTCGATACTTCTATTGACGGATTCCTTGATATCTTGATACATTTTCATTACGATAGTTCCTTCTTGTTATTTTGATTGTATATTGTCTTAACAGCTTTACTCTTTCTATCAGAATTACTTGGAGCAGTCATTTTCAATTTCCGCGGAGTTCAGGGCCGATTCAAAACATTTTTGGCCAATGAATCGTAATACTATTAGTTGATGCAACAACAAACATTTAATTTATCCCATATTAGGGGGAAAGGTAATGCAGTCTCTGCCGGCTGATTATTTAAGGTGAACTATGACAGTCTCGCAGTTTTGCACGGATAAAGAAATAACGGATCTTTACAATAGGCATGTTGATATGGTATACCCCATTTCCTTGATGCTGCTAAAAAATATAGCGGACGCGGAGGATGCCACGCAAACAACTTTTATTAAGTTGATTGCGTCCAACACCTTATTCTCCAATGAAGAGCACGAAAAGCGCTGGCTTATTTTTGTCACAAAAAACATTTGCAAGGATATGCTAAAAAGCGCCTGGCACTTTCTAATTGTTGCTAAAATATTGACAAGTTAATTGAGAGTGATATAATTACTTATCATAGGTGCCGGGGCGTGTAGCTCAGTGGGAGAGCGTCTGGCTCGCATTCAGAAGGCCGAGGGTTCAAGTCCCTTCACGTCCACCATCATATCGATTCATATGGGCGCATAGATCAGCGGGAGATCGCTTGACTCACATTCAAGAGGTCGCTGGTTCGAAACCAGCTGTGCCCACCAAAAAACCGTTAATTCTCATGAATTAACGGTTTTTTCATGCCATGTTGCTGATAAGGTTACGTATCAGATCAATCATTTTGTGTGAATATTTTCAAAAAACCCTCCCCTTATCCTCTCAATTGTGGTAGAATTTACTTAAGAATGAATGTGCAAGGAGGTGCAACTGATGGAAACTACCACAATTATTTATATTGTCTTAATTTTAGTCGGTTGCATATTGTTACCGATTCTCGGGGGTTTTTGGGCCAGATGTTTAAAATGCTCTGTGAAGATTGGCTTTATTTCTGTCTTCATAGGAAGCCTGCTGGCTTTAGCCGGATTCAGGCTCTGTGTTTCCTGGGATTGTCTCTGTGCTTCCTGCGGTAACACTACTGCTTTGATTGTTATGGCTATTGCATGGATAACTTTTATTTTTCTGGCTTTAACCGCCTATTGTACTCAGCTGAAAAAAAGATGATCTCATCCATTTAAAAACTTCAGCACAAATCAGCTATGATATAAGCACCTTTTTGTTTGGTATATTATGGGATTAACTCATTTTACCAAATCTGAGGTGTATTTCTTTGCGCCTTTAAGGCTTATCTTTTTAAAGGTGGAGAGTATTAGATGATTTCCATTGTAACACGGGTGATTTCAAACTCATTATCAGTGTTCTCCAAGAAACGGGTAACATTATTAAGCATTTGATTAGCATGAGTTGTCTGATTGCTCACAACAGCAATGCCAAGTACAGCCTGATCCCAACTATCCTGATGATCAATTTCGGCAATGGAAACATTAAACTTGTTTTTTACCCGGTCAATGATACTTTTAAGAATCCTCCTTTTGTCCTTTAATGACTGGGAATAATACAAATGAATGTCATAAATGCATGTACCGATAATCATAGCAGCACCTCGCTTCTTCGTATTTAGCAATAGCTAACCGATCTTTACATTGTTATTCTCCTTCTGCTCATGAAAGAAGCACCATTTTTCTTGTCCCTCTGCCATATTCTTGTTTAAAATGACAGTTAAAGTCAATTCCCCTGTTTATCAAAATAAAGGACTTCTCCTTTGATGTCCTTTCCCACATATAAAATTCCGCAGGAAGGTTGGGGTTCTCTTCTCGGATTCGTACAAGAGCCCGGATTAAACATTAAAACCCCATTGATCACCTCATTAAAAGGCTGATGACTATGGCCGAAGACGACACAATCCACCTCATCATCTGAAAAAGCTCTCGCAGCTCTTTCCAGCGTACTCCCTGAAGAACCATCGCCGTGTATTAATCCAATCTTTTTATTGCCTGCCGCAATAATTTTTTTCTTAGTTAATTGATAAATATGATACTCATTCCTTTGATCCATATTGCCATATACTGCCTCAACAGGTGCCAAGGCATTTAAATCAATTAATACACGTTCATCTACAATATCTCCAGCGTGCAGAATTAAATCCACCTCAGCAAAAGCTTGCCAAATAAAGGCTGGGATTTTATTCGCTCTGCCAGGTATATGAGAATCCGATAAAACACCAATAATCATATTCTCAACTCCTTTGATAGATTCATTAGATGATCATAAGAGTAAAAGCTTTTTATCAAATATTTCAGATGATGGTTCGAGAAAATAAAAAAACACATCCTTAATAAAGACGTGTCCCGATGCTCATAAAACAAAAGTCAATAAAAAGTAATTGACCAAATCTATAAGCCGAGTTTTGTTGAAAGTGATCATCTATCTAGGATGCCAGTTACCTGGCATCTCAAGCAACCTTACCCGGGAGCAGGACGGGCCGTCCCATAACTCCTCTATTCGGTCTTGCACCAGGTGGGGTTTACCTAGCCAGCCAGTCACCTGGCTGCTGGTGCGCTCTTACCGCACCGTTCCATCCTTGCCGTCCGGCAAAAAGCCGTCTTAGGCGGTCTACATGTCTGTGGCACTATCCTTGAGGTCACCCTCACTGGCCGTTAACCAGCACCCTGCCCTATGGAGCTCGGACTTTCCTCAGACAGAACCTTTCGGTACTCTGCCCGCGATCACTCAATTTACTCAATTACCCTCTATTCACTTGGATTGTCAGTATAACACCTTTTATGGTAAAATACAAGTCGCATTTTAATTCCTATTTTAATTCCAAAATATATTTGCTAAAGCTGTCCTCCAAAACCAGGTAAATAAAACTTGGTTGGCACCAATCCGAAGGCTGGGCAGATGTCTTTCTGAAAGTAGAACTAAAAATGGTATCAGGTATTAAAGCATCTTCTCTAAAAATAATTTAACTCTGGCATGGCTGGGTGCTTCAAAAAACTGCTGCGGGGGACACTCTTCGATAATTTCTCCCTCATCCATAAAAACAATGCGATGGGAAAGTTCCCGTGCAAAGGACATTTCATGAGTTACCACCAGCATCGTCATATGATCTGCTGCCAACTTTTTTATTACTTCCAGTACCTCCCCGACCAGTTCCGGATCCAGGGCAGATGTCGGTTCGTCAAAAAGCATAATCTCAGGCTTCATCGCCAAGGCCCGGGCAATGGCCACCCTTTGTCTTTGTCCTCCGGACAATTTAGATGGATAAGCATCAATTTTATCCAGCAAGCCCACCTTCGCCAGCTGTTGCTCCGCAATTTCAATGGCAGCAACTTTATCTGTTTTATTAACGGTCATGGGTGCTTCAATCACATTCCCCAGCACCGTCATATGGGGAAAGAGATTAAAGTTTTGAAAAACCATGCCCATCTTGCGATAGGTTGCCCGCACATCTTTTGGAGAAGCAGTCACCTTTTCTGTTACATCTCCTGCGGCCTCCACCACCATGCCCTCTATTTCAACCACGCCTTTGTCTATTTTTTCCAGTTGATTCATGCAACGCAGAAAAGTGCTTTTTCCTGACCCGCTGGGCCCAATGATGGAAACAATTTCTCCTTTTTTAACTTCCAGGGATACCCCTTTTAACACATGAAGATCCCCGAAGTACTTATGAATATTGCTCATACGAATCATGCTCATTTATGCACCGCCTCCTACTCATAAACGGAGTATTTCTTCTCTAAATTGCCAAACAGCTTGACCAAAACGGAAGAAATTATCAAATAAATAATAAATGCCAGGACATAAGATGTAATATTGAAATCCCGGGTGAAAATCTGGTTGGAGATTCTTAATAAATCAGCCATACCAAGCAAAGCCAGCATCGGCGTATCCTTCACCAGATTTACCGCTTCACTGCAGGTCGGCGGTAACACCCGCCGGATGGTTTGGGGAATGATGATGCGGCGCATGGTTTGCCCGTAGCTCATGCCCAAAGCTTTTGAAGCTTCATATTGTCCTTTGTCGATGGACTCGAGCCCTCCCCGGAAAATTTCCGTTAAATAGGCCCCGTAGTTTAAGGAATAAGTAACAATTGCTGCCGGAAGAGGCGATAATTTAATGCCCAGAACAGGCAGGCCGAAGAAAACAAAAAATAATTGCAGAAGCAAAGGAGTACCCCGCCAGATCCAGGTATATAAATAAAGAATTTTTTTTAAAATTGGGGGCCCGGATACCTTGCCCACAGCCGCCAGCACACCGATAGGCAAAGCAATTAGCAAAGTCCCAAAATAAATTTTTACTGTTAATTCCAAACCCGATAACATAAAGGGCAGAATGCTTTTAATATATTCTAGTTGTTCCATGGCTTTCTCCTATCCTCTCTTGATGGCCTCTGATGCTTTACTCATAGATCGAATACTTTTTCTCCAATTTGGCAAAAAGCTGCACCAGAATGGAGGAAATCAGCAGATAAAAGGCAAAGGCGACAATAAAGGGAGTGATTCGATAATCGGCAAAAACCAGCTCCTTAGCTGAACGCATCAAGTCGCCTAAGGTTACGGTAGCAACTAAAGCCGTATCCTTAAATGTGAGGATAGCTTCGTTACAGGTGGCAGGCAGGACCCGTCTGACGGTCTGGGGAATGATGATTCGGCGCATGGTTTGCCAATAACTCATACCCAAGGCTTTGGCCGCCTCATATTGTCCTTTGTCAATGGATTCAATTCCCGCCCGTATTATCTCCGCCTCATAGGCCGCAATATTCAAAACAAAAGCCAGAATCACACAGGCAAAGGGCGATAAGGTAATCCCAAAATAGGGAAAAGCATAGTAAACAAAAAACAATTGGAGCAGCAAGGGGGTACCCCGCCAGATCCAAGTATATAAATGGAGAATCTTTTTTAAAATTTGGGGCCCAGACACCTTGCCAATTGCCACTAATATCGCTAAGGGCAGAATTAAAACTATGACAGTGACATAGATTTTCAGGGATATCCCAAGACCCTTTAAAAGAACAGGTAAAATCTCCAGTATGTATTCCATCGTGTTTTTCCCTTCAGCTTGTCTTATATTACTTGATATTTCATCGAAACAAAAAAAGCAGGGAATAGGAAGCACTTCAAGCATACTTACTATTCCCAGTTGTTGATCTTTTTTAAGATGTTTAGTGATCTTTCCTTAATGGTTATTATTCGATGATGTTTGCTCCAAACCATTTTTCACTGATCTGAGCTGCAGTACCATCCGCTTTCATTTCATCGAGTACCCGATTCAACTCAGCCAGGAAAGCCTTATCTTCCAAACGCAAGCCAACACCATAGGGCTCTTCCCCAAAATAACCTGCTTCTTCCGATAAGATATGGTATTTATCCTGTGCATTTTCCTGGTTAATCAGAAAACGTCCATTCATTTCATTGGTGACCACTGCATCAATACGCCCGGCCTGAAGATCCAATAAAGCCTGGGTGGGATTTTCAAATTTGCGGATTTCCTTCAGTTCTTTACCAATGGGGTCGTCGGTGACCGCAGGCTCCGCGGTACTCCCTGCCTGAAGACCGACAATTTTCCCTGCCAAATCTGCTTTTGTTTTGATGGATGAATTAACAGGTACTACAATCACGTTCTTATCGATCATATATACATTGGTAAAGATGAATTAACAGGTACTACAATCACGTTCTTATCGATCATATATACATTGGTAAAAGCAATTTCTTTTTTTCTCTTTTCTGTGATGCCTAAGGCATTCCAGATCACATCAATGTCCCCGTTTTTCAGATTCATCATAACGCCATCCCATTGGACAGGCTGGAAGACTACATCTACACCCAGCCGTTTGGCAGCTTCTTTGGCTAAATCAATATCAATCCCAACTAACTCACCGGTTGCGTCATGAAAACCGGCCGGGGGATAATTGTCATCCAAACCTACAACAAATTGACCTTTGTCTTGAATCTTAGTCCAAGAGAGGTCCTCGCTTTTCTGCCCTCCACATCCCGCAAAAAAGACAGCTAAAGATAAAATAAATGCCAAAAAAATACTCTTCTTCATTGTCGTCCTCCTTTGATCCTTCGTTTAAAATCGATTTTTTTTGCTTAACATGCTATATTCTACACCAAAGAAGGAACTCCTTCAATACTTTAAGGTATTAAAGTTTTATCTTTTGTAAAATTGTTGCTATTTATTCTTACTCTTTGATAATTTCTTTCAGGGCGGCGATTAATTTCTCATTTTGTGCCATTGTTCCGATGGTGATCCGGGCGCAGGTGGGTAATTGCCAAATTTGGCCCGGCCTGATAATAATCCCCCGTTCCAATAGTTTCTTTGTAATTACCTCAGCATCCCTTTTAAAATCAACTAAGACAAAGTTAGTAAAAGTAGGGGCATAGGTCATTTTCATCTTGGTAAATTCCTGGTACAAATATTTTTTCCCTACCTCTGTTACCCGCATGACCTCATCTAAAAACTCCTGATCCTCCAGGGCACCCAAAGCCCCTGCCTGGGCAACTTTGTTCACCGGGAAAGGTTCCACCACCTTGTTTAAAACGCCCAGCAAATGCTTGGGACCAACGGCATACCCCACCCGGACACCGGCCAGTCCGTAAACCTTGGAAAAGGTGCGCACGATCAGGACATTTCGCTGTTCCTTCACCAGCTGAATAGTTTGAGGGAAATTTGTCTTTTGCGCAAATTCCGCGTAAGCTTCATCAAAAACCACAATACAATTTTCGGGTACCGAAGCCATAAACTCGGCAACTTCATCCTGATAGACAATTGTTCCGGTAGGGTTATTGGGATTACAAATATAAATAATCTTCGTTTTCTCTGATATTTTCCCCTTGATCCCAGCCAGATCATAAGTAAAATTCTTTAAGGGCACTTTGAGCACCCGGCCGCCCATAATCCTTGTCGTCGTTTCATAAACAGAAAAGGTAGGATCCCCAATAATGACCTCATCTCCTTCATTAATGAAGGCCTGGGCAATCAGGAGGAGGATATTATCAGCTCCGTTTCCGAAGATCACCATATCACTTTCAATGCCGTAATTTGCGGCAATTCTTTCTCTTAAGGCCGGACTGCTGCCTTCAGGATACATATAAACACTAGGCAGGATTTGCTGCATGGCAGCCAAAGCCTTAGGTGATGTACCTAAAGGATTCTCATTGGAAGCAAGCTTAACAATTTCTGTGATGCCATATTCTCTGGCGACTTCCTCCACCGGTTTCCCCGGCACATAGGCAATAAGCTTTTCAATCCCTTTACGTGCCAAATTTATTTCTGCCTTATTCTCCAAAATTACCACCTGCTTTTCTTATTTTACCCCACTTTTGTCGTTAGACTGTCCGAAATGATATCTTATTATTATTTAACATCTCTCTCTGGTTGTCAATATTCTTAAGCTAATAATTCTCATATTATTTGGGGTGCATAAAGCAGACGGCCGCAGTTTTCACAATATACAAGATCTTTCTTTGATCTCGCTTCTTTCACAATAATGATCGGAATCACAGAGCGGCATCCGCTGCATGCATGGTTCTCCATAATTTCGCCAATGGGTCTGCCGTGATACTTTTCTTTTCTTTCCTGATACCAGGATAAAGATTTTTCGTCAAGGGTGGTTATGATCTCCTCTTTATCCTCTTCAATACCCTTCAGCTCTTGTTCCTTATTTATTTTCACTCGATTGTATTGAAGTTTTATCTTATTAAAAGTCTGATACTGCACCTTTAATTCATGCTCAATTTGTTTTAAATTTTGATCCAGTTGTTCTTTTCCCTCCATCAAATCGATAATTTCTTGATTAATCCTGGTCATTTGTTCCTCCAGGACTTTAATCTGCAGATCAATATTTTCCAGTTCCTTGACATTATTGCTGCTTCCGCCGTAAAGAAACTCCTTTAATGATTTTATTTTCTTTGCCAAATCCTGAGCCCGTTCCTCGTTGTTTTTTAGTTGATCGGATGTTTTTTTATGTTCTTCTTTTGACCTGGCCAATTGATCCTGTAGTTTAAGAAAACGTTCCTTCATACTTTTCAATTCTTTAAACTGAGGTAATGATTTCAGAGACTGCCGGATTTCCTGCTCTCTTTTTTCCAGCTCTTGTAAATGGTACAATGATTTTATTAACATAACTTTGCTCCTTTCAATTTTGGCAATAGATTCCTTCCCTATCTCCGACAGGATAGGTTCAAAAAGATTCAGCTGATTAACAGAGTTCTTGGTATTAGTGGCAGTTAGTTATCGGACAAATAAAATAGGATAGGGTGCTTAATCCTATCCTAATAAAAACGCCAGGGGTTGGTATTGATTTCACTTGTTAAAATCGTAATCTCATCTTTAGATATTCTGTTTTTTAATAAAGAGGCAAGGCGGGAAATAAAGATTCCTTCTGTGGCAAAATGATCTGCATCAATCACGGCGATACCTTTTGCTAAAGCCTCCTGAGCCTCATGATATTTCATATCACTGGTGAGCAAGCATTGCGCTCCCTTATGTTGAGCCTCTTTCAGCAAAGACATGCCGCTGCCGCCGCAGACGGCAACACGAGAAATCTGCTTTTCTCCTTCCCCCACAACCCTCAGTCCTTCAACAGCCAAAAGTTTTTTGACCTTGTGGACTAATTGGTTTAATGTCATCTGCTGAGAAAGGGAGCCCACCCTTCCCAGACCATCAGCTGCACCTGGTAAAGCTGTCGGATAAAGATCATAAGCCACCTCCTCATAAGGATGAGAGGATATCATGGCCGCGATCACTTGATTCAAAACAGAAGCAGGAACAATGGTTTCCAGGCGGTATTCCGGTGTCTTTTCCAGCTGACCCAGTTTTCCCACAAAAGGATTCGTCCCCGGCAAGGGCACAAAGGTCCCTTCTCCGGGTGCCGCAAAAGTACAATGAGAGTAACTTCCGATATGGCCGGCCCCTGCCTCCGAGATCGCATTCCGTACCTGATCCAGGTAATCCACCGGTACAAAAACGACTAATTTAAGCAAGGCTTCTTCTTTTGTATCTGCCAGGACTGTTACATCCCTTAAGTCTAACAATTCTGCCAGATAATCATTAATACCGCCGACGGCAATATCCAGATTGGTGTGGGCAGAAAACAGAGCGATATCATTTTTGATTAATAGAGATACAATTTTGCCCAAAGGCTGGTGGAAAAGCAACTTCTGCACAGGGCGAAAGAACAAGGGGTGATGAGTAATAATCAGATCTATTCTTTTGCTCACTGCCTCCTCAATTACGCGCGGGTCGGCATCAAGGGCGATCATGATTCGCTCTGCTTCTTGATTTAAATCCCCGACCTGCAATCCCACATGATCCCACTCTTCCGCTAAATGGGCAGGAGCGATATCCTCCATTATTGTCATCAATTCCGAAACCTTCATAAAGACGCCCTCACTCTCTCCATACCCGCAATTTTCTCTTTCATTTCCTCTTTTTGTACTTGTCCCTTAGGATGGGCCGCATCATCCAAAGCCTGGTAAATATCCTTGAGAATCCTAAGTTTTTCTCCCAGGTAAGCTTTCAAAAGAAGATGCTTCTTCTTTAAAAGCACCGGACCAAACTCCATTTCCTCCAGGGTGAGAGTACTTCGTCCCGGTTCGGCTGCAATAATTTCATAAAACAAATCACCTTCATAAACCAATTCTTCATCCACGATTCTCCAATTATTTTCAACCAGCCATTCCCTGAGTTTCACCACATCACGCATAGGCTGCAGCACCAACCGCTGGGTTTGACCTAAAACCGCCGGTGATGCTGATAAAATATGGATCATCGTCAAAGCCCCGATGCCTGCGATGACAATTACCTGAGCTTCACCCGATGTTAATACCTGCAAGCCGTCCCCTAAACGCAAAGATACTTTTTTGTCAATCGACAGCAGACTGACCAATTGAGACGCTTTAGTCAAAGGCGGTTCATGAACATCTGCCGCGATCACATAAGGAGAGATGCCTTCCATAATAAGGTGTGCCGGTAAATATCCATGGTCTGTACCGATATCTGCCACGACGGATCCGGTTGGAACAAAACCGGCCACAGCCGCTAATCGCTCTGAAAGCTTGATTTGCATAGAATGCATCACCTCAATCCTGTTCATACTCATATTATTCAAAATATAATCATCATAATCCTTCCTGATAAACAGAGTTCTTCGCTTCAAGGAGCAGATTATTAATGGCAGTGAGTATCGGATAAACACAAAAAAGCAAGTAACCATGATCTTTTGGTTCTTGCTTGCGCTAATGAAATAAATGGTGGGCCCACCTGGGATCGAACCAGGGACCGACCGGTTATGAGCCGGTGGCTCTACCGCTGAGCTATAGGCCCTAAAATGGCTCCCCGAGTTGGACTCGAACCAACAACAACTCGGTTAACAGCCGAGTGCTCTACCATTGAGCTATCAGGGAATGCTTATCTAGCAACAACCATTATACTAAAACTTTCTTTGAAGGTCAATAAAATTTTACTCCAAATAATCCTTCAGCTTCTTGCTTCGGCTGGGATGACGCAACTTTCTTAATGCTTTGGCTTCAATCTGACGAATACGTTCTCTGGTGACCCCAAATACCTGACCGACTTCCTCTAAGGTTCGAGAGCGGCCGTCCTCCAGGCCGAAACGTAATTGCAGTACCTTCTTCTCCCGATTGGTGAGAGTTTCCAATACTTCTTCCAACTGTGCCTTCAGCAACATAAATGAGGCTGCCTCCGCCGGTGCCGGGGCATCTTCATCCTCAATAAAATCCCCCAAATGACTGTCTTCCTCTTCGCCAATGGGAGTCTCCAAGGAGACAGGTTCCTGGGCAATTTTCATGATTTCACGTACCCGTTCCACAGGTATATCCATTTCCTTAGCAATCTCTTCAGGTATGGGTTCCCTGCCTAATTCTTGGAGCAGTTGACGAGACACTCTAATTAATTTATTAATGGTTTCCACCATATGCACAGGAATTCTAATGGTTCGCGCCTGATCTGCAATGGCTCTGGTAATGGCCTGGCGAATCCACCAGGTAGCATAGGTGCTGAATTTAAATCCCTTTTGGTAGTCAAACTTCTCTACCGCTTTAATTAAGCCTAAATTTCCTTCCTGAATCAAATCCAGGAAAAGCATGCCTCTGCCCACATATCTTTTGGCAATACTGACCACTAGACGAAGATTTGCCTCAGCAAGCCGTCTTTTCGCCTCTTCATCCCCAGCTTCCATTCTTTTGGCAAGCTCAATTTCGTCTTCCGCAGTTAGTAAAGGTACGCGTCCGATTTCTTTTAAATACATGCGCACAGGATCATCTATCGCTACACCTTCAGGAATAGATAGATCCAACTCATGTTCTTCGGGGGTAGAAGCAGCCTCATCCTCATTATCGTCATCGGTACGATCCAATGGTTCCAGATTAGCACCGGATCCGGAAGTAACCAAGATTCCCTCATGACTCAAGTGTTCATAAATATCATCCATTTGATCCGGCGATAAGTCAATCTCACTTAAAATCTCAATAATTTCCGTATAGGTTAACGTACCCTTCTGTTTTCCGGTTTCCATGAGTTTCTTTACTGCTTCGATTTTTGATTGATCCGGCTTCATTATGTCCCCCCTTCCAATAGGCAAAAATTATTCCTTTAATTGCTGCATTTGCTGTTGCAGCATATTCAATTCCTGCAACAGCGCCATGATATCTCCGGTCATATTCTGTTGTTGTTCATAGCTTTGAATTGCTTCTTGAATTTCTCGCATTCGTTTCTTTAACCGGTAGAGGTTAATGGTTTTTATATAATCCCGTACTAATAATTTTTTATTAATATTTTCCGGGTTATCTTCCATAAATAACTGGGATAGATATTGTTTTAAATTTTCTTCATCGATACGTTCAATCAAAGTCGCGGGCAACCAATCAAAATCCGGGTATATCTCCCCGATAAATTCCAAAATCCTGGTTATGCTCTCATCTGTTGAGAAATTCAATCCCAAAGTATTTTCCACATGATCAAAAATATTACGATTTTCAATCATCAGCTTGGTCAAATTCTTTTCTGCCAATAATTGAGCATTATTTTTGCCGCCTAAATCAGAGCTTTTGATCGAACCTATTTCTTTGTTAGTATGCTTTCTCTTGCTAAAATTATCCTTATTTGATACGATTCCTTTGATTTGTCTTAAATCAGCATAGATAGATTCGATGGAAATATTCAAAGTGCTTGCTACCAGCTTGATATATTGATCTTTTTCCACCTGACTTTTTATTTTTGCCAGATCAGGCAAAAGTTCCTGGACCACATCCGCTTTACCTTCAATTGTATGAACATTATATTTTTCCATGGCCGCCTGAAGCTTATACTCCACCAAACTAAGAGCCTGCTCTGCTGCCAGTTGCACCCAGGCTTGATAACCATGCTGATGCAAAAAATCATCCGGATCCATGCCCTCAGGAAGCTTCAAAACCCTTACTCTGAAAGCCAGCTTCTGCAAAATTTCCAATCCACGGTAGGCAGCCTTCGCTCCGGCTGCATCTGCATCATAGGCGATAAGAACGTTCGAAGAATACCGTTTTAATAGTTTTCCCTGCTCCGGAGTCAGAGATGTTCCCAATGAAGCAACAGCATTTTTGATGCCAAATTGATGGGCAGTAAGCACATCCATATAACCTTCCATGAGCACCGCTTCATCCTTTTGCCGAATCATGCCGGCAGCGTTGCTTAATCCGTACAAATTCTGTGACTTACTAAAAATCGGTGTTTCTGTAGAATTGAGATATTTTGGTAATTCATCATGAATTCCCCGGCCACCAAAGGCAATGACCTTACCCCTAAAGTCTTGAATAGGAAACATGATCCGATTGCGAAATTTATCATAGTAAGTTTCCCGAGAACTCTTGGCGGCAAGTCCGGCTTTTTCCATCTCGTTTTCTGTATACCCCTGAGATAATAGTTGTTTGACTAAATAATCCCATGATTTTGGGGCAAATCCCAAGCGAAACTCCCGGATTACCTCCAGACTGATTCCTCTTTTTTTAAAGTAATTCAAGGACTCCTCAGCCATGTCAGATTTCAGTAAAATTTGATGATAATAATCTGCTGCCGCCTCATGCATATTTGTCAATCTGATTTTCTCAGTTTGATGAGCGCTTACCTGGCTCCCTTTAACATTTTCCGGAATCATAACACCAACTTTTTCCGCCAACTTTGCTGCGGCTTCCGGCAATGTTAAATTCTCCTGCTCCATAATGAAATGGATGACACTGCCTCCCTTATGACAACCAAAACAATAAAAAATTTGCTTATCGGGAGAAACAGAAAATGATGGTGTGTCCTCCATATGAAAGGGGCATAGCCCAACATAATTTTTACCTTGCTTTTTTAAATTGACATAATCGGAAATTACCTCCACAATATCTGCTTTTCCGCGAATTTCCTCGATAATTTCCGGCGGTACAAATCTCATGCTCTGCACCACCTCACTTAAATGCTGCCAAGATTGTGATTAATGCTATTAATAAATGATCACTAGCTATCTTTCGCCATTTTTCCGCTTTTTCCTTCTTTTTTATGCAGATGATATTGCTTTTTAGAACTTAAATCTCGAAAAAGATATCCTCAGGTTATGATTCCAGCAATCGGAGCAGCGATTCCAGAAAATTATTTCGATCCTCCCGGGAAAAAGCTGACGGTCCTTTCGTCTTGCCTCCTCCTCTGCGCACCTTTGCGGAAACATGACGCTGCATCAGAAGACTGTTAATATTATCCCCGGTAAATATCAAACCACGGGGAGAAAGAGCACGGCCGTTTCTACCTAATACCAAAGCCGCTAAACCATAATCCTGGGTTACAACGATATCCTGATCCTGTATGCGATTGACAATGACAAAATCTGCGGCATCCTGTCCTGTATCAGTAACAATAACCTTGACACCCGTTCCTTCAGAAATCTGATGGTTAAAAGAGGCCACCATTTCCACAGGAATATTTTTTTCTCTCCCTACAGAAATTATGACGTCTTTCACTGGACAAGCATCAGCATCAACCAAAATCTTCAAAGAGACCCTCCTCCGAAATATTATTATATTCGCGTTATTTTCCAAAATTCCTGCATAAACAAAGTTCTTGGCATCAGGTGAAGTTTTTACTGCATCTGATGCTTAGAAATCGTTATCCGGTATTAGTGGCAGTTAGTTATCGGATAAATCGAAAAAGGGCGTTTTGGGGGAGTCAATTGACATTGCAAGCGTTTTTAGTATTTCCGTGGATATGGTAATTTATACCTGATTGCCATGAAGGCAAGGACCCTTACCATAAAAAAATTTTAAAAAAATTAAAATTAATTGTATAAGAAGAGCAAGCTTGGTTAAAATAAACTCAGAAGGAAGATCATAAACTCTGCCGCGTAGTTCGTCACTACTCGGATAGTCTGACCAGCGAAGAGGTTTGTAATTCTTCCTTCTATTTTTTTACTCTATGCGAAAGCCTCCGGGTACAAAAATATGATTAAATTGGGCAATGGCATACCGATCCGTCATTCCTGCCACATAATCACATACCTGAACATCATGATCATCTCCGGACTGATATTCCTCAGGCAAATCCTCAGGATGCTTTAAATAATAAGAGAAGAGTATTTTAAGCATATCCTTGGCCTTCGTTTCTTCCCATTTGGCTTTCGATCCAATATAAACCCGTTTAAATAAAAAACTTCTCAGTTCATCCATAGCGGACTTAATCTCACTGCTCATCCCAATCTCCCCCCGACTGATGTTGCATTTGATCAAATCCTTTACCATCGCATTAATTCTTTCACTGTGACGGGAACCTAATACCTTAAGGCAGTTGAAAGGCAAATCGTTTTTGGTAATAATTTTCCCCTGGATGGCATCATCAATATCATGATTAATATAAGCAATGCGATCAGCGATTTTAACTACCTGGCCTTCCAGAGTGGCCGGTTTCATGGGCCCGGTATGATTTAAGATCCCGTCTCTTACTTCCCAGGTAAGATTCAGTCCTTTTCCCCCTTCAAGCTTTTCTACGATGCGCAAGCTTTGATAATTATGGCGAAAACCATCCTTCATCATCTCATCCAAAGCTTCTTCCCCCGCATGACCAAAAGGCGTATGGCCCAAGTCATGACCCAATGCAATGGCTTCTGTCAGATCCTCATTTAAACGTAGTGCCCGGGCTACGGTGCGGGCAATTTGCGCCACCTCCAAGGTATGGGTGAGACGGGTACGAAAATGATCTCCTTCAGGAGCGATGAAAACCTGAGTCTTTAACTTCAGACGGCGAAATGCTTTGGAATGAATAATTCTATCACGATCCCTTTGGTAGGCAGTGCGTATCTGGCATTCCTCCTCCGGGGTATTCCGGCCAAGTGTCGTTTTACTTTTTTGTGCATAAGAAGACAAGTGTTTGATTTCCCAACCTTCAGTCTGTTCACGAATCAACATTTTTGATCACCTCTTGATAAACAGAACTCCAAGCATTAGATGTTATTCCTTTACATCTAATGCTTAGCAACCGTTAAAGGCTTTGTCAGCAACATCCCATTTAGCCCCTCAAGAGGGGCTTTGGAATCAAGTTGCTCCACTACATTATAAATACGTGAAAAGAACAAAAGTTCCTGCTAAAATCTGAAAAAAATTGTGGGGTTCACTCAATCTCAGCCATTACATCCGACACCTGAATCCTTCTGTCAATCAATCCTTCTTGCTTCAACCATTCGATATTGTTCTGCCATACTGTTTCTGATTGGGATAAAAAAGGAGCGTCTGCCGATGCCATCAAAGGGAGAAGGGTTTCCAAACTCTTTCTTTCCACTGTTTCCGACAAAGGAAAATTCTCTTCATTTTGGTGCTTCATCAGGATCTCCAAGGATTCCTCGGGATGATCCTGCATATCCCGGAAACCTTTTTTGCAAGCGCGCATAAAGGAAGCCAGCATTTCACTGTCCTTAGCTATGGTTTCATCGCTGGCAAGAAAGACTGATTCATAATAAGCAGGCACACCATATTCATCCAGCATAAACCAGTTTACTTCAAATCCTTCCTCTTCTAACTGGGGTACCTCATGATTCACCAAGCAGCCAATAGTAGCATCCACATTTTTTGTGGTCATGGAAGACATGAGATCAAACCCAACGTCAATCATAGTCACATCATTATAATCGGCGCCAACATGATTCATGATACTTTTAATCAGGGCCTCACTTAATTCCGTTCCGGCATAGCCAACGGTTTTGCCGACTAAATCCTTGGGAGAAGTAATGCCTTGTTCTTTAAGAGAAAGAACAATATTCAAAGGAGATTGTACTACGGCACCGATGGATCGCACGGGTACATTTTGATTGGCCCGTGCCATGATTATGTCCTGTAAATAATACAAACCTATTTCTGCCTGATTGGCCGCCACCAAGGATAAAGCATCATTGGTGTTGGCAGGAAATTGAACATTCACCTTTAATCCTTCCTCGGCAAAATACCCTTTATCCATAGCTACATATAAGAAAGTATGCAAAGCATTGGGATACCAGTCCAGAACAACATCTATTTCCCTTAGCTGTTCATCTTTTTCCCGGCTGGAATTGCCTGTGCTGCAACCGACAGCTGATAAGATCAAAATCAATACGATCAACAAAAGAACTATCTTTTTCATTTTTTACTCCTCCGCATAATATTTCTATCTATTGTTTTAAACTATAAATTTAGGCATTGCCTTAGGTTAATCAGGTTGAATTTCAAATTTCTTTATGCCAACGAACTACTGCCTTCTCCAACAGAGTCACCAATCCTACAATGGCCATCGCCACAAGGGAGAGCAGGATAATAGGAGCAAAGACACCCGCTCCGTCCAGCTGGGTCATCATGCGGCGGCTGAAATAACCCAGACCGCTTTTGGCACCCAGCCATTCTCCAATGGCCGCCCCGATAATACTTAGAGGAATGGCCATTTTCAGAGCCGAGAAAAATGCAGGTATGGCAGTCGGTATCTTTAATTTCATAAATATTTCTCGCTTACCGGCCCCATAGGTATAAAGCAATTCCTCCATTTCAGTTTTGGAAGATTTTAAACCATCAAAAACAGTTATAGTAATGGGGAAAAAAGTGATCAATACCGTCACCAAAACCTTGCTCCAGATACCGTAACCAAACCAGAGCACAAAGAGGGGAGCAATCGCAGGGGTGGGTATGGTTTGGGAAGCGATAATCACCGGGTATAAGGCCTTTTCCACTATGGAATTGGCATCCATGACAATAGCCAAGGCCAGACCTAAAATTAAAGAAATGAAAATCCCTAACAAGGTAACCAGCATGGTGGCCGGCAAATGGACACCAAAGAGAATTTCTCTCAGCTCCCAAGTTTTCTCCAAAACCTCAATCGGCGTGGGGATGATATAGGCAGCATTGACCTTCATAGCAACAATTTGCCAAAGGATGAAAAGAAGAAAGACAAAACATACCGCCAGGAGGTTCCCTTTTTGTGTTTTCATCAGGAAACCACCTGCCTTCTCAACATCTCCAGAAGATCATTTTTCAATGCTGCGATCTCCGGTTTATTCAAACAGGCACGGGTACGCATCTTGGGTAGGGGTACCTGAATCCTCTCCAAAGTATGAATGGGCGTGTGCCCCACGACAAAAATCGTTTGGGACAGGAAGATCGCCTCTTCAATATCGTGAGTGATAAACAGAATGGTTTTTTGAAGCTGCTGCCATTCAGTTAAAAGCCATTCCTGCATTTCCAGTTTCGTTAAAAAGTCAAGAGCGCTGAAAGGCTCGTCCAAGAGCATCAATTCAGAATCTGTTAAGATCGTACGGCCGAAAGCGACGCGCTGACGCATCCCTCCTGACAATTCCTTGGGATACTTATTGCCATAACCTTTCAATCCGATCTCCTCTAAAACCTCATTTCGTCTCCTCTCCCTTTCAGTTCTGCTTAATCCCTTTAATTCCATAGGCAGCTCCAGGTTTTGTCCAATGGTTCTCCATGGAAAAAGAAGATCCTTTTGAGGCATGTAACCTACATAACTTTTCTGTCCGATGATGTTTTTTCCTCCTACATCAATGGTTCCTGACTTAGGGTGAAGCAACTGAGTAATCAGGCGAAAGATGGTGCTCTTTCCGCAGCCGCTAACCCCAATCAGGGAAGCAAATTCTCCCCTCGCAACGTGAAAGGACAATTCTTCGATAATATCCACATTCTCAGTGGGATATTGATAGCTAACTTTATGAAAATCCAACATTTTAATACTCCATATTCCAGGCCATATCCCAGAACATCCTTTCATAGAGGCTGCAATTAACAAAGATGGTCATCAAATTTTGGATTTGATCCTCAGAATAATCTCTGGCTAAGGAATCCATCATGACTAATAGGGCATCATTAGTGTCAACATATTCTTTAGAGGTATATCCTTGAACCCATTCTCCATAAAAATCATGGGTCAGGGATTGGGGATGGGCTGACACAATGCGGCTGCCTATTTCTTGATAACTCCATGAACAAGAAAGAATGGCAGCGGTTATTTCAGCCACATCTCCCTGGAAACCAATGGACAACATATAATTGGTATAGGAATCATTAGCCGGAGATTTCCGGGCATTGGCCACCTCATCCTGGGTAATGCCGAGACGATTCATATAACTTTGATGGATCTTCATCTCCCCATTGAGAATCTGATCCACATTATCGGCAAAAAAGCGCATCAGGTTGGGATCTTTGGCTTTTACTACCCCTAATGCAAAAACCTTGGCATAGTCATATAGATATAAATAATCCTGCAGCATGTAAAAACGGAAACGATCCATAGCCAAATCTCCCTTGCCAATACCTTGGACAAAGGAATGCTGATGATATGATTCCCAGATCTCCTGGACGCTTTCATATAATCGTTTCGAAACCGATATGTCTTTTTGATTCGCTGTCAATTTCTTCACTCCCATTTCTTTCAGACAAGGGAATTACCTTCATCAGGACGGAAAAGGGATACGCCTCATAGGCATATCCCTTTTTATCTAAAGATATATTTGCATCCCTACGTTGGCATTATCCACATCAGGTAAGGTCGAAGATGATTATCTTCCTCTCAGCCTCTTCTAGAAGCTCCCTTGCTCTTTTAACTTTAGATTATCATATAGATTTACAGCTGTCAATTCACTTCCGATTAATTTGGTCTCCTTTATGTTCACATTCAAAACAATAACCATATAGTTCCATTTTATGCCCGGTCACGGTAAAACCCTCTTTTTCTCCTAATGTTTCTCCTAAACAATTTAAGGGACAAGTAGACAAAGGAATAACTTTCTTACAGCCCAGACAGATTAGATTATGGGTATGGGGATCATTCTGCAAACGGTACCGCACCTTATCCTCAAAGAGGCCGGCTTTCACCACATAACCGGTATCCACCAGGGTTTTAAGATTTCGATAAACCGTCGCCAGGCTGGACACATTGTTTTCCGCCCGGATGCGTAAATAAATATCTTCAGCTGTTAAAGGATGCTCAGATTTGTCTAACACGGAAAGAATCGCTCGGCGCTGCTTCGTAACCTTATATCCCCGGGCTAAAAATTCCCGGGAAATCAAGTCCTCTCGATCCATGGATCTCCCTCCTTTTTCCTTTTTCCCTTTGTTTATCACGCACTACCCACCGTATGACCCCTATTGATAAAAGTTTCACTTTATCCGTAAACTTGTTTCTTGATAAAACTGATGATAAAGAAAAATGCGGCCACCAGGACTATGGTTGCCCCAGAGGCAGTGTCCCAATAAAAAGACAGAATCAGACCTGTAATCCCACTTACCAAAGAAATGATTATCGTTAGCAAATGATATTGTCTGATATTTCGCGAGAAATTCCGTGACGATGCCGCCGGAAGTACCAAAAGAGAATTAATAATCATAATGCCCAGCCATTGAATCGATACGGTCACGATGACCGCCAAAGCAACGGTAAATACCATCTCTGTCCGGCGTGCATTAACACCTCTGCTCCGGGCCAAAGAAGGATGGACGGTTAGCAGAACAAGGGAATTAAAGGAATAATACCAATATCCAATAAAAAGAACGGTGATCATGAAAATCAAGAAGATGTCTTCCGGCGTGATACTCAGGATATCACCGATTAGATAACCGGAATATTTGTTAAAGCCGCCTCCCCGGGAGAGAATTACGATCCCTAATGCCACGGCGACAGCTGAAAACACACCAATAACTGTATCCGTGGAAGTCATCGTAAGCTCTTTGACAAAAGAAACGGCCACGGCCATAAAAATTGCAAAAAGAACCATGGCTCCCAAAGGCTGATGAAGTCCCAGAATAACCCCAATTCCTATCCCTGTTAACGCGGAATGGCCAATGGTATCAGAAAAAAAGGCCATATGATTATTCACAACCATGGTGCCCAACATGCCAAATAAAGGGGTCACGATCAACACAGCCAGTAAAGCATTGAGCATAAAATGATGTTCTGCCCAGGAAAAAGGCAGTAGTTTTTCACCAAAAGCATACCATATTTCCAAAAAAACTTCTCCTTTCAGGTGCTTATCTCAAGGAAAGCTGATGGTTTTTTTCTAATGACTTAAGGCCGAAGGACTGAATCACCAGTTCATTTTCTAAAACCTCGTCCGGCGTGCCCTGACAAAGAATGGTTTTGTCTAAAAAAACCATCCGGTCTGCAAAATTCCCCATTAACTCAATATCATGAGAAACCATCAAAATAGAAAGGTCGTATTGCTTCCTGAAATCGGAGACCAACTTATAAAACAATTTACGGCCACTATAATCCACTCCGGATACCGGTTCATCCAAAAGGAGGAGCTCAGGTACCGGTTCCATGGCAAGAGCCAAAAGCACCCTTTGCACTTCTCCTCCCGACAGTTCCCCCAATCTCCGGTCAATCAAGTGCTCTGCTTCTACTATTGAGAGGGATTTTAAAGTTTTTTCCCGTTCCTGAGAAGAGGAAAAAATCCATAAAGGTTTTCTTAGATAGCGACTTAAAAATAAATCCTCCACACTTACCGGGGATCCGGGATCAAATTCTCCCCTTTGTGGGACATAGCCAACTAAAGGTCTGCGTCGATTTTTTTCCCCGCGGGATAGAAAGGTAATTTCCCCTTTAAAAGCAAGTTCCCCAATGATTGCCTTTAAGAAGGTGCTTTTTCCTCCCCCATTAGGTCCGATAATTGCGGTCAGTTCTCCACAATGGATATGTAAACAAATGTCATGGATAATAGTCTTTTTCCCTTTCGCAACGGACAGGTTATTAACCTTCGTACAGCACAGACCGCAATGAGCACAGGTCGCTGCCAGGGAAGGATAACAGCAATCATTCATTATTGTAAAGCCTCACCTAACACCTGTAAATTATCTTCCATAATCTGAAGATAAGCATCCTTATCGGCAGGACCGGTAACTGCGGGATCTAAATAATAAAGCTGGGCGCCGGTTTCCCGGGCAATGGTTTCCGCAGCTGTATCACCGTATTGGGGTTCCGCAAAAAGAACCTTGACTCCCGATGCTTTGACTACTTGAATCGTATCTGTTAATTCTCCTGGGGAGGGTTCAGATCCTGGCTCCCGCTGAATCACAGCCTGGATATTTAAGTCAAACTCGCGAGCGAAATAGGGAAAAGCTTCATGAAAGGTCACGATATCACGATTGTCCAAAGGATCGATCGTTTGATGCATTTTGGTTCTAAGCTGTTCCAATTTTTCTATATAGGTTTCCGTATTGGCAAGATATAAAGCAGCCCGATCAGGGTCTGATTCTGCCAGCTGTTGCCCAATATTTTTTGTTTGACTAATGGCTCCTGAGATACTCACCCATAAATGAGGATTACTCTCACCATCCGTTTCATTCTGTAATAGTTCCAGCCCTTTACTGGCATCAATCATTTTCATATTCGAGGAATTTTCTGTGATCTTATCGAGAAAAGATTCCATTCCTGCCCCATTTACAATCATAATCTGAGCATCCTGCAGATTCACCATATCACCGGGAGTGAGCTGATAATCATGAAGACAGCCTGTCGTGGGCTCGGTTAAATTAACTACCTCGACCCCGGGGATCCCATCTGTAATATTTAAAGCCATGATATACATAGGATAGAAAGAAGTAACGATCTTAAGAGGTGTCCCTTCCTCATCCTGATTCGATTGAACCGGAGTTCCCTCATTTCCGCCGGCACATCCGGTCAAGATCAGCAAGGTAACAATCAGCAACATACCTGCAATTTTTCTCTTCATTCTCTTCTCCTCTTCTGAATTTGAATAAGACTCATTCTCATTGCATTATTTATATTATCATACTAACCAAAATATAGCAATATTATTAAAAAATTTAGTTGCATATATTTTTAACATTTTTAACAAAAATTCCTGGCATCAGACAAATTTTTCTTTGTCTGATCCAGGGGGTAAACAGGGGACGGTTCTTTGTTTTGAACACATGTTCAAAACAAAGAACCGTCCCCTGTTTACCCTAATTAATTTTGAGGGAAGGGAACTGATCAGAAAAAAAGGAGACGTGCTGCCTGTGCCACGATAAAACAGATCAGAATACCCGTGACCGTAGGTATCATAAAAGCCAGCAAAGTCCATTTCCAGCTCTTAGTTTCTTTCTTAATTGTCCAAAGAGTGGTACCACAGGGATAATGCATCAAGCTAAACAGCATCACACATACCCCTGTAAGCCAAGTCCAACCATGATCTATCAAGAGGGCTCGAAGTTCCGTCAAGCTGCTTAATTCCAACATGCTGCCAGTGGAAAGATAGCTCATAATCATAATGGGGATGACAATTTCATTGGCAGGCAGCCCCAGAATAAAAGCCATTAAGATATATCCGTCTAAACCGATAAGAGCGGCAAAGGGTTGTAGAAACTGGGCAAATTGATTCAAAATACTGCTGCCTCCCAACTGGATATTGGCCATACACCAGATGAACAGTCCCGCCGGTGCTGCCACACATACCGCCCGCCCTAAAACGAACAAGGTTCTATCCATGAGGGAACGAACCAAAATTCGTCCCAATTGTGGTTTGCGATAAGGGGGGAGTTCCAAGGTAAAGGAAGAGGGAACACCTTTTAAGATCGTCTTCGATATCAATCTCGAGATCGTCAGGGTCATCACTACTCCCAGCAATATTACGCCAACCATCGCCAAGGTTGATACCAGGGAACGATAAGGCTCTGCCACCAAACCACCGATAAAGATGGAAGATATCGCAATTAAGGTGGGAAAACGCCCGTTACAGGGAACAAAATTATTAGTGAGGATGGCGATTAACCTTTCCCGGGGCGAATCAATGATGCGGCAGCCAATAATTCCTGCTGCGTTACAGCCAAAGCCCATACACATGGTAAGTGCCTGTTTTCCATGGGCACATGCTCTTTGGAAAAAGCCATCCAGATTAAAGGCGATTCTCGGTAAATATCCGGAATCCTCCAAAAGGGTAAATAAGGGGAAAAATATTGCCATGGGAGGAAGCATCACGGAAACCACCCAGGCCAATGTCCGGTATACCCCCAAAACAAGGGCATCATGCAGCCACCCGGGTGCGTGTACCATCGCAAAAAATACAGTCAGCTTTTCTTCCACACCGAAGAGGAGCGAAGATATGACTTGAGAAGGATAATTTGCCCCCACAATTGTCAACCAAAATATCAAGGCTAATAATCCGATCATAATGGGAATCCCAAGAATTTTTGAGAGCAAAATACGATCCATTCTCCGATCAAATTGATTAACCTTGGGCTTTTCAAATTGCACCACCCCATTTTGGCAGATCTCCTCTGCCTTTTGCACGAGACTGGAAACAATTAAATCCCTGAATTTTTCTTCATGAATGCCCTGGTCACTTAAATATTTTTTTGTCCGGACTAATGATTCTGCCAGTTCCTGGTCTTCATCCAGCTTAATTCCAAGAAATTTTTCCAGGGAACGAATAATTGTTATTTCTCCATCCAATAGTTTTATCGAAACCCAACGACTGTTAATTTCATCGCCAACCACTTTTTTTACATTGGGCTCAATTCTTCTGATGCTTTCTTCAATCACAGGATCGTAAGTAACGCGAAGGGGCACGGTCATATTCCTGTTTTGTGCAACATCATCCACTGCTTTCATTAAATCATTTAATCCGACGCTGTTTCGGGCATTGGTACCGATAACCGGGACACCTAGAGCAGTCTTAAGGCGGGAAAGATTAATGCTAATTTTTTTGCGGGCTGCTTCATCTATTAAATTAACACAAACTACCACTTTGGGAGTGATCTCTAGAACTTGCAAAACTAAATTCAGATTTCGTTCCAAACAAGTAGCATCCGTGACAATCACCGTGGTGTCCGGTTTCCCGAAACAAACAAAATCCCTGGCCACCTCTTCTTCCATAGAATTTGACATTAAAGAATAGGTGCCGGGAATGTCCACCAGAATAAAGGATTGACCTTTGTATTCATATCGGCCTTGGGCATTGGCCACAGTTTTACCGGGCCAGTTCCCCGTATGTTGATTTAATCCGGTTAAGCTGTTAAAGACAGTGCTTTTTCCCACATTGGGGTTTCCCGCCAAGGCAACGACCCGTTCGTGGTTAAAGCTTTCTCTTCCGATCACATGATTTATGACGCCCAAACCCGTAGACTGATTGGTTAAGCCCATTCCTGACTTTCCCTCCTTTAGCTCAGCTATATTGCTCCACTAAAATTTCTGATGCCAATTCAGCCCTAAGAGCGATGACAGCTCCCCGAATATAATAGGCTGTAGGATCCCCGGAAGGGCTTTTGTGCAAAGCCTCAACCGAAGTATTAATAATCATACCCAGGTCCAGCATTCTTCTGCGCACACTTCCTTTAGCTGTAATCTGTTTTATTTTACCAGCCTTTCCCAAAGGCAATTGACTCAGGCGCACTAAATTACCGGCCACAAAAATTCCCCCTTCAAAGAACTTCTCGGAATCAATATATGTGGGAAAAAGAAAATTGCGCATCCCTTACAGGAAAGAAAAAAAGTAAACAGCTTGATCTGTTTACTTTTCCATTGACAGCTATAGTATTGGTTATCTTTAATATCCGCCGCAGCCATTAAATCTTCTCAATAATTATTTTATGATCTACTAAGGACAGCTCTTTGATCGTTCCTGCAATCATTTTTTTCTGACCGAAAATATTCTCTAAATACAGTTGATTGTCCATCGGTACAACCTTGTCCACACCTTCCAAAAACAATTCTTCAACTCCATCCTGTCTGACATAAGCATTTGCCTCACACATGAATTTCATCCCCCAGTCTATGATTTTCTTTTGATGCATGATTCATTTAATTAAATAACCAGGAATATTCGAAAGATCCTTAAACCTTATTTTGAAATTGCCGGCAGGAGGTATGCCGTGCTCCTGCCGGCATGATAAGAAGGAAGTTCAAATCTCCGGCCCTGCTCAGGAACCGGAATCCTGAAAAATAAAAAACCATGAAGAAATAAATGACTGGGATCCGCCCCGCCAATAACCTTCATGGTTAAAATTATCAATATGCAATTGTCTAAAATAAAATCTTTTAAATCCTTTTAATCATGAAACTTTGTTTCTACAAAGCCTACTTTTAATTTATCATAAATCAGATAACATAAAATGTCAATAGGATAATTTTTGTCAGCATCTGCAAGATATTTGACCTTATCATGAAAAATCAAATAAGATCCAAAACCTCCGTGATGCTGGCCACTTTGAGGGCGCCATTTTCAATCATTTGTTCAATTAAACATGCCGCCTTGCCCCCGGTAAAATCCTGCCGATTAAAATCACTTTGCTGCACAATAATAACTTTTTTATGTTGATGCTGATGGGCATCAAAAACCTGTTCAAGATTGGCAATATTCCCTTCACCAAAAGGAACAGGTAAGACAACAATCAAATCTGCCGCCGCAATCAACTCTTGATTCGTCCGAAGCGCTTCCTGGGAAATGGGTGCGAAAGGAACTTCCTCCGATATTTGCGCATTGATTTCCCCTGCCTTTTTCCAGTCAGAATCTCCCACATTTAACACACCGCAGCTGATCTGATACCCATACTGATGCAATTGTTCCATTAAATAAACGCCGCTGCCCCCGCCGCACACAAGATGGATTCTTACATTTTCTTGATGCTTGTGTTTTTTTCTTATTTTGCTTAGAGGAACGATATTAAGCCTTCCGGTAATCTCATTGGTAGAAACCGCTACCTCAACATGATAGATCTCACGTATCATTTCCGCGGTTAACACTTCATGGGGTTCTCCATAGGCCTTAATTTTACCTTCGCTTAAAAGAATATTTTTTTGACTGAACTGAGCCGCAAGATTTAGATCGTGTAAGACAGCAATAACCGTTAATCCATTGGTACGATTAAGATCCGCCATCAGTTCCAATAATTCCAACTGATGCTGCAGATCCAAATGAGAGGTGGGCTCGTCTAATAAGATCACCTTTGGTTCCTGGGTCAAAGCCCTGGCTGCAATCACCCTTTGGCGCTCTCCGCCGCTTAATTCATTGATCGCCCGATCCCTAAGATGCCAAACATTTGTCAGCTCCATAGCGTGTTTGGCAACCTCCAGATCATGCTCACTGTCTCCCTGAAACCTTTTTTGATGAGGCATGCGACCCATGAGTACCGCCTCCATCACGGAAAAGGGAAATTCCGCCCCCGTATCCTGTGGAACGACCGCCATCTTCTGCGCCAGAGTTTTTCTTTTTATCGTAAAAATATCCTGGCTTTCTAAAAAAACCGCTCCCGTATCCGGTGTCAGTTCTGCCGAGATGTTTTTTAATAAGGTAGATTTGCCTGAACCATTGGGACCCAGAATACTGACAAAACTCCCTTTTTCTATTTCAAAGGTAATCTTTTCTAAAATATTTTCAGTACCATAACGAAAGGTAATTTCTTTCCCTTCGATCGCATGCGTCACAAAAAATTCCTCCTAAAAAATGCTATCCTTTTTCTTCTTCAATAGATAAATGAAAAAAGGACCGCCGAACATGGCTGTGATGACCCCAATGGGGATCTCCATAGGGGCAAAAAGAGTTCTGGCAGCCGTGTCCGTAAGTACCATAAAGATCCCCCCGACAAAAAAGGACATAGGAAGCAGGATGCGATGATCCGGCCCCACCAACATGCGCACGATATGGGGAATGATTAACCCAACAAATCCGATGATCCCGCATACAGCCACGGCGCCTGCTGCCGTCAGGGAGGCCAGTACCAGAATAATAATTTTTACTTTTTCTAAATCAATGCCCAAATGATGGGCGGTACTGTCTCCGAAAACCATAGCATTCAGCTCTTTGGAGAACAGCATTAAGAGGAGTACACCGACAATGATTAATGGAGCGGCAATCAGCACGTGCTCCCAATTTCTGTTAGCAAAACTTCCTAACAACCAAAAATAAACCTTTTCCATTTTTTCTGCATTCATAACCATGAGAAATGAGATCATGGCTTGTAAAAAAGAACTGAGGGCAACCCCTGCCAAAAGTAAGGTGGAGACAACCACCTTATTACCTACTCTACCCAGAGTGTAAACAAGAAAAGTCGTAAGCAGTGCACCGCAGAAACTAAAAAACGGAATACGTAAAAAACCTAAGAAGCTTCCCATGCCGGTTACAATAGCCAAGGTTGCACCCAGAGCTGCCCCGGAAGATACACCGATGACAGATGGGTCCGCCATCGGGTTTTTGAAAAATCCCTGGAAAGTAGCCCCCACCACACCTAAGGCACCCCCCACCAGTCCTGCCAAAATCACCCGGGGCACTCTGAGGGACCAAATTATGGTCAGCTGAACCTGAGAATATTGCTCTAAATTAATCCAACGTTGAAAAAAAGGGATCTTAGCAAGAATGATACCCATGGCATCTCGGAAGGAAAGTTCTGCCGGCCCAATAGTTATGGTATAAATACTAATTAAGACCAAAGCAATACTGCAAGATATCAATAATGCTTTCCAATGTTTTCGTTTCTCTTTAAAATTCATTTAATTTCTCCATTAAGGTCATTACAAAAATCAGCATAAATGCGATATCATCCTAAATCCGAAAGAAGAACTTCTTGCTTCAGAGTATAGGATGATTGGTCTATTTTGGGACTATTCTTTGCAATCCGGTTAATTATTCTTAAAAACCTCCGGATGGATAATCTGAGCCATTTCTTCCAATCCTTGAATTACCCGGGGACCGGCCCGGCTAATCAGACTGTCATCAACCGTAAAAACCTGATCATTTTTAACCGCACTTAATACCTCATATCCGTTTCTCGTTTTAATATCCTCCGGCGTATGGCTGTGTGCATTGATTATATAAATATCCGGATCTGTTTCCAGTAATTTTTCCATGCTGTAAGTATAAAATTCTTCATCCGTTTCACCTGCCACATTCGTACCCCCTGCCGTTTCAATAAGATTATGAATAAAGCTGGTAGATCCGGCCGACATTAAGGGATCATCCCAAACTTCAAAGAAAACCTTGGGTTTCGGCTGATCTTTTACTTTAGTAATAATTTCATCCATTCTTTGTGTCATATCGTCGACAATTTCCTTGGCTTTTTCATTTTTATCAGTGATTTCACCGGCCAATTCAATATTGTCCAGCACCTGCTGAATGGTTGCCGATTCTAAAACAACGACAGGAAGATTTAATTCTTCCATCTTGGTAATCAATTCTTCCTGCACGCCTGCCGAAGCAAAAACGAGATCAGGATCCTTAGACAGAATAAGCTCTACGTTGGGATCCTTAAATCCCCCAACCTTATCCTTTGCCAAAGCGGCTTCCGGGTAATCACAATAATTAGAAACCGCAATAATTTCCTGATCCAGGCCCAAAGCAAAGAGAATTTCTGTGATTGCCGGGGAAATGGAAACGATTTTTTTCGGGGTTTCTTTAATGACAACCTCCCGTCCGACACTATCGATAATGGTAGTCCCGGTCTTAGTTTCCGGCATACTAACGGTGCAGCCCAGAGAGAGACTGAGCATCAGTATGAGAATTGCCAATAGAAACATGTTTTTTTTCATAATTAAAACTCCCTACTAATTCTATTTGTTTTATAGCTATTATTATAAGTGATTTATCATGGAAAAGCACTTCTTTATTTATATTTCTATGAATATGCAAAATCCCCGTATAATTCCTATATAACTTATATAATTGGCATTGCTAAATAAAGGTGTTCCATAAGATATTTAATAAAATAAACTTGGGTACTTGATAATAAATCCAATATCTGCTATTCTGGTTTTGATCAACTAACAGATTGTGTCTATTATTAGATATATGCTGAATGATTTAAACAGGATCGAAGAAACTTCAATAGCTTTTTAAAAATCAAAGGGGGGAGAAGAGGCATGGATATGAAGGAATATGATAAATATTACCAGATGGTAACAGATGTCTGCACATCTTATTTCATTGAAACTAATGATGGGGATTTGATTTCTTTGTTAATGCAATTGATGGATATCGATGGATTACCCATGCATTGTCCAGTGCATCATTATATCGTGCCGGCAGCATTACTGACTGTCTGCCGCTATAAGCAGGGTCGTGACATTACTATTCTGGAACGTGATCTGGAGGAAGCCTTAAGCCGCGCCCATAATGTTTTAGGAGGCTTTTGCGGCTATTACGGCGCTTGTGGAGCAGCGGTCGGATTAGGAATTTTTTTGAGCATTATGACAAACAGCTCTCCCCTCTCCAGAAAACCTTGGGGGTATCTTAACCGCGCAACGGGGCAGGCTTTGCTTGATATGGCAGAATTGGGCGGACCCCGCTGCTGCAAAAGGACCTCGTTTACTGCCATAAAAAGCGTGCTTCCCCAAATAAATGAAGTACTTAGGCTTGATATTCAGATTAAGGAACCAATCGTTTGTCATTACCATGAAAACAATAATGAGTGCCAAAAGCAACGATGTCCCTATTGGCCGACTGACAGAGAGAAATACGAATGCAAAATAACTGATGATTTATAAGATGTGAAAAAGCACAACAAAATGTTGTGCTTTTTTCGAACATATTTAAAATATTTTATTCAAAGATTGTAGCTCCGGTAATTTCGGCGCCCAAAGCATCCACTGCTTTTTTAACCAAACTTCTTCTTAGTGTATGCTCATCCTCGGCATTGAGATTGGGATTTCCCACCGGGTAGGGAATAGCGATTGTGGGTACGATTCTATTGGCCCCTACTGATTCGGAAATCGTCGTGATTGTTGCCATGTGGACAATCGGAATACCGTATCTTTCGATTTCTTTTACCATCGTTGCTCCGCAACGAGTACAGGTACCTCAGGTGGATGTGAGTATAACCCCATCTACACCGGCCGCTTTTAATTCAGCACCAATTTCGGTTCCAAATTCTCTACCCTTGCTTACAGCTGTACCGGTACCGGTAGTGGTATAGAAGAATTCATAAACCTTGCCAATGTATCCTTCCTTTTCGAATTCTCTTAGAATATCCAAAGGAACTACACGGTCGGGATCTTCATTGGCATAAACCGGGTCAAAGCCGCCATGAGTGGTGTAAAAGTCAGGAGCAACAAGTGCATCCTTTCCTGCGACATCATATTTACCCCATTTTTGGGCACTAGCGGATTGAATATGGTCCGGGTTACCTTCCGGGACAATACCTCCGGTAGTACATAAAGCAATTGTTGCTTTACTTAAATCTTTGATAGCAGGAGCCGGATCTACCACATCAAAAACAGGCATGGGCATTTCTGTTTCAAAAGGCTGACCTTTTAATCGCGCAAGCAACATTTCCACTGCACGTAAGGAACCTCTTTTTTCGACAAAAAGGGTTTTTCTCATGCCACGGGGAATGTATCCTTCCTCCTCGGGAGATCCTACTTCCAAACCTTTGGCCAATTTATCAGTAATGGCTGCCATTAAGGGAAGTGCTTTTCTCATACCACCGGCAGTATCAGTGGTCGCGATGATATAAGCTACATCCTTGCAGACATCTACGCCTGGGTTTTCAATATACATACCGGTTACCACAGGAATTTTCATTTCTGCAGCGACAGCCTTGCAGATTTCTGCGCAGGCAACACCATATCGTCCGGCATTAAAAGCAGGACCGGCGACAAAAACATCAGGGGCAATTTCCTTGACTTTATTCAAAATAAAGGACATCGCATCTTCTTGATTTTCGTTAAAGTAGTTATCACCACAGATCAGAGTTCCCACTACTTCGCCCTGGCCGTTAAGTGCTCCTTCAAATCCCACAGCCGGACCCACCTTTTCAGCCCGATATTCCGGCGCCATTCCGGCTTTGTCTTCTCCGCCGACCTGACCGAAAAATTGATTGACATAGTATAATACTTTATATTTATCAGACATCAAATTTCCTCCTTTCATCAATTATTTAATATAAGCGACAGGTAACATTATGGAAACCAATTTCAGAAGTTGCTCCGATGACCGCATTTAATTCGCACATCAGTGTACCGTCTTCCAATAAGGCACCTTCCCAACCACCTGCTAAAACTGCAATAGAGGCGGCATTGCCAATTACTTTTTCTGCCGGTGGCAAGGTAACTACATGACTCACGTTTCCACCGGAAACAACAGCAACCGCTTCTTTGGCAGTATCAGCCAAAGGTTGATCCATGCCATCTCTACCCGCACATTCGTCAGTAATTAACTGAGTAATAATGCCGGCATCTTCACATTTCTTACAAATCATCAATAAGTCGGAATCCGGGTTTCCATAACCTTCCTCTGAAACCATAACGGCATCTGCTCCAAACATTTTGGCAAGCTTAAGAACATAGGTAGAAACACGAAGTTTCCCGGCTAAGGTCGTGTGCTCAGGCACCATAATGCAGCCCAGGAAGTTAATTTCTTTACCGTGTTGAGCATAAAGATCTTCAATGACACTGTTGTTTTGATGCTGATAGGTGGTAATCTTGTCGCAGGCAGCAACACAGTTACCGCTCACCACAGCATTATCTAGTTCTTCAAAAGGATGGAGAACCGTGGGCAAAATCGTCTGAGCATTAACACCATAGATATAGGTGTCATGAAGAAGTCCCTGAGTAATCATCATTTCAGCATAGAGCACCTTGGGCAGTTTGGGATATTTTGCAGTTTCTTCAAAAATATTGCCCATCTCATACGTAATAACTTCGTCCGGAGTAAGATCTTTTCCGGCGAGGCCAACATATTCTCCAGCCTTTAAACCTGCTAAACGTACAGTTTCTTCGTGAACATGCGGCGCCAAACCATCGACAACGGAAATATCCACGGTTAAATTAAGGGTTTTGGAGAAAGGAGTCCACTTGGCACCTTCGCCCCACATGTCAATAACACCTTCCTGAAAACCAACAACATCTCCTATTGTGACAACAGCAGCGCCAAAAAGAACATTAGTCTTGCCTTCACCGCATTGAGCTTGTTTTGAGGTAACTCCGGGAAAGCCATTGTTTCCACCCTCAATTTTTACGCGCGGTTCAATGACGTCTTTTACAGGAATAATTCTAACCTTATCACCGGGCTTGGCAACATCTAACTTGACATCTTTAATTCGATCGTCTTCTTTTAGTTTCGCGATTAAACCTTCACTGTTAACGGTTAAAACTCCCTCTTTAACAGAGTTTTCTGTACCTAATTGAATATCTTTGATGATAATTCTTCCAATTTCCAGTTTCAATATTGTCACCTCCTAAAAAATTTAACTAATTCTTTTTTTATCACCAAAATGCTTGTTGTTCGGACAAAGCCGATTCCAAAAGAATTAAATCAATATTTTGATAATCGTCATGATGAGTCATATCTTTCTTTCTATGGTCTGTGTGCAGCTTGTACTTAATGATACTGTCTTCAATGATTTGCGCAGATAAAGGATCAACTTTCTCTAAACGTTTTCCGATAATAACGGAACGATATGGAGAATACATCAAGCGAATACTTGCTGCCAAGGGATGACTGATTAGCTCATAACCATCATGAACCATATCCCTTACTTTAATGAAAGTGTCCTCTACCGAACCATCAACAAAAAATATGTTTTCGAATTTTTCCCGCACAACTGGGTTATTGGTGATGATTATGCTTTTCAATGAAGTCTCTCCTCTTTACAGGTACTCATTTGCCTTAAGTAATTCGACGGATTTTTCCTGATCTTCCGGAGCAATCATCACAATCGGTCCGGTACAACCCATTCCGCTTTCCGCATAGATGCCGGCTTTCCATAAAACTAATACCGCATCCTCTAATTGCATGACATCAATGCCGGGAATGGCTTCCGTAACAGGTTTTTTCGGTGGAGCTGCCACTTCACTGCTCTCAACCGGTTTTGTCGTTACTGCACATTCTAAAGTTTTAATCAGATTATCCCAGCCGGCTTTTTTGGCCATGGCAAATTCGTCCTTTATTTTGTCCAGCAATTTACCCTTGGCACAGTCTGCCGCAAATCGAATCGCACCGGAAATGACCGGAGCGCCCGATGCACGGGAGATAATGCAGATAATTCTGTCATAAGCTTCTCCCACGCCAGGTCCGTATCCGGAGCCTAAAGATTCATAGCTTCCCCCGGTACTATAAGCGGAAAAAACCTTCATTAATACATTGCCCGTTAAGCTGTCTAGAACCATGATGTCTGGAACACCCATGAGAAGATCATTGCCTCGCATCATCACGCCGCCGTCTGCTCGTGCCGATTCGACGAATTGGATGGGGTATCCCCCTTCCTGGAGTTTCTTTAAGGATCTTTCAACCTGTCTAGCCCCGTCAATATTCAAAATACCCACCGTTGGATTACTCTTCCCGCATGCTTTTGCGGCAGCAATACCATAAATAGCATTTCTCAACATGGCAGATACTCGCTCCGTGGCTGAGGTGCCGGTGGTAGTGGCTAATAACATTTCTTTTCCTTTAGCAGGAGTTAAAACTTTACCAATGGTGGAAACACCGATGGGAAAGCTGTAGTGCATGGTCACAGCTGCATCCAGAGATCCATTTAAAAGTAATTGATCCATTTTGGCATGAGCCTCTTTTTCATCTGCCGCCTCTACTGTTTCCAATTGAGTTTCTACACCGCTGCCAATCACCACAACCTGGAGATCAGGATTTTGACTTTGAGCCAATTCCGCACCGCAAACTAATTCTTGCGGCCCATGCTCACTGCCCAAAACGGTCAGTCCCACTCTGATTTTCTTTCCAAAGGATCCTGTTTCCAAGCCATGGGCTATATCTTCAAATACATCAGCAATTGTTTCTCTGATCTGGTTTACACCCAAGATTTCACCCCCTTTAGGGTTTTTGCATCGGGACTATTTATTCAACTCGGAAAGCTTTGGCAAAATCCCGCATTGCCTCTGCAATCATTGACCTTACTTCTTCCTTGTTAAAACCGGCTTCATTTGATATACCGCTGTTCTTTTCCATGATAAAGGAAACACCGTCAAATAGGTTGGTCAATCTGCCCAGGAAGAGACTTCCTTTCCCAATAACCATGGCTCTTTCTATTTTTCCTTCCTGAATCATATCACGAGCATGTCCTACGAAAGGAACTCCGGAAGGAATATGTCCCTGGGTAGGAGCAAAACCGGACATACCAAAATTATTAACTGCATTCAGCAGATCCGCTTTTCCCAATTCGCCTCGTTTCACAGCCAAGGCACCAATCATTTTATAATTTGCTAAAGGAACATCACCTGCTCCAGCTGGTTCAGTAATTTCCGGGTTTTGCATTTCTGCCGAATAACGATCAACGTCGGGTATCTTGTAGCCCAGCTTATCTAATGGATCTGCAACAATAGCCGTCATTACAGCCTGAGGTGAAGCACCGGACCCTATTCTGTGACGCCCGATACCATCGGTACGAATCACCGGGCTCTCTCCATCATTTTCCGTAATATGAATGGCAAATGTACCCAGCATATCTTCCAGTGCAGGCATTCCCTTCTTAACGTGATCTTTAGAATTCATGCCCAGCTTAACCGAGGATCCTCCTGCCACTACTACAATGTTTTTATAAATACCTGATTGAGCCAATGCTGCAGCTTCAACGATTCCATGAGCAGGACCGGCACAGAAACTTCTGGTATCAGAACCGGTAGCATTGACACAACCACAGTATTCCCCGATTGCTTTGGCAAAATTACCTCCGCCTCTTTGGTTCATATCACCGCATGCTTCTTCAGAACATTCAATAATATATTCCACTTCTTCAGCTTGCAGAGATGACTTAGAAAGCAATAGTTTCAAGGCAAATACCGCGGAAGCCTTGCTCACAAGATTCTCAAACATAACATGATCTGATAACGCTTCATCAAACTCATGAGCCTTCTTCACACAGCCAACAAGCTTGCCTTCAAAATACAAAGGCTGTCCCATATGTTCTGCTACTAATTTACTGATTTCATCCACATTTGCCGAATTCTTTGATAATTTGTCTGAGTCTTTAATATCTCCTAAAACCGGATGGGCAGCAATTTTCTCTTTTACAATTTTCTGGAACTTTTCTTCTAATACCACCAAATCAAACACATCAACAATTTTCATCAATCCAAGAAATTCATCTTCCGGCATAATTTCGCCGTATTTCCCATCCCGGGAAGCACCGGAAACCGGTGCTTCGTACCAGGGGCGGGGAATTTCTTTTAATGCATCAGGAGTCAAATTGCCGATATATACTTGATTAGGAGGATAGCTTACGGCATCCTGAAAACTCCTGAGATGCTCAGGCAGTTTCTGCAGATGCTCTGATTCCGGGTTTTTGCGCCGTTCCGAGGTTTGTGTGGAGCCATGATGAATAACCATTTCATTAGCCTGTATCAAAGCATAGGCGGCACCTTTTACAACCGGAAAGCTCATGAAAACACCTCCAATTAACCTCGATAATTCTTAACTTCCTTTACAATTTCATCAACATCGAGAACCATTTCCATCATACTGATTTGTTCATCATAAACAGCTGCATCCACTTCATCCTTGAGTTCAAAAATATGATATGATTTAAGTCCCAACGAGACTCCGGATAATGGACCCGCAAAAGTAGGATCACCGGTAGCTACGGTTTCAGCTGCGAGACCGGAAGCTTCTGCTTCCGCTCCGCCTAAAACAAGGATTAAATCCTCATTTCCGTATTTTTCCGCTAAATCTTTGATCCTGGCTTGGTTTTCAAGATCCATTGCTCCAGCCGCCGTTCAGACAAAGCATTCTGTTGTCGAGAATACTACTTCTGCACCGGCGGATTTGACGCATTCTTCAATGGCCGGTCCGGGAATCCCGTCACGGTCACCAACAATGGCAATTTTTTTGCCTTGCAGCATAGTGCATGCCCCTTTCTTTATTAATATTTTATTTTTTATTTTGTTCTCTTGATTGAGAAACAAAAATTTCTACTATAATAATTCATTCAATTTTGCTTCAACATCTCCAATGGTAATTTCTTTGACCAATTCGTCAATTTTCTCCCCATTTCGATAGAAAGCAATGGTGGGTAATCCTAAAACCTTTTGACTAATGGAAAGTCTTTTATTACTGGTTGTATCCAGACTGCAGAATTTTGCCTTATCCTGGTACTGTTCTGCCAAGGCATGAACATGGGGCATCAGGGCCTTGCATGGTTCGCATTTTTCATTCCAATAATCAACTACCACTAAACCTTCCGCTTGTAAAACCTCAGCTTCAAAGTTATCTTTTGTTACTTCAATCATTTTAGTAACCTCCTTGATATTATATTATTAATAAAATACTTATTAATCTTCCAGATATCTTTCTGCCTGGGTTGCTGCAATAGCACCGTCAGCAGCAGCCGTGATCACCTGACGCAAGGATTTTTTCCGCAGGTCACCGGCAGCAAACACTCCCGGAATATCTGTCTTCATATCATCATCCGTCAAGATATAACCGTTCTCCATCTGAACCTTGTCTACAAACAAGCCGGTTTGAGGTACGAAACCAACAAACACAAAGACACCAAAAGTGCCGTCTTCTTCAGGAGCAATAATTTCAGACTCTTCTCCGGTTTTAACATTCTTAACTACCATGCTTTCCAGAATGCCGTCACCCTTTAGTTCTGTGATCACAGAATCCCATAAGAATTCGATTTTAGGATTGGCAAAAGCCTTATCTTGTATGGTTTTCGCAGCGCGCAGCTCATTTCTGCGGTGCACAATTGTAACCTTTCTGGCAAACTTTGTCAGATACAAAGCCTCTTCCACTGCGGAATCTCCCCCGCCGACAACATATACTTCCATATCCTCAAAAAAGGAAGCATCACAGGTGGCACAGTATGATACGCCTTTGCCGATTAGCTCCTTTTCACCGGGACAACCGATGGGGCGCGGGAAAGCTCCTGTAGCCAGAATCACAGTCTTCGCAAGATATTCCTCATTCTTACCGATAACTTTTTTAATCTCACCCTTAAGTTCTAAATCGATAACGGTATCATATGCCTTGGCTGCATTGAAATGATCTGCCTGCTGCACCATCCGTCCAATTAGGGATGGTCCGGTTTCCCCCTCAATACCTCCGGGATAGTTTTCAATTTCCGAGGTGATGACAATTTGTCCCCCGGCCTTTTCCTTTTCTATAATTAAAGTGTCTAACTTGGACCTTCCGGCATAAATACCTGCCGCTAATCCCGCCGGACCTGCCCCGATAATAATCAAATCATATACCTTGCTCATTTGAGCGCACCTCCCTGATTTTTTTAATATGTCCTTTCAAGAAATATTCTAACCAATAATTGAATAATAATTGAAAATACACTTTGTATTTTAGTAATATTTATGATGTATTTTTATGATATACTTTCGCTAAAAAACGCCGAAATCCTCCTCAATGATAAAAAATTTTTAAGTTAATACTTTCACTAGTAATTTTCATTATTAACAATATTATAAGCAAGAACTATGCCAAAAACAATCATGCCCCGCTATAAAAATTCCAAACCGTTGCCAGCCATGTTTTTTGTCATCTAAAAGAATATGCTGCCTCCAAAATTAATTAATTATGGCAATAATTAATTAATAATTAGGAAAAAATTTTCCCACTGTTGCAATAAATTTCATGGTGAAATGCTTTTTAAAAGGACAATAGGTTTATTTTGCACTTTCAGAAAGTATAATTGCAACTAAGGCTTCCGCCGGCGCCAAAGGTCCTCATTTAATGCCATAATCAGTGATTTTATTAAATAATTGTCTTCTGCTAATACCAAGAACGCGTGCTGCTTCTGAAATGTTATGATTGCATGTTCCTAAAACTTTTTCGATATAATTTGCTTCTACCTTTCTTCTCATTTCCCTAAGGTGGATAATATTCCCCTGACCTTCGTCCCTTGGATCTGACTTAATTTCAGGCAAATCTCCGTAATAAATCACACCATCCCGGGATAAAACAACCAATCTCTCGATAATATTTTTCAACTCCCTAATATTACCTGGATAATCATAATATAACAAAAACCTTCTAACGGCCGGTTCAATATTAGTTACGATAATATTATGCTCTTTCTGGGATTTTTTCATGAAAAAATCAATTAAAATGGGCAAATCCTCTTTCCTGCTTCTAAGAGGGGGAATATCAATTGTAATGGTACTAAGCCGATAAAAGAAATCCTCTCGGAAATTGCCGTCAAAAATTTCTTGCGTCAGATCTTTGTGTGTTGCAGATATTAAACGAAAATCAACAGGTATTGACTCATTGCTTCCTAATCTTTCTATTCTTCTGTTTTCAATTGCCCGCAAGAGTTTTACTTGGGTTGATAGAGGAATATCCCCCACTTCATCTAAAAATAATGTCCCCCCAATAGCAGCCTCAAATCTACCTTTTCTTCTTTCGATAGCCCCTGTAAAGGCTCCTTTTTCGTGTCCAAATAGTTCTGACTCCAAAAGTCCCTCGGCAAAGGCCTGACAATGGACAGGAACAAAAGACTCTGCCGATCGGCTGCTGCACTGGTGGATATATTGGGCAAAAATTTCTTTACCCACTCCGGATTCTCCTAATATTAAAATATTGACATTGCTTTGTGCCGCTCTCTTCGCAATATCCATTACCTTTCTGAACTGATCATTATTGGTTGATAGTACAAAGGAGGGGAAATCATTTGGAGCGGCAGTTTTGTCAGAATGTTCCTGCACCTCCATATCCCCACCTTTAATGTTATTTATTTCCTTAATTAATTCATCCGGATCATTACCTTTAATAAAATAGGAATAGGCGCCTTTTTTCATGGCTGCAACGGCATTTTCAATAGTTCCGTATCCTGTGATAATAATCACCTTCAGCGCACCATGCTCATGCCTTATCTTCTCTAGCAGCTCTATGCCATCCATCCCCGCCATCATTAAATCTGTTAAGACTAAATCAAATGACCTTTTTCTTAATTTATCCAAAGCTTCAAAAGCACTTGCTGCAGTTTCAATCTGACAGCCTGCTTCCTTTAACATGAGTTCTAGCACTTCTCTATAGTCTGGCTCGTCATCAACTACAAGCACTCTAAAAGGTCGATTATTTATTTTCATTGCAGCCACCACCCCCCAATGGTAATTTAATGTAGAAAGTAGTTCCTACCCCTGGTTTGCTGAATGCTTTTATTTCTCCTCCACACTTTTGAACCTCATTAAATACAATATATAATCCTAAACCGGTTCCTTTTCCCGGATCTTTAGTTGTAAAAAAAGGGTTGAAAATATCCTTTAAATTATCTTGTTCAATCCCAATACCATTATCAATAAATTTAATAAATAGGGTATCATGATCAATATTACACCTGATAATCAAACTGCCTCCTTGGGGCATGGCATCGACAGCGTTTGAGATGAGATTTGTGATGATATGCTTTAGTGATTCTTGATTGAGATACCCCGATAAATCATCATCACAATAAACATTATAATCAATATTTCTAGTTTTTAAAGCTTTTTCCTCCAAGGCTAAAATATTTACCATGAATTCTCTAATCTGTATTTTTTCCACTGTATTACTGGATATTCGGGAGAAGTTCAACAAATTATTGATGATGCCGCTAGCCCTCTCAACGGAATTTTCAATAACTTGTATTGATTTCTCCAGCTTCCCCTGATCAGGACTATTTTTTAATAAGTAACAATAATTCCTGATTAAGCCAAGGGGATTTCTAATCTCATGGGCCACACCCGCCGCTAATTGTCCAACAGCAGCCATCTTGCGGTCCTGCAAAAGCTGTTGTTCACTAATTCGAATTTTGGTAATATCCTCAATCATAATAAGTATACTGGGAATAATTTCATCCTTTAGGGGGAATGTTGTGATTTTATAAATTCTTCCTTTCCCGCTATATTCCAGAGTTTGACGATGTTCTTTTTTAGACGTATTTTTGATAATTTCACTAAAATCATCAGGCAAAACGATCTTCTGAAAATCCATTAAGTTCCGCTTTAATGCCATCTCTTTATCAATACCCAGGAGGTCGCAAAAAGCATCATTGACATTTTGAATAGTAAAATCCCGATCAATTACAATCATTAAATGGGTTAATCCATCAAAGGTAATCTGAAGCTTTTCCCGGCTGATATTCAATTCATTTGTTCTTTTTTCTACTTCTTTTTTTAAAAGGCTGTTCCAATGATAAAACAAATAAGATATTAAAAGCAGAATACTTAAGAATACGGTAATCATTAAGGTTATCTTTTGGTATAATTTTTCCGAGGATGAAGGAATAGAAATGCCAAACCATTTTTGCTGAATTTTATTCAACAATTCCTTTTGTTTTAGGATACGAATGCCTTTATTTAATATTGATAAAAGAGTCTTTTCGGACTTGGGAACCGCCAAAGCAACACTCTGCTCATACATAATATTGTCAAGGATTTTTACATTATCTTTAGCCCGGAGTTGATCACGGTAATAAATAATCACAGGTTCATCACCAACAACAGCATCTGCCTGGCCATCCTGAAGGGTTAAAATTGCCTCCTGAATATTTTTTGTATTAATAAATTGAATATTATTAATACGGGATTGCAAAAATTCCAGCGCATAATCGCCTTTGGGCACAGCTACCACCTTTCCTGTTAAATCCTGGTAGTCAGCAATATCCTGTTCATCGGATGGCACCAGAATTGCCCCCCTTAACAAATATACAGAATCCGTAAAATCAAATTCCTTTTCCCTACTCTCGGATGGAATCATATCAAAAAAATCTGATTCTTTACGAGATAGCTGAATTAGAGCCTCATTCCAGGAGTCAGCGGGCTTAAAATCGAATTCTACCCCTAATTCAAAGGACAAAGCAGTAATGTAATCGACTATAAAGCCTGAATATTGTCCGTTTTCCTCATCTACATAGCGTAAAGGAGGAGAGCTATAATCAGCTCCGTAAATTATTTTATTGCCATGGTTTTTTAGCCAGTTTCTTTCTTCTTCAGTCAATATGGGTTGGTCTTTTAAACGCTCAAATAAACCTGTGCCTGATTCTATTTGTAAATACATATTGACAAATACCAAAGTGAGAAGAATGGAGATTATAACAACATAAAAGACCTGTCTCTTCATACAGAACATCCTCGCAAAAATATGGTATAAAATTCCTTCTTATCCATTCTAGTCCATTAAACATAGGATACACCTATATAATAAATTTAATTTGATATTTTAACAAGTTATATTATGATCTAGAAAAAAGTGTTTTTTGACACTTTAATCTTATTATACATTAAAAATGAAATCGAAAGCAAAAAACCTACCCTTTATTAAAAGAGTAGGTAAATTATGAACAATATACTGAGTTCTTGGCATCAGGCGGAGTTTTATTTTATCTGATGCTTAGAAAACGGTTATTTAACTTTCTTTAATCTCTTTCCTGCTTCTTAGATCCTTAAACAGCATTAAAGCCAATAACAGTATTCCCACATAACCATTGATCACATAAATAATGTTGACCAACCTGTCAAAAGGAATCATTAATCCCACAAATGTTCCTATTGCTGCCAAAACGAGCGTAATCAATTTAAATGTACTGGTCTTTTCTTCTGAGATACGAGCCACAACTGTCCAAAGGAGAGGCACAGCAGTAGTGTATATTCCGGCTACAACTGTCAAGGAAAATACGATGGCTAAGGTGGGATGTATTTTCCCTGCCAAAATCAGGGAGGGCACCAAAGACCCTGCCACATCCTCAATATTTGCCATAAAACCCAATGCCACAACGATAACTGCGGTGGAAAAACCGATTGCTCCAAAAATTGTGCCCCAAACAGCTTCTTTTTTATTTTTTGCTTCGGCCCCGATTGAAGACATAAATGTAGCTAACCAAAGCATACAAAAACCCACATAAGAGCCTGCGGCAAAGAGCCAATTGGTTGATGCTTGCAGGAGATTTAATTTAGGTATAATTTCGTTTGCTGTCGCTAACCCCCGGGGATTCATCATAATCCCGGCCAAACCTAACAAAATAGCCATAATAGCAATGACGGGACCAATCTTACCAATTACATCTACAATTTTATTCAGTCCAAAAACTACTGTTCCCCCAGCTAAAATCGCCATCCCGATCCCGCCGATATATGTGGGCAGGCCATATTGCTGATGTAAGGTAGCTCCTGCTCCCCCGATCATGACAATGAAAGACATATAAATAAAAAGCACGGAGAAATAATCATAAAAAGCACCGATATACTTACCACAATAGTATTTGTAAACATCATTCCTTTTAACAAATTTATTGTTATAACCGGCGGATACAAAGCTCACACCTACATACAAAAATAAAACTAACACAATAAAGACGCCAAGAATCCCCATATAGCCGTAAGAAACAAAATACTGCATAATTTCCTGACCTGTAGCAAACCCAGATCCAATTAAAAAGGCGATGAAAGCTCCGGCATAAATTATCACTTGGCCAAAATTCATTTTTTTGTCCTCCATAAATCCTGTCACCTCTTTCTTTTTAAGTATTGTTCATAATTCCATGATCAAATATACACAAATTTCGGGTTCAAATTACCTTTCTGAAAAAATATCTCACCTCCCAATTCAATAAAATAGTTAAAAGTTTATATGATCCTTGACACCATCTATAATTAGCAATTTTTATACCAATATTTAAAATCCGGACAAAAATATTGAAGTATAATTTAAGCCCCTGAAACAAATGTGAATCAGACATATATTTGATAAAATAAAAAAATACTAAATCTTTTTGGATAAAGAAATAGTATTGGCGGGAAATTTTTTTCCTAGCTTAGGAAATTATCTTCCTATTTTATAATAATTCCTTTTTAATTAAATTTACAAAATCATCAGTGTGTTTTTTGGAATAAAATTCAGCCTGCACAACATCCCTCGCTTTGATGGCTTTGACAACATCAGCTAATGTATCGTGAAACATATTAAGATCGGTTAATTCTTGTTGTGAATAAAACCATAGCCTTTCCGTATGCATATGCAGATCAAATAATATTTCTATCAAACAAGGATTGTCGCTGCTTTGAATCACGATCCGATGAAAATTCTCGTCATCTATGATAATCTTTTTATATTCATTTTCAATATCATAATTATTGATCCGTTCCACAATATTTTCTAATTCTTCAATATCTTCATCAGTTATCCGTTCCACAGCAAGGCGAATTGCAAAACCTTCCAGTTCCCGTACCACTTCAAACACTGATTTCATATAACGAAAATCAATGGTCGCAACCTGAGCGCCATAACGAGGAATAATATTTAACAACTTCCGATTTTTTAGTTGCTCAAAAATTTTCCTGACAGGAGTACGGCTTAAGTCAAATTCGCCTGCAATGTCCGCTTCATTTAATACTTGTCCCGGACTATATTCCAGGGTAATAATTCGATTTTTAAGAATTTCATAAACATCTTCTGTTTGTATTTTTCCCACCACTTCGATATCTCCTTGAAAATAAATTTTAATATCTTGAACAAACTTTCCTATCTTTAAAAAAGACTACTCAAAAATACTAGTAGTATATCACAAATCATCAGATGATTCTAGATATTGGATTTACGGAGAAGTGTTCTGACCTTAGCCAAATCATACCATAAGATACGCAATCCTTCTACTGCAACAATTATGTTCTTTTTTTCAGCAGCCGTGTATATATTTCCCCATTATAATATCCCTCTTTTCCAAAACATAGTTATTATACCATTCCAAAAACAAACCATCAATCATCAAAAATAGGACAAATAATCATACGTCCTGGAATAAACCATTCCATAAATTGAATAATGAGTATAGAAAAAGCTGTCCACTAGCGATTATTTAAATTTAACCGCTAGTGCGACAGCCCATACCTTTATATTCTTACTAGAAATTTTGCATTATATTCTTGCTGTTTTGTTCTTTGAAGAAATAGTCTGGCTCTCTTCTCCCGACACAAACTCCTGCTTCAATAGTTTAAACATACAATAAATTATCCCTAAAATGATCAACATGAACGGGAATGCCGTCAAGACGGATGCCGCCTTCAGTGCTTGCAGACCACCCGCTACCAGCAATGCGATCGTAATTAATCCTTCAATAACTCCCCAGAATACTTTTACTCTGGCATCCGGATTCATATCACCACCTGAAGAATACATCGCCACTGTAAATGTAGCGGAATCAGCAGATGTAATAAAGAAGGTACCAATTAAGAAAACAGCTACTATACCGCTAATCATTGGTATGGGGAGATTCCCTAAGGTTACAAACAAGGCACTGTCCACGTTGGCTGCTACAGCTTCGGCGATACCACCTGCTCCATATAGTTCCATATGGATAGCTGTTCCTCCGAAAATTACCATCCAGCATGCACATACTAAAGTCGGTACAATCAATGCTCCCAAGATAAATTCTCGAATAGTCCGCCCCTTTGAAACTTTGGCAACAAATCCTCCGACGAAAGGACCCCAAGATATCCACCATGCCCAATAGAATATTGTCCACACGCCAACCCAGTTATAACCGAGTTTATCTTGATAAATACCATTAGGGTCAGCATAAAAACTAAGCCAAACTATATTTTGCAGATAGTCACCCAAAGTAGTGGCTATACTTTCCAATAGATACTTTGTAGGTCCAAAAATCAGGAAAAAGGCCATCAAAACGATCATCAAGGCGACGTTAGTGTTACTTACCCGTGCCATTCCTTTTTCTATGCCCACTGCTGACGAACTGCAAAATATAATGGTAAGGACAACAATAATTATTCCTGTCACAAAATTGTTCACTTCAATACCATATAAAAAGTTCAAGCCTCCGTTAATCTGCATTGATCCTAAGCCCAACGACACTGCTATACCGGCAATAGAGGCCAGTACTGCGAAGACATCAATGACTTTAGCCCATTTGCTATTTAAATTATCTTCGCCCAAAACAGGTACAAATATTGAACTTATTCTACTGGGTAGGCCTTTTCTAAATCCGACATAAGCTAATGCCATACCAACTAACGCATACACAGACCAAGGATGTATTCCCCAATGAAAAACAGTTTGCCGCAGCGCCCATTGGCCGGCCTCCTTTGTATAAGCTTCACCAACAGGAGGATCAGAAAAAAACGACATTGGTTCGGCAACACCCCAGAAAATTATCCCAATACCCATTGCAGCACTAAAGAGCATCGCAAACCAAGTAAAAGTGGAAAATTCAGGCCTATCATCGTCTTTACCGAGTCTGATATTCCCATATTTACTGAAAGCAATAACTAAACACACCACCACAAACGCACTGATTGACAATATATACAACCAGCCAAAGTTACTATTTACAAAATTTAAAGCATTATTCAGTGTTTGACCTGCGCTCTCCGGTACCAAAGACATCCATGCAATAAAAAGTATACATATCACAGCAGCTGGGTAAAACACGGCTTTATCTACCTTTTTAAGAAAATTCATCGAACAAACCTCCTCCAATTATTTATTAAATGGTCAGAAAATTTATTGATTTAGAATTTCGACAGCAACATTATTCAGAATATGAAAAGAAATCTACGTATCAGTTTTAAATTAGCATTTTTCTCCGGCAATTTGATCAAAGACAAAAAAACCTTTCATCTCCTCTTGCCGTTCCCATTCAGGTCGCCCCACGGCTGTTACTTCTATTCTGGATTCCACATAAACATCGTTCTCAATCATGCTGGCATTAGCATAGACATCTTCATGGTTAATAACTAATTCATAGTTTTTTGCGCCGGCCTTTTCCGCTGCGCAAGCCGCTCTTTCTTTAGCCTCCTTTAAAGCAAACTCCACTGCCTCTTCCAGCTCCGCAAAAGCTCTCCGTTCCCACGGGGCATGCATTAAATATCCTTTACCTCCTTCCCCCGGATTAATTAAAACTTTAATGGTTTCCATAATTTTACCTGTCGCAGCCCCGATGGCATTTGCCACCTCGGCATGGGGAGGAATAATTAATTGCGTGTTTAATTTCTCCGCCATGGGGGGTAACCAGGCATCCACCGGTGCTCCAATTCCGATCACAGGCATTCTGAGTTTGAAAGAGCTATCATATGCCTGATCTTTCTTTGGGGAAAGGGCTTTATTGATGAAATACATGGAAACTTCGTCATTTTTGAACCAGGTTTTCTGTCCTTCTGTACCTGCCAGGCTTTGCAGACAGGTGATGCACAAATCATTAATTATTCTTTCAGTTGCAGCATCAAGAAATTCTTTTCTGGTCATTCTGGCCCTGCCTGCTAAAATATCTACGCCAGCTTCTGATGCTTCACTGTTCCATTGATGATAAATACCTTTAGCATGCAGAATATCTGTAGGCGTAACAGAAACCCGGGCAATGATACCCAAATTGACCAGATGCTGAAGGTTAAATAAATTGGCATCAACCTCCAATTGCTTTGCCAGGAAATATAAGCTTCTAGGTCCTTCCTTTAGAAGACTGATAACCTTCTCTTCCCAATCAGTAAGCTTTTCTTCCGTAACATGTTTTAAAAACATATAACAATCCGTAGGCTGTGCATACATTAAATCGTAGCTTTCATCAAAATGAATCTTTAGGTCTTCAATAAGATAAGGATATTGAGCGGCAACAACACACAACGGCCAAACCCTCTGGGGCCCGACAATGATTTTTCGATCCCTGTCAACCTGAATATAACTATCTCCGCCCAATCCAAAGGTATAAACTTCAGCTGCCTGAACTCGGGTCATCCAACCACCAACCATAGCTCCTTCTTGGTTAATTCTGGGCACACAATTTTTCAGAATAGCAATATCTGTGGTTGTTCCACCCATATCCAGCACTAAAGCCTCCGAAGTCTGGGTTAAAAAAGCACCGCCAATGATGCTTGATGCCGGACCGGACAGGATGGTCTCAATCGGTTTTTCCCGGGCTAAAGATTCACCCATCAAACAGCCATCTCCCTTGACGATCATAATCGAGGCATCAATTTTCTTCTCTGCCAATACCCGATGCACTGAATCAATTAACTCAGTAATGATAGGTATTAATCTGGCATTAAGTACGGCGGTTACCGTACGCTCATGAAATCCCAGTGAGGTTGTAAGCTGATGAGCAGAAACCACCGGAATATCCAAGATCTCCTTGACCATTTTACTAACAGCAATTTCATGTTCCGGATTCCTGACACTCAGATAACCGGATATGGCAACAGCATCTACTTTGCCTTTAAAATCATTTATTGCCTTACGCGTTAATTCATAGTCCAGGTTCTCCAGGGATCTGCCTTTAATATCATGACCACCGGGCAGCACTGAGTAATGAATTACAGGTAATTTCTCAATCGGCTCATGCCCCAGCATCAGCAACCCAACTTCACAACCACGACCTTCTACGATGGCATTGGTAGCTAAAGTTGTCGAAAGAGAAACAATACTGATTTTATCAAAATCTTCAAAATCTAAGTTGTTAATGCAATTACGAATACCTATGGCTAGATCTTCTCTGGTGGTTAAGGCCTTTGCTTTATTAAGAATTTGCTTATGCTCAAGCTCAACTACCACTCCGTCGGTGTAAGTGCCTCCAGTATCTATACCAAGTACTAATGACATTTTTCTTCCCCCTCAGGTACCTGATAAACAAAGTGTTGGTATATCTCTCAATTATTTTATAATCAGTTAGAATTTTACAATGGGCTGCCTGCAAAACCAGGCAGCCCATTATTTTATTCTTCTCCGGGCATATGACCCACAGCGTTTTCTACAATATCTCTGATCTTGGCTGCCATATCCTTGGGCAGCGGAGCCGGTTCATGATAATTAATAATATCTCTTACTTTTTCGTTCGCAACCTGGGTTAGTGTTTTACTCCCAGCTTTGTCAAAAATATCACGGGCAGCTCTGTTAACCAACCGGGGCACATAATTTTCTTCCATGTGTGCCTGGGTATGTTCTTCGTTGCCAAATTTGCCGCCGGGTCCAACCTTTTCAATTACATCCAAAGCTAATGTTTCCTGATCTACTTTGATCCCTTTGGTCAAACGTCTTGCCATGCCCAGAACCTCATCAGCAATGACTACCAAATCCAGATTGGAGGTAGTTCCGTATTCGGAATACCCTGTATCATGGTTTAGGTTGGCACCGGACATATTGGTCATCGCAATGGAGATGGCAGCTTCCATACCGGCTTGTTCATCAATAATACATGCGTCGGTGCACCCGGCAGTACCAAACATCGGAATGTTAAGATAATGAGCAACGTCTGCCAAGCCGGCGAGGAGCAGGCTAAGCTCCGGTGCGCCATAGGAGAAAATGGTCGATCCCATATCCAGAATCGTGTAAACACCGCCCATAATAAAGGGAGCACCTTCACGGGTACACTGGCTGAGCACGAGACCGCTTAAGCTTTCACATAAGCCTTGAACCATCACACCGGCCATGGTAATCGGGGCAGTTCCACCGGCCATAATACACGGTGTATAAATGGTGGGTAAGCCTTTTTTGGCACCAATCAACAGTTTTTGAGCTGCTTCACGGCAGTGCACCCCTGGGGAAATAGGCTCTGCATAGAGGCAGATAAAAGGATTCCTGCGTAGTTCTTCTTCGCCGCCGGCAACAATTTCCGCCATCTTAATAATGTCTTCCTGACCCCACTCGTCAACACATACCGTAATAATCGGTTTCTCGGTGTTAAGAATCTGCTGTTCAAATTCATGACGGTCAGATATTAAAAGGGGCACGTCCTGTACAATCCCTAAGGACATGGCATAATCCATATGAGGCAGAGCGTCAAGAAGCTTGGTCGCCCAACCGACAGATTGCCTAGTGGCACGATGTCTTTCATTGGTGAAGGGATTTCTGGTAAAGGGAGTGCAAGGTCCGGAGCCAAAATATGCGTTACTTCCTTCAATAAAGAGTTCACGGGCACCGGTACGGCTGTTGCAAAGCACAACATGCTTTTGACAGGTTTGTAATGCACGTTCTGTAATATGAGCCGGAATTCTTACTCTTTTGCCATCCACCCAGCAACCGGCTTTCTTCAGGATATCTAAACATTCTTGATCATGAAAATCTGTCCCCGTACGCCACATAGCCTCTGTAGCGGCATATACTAACTCTTGGCACTGATCAGGTGAGAAAACACTCATTTGGGTGCTGGCATAAGCTTGATAATTACTTCTCGTAGTCAACTTAAATCTCTCCTTTCTCTCTCAGTTATTCCTATTTTAGTGAAGCTTCTGCTTTTGCAACAATAGCCTGAATCTCTGCAACTTTATCTTCGGCAAGCTTGGCGGGCAGATGATTTTGCAAAAGATCCTGGGTCTTTTCCTTTACTCTTTGACCCATAGGTTTAGCACCTGCGGCTTCCCAATCAGCTATACGTTTCCGGTTCATCAGTGTCGGCCACCATACCTCGGACTTAAAGTATTTCATGGTATGTTCTTCTCCCAGGTAATGTCCGGCAGGCTGAACTTCATCAATCACTCCGCGGGCCAGTCTTTCTTCGTTTGTCTCTACACCCCTCATAATTCTTCGGGTCATACCCATCGCTTCGTCACCCATAACCAGGAGTTCCAGGGATCCGGTCAAGCCATATTCCATCTGACCGCAGCCATGAATCAGGTTGGTACCGCTTAATCCGGCATGGAGAATGGAAAAAGCGGATTCAAGTCCCATTTGAGCATCACTAATTTTCGCATCGCTAGCACCGGCAAAACCAAAATTAGGTAAGCGCAAATAACGAAGAACATTGGCAAATCCTGTACCCATTAATTCTACTTCAGGCGCGCCCAAAGGCTGCATCCCATTAGCTTTATCCTCAATGGTAAATAAACCGCCGGCAATAATATGTGCTCCCTGTCTTACCAACTGGCTGAGAATTGTACCTGCCAAAACATCGGCAAGTGCTACAACAATAGCTCCGGCAGGCGTAGCAGGTGCAGTATCTCCGGCAACTAATTTCGTATTATAAACAAAAGGGATCCCATTCTGCGCGGCAAAAATTACTTTGGCCATCGTGCTGTCAGAATGAGTCAGCGTACCTTCAGTTTGAATATGAAGCACAGCAAAAGGATTCTTCTGCAATTCTCGCAATCCACCGGCAACTGCGGAAGCGATATCTACGACAGCTTGCGCTTGTTCCAGAGTTTTTACAGATTGCAGGACAGGTTTCGTTGTATTTGATACCAAAGCCTCAAATGCATGAACCTCGGCCGCAGCAGGATTAACATCAGTTGGCTGGCCATTGCTCATAGCAAAATCAATATTTTTTAAAGCATCACAGACGATAGCGCTGTTAACAACATCGGCTTTGACCGGTTTTCTCAATTCTCCGGTTTGAGGGTCAAGTACGTTTGCATTTTCATATCCCGGCCCATAATAAACATTAGTGGTTTCAAGGCTTAAAGCTCTTTGGCCATTTCTATCGCAAAGAGTAATTCTGGAAGGAGCAGTTCTTACGGCCCATTCGGTTAATGAAGAAGGAATTCTTACTCTGTTGTCGTCCACCCAGCAACCGGCTTTTTCAAACAAATCCAAAGCTTCTTTATTTTCTACTTCAATTCCGGTTCTTTCCAAAATCTCAAGAGCAGTCAAAAAAATATTTTCACACTGATCATCACTCAGCATCTTCCATGAGATAGTTTGGTTTACCTCATTATTTGCCTGGGAATAGTAACTTTTTGTTGTATTCAACTATCTTCTCTCCTTTCTTACTTACAAAATTTAACCTTATAACTTTTTGTGTTTATTCATTGTCGGTACTGCGCATTTTTAAATTAGCTCAATTGTTTCTTCCGAATATAACCAACTTAAATTTATTCCTATTATCATGAAAATTGCTCCCGATGGCCTCTAGCAATACTTTACCGTTAGAAGATATATCATTCCCTTGATAAATGAATAAGCCTCCCCTCCAAAACTATATTAAATAACTGCCCTGGCCCTCCTTTCCTAAAGAGCGGCATTTTGTTCAGACAAATTAATTTTTAAGAACTTTGTTGCTATACAAATTGTATTCATTTTGTTTATAACTTATTATTCTACATAAATCTCAAATATCCTTCTGGTATTTTATATTTTTTTTAATAAAATACTCCTAATATACAATGGGTATTTCTACGTAGCGGCTTATATCGGTATTATTAAAAACCGGGCTTGCGCCAAGCCACTGAAAATAACATATTTATCAAATCCGTCTTCTAGGGATTTACTTATATAGGAAAATCATCTATAATTTAAAGAGGTTTCCGAGACTTCCGTGAAGAAATCCACTAATTAAGAATTAATTAAAAAGTTAAACAAGCGGCTATCTTTCTGGAGATAGTCGCTCTATATTAGGGAGGAAAAGAAAGGATTGAAAAAAATGGAGAGAACAATTGATATTACGATCAAAGACCGGGAACGGTTGCTTGAACTGATCAACGAGGAAAGGGAATTTGGCAAGAGCAGAAATAAAGATCATTTACATGATTTGGAGCTGGAACTAAACCGGGCAAATATTGTGCCATCGGATAAAATACCCGAAGATTCCATCACAATGAATTCTAAGGTCCTATTGAAGGATTTAGATTCCGGAGAAGAAACAGTCTATACCCTGGTTTATCCTGAAAATGTGGATTTGATGGAGCATAAAATTTCTGTGCTTGCTCCCATCGGAACAGCAATACTTGGATTCCGGGAAGGAGATATCGTTGACTGGAAAATTCCCGCAGGTATTATTAAACTTAAGGTGGAGAAAATCATGTACCAGCCGGAGGCAGCTGGAAATTATGATTTATAGTGACCACCTTATCTTCGGAAACATTATTTTAAAAAGGAAAATGGACGTATAAATCTGCGATTTATACGTCCATTGGTAATGCCACTTCCTTAATAGCAGCACTAAATATTTAATTTTTTATTCCTTTTCCACCACAAATCGGGCAGCCCCGGAGTGCCAAAGGCAACTCCAGCCCGCAGTTATCCAGCAATTCAGCATTAACCAGAATTTCTGAAGCAGGCCCATCTGCAGCGATTGCACCATTTTTGATGACTATGGTTCTGGTACACAAATCATATATCATATCTAAATCGTGGCTGGTTATAATTTTTGTGTGTTCAAAGCTGTTGAGCAGTTTGATCAGCCTGCGTCTGGATTTGGGATCAAGGGCGGTGGTTGGCTCATCCATCACCAGAATATCCGGCTGCATTGAGAGCACGGAAGCAATCGCCGCAGCACGTTTTTCGCCGCCGGACAACTTGAAAGGCGCCCGGTCCCTTAGATGAAGAATCCCTACCATCTCCAGAGCCTGCTCAACCCGCTTTTCTACAACTGCTTCATCCAACTTGTAATTACGCGGCCCAAAAGCTACATCATCGTAGACGGTGGACATAAATAACTGATCATCCGAATTCTGAAAAACCATACCCATCCTTTGACGAATAATAGGCAGCGTCTTTTTAGTAACCGGCACTTCTCCCACACGGACTTCACCCTGGCATGGGAAAAGAATTCCCATAAGCAGCATAAGCAGGGTAGACTTACCTGCACCGTTAGCTCCTATGATTCCTACAGATTCTCCATGGTGGATTTCAAAGGAGATCCCGTTTATTGCCTTATGCCCGTCGGGATAAATATAATGCACATCCCTGATCTCTGTAATATGATGACTCATCTTCCCACTCCTGTTAACAATGAACCTATCAGCATAGGAATATTGTAGATTCTCACCACGGCGAAAAATAAACTCCAACTAATCAAATATGCCAGATCCCAAACCCTGATCCTAACCTGTTTTCCCGTATTGTACTCGCCGCTAAACCCTCTTAAACACATGGCTTGATATACCCGCTGTGCTCTTTCATAAGTCCTTAGGATAAGCTGGCCTATTAACGGCCCCCAAACCTTGCGGTTAATCCCCTTTTGCCGGGGAGCCCGCAATGAATAAGCTCTCCAAATCAAGGAAACCTCTTCCATCAATACTGATATATACCGGTAAGTCATTAGCAATTGAAGCACAAACAACCGCGGAATTTTTAGCATCCTTAAAGCAGAAGCCAATTTATCCATTCCCGTTGTTGCGATAAGCAGCAATGCTGCGCTCACAGTAAGCAAACACTTCAAGAAAACTGATAAAAAGGTGATCCAGCCCCTGGACAGTGTCAGCCCTCCAATCACAAAGACTTGATGGTCAAACACCGGGTTTAATATACCTATTCCCAGAACAAAGGGTGCCGCAAGTAACATTCTTTTTAATATAGGCCTGAAAGGAAGCTCGGCCAGTGTTATTACCAACACCGGAAAAACAATCAAAGGCAGCAGACCGACTATTTCATATTTGTCGAAGGATACAACCACTACCAAATAAAATACAGTAGTCAGTAGCTTTATGAGTGGATGTATCCTATGCAAAACTGTCTCCTTACCTGCTAAATCATCCAGAAGCCTCATATCAAATATCGAATTCATGATATTAGCCATAGCAGTAATCAAATCCTTTAAATAATTTTAATTTGTGAGAGCTTGCTTCCTCTTTTTGATTAAATTAATCACAAATCCAATAAACACAACAAAAGCAAGGGTTAAACCGCCGCCAACAATTCCTGCGATACTGGTACCGCCACTTACAGCAGGCTGTCCCGCTCCGCCTTCGCTTTCTTCGGTACCGGCGGAGGTTTCAACTTTGGAGATCTTAAAACTATAATCCGGTAAAAATGCAAACCTGCTTTGTATCTGAGAGAAAGTCTGATGAATACCATTCGGCGCTTCAAGCTCCTCTACGCCGGCTGTCTTAAGCATAGACCATTCCAATCCGTCAGGGTTGTCGGAAGCGAACCAGGAGAGGACGCCCCCGGTAAATACCGCCAATAGAGCTAAAACAGTTAAGACTTTTTTAATGGAGAAACTACCCAGTGCTTCTCCCAAAGCCGCTTTTTCAAGGATTTCCGGACGTTCTTTCCAAATAAATGAAACAACGGCCGCAATGATTACGCCCTCCACAATACCTATTGCCAAATGAATAGGCTGCATCATTAATACGAAGGTACTAAATGGTAACTCAGTTTTCCCGGAAATCAGCGTTTCAAGCACGACTCCAAAAGAACCAAGCTGCAAACCAATAACAGCGGCGATCATGGATGCTCCAAAAATGCGGCGAGAGGTATACCCTTTGGCGATGAGCGGTTTATATATCAAAGGATAGGCAATAAAACAAGTAAAAAAGCCAAGATTAAAAATATTGCACCCCAAAGCTAAAAGTCCTCCATCCGCAAAAAATAATGCTTGAATTGACAGAATGGAGGCCATGGCAAGGAATCCGGCATAAGGTCCAAGAAGAATGGCCAGTAACAAACCGCCTCCAATGTGACCGCTGGATCCAGTTCCCGGAATGGTAAAATTAATCATCTGAGCGGCAAAAACAAAAGCCGCCATTACTCCCATCAAAGGAATTTTCTTATCATCCATATCACCTTGAATTTTTTTAATTGAATAAGCTGCAACTCCCGCAGTAGCTATCCACATGGTTCCACCTACGGCCGGCGATATTAAAGCATCAGCCATATGCATAAAAATCAGCTCCTCCAAAAATAATTAATTACCAGATAGCTTTTGGTGTTTTTTGACATGCCCCTTTAAAAACAAAAACCATGAAGCTGCCCCTTTCTTCGGGCAAGACCTTCATGGTCAAATTACAATTATGAAACTGTCTGGGATAATAAATCGCATAATTACAAAATGTATCTTCTTGATACTTTTAGGCACCTTCTTGATGCCTGTTGTTTAATTTATTCTATACAAACTGACAAATTCCTTCCGGAGTCAAAACTTTTTAAGAAATTTCTTAAAATTGTACCTGTAAAAGACAAGAAACCGTGATTTGTAATATAACTTACATCTATTTGGTTGCCTTTATCGAAGCAGACATAATATATTCACCAACTCTTAAATTATGTGCCCATTTTTTAGCATATTCCTCAGGTACTTCTTTAGTTTCAATATTGATATTTGCAAATCCAGCTCTCTCTAAATATATTTTTAGCTCTTCAACTGAAGAGGCGCCAGAAACTCAACCACAATAAAGATTTTCATCTTGCTTCATTTCTTCTGTCAGGTCTTTAATGAGGACTACATCAGAAATAGCAACTCTGCCACCTTTTCGCAATACCCTGTATACCTCATTATATACCCTTTGTTTTTTAGGGGACAGGTTTATTACACAATTTGAGATAATCACATCTGCCGTGTTATCAGCTACTGGAAGATTTTCAATTTCACCTAATCTGAAATCTACATTCGTATAATTATGTTTTTTTGATAAAACCCTTGATTTATTCAACATTTCGGGAGTCATATCTACTCCAATTACATATCCCTCGGGACCTACCTTTTTTGATGCCAAAAAACAATCAAATCCTCCACCGCTCCCAATGTCAATTACTGTTTCACCTTCTTTTATCTCTGCAAACAATTGGGGATTTCCACAACCTAGCCCCATGTTAGCTCCTTCTGGTACATTTAAGATTTCTTCATTAGAATACCCAATTTCTTCTGATATTTTTTGGCTAGAATCGTTGATGTTAATAATACCGCTACAGCAGGCTCCATCGTTTACCTCACCGTCAGCTATTTTGCCATAACTTTTACGAACAATATTTCGAATATCAGTTTTATTTATACCACCCATAAATACCCCTCCTTAAATTATTTTAAGTTGGTGAATATTACTACTGAAGCTGTAAAGGCTTTGCAAAATACACCCGTCTGTAACCATCTTCCAATCGTCGTCCCACTTCGATAAATCCGAGTCCAAGATAGTACCTAATATTTTCAGTCATTAACTCGTTTGTATAAAGATTGACTTCGTGCAAACCCGCTTTTTGGGCAAAATTAAATGCATGCTCAATTAATTTACGTCCAATCCCTCTTCCCTGAACATACCTACACATTCAGAAACGGCCGGTTCATGCTTCTTTTCAGCTAGCTGAATATACATAACCATTACGCTCTCCTTCAGTTAACACTCCACATTATCCAATTTATCTTGATTATAGCACTTTGTGTCCACTAGATGAATATAAAAATATCCCGCAATCATGTAATTTTCTTCTTAGCAATAGAACTTAATCTCATCAACCTTGAAATGATTTTTCCACTCTTCGCATATCATAAAATGCTGTGCAGCTATAATCTCCATCATCTCATTTAATTCGTTTTGTGGTATTCTACCTGAATTATTAGCAATAATACAGCCACCTGCCGCCGTCAACCATACTTTAGTTGCATTGGGACTTGGCCTTCCTTTACCTATATGTACATGTATTGGTTCAAAATTTTCATTTGACCAAAAAAAGACTAAATAAGAGCCAATGCGAAATAGGCTAGGCAATTTTTATCCCCCCAGATGCAGCATATTTATAAAGCAAATGCGCATTATTATGGAGAAATCTTTCAAATTTATTGATCTCTTCGTCAGTGAACCCTTCACGCCTAATCCATGTATAGGTCGGTAGGATACATCTTGCTATATCGAAGCCATCTTCCCTTGGGCGCTCAAAATGAACCTCTACACATTGCATCCCATTTTCCTCGATAATATGCGAATGAACTATCTCTGTTTCGTCATATAAAATTATATATGGGTACATCATAGATACCACCCCTTTTATAAGTATTCTAGGATAGCTTAACACGAACACATGAAACTTATTATCTTTAGGCCAACAGTTCTGCTAGATTAACTTAATCTTTACAGCTAAACCTTTTTATTTCCAGCACTTTTTGTAATTCATAAATTGTATGACTATTGTGACTAAGTGCGGAAAATTTAAATATTACAACATATCAACATTATTTTCTTTTAAGCTTAAGTATTATTATTCTTATATAATAATATCCCCAAACTAGAATAAATAAATAACCTACAAATGCATAAATTGCCCAAAGGGAACCTTGCATTAAATTGACAATAAGGTGTTGAAATTCATTTGGTGCTGACCTCCCTATATCATTAATAAAGCTTATAGCAGGAACAGTAATCAGTATTATCAAATTTATTATGGATAGTACCCGATTTCTTTTTTTCATAATAGCAAATATTGAGACACCAAATGTTATTATCAGAAAACATAATATATAATCCAAAACCAACCAGGTAAAGATGTTGTAGCTGGCATTTTGTCACCCTGTTCATATTATTCTACACGTTTGCTATAAGGTATTTTCGAATTTACCGCTCTTCGTCTCAAATTACCCCCAGCTGAAGCTTTCATGATCACGTAAACGCTTGGCTATATCGCCGGCACTACATAAAACATTTGTAATGATTACCCGCTCTTCTCTGATATGGAAGAATACAGAAAAGTTATCAACAGGCGTTTGTCTGAGCCCCAGTGCACGTTCTTCTCCTGTCTCCATTAACTCCACACGTTCCGGGAACATATCAAGAGTTTCGATTGCGTTAGCTATTCTGTTATACTGCCCCATGGCCGCTTCCGGTGCCTGTAGCTGCCCTGCGATATAATTATAAATCTCCTCCATATCGGAAAGTGCCTTGTCCGTGATCTGAATCTTATACTGCTTCATCGGTGTGTCTCCCGAAATCTCTGAAAGGCAGCAGATGCATCCTGCACATTACCTTTTTTAATATCGTTATATCCTTCCTTTAACTTCGCATGAATTTCGTCCGTTGTCATCAAATCGGCGTTTACGGAAACTGGTACTTTCGGCAGTGTTACAGCAAAAGGTATTCCACCGGTCATCGAAATCTGCTTCAGATATATATCTATCGCTGTGGACATAGGGATGCCGAGATGTGAAAGAACTTCCTCCGCCCTTCTTTTTACGTCAGGATTAACTCTCAAATTTAAAGTCGTAGTTTTTTCCATGCTAATCATCTCCTTCTGATAATATTGTAACGCTTTTTGTCGTTACCTTTCAATAGTGGTTTTGACTATTGTGTAAAGAAAACAGGGTACTGACCCTTAGAAATGTGTCAGTACCCTTGTTCTATATTTTTTAGAAGTTGTCAAAGACTTAGCACATAAGGTTTAATGTGCTTTACTCGTATCATTTCGATTGGTTCTTTTCGATCACCGCCGCCTGGGCGGCTGCAAGTCTAGCAATGGGCACCCGGAAAGGAGAACAACTGACAAAGTTCAAGCCCAATTGATGGCAGGTTTGGATGGATTCCGGATCCCCGCCGTGCTCCCCGCAAATTCCGATTAATAAATCTGGTTTGCTGCTTCGTCCGCCTTTCACTGCGATCTCCATTAACTGCCCTACCCCTTTAGGGTCAATGGTCACAAAGGGATTCTCTTTCAATATCTTGTAGTCCAGATAATGTTGAAGGAACTTGCCTTCTGCGTCATCCCGGGAAAAACCAAAGGTGGTCTGAGTTAAATCATTGGTGCCAAAGGAGAAGAAATCTGCTTCCGTGGCAATTTCATCTGCGGTCAGAGCCGCTCTGGGCACTTCAATCATGGTGCCTACTGTGTACTCAAATTTCACACCCGTTTCTTCCATCACCTGCTCCGCAATTTCTACCGTTTGCTTACGCAGGAAAGCCAGTTCATTCACGTGGATGACCAAGGGGATTTCCACTTCCGGAATGGCTTTAATCCCTTCCTTCGTTAATTGAGCTACCGCCTGGAAAATCGCTCTCGCCTGCATGGCATAGATTTCGGGATAGGTAATGCCCAGACGACAGCCCCGGTGGCCTAGCATAGGATTAAATTCATGGAGCTCGTCAACCTTTTTCATTAATTTCTCTTTTTTCTTAATCAAATCCGAATCCCCACCGGTGCATTTTAATTTGGTGATTTCAACCAAAAGCTCTTCCCGGTTAGGCAGGAATTCATGCAAAGGAGGATCCAGTAAACGAATGCATACGGGATATCCTTCCATAGCTTTCAAAATGCCATAGAAATCTTCTTGTTGGAAAGGCAAAAGATGGGATAGAGCTTCCTCTCGTTCTTCTACGGTATCCGCCATAATCATCTTTTGAACAAAAGGAAGCCGTTCCTGCTCCATAAACATATGCTCCGTACGGGTTAAACCGATACCGGCGGCGCCAAAATCCCGAGCTTTTTGAGCATCCTTCGGATTATCTGCATTGGCCCTGACACCTAAGGTCCTGATTTCATCAGCCCAACCTAAATATTCGGCGAAGTCTCCCCCCAGCTCCGGCGCGATAGTAGGCACCTCACCTAAAATCACCTTACCTGTGGCACCATCAATGGAGATGAAGTCTCCTTCTTTTACAGTGAGATCACCCACGGTAAATAATTTCTGCGTGTAATCAATTTTAATCGCTTCACAGCCACAAACGGCAGGCTTACCCATGCCACGGGCCACTACGGCAGCATGACTGGTCATCCCTCCACGGCTGGTAAGAACGCCCTGGGCCATTACTAAACCATGAATATCATCAGGGGTGGTTTCCGTACGCACTAAGATTACCTTTTTACCGGCTTTTCCTTGAGCTTCCGCATCATTGGCATCAAAAACAACACTGCCGTATGCCGCCCCCGGGGATGCAGGAAGTCCTGTTGCAATAACTTGGAATTCAGCATTAACATCAATTTGAGGGTGGAGCAGCTGGTTAATCTGCAAGGGATCTACGCGAAGCATCGCTTCTTCCTTGGTGATTAATCCTTCGTGCACCATATCAACAGCAACCCTCATGGCAGCTGCGGCCGTTCTTTTCCCATTTCTTGTCTGGAGCATAAAAAGTTTGCCCCGTTCTACTGTAAATTCAATATCCTGCATATCCCGGTAATGTTTCTCTAAGAGCTGGCTGATACTCTCAAATTGCTGAAAAATATCCGGCATATCCTGCTCCAGGAGGGAAATAGGCAAAGGGGTTCGGATACCGGCAACCACATCTTCTCCCTGGGCATTGATTAAATATTCCCCGTATAATTTCCTCTCTCCGGTAGCGGGATTTCTGGTAAATGCTACCCCGGTACCGCAGTCATCACCCATATTCCCAAAGACCATTGCCTGCACATTGACAGCAGTACCTAAATCATCGGGAATTCTGTTATGTTTGCGATATACGATGGCCCGGTCACTGTTCCAGGAACCAAAAACGGCTTTAATGGCTAAAAGCAGCTGCTGATAGGGGTTCTGGGGGAAATCTTCACCGGTATGTTTACGATACAAAGCCTTATAACGATCAAGAAGTGTATGTAAAGCTTTTACTGTCAATTGATTATCAAATTGGACATCTTCTTTTTCTTTCTCCTCAGCCAGGATTTCTTCATATTCGTGATGAGGCACACCCATGGCCACATCACCAAACATATGAATGAACCTGCGATAACAATCTAAGGCAAAACGTTCGTTATTGGTGGATTTAATCAATCCTTGAACGGAGGTATCCGTCAAACCTAAATTCAAGATGGTATCCATCATGCCGGGCATGGAAAACTTCGCTCCGGAACGCACGGAAACCAGCAGTGGATTTTCGTTGTCACCGAATTTTTTACCTATTTTCCCCTCCAGTATCTTAAGACCCTGCTCCAGCTCTGCTTCCATACCGGGAGGGAATTTTTCTCCAAAGACATAATATTCATTACAAGCTTCGGTGGTAATCGTCAGTCCGGGAGGAACCGGCAGTCCGATATTAGTCATTTCTGCCAGGTTGGCCCCTTTGCCTCCCAGCAAATCTTTCATGTCCGCTTTTCCTTCGTTAAACAGATATACATACTTTTTATTATTTGACATTTTTCTCCCCCTTATAATATATCTCTGATATCTTCCCGGCAGTCTCTTCGATTGCTCGATTAGATACATCAATGACAGCACAACCAATACGTTTAAAAATGTTTTCTGCATATTCCAATTCCTGAATAATCCGATTAATGCTGGCATAATCTGCTCCAGGGTTCAACCCCAGGGCTTTTAATCTCTCATTCCTAATTACATTCAATGCTTCAGCTTTTATGGTCAACCCAATTATTTTTTTGGGGTTAATTTCAAACAATTCTTGAGGAGGAGCAACTTCGGGCACCAAAGGCATATTAGCTGCTTTAATTTTATTGTGAGCTAAGTACATGCAAACCGGGGTTTTTGAGGTTCGGGACACCCCTGTTAAAACAACATCTGCCTGAATCAATCCTCGGGCATCTTTCCCATCGTCATATTTGACGGCGAACTCTACTGCCTCCACCTTGCGGAAATAATCCCGGTCCAGCTTTCTTAAAAGACCGGTTTCCATCTTCGGCTGCAGTCCGGAAACCTTAGTCACGGCATCCAGAGTAGGTCCCAATAGATCCACACAAGGAATCTCATATGCTTTAGACAAACGGCTGATTTCCTCTCTCAGTTCATTGACCACCACAGTATAAGTGATCACACTGTTATAAACAGCTGCTTCCCGGAAAATAGTCTCTATTTCCGACACCACAGATACATAGGGTACCCTCCGGATTTCCACCCCCCCGCTGTCAAATTGGCTGGCAGCGGCCCGGGCCAGAAGATCCGCTGTCTCACCCAGGGAATCCGAAACAACAAATATTACCGGTTTGTCTTTTTTTTGATTCATAAAGTTTTTTAATCCCCTTCCAACAATTCTAGGAAGATCCTGGTGATATTTGTTTTGGTGAATCTGCCAATCACTTCCGGCAAACCAAAATTCGGCCCCTCCGCTTCGCATGGCCGTACCACCGGAAGACCGTCGATCTGATGTTCAATGATTTTTTTCGTGGCCTCATAGATGGACTCATCCAAGGTGGTAGTTATAATATTGGGCATCCTGGTCATAATCACATTTACCGGCATACTTTGCAGATCTCCTTGGCCCAAGGTCACCTTCAAAAGGTCTTTTCTGGAAACCACTCCTTGCAAAATACCCCCTTGGCTTACGATAAAGAGCGTTCCTACATCGCTAATAAACATTTTCACTATGGTATCGTATACAGAGGCTTCCTCCCGCTCCACAATGGGTCTGGATTTGCAATCCTTAACTTTCATTTCCATGACCTTTTCCGAAATGATCGTGCGAGAGTTGTCACCCACATAGAAATAACCCACCCGTGGCTTGGCATCAATCAGCCCCGCCATGACTAGGATGGTCAAATCTGCTCTCAAAGCCGCTCTGGAAAGATTAAGATGCTGGGCAACATTTTCACCGGTTATCGGACCATTCTCTTTGACAATCAAAATAATTTCTTTCTGTCGTTCTGTTAGTTGAATAGCTGCCACTCCCTTCGTCTGTAGGAACATTCAGGAATGTGATACATTATTAAGTTTATTTAATAATATAACATATACTATATTGAATTTTCCTTTTTAAGTCAATAGGATATATTGCAAAATAAGCTCGAATAATGACTTATAATTTTAATTAAAAAAAGAACCCCGCTGATTAACAGCAAAGGTTCTCTTGATAACATTAAATTTTCAAAAACCTGGTGTGCAAAAAACTTACCAGTTAAGGACTTGTGTCCACCTGACTAACTTGGCATAAGTCTCCCGCAAAGGCGGGAGTCAAACGCCAACTAAGTCATGTATTAGCGTTTCTAAAACTTGCTAAGAAAACCACTTAGCAAGTTAAGAACTTGCGTCAATCTACTAATTGAGAAAGATCGGCAATGTTCTTAACATAATCAGCAATTTGTTTTAATAAGGCCAGGCGGTTTTCTTTGATCTCTTCATCTTCCACCATGACCATGACCGCGGTAAAGAAAACATCAATGACAGTTCGCAACTCACCGATCATAGTCAGGGCTTTTTGATAATCCTTGGCCTGCAATAAAGAATCAGCAGCCTTCTTAACCTTTTGAAATTCCTGATAAAGCTGAGTTTCCGCCGGATCGGAGAGCAGCTCCTCTTTTACCTGACTATGGGTGGCATTTTTGGCCAGGTTAGCTGCCCTTTTAAAACCGGTGATCAACTGACGGAATTCTTCCGTTTCCCGGAAAGCACTAAGGGCAACAGCCTTTTGATTCGCTACATCAAGATTATCCAGTTGACCTGCTAAAACAGCATTGATCACATCGTAACGCACCCCGGCTTCAGACAATACGTTTTCCATTCTCTGTTTAAAAAAGGCAAGGAGGTCTCCCAAAGTTTTCTCCGGAGAGTGAATGAAATCCACCTGTTCTGTTAAAAGCTGATCGGATTCCTCCACCATTTTACTCAAGGATATTTCCAGATCACGGTTTAAAACCGTATGAACGATGCCCAGAGCCTGTCTGCGCAGGGCATAAGGATCCTGGGAGCCGGTAGGTTGAATATCCATGCCAAAAAAGCCCACAATACTATCCAACTTATCGGCAATAGACAAAGCCATTCCTATTTTTGTGGCAGGCAATTCATCCCCGGCAAAACGCGGCAGGTAATGTTCCCTGATGGCAACTGCAACAGCCTCCTCTTCCCCGGCATGCCTGGCATAGTATTCACCCATAATGCCTTGGAGTTCCGGGAATTCATACACCACATTAGAGACGAGATCGGCTTTGGCTAAAAAAGCAGCCCGACTTGTAGCATTAAGTTCTTCCGCCGAGAAACCTAATTGGGTTCCTATATACCGAGCCAGTTTTTCTACCCGCTTTACTTTGTCACCAAGACTGCCAAGTTTTTCATGGAAAACAATTGTGTCCAACTTGGCTACATTATCCTCTAAATTCTTCTTAAGATCTTCTGTATAAAAGAATTCCGCATCGGCCAGCCGGGCACGCAGCACTTTCTCATTACCGGCAGTGACAATATCGATATGTTTCTCCAAACCATTTCGCACCGTAATGAATTTCGGTAATAATGATCCATCCTCTTTAAATACCGGGAAATAACGCTGATGTTCCCGCATCGGGGTTATTAATAATTCCTGAGGCAAAGCCAAATACTTTTCTTCAAAGCTGCCGCATAAAGCGGTAGGATATTCCAGAAGTTGGGTGACCTCTTCCAATAATTTCTCGTCCTTGTGCACCTTCCCTCTATTTTCCGCAGCCACGGCGGTAATCTGTTCCCAAATCAGCTCTTTTCTCTCTTCCTGATCGACAATACAATAGTTTTCTTTTAACTTTTGAATATATTCTTGAGGAGAAGCTAATTCCACCACGCCGGAACCTAGAAAACGATGACTGCGGCTGAAACGGTCCGCTTTAATATCCCCGATTGTGATTTTCAATACTTCATTGCCCAAAAGGGCGGCAATCCAGCGAATGGGGCGGGCAAATTTCAAATCTGAATCTCCCCAGCGCATGGGCTTGGGGAAATAAAGCTTATGAACAATACTGGTCAGCATATCTGGAAGCACTGCTTCTGCCGACTGTCCTGCGTTTCTTTTCGTGGCAAAAACATACTTACCGGTAGGGGTTTCTTGCACTACCAGATCCTCAACCTGAACACCCTGCCCCCGGGCAAAGCCCAAAACTGCCTTAGTAGGATTGCCGTCACCGTCATAGGCGGCTTTGATCGAAGGCCCTTTTACTTCTTCTGCCAAATCTGACTGTTGCTCCGCCAGTTCTTTCACCAATAATGCTAGTCTACGAGGTGTGCCATAAACATTCAGCGTGGAATAATCTAATCGAAGCTCCTTTAAGCCCGCCTCCAACAGTTCCTTCATCTGTCTGAGGGCCGGTGCCATAAAGCGAGCGGGAATTTCTTCTGTTCCCAGTTCAAATAACAAATCCTTGGCCATTATTAGGCCTCCTTTCCATCATTCATTGCGTTGCCTTGAAGGTCAGTCAGGCTTGCCTTAACCTTTTCTAAGGAAGCAAGGCCCATTTTCTCTCTTTTTTCCGGATCCTTAATCAAAGGAAACCCTAATTTTTCTCTCTGATCTACATAGGCAACGCTTACCACCTTGGCTAAATTGCGCACCCTGGTGATATAGCTTTGTCGTTCCGTGACACTGATGGCCCCGCGGGCATCCAGTAGGTTAAAGGTATGGGAGCATTTCAGCACATAATCATATGCCGGCTGCACCAAACCATGATCGATGGTTCTTTTAAATTCCTCCTCATACATATCAAAAAGCTGAAAGAGCATATTGGTATTGGCTACGGTGAAATTATAATGAGAATAATCCACCTCAGTTTGATGATGCACATCTCCATAAGTAATCCCATCAACCCATTCAATATCGTAAACGCTGTTTACTTTTTGAATAAACATGGCCAAGCGTTCGATCCCGTATGTAATCTCTCCGCTCACCGGTCGGCATTCCAAACCCCCGAACTGCTGGAAATAGGTGAACTGGGTGATTTCCATCCCGTCCAGCCAGACCTCCCAACCTAGTCCCCACGCCCCTAAGTTAGCAGATTCCCAATTATCCTCCACCAGGCGGATATCATGTTCTTCCGGTTTAATGCCGATGGCGCGAAGGCTGTCCATATAGAGCTCCACAATGTTATCCGGGGAAGGTTTGAGGATCACCTGATACTGATAATAATGCTGCAAACGATTGGGATTTTCCCCGTAACGCCCATCCGTAGGACGTCGGGAAGGCTCCACATATGCGACATTCCAAGGTTCCGGTCCTAAAGCCCTGAGGGCTGTAGCCGGGTTCATGGTGCCGGCACCTTTTTCCATATCATAGGGCTGCTGAATAATGCAGTTTTGTTCACCCCAGAATTTGTTCAATGCTAAAATAAGTTCCTGGAAATTCATCATATTCCCTCCAATATTAGAATATTAGAAACCTTGGCTTGCATCAATCCTAGGATTGGTGCAAACCTTAGCTGCACATATTATAAAAGCCCCCCGTCTCTGCAGCAAAGAGCTGCAGGGACGAGAGGCTGATTTCCCGCGGTTCCACCCTGATTGACATCAAAGTCCATCTTCATTCTTTGATAACGGAGGAAGCTCCGATTCAGACTATATGTACTTTCACCTGAATAGCTCAGGAGTGCCTTCCCCAGCATTATTGCCGTTTTCCACCCGCCCGGCTCTCTGCTTATAATCCGCTGGCTACTTATCTCCGTCATTGCTTCTTTATTATTCTACAACTTTAGCAAAATTAAACTATCTTGTCAATATTCTTTTCTGCTTCCTATTTTAATGGGTTTGAATCAGATAAACGCCGCCAATGAGCATGATTGCCCCCAAAGCCCGATAAGGATTCATCGGGTAAATACTGTTCCCAAAAGCGCCAAAGTGATCAAAGATCAAGGAAATCAGAATTTGTCCGGTAATCATTAAACAAAACATACAGGCAAAACCGATTTTAGGAACGCACAAAATCGACACAAAGACAAAAAAAGCACCAAGAATTCCCCCGATCCACATCCACCAATGAGTATTCTGTAGACTTTCCGGAGATGGCAGTAGCTGATAACCGTTGATCACGGAAACAGTAAAAACAATACCTAAGGTCAAGGTCCCAACAAAGAAACTGATCAGGGAGGCCAAGACCGGCCCCCCTACCGCTGTTTTTAATTGTCCGTTCACACCTGCCTGAATGATTGCCGTTGCGCCGGCCAGAAATGACACAAGATAATAGATGATGGTTTTCACACAAATCACTCTCCACCAAGTAGTATACTAAAAGTTCTGGATCCTTGCCAGCCTTTTCGTAAATTGAAACCCGAAGGGACGGCAGTCTGCCGTCCCCTCGGGTTAAATTAAATGAACAAACTCATATTTGACTCTTCCGCGTCTCCAAGCATTGTTGCAACGCCGGCATAACCGATGCCATCTATTAGCTCATCCTTTGTTATTCCCATAATATCCATCGACATGCTGCAGGCTATGAGCTTTACTCCATTCTGGATGGCCTGGTTCATGAGGATTTCTAAAGAATCCACATTTTTATCCCTCATTACTTTTTTCATCATCTCAGTGCCCATGCCGCCCATATTCATTTTTGAAAGCTTAAGCTTTGAAGCTCCTCTTGGCATCATGGCTCCGAACATGCTGTCCAGGAAAGGCTTCTTAATGTTTTGCTTGTTGGGTCTCCTCAGAGCATTTAGCCCCCAAAAGGTAAAGAACATACTGACCGGTCTTCCCATGGCAGCGGCTCCGTTGGCAATAATAAATGCAGCCAGTACTTTATCCAGATCACCACTGAAAACGATGATATTTTTACCTTGAGGTAGTTCGGTGACAATTTGAGTTTCTTTAGGCAGATCAGCCGGTTGTGCTGAAGTGTTTTCCCGGCCCTTTTGTATATAAACAATATTTTCCTTACCAGCCCTTTCCGATTTCAAAAGGCAGTTTCCTGTCCTCTTGCACCAGGCGTCAATATCCCGGGCAAAGCCCATATCAGTTGCCGAAACCTGAATAATTTCACCGTCCGACATTCCTTTTATAGTTTCATAGACCTTCATGATAGGACCCGGGCACTGCAGACCACTGCAGTCCAGCGTCTGTTTTGCCACAACCTTACTCATATCTATAACTCCCTGAGGTTTATTTTCCGTTGGTGTCATATCCGAAAGCTGGTCGTGATAAAGTGATTTATAGAAAGATGAGCCTCCCGGGAAGATCTTTACCTTTTTAAATCCTGAATTCATCATCATTCTGGCTGCATTATATGCCCTGACACCTATAGCGCAGTATACAATGATTAGTTTTTCTTTATCCAATTCCCCTAAACGATTCCTTAATTGTCCTAAAGGAATATGATATGAATCCGGAATAAAGAAGGCCATCCTTTCTATATCTTCGCTGACATCAAGGATTGTATAATTTTTGTCTTCTGATTTTTTAAGCTCCTCCAACCCATTCCAGCCTACGATAGATACAAGCCCATTTAAGATATTTTCGGCCACAAAGCCCAGCATATTTACGGGATCCTTGGCGGAGGAATAAGGAGGGGCATAAGCAAGCTCCAGTTCAGCCAAATCATAAATAGTTCCACCCAGGCGGATTGCCGCAGCAATAGTATCGATCCTCTTATCCACACCATCCTGGCCAATAATTTGAGCGCCGAAAATTTTGCCTTCCGGGCTAAAAAGCATTTTCAAGGTAAGGGGAGTTGCCCCAGGGTAATAGCCCGCATGGGATTTTTGATTGATCAAAGCCACAAAGTAATCCTTGTTAAATTCCTTGCCCCATTTTTTCAAGGTTTTTTCATTTACACCGGTGGATGCCACGGTCAGGTCAAAGACCTTTGCGATAGATGTGCCCTGGGTTCCCTTGTACTTTTCCAAATCTCCGCCTAAAACACCAAATTCTCTGGCAATGTTGTTGGCACAGATACGGGCCTGCTTATTTGCCGGGCCGGCAAGGGGAACCATGGTCTTATTTTTGGAAATATAGTCCTCTACCTCTATGACATCTCCCACGGCATAAATGCTGGGTTCGGATGTCTTGAGATATTCATTAACAACGACTCCCCCTCTTTCATTAAGTGCTAATCCTGCCTCTTTGGCAAGCACACTGTTTGGTTTGATCCCAATGGATAAAATCACAAGTTCCGCTTCTATAGCCTTGCCACTCTGCAGCTGAATTATGGTCGTTCCGTCTACTCCCTCAAATGACTTCACCCCGTCGTTCAACACTAATTGCACTTGGTTCATCCTCATGTTTTCGTGGAGAAGTTGGGCCATTTCAAAATCAATTGGCGCCATTACTTGGTTTTGCATTTCGATAACTGTCACTTCACATCCAGCAGCATGTAAATTTTCCGCCATCTCCAGGCCGATGAAGCCGCCGCCGATTATGGCCGCTTTCTTTGGCTTTTTTGTACTGATGAAGCTTTTAATTTTATCTGTATCCGGGATGGTCCAAAGAGAATAGATTCCCGGCCCGTCAATTCCCGGGATAGATGGTTTGAGAGGTGAGGAACCGGTGGCAATCAAAAGGGTGTCATAGCTTTCCTCATATTCTTTTCCAGTCTTTTTGTCTAGCACAGAAACAACCTTGCGCTCCTTTTCAATGGACAAAGCCTCGTTATTGACTCTGACATCTATGTTGAATCTAGCTTTCATTGCTTCCGGCGTCTGCAGCAACAAAGACCCCCGTTCCTTGATCACATCGCCGATATGATAAGGCAGACCGCAGTTGGCATAGGAGATATATTCTCCCCTCTCCAAAATTATGATTTCGGCTGTTTCATCAAGCCTTCTGAGTCTGGCAGCTGTGGTTGCACCGCCGGCTACTCCGCCGATAATCAATACTTTCTTTTTCATAAAATTATTCTCCTCTCTAATTAAATGAAAGTTGATAAACAGTAAATCTCACATCTTATTAGAATCTATTAATAATGAGTCTCCTAATTTGCAATAATAAGCAGGAATATTCTAGTGCAGAAAAGAACTTAGATCATATCATCTTCTTATTGCTTTTATTTATATTAACTTTATCATTTTTTTCGCATCAGCTCAGTGACAAAGTCACACTATAGGTAGAAAGAAGGCGATAAGATTGACCTTTAAAGATACAAAAAAATTATCTGAATTACTGCCGTTTTGGAAGAGTCTGAATGAAGCAGAAAAAAATGAAGTTGCTGAACATACAGAACTGAAAATATATAAAAAAGGGGAAAAAATCCATAACGGTTCTGGGGACTGCATTGGAGTACTTACCGTAAAAAGCGGAAGGCTCCGGGTATATATGCTGTCTGATGAGGGGAAAGAGGTGACTCTGTTCAGGTTGGTGAACAAGGATATCTGTCTTCTTTCCGCATCCTGCGTTATCAAAAATATATCCTTTGATATACATGTTGACGCTGAATGCTCTACTGAAGTTTACATCATAAGTGTGGCAACCTATGATAGAATTGCCAAAGAAAATCCGCAAGTCATGAGTTTTATGACGGACATAATTTCCCTGCGCTTTTCTGAGGCCATGTGGGTAATGGAGCAAATCCTGTTCATGAAGCTGGACAAACGGCTCGCAATGTTTTTGCTTAACCAAGCAAATCTGGAAAACAGCGATACAATTACCTTGACACACGAACAGATAGCAGGACATATGGGCAGTGCTCGGGAAGTGATTTCACGAATGCTGAAATACTTTTCCAATGAAGGCATATTAAAGGTTTCCCGAAAGGGCATTAAAATTCTGGACAAAGAAAAACTGGGAAACCGGGGGGACGGTCCGTAAAGGGTTCAATCGGAGATTTTGGGCGAACGAGAAAAAAGAACGGTCGCTAACCGTTCCTCATAAACAAAGTTTTTGCATCAAGCAAAGTTTATTGCTTCCGATGCTAAGGAGTCTTTATCTCCTGTACCAGATCTTGATATTTCAAATCATTTTTTAAGAGTGCTTTTTTGTTCATCCAATCCAATATATTCTGCACATCCGTCTCACCGGGTACTTGAGGCTGGGGATAATGCTGCAACTGATAGGCATCTGCAATGGGCTCCGGAATATTAATATTTTCCACCAATAAGGTCCGAAAGTCCTCCGGATGGTCATTCAAATCATCTACCGCCTTCCTATAGGCGCGATAAAAAGCTTCCACTCCGTCCCTATTTTCCTCGATGGTTTTCTGAGTAAAAAACAACACGTTTTGAGAAAGATTCTTTTCTGTATCCTGGGCAATCACCTTAGCCCCTTGGTGCTCTGCAAAGGAAACCAAGGGATCAGGCACTACAATGGCATCAATCTGATTGCTGAACAGCATTTCCATTCGCACCGGAATTTTGGGAATTGCGGTTTTCTTCACCTCAGCGGGATCAATACCCCCGGCTGTCAACAATCCGTCGGTAACATATTCGATAATGGAGTTATAGGAAATTCCGATGTTCTTTCCTTTTAAATCTTCCAGAGAATTGATATTCGATTGAGGCGAAGCAAGGATGGCAAAGCGTCCTTCCTGGGGTGTAACTCCTAAAGTAATAGAAGTGATCTTTAAATCCAAACCGGAATCCTTCAGCAATGCAGCCACAATCATATCTGTCTGCATCCCGTCCATTTCTCCGGACTGCATCCCATTACTCTGTTCCACCGGGCTTTGGAAGTTTACCAGCTCTACTTGTAGTTGTTCCTCGGCAAAGTATCCCTTTTCTTTCGCTACCAGCATTGGCATCGTATCTTCCACCGGAAGCACAGCGATTTTAATTGGCTTTGGTCCCGTTCCTTCTTCCTTTGCCTTTTCCTGGCCGCAACCGGCCAAAAGTGTCAGGGCCAATATCATGGCCAGCAAAAATCCTATTTTTCTTTTTCTGCAATCTTTCCCTTTCATCCTATCATCCCTCCCATGATTTGCCCCATCCGGGTCGACCAAAAAATGAACTTAAATTCATTTTTTATATCATCTTAAAACCTCATGGTGAAAAAGTCAATAGCATGTCCCCAAATTTTCTCTTCCCCAAGAGGTCTTTGGATGTTATGATGAAGCAAGGAAACGGGCCATCAATTCAGATTTTCTTCTTGTTGATCATCCATTGTGTCCGACTTTTTCACTTCCAGAGAATAATTGCTTAATAAAGCTGCTGCGGATCCGATGGCACCGATGGCAGCCAATCCCGGCAGGGCAATTGTTCCTACTAAACCTAAGATTCCTGCTGTCATGGGTACTTCCGCCACCTGTTCACCCTCTTTCAGAACACGGATTTTAGTTTCCTTGGCCTTTTTCAGTATCCCCTTCAGCTGATGATAACTGCCTGCCGTTGTATGAAGTTTGTTCTCCAGATAAATAATAGCATCAATGACACTGCCCCCGGATTGTTCCAGAGCTTCTTTAGCCGAAGCATAACTGACGCCGGCTCTATCAATAATTAAATCTACTTTTCGTAATATATCATCCATTTTGTCCACTCCTTTTATCTGAATTTATGCCCCGGAATAGATTTTTTTATGCGTCCATAACTTCGACGGTCTCGTAAAGGAGAATTTTCTTAAGATGAATAATAATTGGATCAAAAATACCATCCTCTTTTTAGGGAGCCAAAGCATCAGTCTTTTTGGTTCTTCCCTGGTTCAGTATGCCATCCTCTGGCATATTACATTAACAACTCAATCAGGCATGATGATGACGATCTCCATCCTATGCGGCTTCTTGCCCACACTTTTTATTTCTCCTTTTGCCGGAGTATGGGCAGACCGTTACAATCGGAAATTTCTCATCATTCTCGCCGATTCCATGATCGCATCCTTTACCTTGATTTTGGCTATCCTTTATTTATTAGGGTACGAAGCCCTGTGGCTGCTGTTTGTGATTTCAGCGATACGTTCCTTTGGTTCAGGTATCCAGTCTCCGGCTGTAGGGGCATTTCTCCCTCAAATTGTTCCTGAGGACAGACTAATGAAGGTGAATGCCACCAATGGAAGCATTCAGTCTTTAATCATGCTGGCCTCTCCCATGTTAGGCGGGGCACTCCTTACTGTTGCCCCCATTGAAACCATTTTCTTTATTGATGTTATCACCGCTGCCATTGCCATCACAACCCTGTTTTTCTTTTTGCATGTACCGGCTCATGCCAAAGCAAGAGAAAAACAGGAGTTCAGCTATTTTACGGATATGAAGGAAGGAGTTGCTTACATCAAGAGTCATGATTATGTGCGCCATTTTTTTTGGTTTTGCGCGATTTTCTTTTTTTTAGCCGCTCCTGTAGCTTTTTTAACACCCCTTCAGGTAACACGCAGCTTTGGTGCAGATGTCTGGCGTCTCACAGCGATTGAGATTGCCTTTGCTTTGGGTATGATGCTGGGTGGGATCATTATCGCTTATTGGGGCGGTTTCAAGAACAAAATTCATACCATGACCCTCTCTTGTCTGTGTTTAGGCTTTTTTACCATCGCCCTGGGTATTGTTCCCTATTTCCCGATTTATTTGCTGATCATGGGTTTATCCGGGCTGGTAATGCCCTTCTTTAATACTCCCTCTACCGTTTTACTGCAGGAAAAGGTAGAAGAGGATTTCCTGGGACGGGTTTTCGGGGTGCTAACGATGATCGCCAGTTCCACCATGCCCTTAGGAATGCTCTTCTTCGGCCCGCTGTCTGATATGATCAAGATCGAATGGATTCTCATTGTGACAGGTTTTCTCATGTTTATTCAGGGCTTTTTCTTATTGGGAAATCACGTGCTTCTGGAAGCAGGCAAGGCAAAAGCCTAAAGGAAAAGGAGAGTTGCTTTGATGTTTGGAGGGGAAACAAAAATATTTATCGGTGCCAAAGACAGGGCATTAAGAAAAAGAATAAAAAGTATCCTCCAACGTCAGGGGTATCTGATCGTCGGAGAAGCGGAAGACGGTGCTACGGCTCTGCGTATCATCCGCAGGCTGATGCCGGATCTGGTTATATTAGACAAGGATTTACCGGGATTTTCAGGCCTGGAATTAACGCGCATTATTAAAGGAGATAAAATCGCCCCGGTAATCCTATTGACTTCCAGCTGGGAACAGCCTCTTTTTGAGAAAACGAAGGATTCCTGGGTCTTTGCCTTTTTAGTGAAACCCATCCAGGAAGGGCACCTTCTCTCCACAGCCTCCTTCGTCCTCCAAGCCTTTCAAAAAATGATCTGTTTGGAACGTCAGGTGGATGAATTAAAGGAATCCATCGAGACACGCAAGCTGGTGGAACGAGCCAAAGGTTTTTTGATGAAGAAACTGTCTCTGTCTGAGAGCGAGGCCTATCGACGCATGCAACAACAAAGTATGGATCAATGTCTTTCCATGAGGAAAATCGCCCAGGCAATCATTTCAAACTATGAATAAAAAGCCAAGCATCCGGCAGGATACTCAGCTTTTTGGTTTTAAACTATGCAGCAAATCTTTCATCACTTTTTTTGCATTGATTGCTCTTTCAAGATGGTAGATCAAATAATGTTCTATTGCCTTCTCCATTTCCCGGCGCTGTCCGGGAGAAATCTTCAGACGAAACAGTTGCCTGGGATCCATGGTCAGCAGCTTCTGTATAGCAAGAACCGTTCCCGCCGCCAAAAGCCCATCATGTTTTTCGGAACCGGCACAGCTTTGACAAACCAGGCCGCCTTGCTCCGGACTAAGATAGAAGGAACTGTTTCCCAAGGGTTTGCCGCATAGGATGCAATCCGTCAAATGAGGATGATATCCCAAGAGGTACAGGAGTTTGATCTCATACATCCGGCACACCAGCTCCGGGTCCTCCCCCTGGAGCAGCCCTAAAGTCATTAATGTCGTCAAAAAAATCCTTTCATTGGGTTCCCGTTCCGGTACAGCATGTTCCAACAATTCCATGACATAAGAGGCATAAACAAGCCTTTCCAGATCCTCCCGCAATGCACCAAAACTCTCCATATTTTCTGCCTGGGAAACAAGATCCAGACTCTTCCCCCGATAAAGGAGCAGACGGGTATGGGCAAACATCTGCACACCGCCCCGCAAGCGGCTGGTGGATTTCCGTACTCCTTTGGCGATGGCTTGAAACTTGCCGTATTCCCTGGTATAAAGGGTCAAAATTTTATCTGCTTCGCCAAAATCCCGGGCCTTGATGATAATGGCTTGGGCCGCATATAATTTACTCATCCCTTAAACCAACCATTTGATAAAAACGGAGGACAATCCGGCATAAATCAGCAATCCGGTAATATCAATAGTGGTGCTGATAAAGGGGGCGGAGGCCACAGCGGGGTCAACCCCAAAACGTTTCAGTACCAATGGGACAAAGGTGCCCATCGTGGAAGCCGTAATCATATTGACACAAAGTGAGATCCCCACTACCAATCCCAAGAGCAGGCTTTTCTGCCAAAGGAAAGCCATAACGGTGACAATCAGTCCGCATATCAACCCTACCCCTATGCCGATTAAGGCCGCCGTGCCCACAGTTTTCAACATTTTTCCTGCATCTATCTGCCCCGTGGCCAAGCCGCGCACCGCCAAGGTAGAGGATTGCGTGCCCACATTCCCTCCCATGCCCGTGAGTAGAGGAATAAAATATGACAAAGCCACCACTGTCTGAATTTCTTTTTCTAAACCGCGGATAATTCCCCCTGCCAAAAATCCTCCCAATAAGGTAACTAAGAGCCAGGGTAAACGGTTACGCACCGCCATCCAAATGCGTTTCCATAACGCATCTTCAAAATCAACCTCTGCTGTTCCGGCAAGACGATAGATATCCTCCGATGCTTCCTCATGAATGACATCAATAACATCGTCAACTGTGATAATCCCCATTAAGCTCTGGTCATCATCCACCACCGGGATGGCTAAGAAATCGTATTTTGCGACCATAGCCGCTACTTCTTCCTGATCCATATGCACATTCACACTTTTCACTTTGTGATGCATAATGTCTTCGATCAAGGTCTTGGGATTGGCGATGATTAATTCCCGTAAAGAAATAACTCCCACCAGCTGATTTTTATCATTGATCACGTAAACATAATAAACAGTTTCTGCATCAGGAGCAGTTTCCCTGATCACCTGGATCGCCCGTTCCGCCGTAATATTTTGCAAAATGGCCACGTATTCGGTGGTCATAATCCCCCCGGCGGTGTCTTCCTTAAACTCCAGCAGTTCCCGCACCTCAATGGCGTCTTCCTGCTCCATCAGACTGAGAATTTTGTCCTTTTCCGGGTCTGTCATCTCACCTAGAATGTCTGCCACATCGTCAGAATACATTTCATCAATAATGGCACCGGTTTTTTCTTCTCCCATATCAGACAGGACATCCCCGGCTAATTCCGCATCCAGTTGATTAATCACTTCGCCGGCGGTTTCAGGGGACAACAGGTTTAAAATCGGTCCGATTTCATGGACAGGTAAGTTCTCAACAAATTCGGCAATATCTGCCGGTTGAAATTCTCCAAGAACTTTTCTGGCTTCATCTAATTCCTGGGCTGCAATATGATCCCTGATAATTTGATAAGCTTCTTCAAAGTGCATACGCAATAACTCCTCTCCCGCGCCAGGAGTTATTGGCTAAATTAATGCTCCTGGCAGCTGCTTTTTATTTAATTTTTTGTTCCTACCGCCAGGGTCACTATCCATACGATTCTTCCACCTCTCCTTCATGATGTTATTTAAAAAATTAAATATTCTTTTTATCGAAACCAAAGTTTCTTAAAGCCACATCCTGATTGCGCCAATCCTTTTTAACTTTAACCCATAATTCTAAATATACCTTACTATCCAGTAGATTTTCAATATCAACTCGAGCCAATTTACCGATTTCTTTTAGCATACTGCCCTTTTTCCCAATAATAATGCCTTTTTGGGAATCCCGCTCCACATAAATTACGGCTCCGATATAAATCGTGTTCCCTTCTCTTTCCTTAAAATCCGTTACTTCTACCGCTACGGAATGAGGAATTTCTTCCCGAGTTAGGAATAGAACCTTTTCTCTGATCAATTCTGCCACAATGGCCTTTTCCGGTTGATCCGTGACCATATCTTCCGGATAAAATTGGGGCCCTTCCGACAAGTATTGTACCAAAATTTCCAACATATGATCTACCCCATCTTCCTTTAAAGCTGAAAGGGGCATAATTTCGGCAAAGGGAAATTTATTGCTGTATTCAGCAATAAGGGCTAACAATTGATCCCGGGAAATTAAATCAATTTTATTAATCACCAAAAAAACAGGGGTTTCCACTTTGCCCAATTGTTTAATAATGAATTCCTCTCCCGCGCCAAATTTTGATGTGGCATCCACCAGGTAAAGAATTACATCCACCTCATTTAAAGTCCGTTCTGCCACAGTAACCATATACTCCCCTAACTTATGCTGGGGCTTGTGAATGCCGGGGGTATCAATAAAAACAATCTGAGCTTCTTCCGTGGTATAAAAACCTTGGATCTTATTCCTGGTCGTCTGGGGTTTATCCGACATAATGGCAATTTTTTGTCCTAAAACTGCATTTAATAAGGTGGATTTTCCCACATTGGGCCGCCCGATAATGGTAACAAAGCCTGATTTGAAAACTGTCATGATTTCCCCCCTCCAATTTTTCCATGTTTTGACCGGAAAAATAATGAGGCAGCAGATCCCAGGCTTTTTCTACCTTTAATTCTCCAGCTTGATTTCTCATGATAATTTTCAGATCCGGATTGAATTCCACCAGAACCTGCCGGCAAGCTCCGCAAGGATAGGTAAAGGTTTCCGAATCTGAGACAATAGCCAGGGTATCAAAATCCCGGCAACCAGCCGCTACAGCGGAAAATACCGCTGTTCGTTCCGCACAGTTGGAAAGACCGTAGGAAGCATTCTCGACATTGCATCCGATAAATACCCTGCCTTCTTTGGTCAGCAAGGCCGCGCCCACCTGAAAACCGGAATAAGGGGCATAGGCCTTTTCCTTACCCTCTTCAGCCAGACTTAATAGTTTGAGCTCATCCATTACTTCACATCCTGCCATGATTATTGGTATTGCACATTATTACCCGTCCCGATAATTTCGATCCAGGTTTGCCCCGGTGTTAAGAGAAAATTCTTACCGGTCTCATCCAGAAACCGGGTTGGATTTTTTCCTTCTTTGACCCAGCGTCCCTCTTGGACTCGTCCGCGGGAAAAAAGCCACGCTCTTCCTTGACCTGTCAAATCGATTTTCAGGCGGCCTTCATTATCCAGGAGTTGCACCCTGGTTTCCTGTACTAGAATATTGGCTGCGGTTAAAGGAAGGGAAGTCTCCAGATCTACATGTTCCCGCTCCCCTATATATCTTTGATATAGATCTCCTTCTTCAGACAGTTTAAAGGTGACTTTGCTGGATGGATAGGTTAAAGTTACCTGGGAGGCCGAAGTGCCCTCAAGGCTCAAGCTCCCCTCCTGTTCCGGCAAAAAGGAAAATCCTTTGATAGTCTTTTGTTCATCCCAGCCCTTTTTTGTAATCTCCTGCCAAAGGTTTTTACTGCTGCTATATAGATTATGAGGGGCCTTGCGGCTTCGTTCCCGCCAAAACCCCTGGGCATGAAACATTTCGTTGATATGATCCAGATCTTCTCTTTTAAAAAATGTCTGAGCCTGGGGGCTTTCCCCCACATGAATAAATACCCCCTGCCATTCCTGGGCAATGGCAGCCAGATAAGGACGGGCGCTTCGGATGGGACCGATCTTTTCCGCCTGACCATGATAATAAAAAGCTAAGAATCGGGTAATCCCACCTTCCGCGGGAACCTCATAAATTAAATCTGCCTGACTCAAACCGGATTGGGGACGGGCTGCGGCTAAATTATCAATAGCAACTACCACCGGACGCAGAGGCAGTTCTTTAAGCGGGGTTCCGTCAAAAGGACAACGATAAGGAAATATTTCTTCTGCCGGCGGCTCCGTGGCATCTTCTTCATTATGCTCTACCATCGTCTCTTCTGGCGGGTTGGGTCCCGGAAAAAAGTAACGGCCGAAAACGCCAAACCCAATGAAAAGCACGACGAAAAAGACGATTATTCCTACGACCAGAGCTTGAACTTTGGGTTTCATGGGCTTCCCCCTCCATGTCTTATTTGAACAGCTGACAAATATTCGGCCCAAAAATAAGTATACCGATTAACACCGCACCCAGGCTAGCTAAAAATACAGCCCCGGCCGCTACATCTTTCGCAATTTTCGCCAAGGGTAAGTACTCCTCCGTGACCATATCCACAACGGCTTCCAAGGCAGTATTGACCATTTCCAAAGTAAGCACCATCAGCATCGTCAAAATCAAAATCGCCATTTCAATCCTGGTCAGGGATAACAAGAGGGCAAAAAACAAAACGACCAGCACAAAAAAACTGTGGATGCGCATATTGCGCTGGGTACGGTAGGCATGAATAATGCCGCTGAGCGCAAAACTTATGCTTTCTAAAAAATTACTTGATTTCTTGTGCATAGCTATTCTTCCCTGAATAAACCTAATTTTAATAAAACTTTTTCTTCTTTGCCGCGCATTTCCGTCCGTTCGTCTTCCGTCTCATGATCATAACCCAACAAATGAAGCATGCCATGGACCGTAAGAAAGCCCATTTCCCGTTCCAGGGAATGACCATATTCTTCCCCCTGCCTTTGCGCAGTCTCTACAGAGATGACAATATCCCCCAAAATTGGGTTGTCCTCCGGGACAATAAATTCCGGCAGATCAACGCCCGCCAAATCCTCTTCCATTGCAAAGGATAAAACATCTGTGGGCCGGTCAATCCCACGGTAGTTCCGGTTTAAGGAGCTGATCTCCCGGTCATCGACCAGAAGGATACTCACCTCCCACTCCATATGTTCGGCCTCTGCTTTCAGGACTTCTGCCACCACATCAGAGAGCAGCTTTTCCATTTCCGGCGGAAGGTTGATCTTGTCTTGTTGATTCCTGATGATTAACTCCATTTTTCAATTTCCCCTTTTCCATTTCTTTCGCGATCTGGTCAGGATATTCAATTCTGCTATGAAACATGCCGTTCAAAACTACTAAAAAAGCCTGGATAATGGCTTCAATATCCCTAAAGGTCAAATCACAATCACTTAATTGACCGTCATCCAGTTTGCTTTTAACAATTTCCCGTACCTTTGTTTCAATAGAGCCCTTGCTTGGTTTGTCCATAGCCTGGACTGCTGCCTGAACACTGTCTGCTAACATAATAATGGCCACTTCCTTATTCTGAGGTTTGTGTGCCTGATAGCGAAAATCAGATTCTAGAATACCCTCCCCTTTATCTCCTTCCTTGGCCTTATGATAGAAATAGGAGACTAAACTGTTGCCATGATGCTGTTCAATAATGTCCAAGATCAGCCGCGGAAATTTATGTTCCTTGGCCAGTTCAATGCCATCCTTCACATGCGAAATAATAATTAAAGTGCTCAGGGTAGGGGTAATTTTGTCATGGGGATTTTCGGCAGCCGGTTGATTTTCGGTAAAGAAATAAGGCCTTTTTATTTTTCCGATATCATGATAATAGGAGCCGACCCGCACCAAAAGGGAATCGGCACCAATGGCATCGGCCGCAGCTTCTCCCAGATTACCCACCAAAATACTATGATTGTATGTGCCCGGGGCCTCCATCATCAATCTTTTCATTAAGGGGTGACTGGGGCTGGAAAGCTCCAGGAGTTTGACGGAGGTAGTAATACCAAAAGCTGATTCTAAAAAAGGCAGTGTGCCAATGGTAAAAATAGATGCCAAGATTCCATTCAAAATCCCCATGGCCGCACCTATACCAATCACTGTTGGAGATTGACTCCAGATTAATCCAAAGACAATCACCGTTAAAGCGCTGACAAAGCCAATATCAATGCTGACCCGGACCAATTGGGATCTTTGAGTGAGACCCGCCACCCGATAAATTGCAACCAGGCCCCCGATTATGACCACGGTGCTGTAGACCATTTGGCCGTTAGTCATCACACCCAAATACAGACTAAGCAGAACCGTAATCAGGGAAGCAGTGCGCACATCCATTAAGATGGCGACTAACATGGAACAAGCAGCAATGGGAATAGCATAGAACACTTGGGCTGCGATTTCCGGCCTGTCTGAGATGTGAATTGAGCCGATAATTTTGGCGATTATTAAAGTCACATTAAGCAAAAGTCCAATCAGAATAATATTGGAATCTTGTTTTTGAATGATGGGCTTATAGCTTCTGATATAGTACATCAGTAAGCCATAAGTAATGACGACAAAGCCAAACAAGCCGACAAAAATTAATGCTGAGGTTCCTTCCCGCTGCAAACCCAAAAATTGCAGCGCTTCAATTTGCCCTGCCGTTACAACGGTTCCCTTTTCCACCAGCTTTTCTCCGGATCGCACCGTGACCTGTACCGGTTCTACCTGGGCTATTTTTAGCTCCACCTCTTTCGCTGTGGCTACCGGGTCGTAGACACGATTGGGTTCAAGCTTGGCCTGGTGCACAATCCCGGTTAAAAGTACCTTAAAAGCATCGTTGATATTAAGAGCAGCAACCTCTGCGGAAATTTCTTTTTCTACCGCTTCCAATTGTTCTTCTTTTACCTCTTCTGCCATAGCGAGCTCAATAATCCCAATAATTCCCGCTTCCAGTCCCTGAAGGGCAGCATCATTCCCTTGAATTAAAATTTTAAACTGCTCCGTGGTTAAAGTCTCTCCTAAGAGGGTCTCAATCTGGACTTTTTGCCCATCGGCTCCCAATGTCTGATCGTTTTGGATACTCTGAAACTTTTTAAACAATTCCTTAATTTCAGCGGTTATCCGAGAAAGAGCCTGGGGATCATCCCGGTATATCTGGGGTATTCCCTGGGCTGCATTTTTGCGCGCTTCTTCTGTTTTGATTTCACTGGTAAAAGTAACTGTGCCTCCGCCATAAAAAACATCCCTGGGGGCAATTGCCCCTTCTTCCAAAACCTCTTGATCCGGCAGAAAATTCATGCTCAGAATCATAAAACTTAGTAAGAAAAAGATGACCCACCAGAGAAAACGGCGTGCAGTATTATTATTGAAAAATTTTACTACGGAAGGGGGAGCATAACCTTTTAAATCCTGCCCCTTAAACATAGTCATCACTCCTTGGGAGTTACATTCCGTTTTTTTCATAAGCGAGAATAATTTTCTGCACCAATGGATGACGTACCACATCCGCTTGGGTTAAATAACAAAAATCGATCCCAGAAATATCCTGCATTATTTTTTGCACCTGAACCAAACCGGATTGCTGTCCCTGAGGCAAATCCACCTGGGTAATATCACCGGTTACCACGGCTCTGGAACCAAACCCGATTCTGGTTAAAAACATTTTCATCTGCTGAGGGGTGGTATTTTGGGCTTCATCCAAAATTATGAAAGCATCATCCAAGGTGCGGCCCCGCATATAAGCCAAAGGTGCTACCTCAATCGTATTTTTCTCCATTAATCTCTGGGCGGCATCCATACCCAGGGTGTCGTACAAACTGTCATAGAGAGGTCTTAAATAAGGATCTACCTTATCCTGTAAATCCCCGGGTAAGAAACCCAGTTTTTCTCCTGCTTCCACGGCAGGTCTGGTTAAGATGATCCGTTTCACATCTTTGTTCTTTAAGGCTACCACCGCCATTACCACCGCCAAATACGTTTTTCCCGTACCCGCCGGACCGATGCCGAAAACAAGACTGTTATTTCTTATGGACTGGATATATTGATACTGTCCCCAGGTTTTTGCCTTAATTTGTTTTCCCCGGGACGTGACATAAATATTTTCTGTTAATTTTTCTGCAATTTGTCTTTGATCCTGACTGATCACGCTCAAAGCGTAATTGATCGCAGGAGGTGTAATCATCACACCTGCCTTCGCTAAAGTAAGGAGATGTTCAAAAACACGCTGGGCCTTCTCCAATTCCTCGGGAGAGCCGGTGAGAATAACTTGATCACCGCGCACCACAACCCCCGCCTGAAGATTTTTCTCCAAAATTCTTAAGTTTTCATCTCTTTGGCCCAGCAAATTCGCCGCTTGCCCATTGCTGCCAATCGTCAACTTTAGTTCCTGATGCACCGTCAAAAAACGCATACCTCCCCGATAAAATTTGGCAATTATAGTTCACCTCATTATACATTCTTTTGAATTATTACTCAATGGCAAGAAATTTGCCAATTTCCTCTTCAGTTTCAATGACCACGAAAACTCTCTTTACCACATCCCCACCTTCATCTAAGGGTTTAACTTCCTGATTGACGATTTGGGCCTGAGGAGGAATTCTCTGTTGTATCGTTAGCAGTGCCTTTTGTACAGCCTGACTCTTTGCTCCTTCAGCACCCCAATTTTTTTCTGTGATTTTTCCTTCCCCATAGGTGGTAATGATGATTTCCAGAGGAGAACCTTTAGCTCCAGGCCAATTGATTTTTTTCGAAGTAATCTTCTCGGTGCCTAATGGATAGGGGCTTTCTTTGTCACCCCAAAGACCAAACTGCCGATCACCCCATTTTAAGGTAACGGAACGAGTACTTTTTCCCGTGAGCTTTTCTTCTTTTTCCACGATGGGGCATTCCCCATACCCCCGATACCAAACCTTAGCCCGGACAATACCATCAGCCCGCACCAATTCCGGTTCAGTGTCCGGAGATGGAGACGATGACGGAGGCGCCGCCTCCCCTGCTAGAGGCAAGATTAAACCGGAAATCAAAACCTCCCCTTTGGAAACCGTATCTCCGGAAGCAACCCGGGCCTGGCCGCGCATTACTAAGATTTCCGTAACCACTCCATCTTTAAACGCCACCACGTTACCCGGGGTTTTGTCCTTTTCCCCCGGCTCCGGCAGAACCTTTTCCACGATTTCAATTTCCACCTTGGTGCCCTGAGCGCTAACGTTTACCCAGGATAACTGGGGCATTTGATTCATTAAATATTTTTCCGTATCCGTAAAATCCATCAACCATTTAGGACGTCCAACCACCACCCCTTTTTCCCTGGCCAGACGCTTCACCGTTTCCGAACTCACATTTTTGATCGGTTCCTGGCTGGTCACATCAATAAAGAAAACAAAAGAAGAGAGAACATACAAACCGGCCAAAAAAAGGATGCCGCCGACGACCATGGATTTTCTCTTCTTAACAGACTTCAATTGAAAGGGCAGACCGGCCCTTCCCACGATGCGGAAAGAACAGCGGCTTTTTCGGGCTACATGCCGCAATGGCTTGATGGCAGATAAATGCACCTGGGCTTGGACAGTACCATCCTTCTTCCGCTTAATATCCCAAAGGTTCATGCCCCGCTGAAGGGCAATATTCAAAAAGCGTTCTACTCCTTCCCCTTTGATGCTGATGATCACATAACCCAATAAATAATTTAGCAGCTTTTTCACGGCGGTCTCTCCTAACCGGTAATTTTTATTTCCAGATGGGTGATTTCTCCGTTGATCATGATTTCATCCAATTGTATATTCCTCAGAACAAGGTCTTTTCCCTGAATCTCCAGATAGCCTCTGGTTACGGCGATCCTGATTTTGTTTTCACCATACTCCACGATTCCTTTATGATTTTCTATATTCAATTGAAGATTACCCAGCAGAGTGATCCGGGGTAAATTTAACGCAATATCCGTAGGAATTTCCAGGACATTGACAAAGGCGCTTTTAAATTTAGCCCGCTGGCTTTTGAGTATTTGCTTATTCCTTTTCAATCCAACGTCTCCCCTTCCTTATCACAATTTATTCCAATGAAGGGCAAGATATGAAAAAAGCACAACAGACGTTGTGCTTTTTACTAAACCATTTATTTAATTATTTTTGCAGAATTTTCAGCACTGCTTGCTCATCACAATCCGGAAATTTAGGACAATTAATACATTCTTTCCAGACCTTTTGGGGTAAAATGTTGTTTTCTACCTCCTGGAAACCGCATTTAGCAAAAAAAACCGGTTGATAAGTTAAAGCGAATAATTTTGGTAAGCCCAATGCCAGCGCTTCTTGCTCCAATAATTCCACCAGGTGACGGCCAATACCTTGTTTTGTATAAGAGGGATCAATAGCCAAAGACCGAATCTCTCCTAAATCATGCCACAAAATATGCAAGCCCCCGATGCCTGCCACAGTTCCCCCATCTTCTGCTACTGTAAATTCCCGCAAGTTTTCATATATAGAGCTGCGCGAACGAGCCAACATTAAACCTTGGTTAGCATAATTATAAATTAATCGATGGATAGATTCCACATCTGTCATTTTTGCTTTCCTATAGATCATGCTTTGTCTCCTCCCCCCCAAAATAAAATAAGCTTATTATATCACTACCTTTATTGATCATCAATATAGATTTTAGAAGCCTTTCGCAAACTCTGAATTTTTCTTTGATAAAATGACTTTTTCCATGCATTTTGGTAAAATAAAGCATACCAAACTATCATAGGAGGTCTTATCATGATACTATTCGAAAAGAAGGGCAAGGCCAACACCTCGGAAACCGTAGAAGCTACAGTTAAGAGAGCAAAGGAATTAGGAATCAAACACCTGGTAGTGGCATCATGTACCGGTGAAACAGCCCAGCAATATATCGGCTGTGGTTTGAATATTATTTGTGTTACCCATCATGTGGGTTTTCGTAATCCTGGCGAGGATGAACTTTCTCAAGAAAACCGCCTTTTATTCCAAAAGGAAGGGATCAAGGTTTTAACCACTACCCATCTCTTGGCAGGTGTAGACAGGGCATTACGTTTGAAGCATCAGGGAGTATATCCTGCTGAAATCATCGCCGATACCTTACGCATGTTTGGACAAGGGGCAAAAGTGTGCGTAGAAATAGCCGTCATGGCTCTGGATGCCGGACTGATCCCTTACGGTGATGAAATCATAGCAGTAGGTGGCACCGGGACAGGAGTTGATACCGGGATGGTCCTTACTCCGGCGCACAGCACTCATATCTTTCAAACCAATATTAAAGAAATTATCTGCATGCCCCGAGGCCATTAGGAAAGAACATCAAACCTCATATACCCTTAAAATTAATCAAAAAAGCCGAACTAATTTCGTCCGGCTTTTTTGATATAATAAACATCTCTCCATCATGATTAGGGGAGGAGCTTTAGCGAATGCTCCCATCCAAACCGATGGTTACTTCCCGATAAGGGACAATTTTCTGGGTGTTTAGCATGGCCTGTTTAACTGCCTGGACAATACCATTGCAGCAGGGAACCTCCATTTTTACTGCAGTAATACTTTTAATATCATTACCTGCCAAAATCTCTGATAATTTATCAGTATAATACTGATTGTCATCTAATTTGGGACAACCAATTACTACAGTATGATCTTTGATGAAATTCCGGTGAAAATCCCCATAGGAGAAGGCTGTACAATCTGCAGCAACCAAAAGATTGGCTCCATGTAAATAATCGGCTTTAGAATTGATGAGTTTCAGCTGCACCGGCCATTGAGTCAGTTCCGAAGGTCTGGATCCCGATGTATCCGGAGCTGCTTCCTTTTGGGTAACTTCCGTTGTTTTATCTCTTTTAATCATTTTGGCCATGGTGCCGGGGCATCCGCAAGGCAGCTTAGGCTCTTCCGAAGTGCTTTTATCCTCTTTCTCCTTCTTTAACGCCTGCACCGCATCATCATCATATGCATCTGCTTCTCTTTCAATCATTTTAATGGCATCGGTGGGACAGGTAGGAAGACAATCCCCCAAACCGTCACAGTATTTATCGCTAATTAAACGGGCTTTGCCGTCCACAATCTCTATGGCGCCTTCATGGCAGGCGGTAGCACATAATCCACAACCGTTACATTTTTCCTCATCGATCTGAATAATATTTCTTTTCATTTTTATTTCCTCCTCCGTTAAGCTTTAACCATATTATAAGATAGTTTATAATAGATCTATGTAACAAATGTTACGGAGAGAAAAACTTTTTAGAATTAGAAAGGAAGCTTTATGGAACAGTATTTATCTGTCTTGCAAAAAAGTCCTCTCTTTCAACAACTCAGTGACCGGGAAATCAAAGAACTCATGGAAAATGTTCCTGCCAAGGTTATGACATATCCCAAGGATGCCTTGATTGCCGAAGAGGGGGAAAACTGCGATCGCCTGGGAATGATACTGTCCGGGAAAATCGAAATTCAAAAAATCTACGCTTCAGGCAAAACAGTCACCATGGCTCATCTTAAGACAGGAAATATTTTTGGAGAAGCACTGATCTTTTCTAAGGTTCATCTCTATCCCGGCACTGTGGTCAGCCGCACTCCGGCTCAAATTCTCTTTCTTCAAAAGAGCGCTGTTATCTCTTTATGCCGCAGACATCCTGTCTTTTTGGAAAGCTTTATGAACCTGCTTTCGGAAAGAATCTTAATGCTGAACAAAAAAATCAAAGAACTTTCTCTGGGCACCATCAGACAAAAAATCGCCTATTTTCTCCTGGAGGAATACCAGAAGCAAGGAAAACTCACCATTCAATTGCCTTTTTCCAAAGAAGTAATTGCAGAACATATGGGTATTCAGCGTCCGTCTTTATCTCGGGAAATGATCAAAATGCGGGACGAGGGATGGATCGACATGAAAAAAAACACTGTTCACATCAAAGACCTTCAACAATTGACGGACTGTTTGCTGGAATAAACAGTGTTCTAAACATCTAAAAAACTCAATCCTTATACCGGACGGAAAACAATTCCTACAACCCCAGGTCCCGTATGGACTCCAATTACCGGTCCTACTTCTCCCAGACTAATATCTTTGAACCTACTGCTTTTTTTTAGTTCATTAAAAATATATCTTGCCTCTTCCAGAGCATCTCCATGCATGACAATCAATTTGAGTCTTTGTTTTTCTGCTGCTTCTTTAGCCAACTCCAATATTTTTTCCAGGGATCTTTTTCTGCCCCGGATCTTGGCCATTGTAAAATATTTCCCTTCCTCATTGACAGCAATAATCGGTTTTAAATCCAACAAACTCCCCATAGTTGCAGATACATAGCCGATACGGCCGCCTTTTTTCAAATACTCCAAAGTCTTGACAATAAATATGACAGATATATGCGCTCTGATTTCTTGTAATTTTGCTACGATGGACTCCAGGCTCACCCCTTGTTTGATAAAATCCGCTGCTTGTTGTACCAACAACCCAGTACCCATGGAGATAGTTCGGGAATCCACAACTTCAATATTTGTGTAGGGAAAATTATCCGCAGCTAAGCGTGCCGAATTTACGGTTCCGCTCAGACCGCTGGAAATATGAATAGAGAGGATTTCCTCATAACCTTCTTTGATTAATTGGGCGTAAAATTTACTAACTTCCCCTACCGAAGGCATGGATGTGGTCGGTACTTCCTGTTCCAATCTTTCATATATCTGCTGGGGTTGGATTTCCACCCGGTCTAAATAATCCCTGTCCCGATATACAACTTTCAGTGGTATGACATGGATATTATGTTGGCGCACGTAATCTGCCGTTAAGTCACTGGTACTATCCGTAACAAGGGCAATTTTCCTGACCACAGAAATCCCTCCTCATTAATTAAAATAATAATTACCTATTTAAGCATCATCTTTAACTAAATGCTATGGTCTTTTGCCCTTGATTTTCAAAGTTTTATTTTGCTCAATTTTATAACCAAACTAAAATTTTGGCCAAGGCTTCCCGCCCAAGATTTATAGCTGCTGAAACTGCTTGAGGGGCAGGACCTCCCGGCACATTCCTTGCTTCGACACATTTTTCCGGTGATATTTTTTCATAAATATCTTCTTCAAACACAGGCGAAAATTCTTTCATTTCCTCAAAAGTCAGCTCCTCGAGAGACTTGCCTTTTTGCTCACAGAATAATACCATTTTTCCTACGATCTCATGAGCCTCACGGAAAGGTACATTTTTGGCTGCCAGATAATCGGCAGCATCTGTGGCATTGATAAAGCCGTCGGTAACTCCTGAACGCATCACCTGTTTGTTGACTTTCATGGTTTCAATCATGGGGGCAAAGACTAAGAGACATTTTTTAACTGTATCCACAGCATCAAATAAGGCCTCTTTATCTTCCTGCATATCTTTATTATAAGCCAATGGGAGCCCTTTTAATACGGTAAGGAGACCCATTAAATCCCCGTAGACTCGTCCCGTTTTCCCCCGTACCAATTCTGCTACATCAGGGTTTTTCTTTTGGGGCATAATGGAAGAGCCGGTACTAAAGCCGTCATCCAGGGTAATAAACCTAAACTCGTTACTGGACCAAAGGACAATTTCCTCGGAAAAACGGGATAGGTGCATCATAATTAAAGAAGCTGCCCCGCAAAATTCCACGGCAAAATCCCGGTCACTGACCCCGTCCAAGCTGTTCATGGTAATCCCGGCAAAGCCCAATTGTTCCCGGACATAATTTCTGTCAATGGGAAAGGTGGTTCCAGCTAAAGCACCGGACCCTAAGGGCATCACATCCACTCGCTTAAAGCAATCCTGGAGACGCTCGATATCTCGGGTAAACATTTGAAAATAAGCCATCAAATGATGGGCAAAGGTTATGGGTTGTGCTTTTTGCAGATGGGTATAACCGGGCATCACTGTCGTCAGATGCTGATCCGCCAAATCAAGCAGCACTTCTTGTAAAGCAACCAGGAGTCTTGCCACTTCCTTAATTTCTTCTTTTAAGTATAAACGGATATCAAGGGCGACTTGATCATTTCTGCTCCGGGCAGTATGCAGCTTTTTACCTGCCTCACCTACTCGTTCCGTCAGTATTTTTTCGATATTCATATGAATATCTTCCGCATCTACCTCAAATGTTACCAGGCCTGCTTCAATATCCTGCTGAATAGATTCCAGCGCTCTTGCCAATTGATCCGCTTCCTCTATGGTGATAATTCCTTGTTTGCCCAGCATCCGGGCATGGGCTATGGATCCTTGAATATCCTGACGATACAATCTTTGATCAAAAGAGATCGAAGAATGAAAATCTTCAACCAAATAATCGGTTTTTTTGGCAAACCGTCCGCCCCACAATTTCATAATCAAGCCCCCGCTTCATCCTCATTTTCTTTGAAGAATTTCTGAAAATCCTTGTTCTCCTGTAGTATATCAAATTAAACAGCCAATGAAAATAATCACGGGCTTTTATCAAGAATTTTTCCACCCTGGTTCCATTTAAAAGGATATTGCTTTTTTATCGCGAAAATAGGAGATAATACTTATAAACAGAGTTTTTGGTATTAGTGGCAGTTAGTTATCAGATAAATTATTTTGTGGAGGAATGCTACATGAAAATCGCATTAGGGCAAATGCAGGTCGTCCCTGGGAGACCTGATCTGAACACCCAAACCATGAAAAAGATGATCCGGGAAGCCAAAGATCAGGGAGCAGAATTAATCATTTTCCCGGAATTGTGCATTCCCGGCTATTTATTGGGAGATACCTGGGAACAATCATCTTATCTGAGTGACTGTGTTTCCTGGGGTCAAGAAATCATTCAATTATCCCGGGATATCTGTATTGTTTTTGGTAACGTAGCTGTTGACTGGGAGCGCCGGGGAGCAGATGGGCGGGTACGGAAATATAATGCCTGCTTTTTTGCTTATCAAGGGAAATTATGGGGCGATGATAATTTCCCTTATCCTTATCGTATCAAGACGGATAACTCTGATTACCGGCTCTTTGATGATTCCAGGCATTTTTTCAGCCTGTCCCAGTTTGCCGCAGAAGAAAAAATGGATATTCAGCAGCTATTTCAACCGGTTCATCTCATTTTAAATAACCAGCCCTTGCGTCTGGGATGTCTACTGGGTGAGGATGGCCGGGACGATGATGATATCCTAAAACAACGCATGGCTGCCACTCTCCAGAACAGCCCGGTGAACCTCTTTATCAATATTGCCAGTTCCCCCTTCGCCTCAGGTAAAAACTATCAAAGAAACCGAATTTTATCCCGTCAGGTGAAAGAATGGGGCGTCCCCTTTGCCTATGTCAATCATACCGGGATCCAAAACAACGGTAAAAACATCTTGCCCTACGACGGTGTAAGCTCTTTTTATGACGGACAAGGAGAACTGGTTGACCTTTGTGCACCTTTTACCCCTGATTTAAAAATTATTGATTATGCAGCAAGGGAGGACATCGGAGTCCCAAAACCTAAAATCCCCGATGATAGAGGTATTAAAGCCATTTACCAGGCACTGACCTATGGAACGAAATGGTTCCTGGATTCCATCGGTATGAAGAAGGTAGTGATCGGTCTTTCCGGCGGAATAGATTCCGCCTTAAATGCCTGCCTGTATACCCTGATCTTAGGCCATGAAAACATACTCCTGGTGAATATGCCCAGCATCTATAACTCGGAAACAACGAAAGGTCTGGCTTATCAACTGGCGGAAAATTTAGGCTGTTATTATGCCGTCTTTCCTATCCAGGAAGCGGTGGATTACACCGTCAAACAAATTGAAGGGACTCCCATAATCCATCTATCCGGGAAAAATGAAATCAACCTTGCAGTTAGCTCCTTTGTCAAAGAAAATATCCAGGCTCGGGATCGTTCTGCCCGCATCTTAGCTAGTTTGTCCGCGATCTTTGGTGGGGGTTTTACCTGCAATGCCAATAAAAGCGAGGCCACAGTAGGATATGCCACCCTTTATGGGGATCAGGCCGGTTTCTTGGCTGCCTTGGGAGATCTGTGGAAACATCAGGTCTATGACCTGGCTCAGTATGTAAACCGGGAGATATTTGGCACGGAAGTGATCCCTCAACAGATGATTGATTTAGTACCCAGTGCCGAGCTCTCACCCATGCAAAATGTGGATGAAGGAAAAGGGGATCCCATCCGTTATCCTTATCATGATTACCTCTTCCGTGCTTTTATTGAACCTTGGGAACGCAAAACCCCGGAAGATATATTAGCATGGTATCAGCAAGGTATCCTGGAAGAAAAAATCGGCTGTCAACCCGGGTTAATTAAATCAATATTTCCTGAGGACAAGGATTTTATTGATGATTTGGAATATTGGTGGAAACAATACACCGGCATGGGCGCTGCCAAAAGAATCCAAGCTCCGCCCATTCTGGCCTTAAGCCCCCGTGCTTTTGGCCTAGATCACCGGGAAGCGCAAAACGGGTCTTATTTTACGAAAAAATATGCCCAATTAAAGCAAGATATTCTGGTCTCAGGCGGAGATTCCTGTATTCCATCTTAATTTAAAACTTAAAAACTTGACTTAGTCAAAGCAGCTCGACAATCAGAGTTTTTCTGACTGTTGAGCTACTTTGTAGGCAAAAACCCTTCTGAAATGCAAAATATATGATCGTTGGCGAAGTTAAAGATGTTCTGCTAACTATATGCTGACTAGTTTCAGCCCCTATCTAAAGGTTGATTTTCCCGACAACCATTTAATGGCGTCACTACCTTTTTGCCAAATTTCGATTAGCCTGGTACGGATGCGCCAATTGCATCCAAGGCTGCTTCCAGATAATTACCTTTGCAATGTCATCAGAAACAAAAGCAAGATCTCTCTGAGTAACAGGGGAATTTGCGACTGCCGTCAAATATAAGTAAACAGCTGTTGGAGTTTTCCATCTGGATCCACATTTTGATGGGATCATTCTCGCAATAGGTATATCAATTCAAGCTTAGGGGATTAGTGACCTTTCCCTCATTGCTGTACTCCGAAATAAACCTGCCCTCGGTGGGATCATAATACCTAGCCCTGAGGTAATAAAGCCCACTCTCCTCATCATAGTACTCTCCCGCATAAAGGATCGGCCTCTTTCATCATAGCGCTCCCGGTAATGGTTTTCAACGTTGCCCCCTGTCGGTTGAAAATAGGTATCCTTGCTTTGCTATTAATTTCATTCTCATATAGAAAAACAACCGCCTTCAAATAAACGAAAGCGGATGTTTCTTTGAATATAATAGGGGTGAAAGCCCGTATCAGATTGTCAAAGGAATTGAAGAGAGGGGAGAACAGCTCAACAATTAGTGCTTATCTGACTGTTGAGCCTTTTTTTACAACAAAACTTCCGATGAATCCTTCAGGAACAGTCCTCGTGGCTCCCCCGTCCCCATGATCCTCCGAAATGGTTATTTCTTTAAATCTATCAACTGTTACACCATCAATCTTAGTTTACTAAAGTGTCCTCCTTGTCAAGACAAAATTTTTAAAATTTAAGTGACACTTCAAGTTCAGCTATTGCCACCACAATCACTGAATCTATTCCAAAGTATTCCTAATACTCTCTTAGCGTTTATGCCATGTAATGCCCGGATTGTCAAGGGCGAGCGGTTTCTGCTCGTTCATCGTAGGCGTAGCCGAAGACCCTTGACAACCATTGCGGATCCATATCCTGTTGTTTCCCGGTCTGTTATGACAGACCGGGCTGCCATCCGGCGAGGACAGGGATTGGGGCAGAGCCCCAAGGTCTTATACTACTGCCGGAAGCCATATTAAGCCGCAAACAATGAACTATATACCTGTGTAGGATATTGATATCCTAAACTTTGATGAGGACGTTCATTATTATATTCATTGACATATGCCTTGATCCCTTGCCGGAGTTCCCTTGGTGTTACGTATTCATTGATGTAGATATTGTCACACTTTAGACTCCTAAACCATCTTTCTATGATTACATTATCAACCCAACGGGCCTTGCCATCCATGCTTTGACGTATTTTTTGTCCCTTAAGATAGCTTGTATATTCAGTACTTGAACATCTCCATCGTGGCCAGTGATCCGGAACATCACCTTAAGATAACTTGTATATTCAGTACTTGTAAATTGGCTTCCTTGATCGGAATTGATAATTACCGGGATACCATATTGGGAAATTGCTTTCTTAACAGCCTCCAAAACCGGGGCAGTATCAAGGCTGTCTGATAGCTCCCATCCTACAATATAGCGGCTATACCAATCAATTATTGCAGTCAAATACATATGTGACTTTCCCATTTTGATATATGTGATGTCTATTGCCCATACTTGATTTGGCATAAATATACTCACATTTTTTTATAGATACGGAAACACTTTGTGCTGTAGATTTCGTTTTGACAAATTAGGTTTTGGGAATATACAATATATCCCGATCTCAGCCATATACCTTTTTACCAGCTTCCTTCCTATTGTAATATTATCCTCCCCTCGCAGTTTTCTAACAAGCCGCCTGACACCTAAATAAGGCATTTTTGTGTGCCAATAATCAAGCCTTGCTTTTATATATTCTTCTCTTTCATAGTCTTCATTTGAAGGCTTTATGGGTTTGTAATATTCACTTGTTCGATTTACTTTCAGTAGCTCACATTGACGCTTCACAGGCAATTTCTCATTTTTTGAAACCAGATTTATTCTCCCAGTTGGATCCGAGCACTTGAGCAGATTTTTTTTTGAGCCAGTCATTCTCAACGGCGAGCTGACCAATTTTAACCATTAAATTCTGCTCTCTCTCATTTGCCTCCCTTACCATTTGCTGAGCTTCACGTTCGGTTTTGCTTTGCGCGAATACACGGCTTGCATTTTCTAAAAACTCTTTTTTCCAGTTTTGAAGCTGTGTTCGATTAATATTCTCCCTACTGGCTATCTCGCCAATTGATATTTCTTCTTTTAATATTTCAAGCACGATTTTAGTTTTATATTCAGGTGTAAATTGACGTCGTTCCATATATGCTTTTCTCCTCAGTTTTTATATCGTTTCATTTTACTATTGTCACTTCATTTTTTCAAATCGTGTCTTGTTCTATGGGTACATTATATTTGCCTGTGGCATCCGTCATCAAAACAGGCAATCCGGCGGCGTTATTAACATATGTCCGGGTCTCACCCATGGGCCTGGTTTGTGAGAGTAAAGCGCCCCTTTCGTCATAAGCTTTGCTGTTAATGATGCTTTGGCTGTTCTCATATTGCTTGATTTCACTGATTTGGTTCAGGTGGTTGTAAGCGTAGTCTGTGTTTTCTCCTAAGGCGTTGGTGATGCCGCTGACATTACCCAAAGCGTCATAGTGAAAATCTGTTTGGTTTCCTTTCCCGTCTGTAAGGCGAATTAAATTATCCTTCAGGTCATAGGTGTAGCTTTCCTGTACCCCAGTGCCGCCGCTTACGGGATAGGCTCTGCGCTCGATGAGCCGTCCTCTTTCATCGTGACGCTCCCGATAATGGTTTTCCCCGCTGCCTCCTGCCGGTTGAAAATAGGTGTCCTTGCTTTGCTGTACAATATCATATTCATAGAAATGTTTATTCCTTTGGGCATCGGTGACGGATTTCAGACGGCCCCATTCATCGATGTTGTAGACAGTTTCCCGTTGGAGGGGATCTTTTGATGAAACCAACCGACCGTAGTCGCCATAGTGGAATTGGGTTGCACGGGTATTACCCTGTACATTCTCCCATTCCTCTTTCACCAGAAGATTGCCGTAATCATCATAATAATCGTAGGTGCGATTGATAGTCGGCCGGTCGATGATACTGCGAAAATGGATGGTCGACGTCTGCACCCGAAAAGCCCCCCGACCGTTATAGCCATAATCCGTCAATAGAACTTTGTCATATGCGAAATGACGCAGAATCATATAGGTGCCATTCTTATCTTCCAGATCCCAGGGTGACCATTCAGCCATCAATCGCCCCTGGGTATCATATTGATAGGTGGTTTCATTGCCCAAGGCATCCGCTTCACTTATCAGATGGCCCCATAGAAAATCATATTGCCGGGTGGTGGTACTGGTTTTAGGTACCCCGTCTTCCGTATATTTTTGCACATTCCGGGTGGGATAGGCCGCATAATTAGTATCATACTGATACTCCGTGATCTCTTGCTGCCCGTTCGGGAGTGCCCTCCAGGTTTTGCTGCAGTTCCCGGTGTGTGCCCCATCCGTGTATTCAAAATAGGTGGTTTCCCCCTTGGCATTGGTTGTGGACTGAACAGCGCCGGAGGATGTATAAGCGGTATTTTCCGTTAATAATACACCCTCTTTTTGATAATAGCTTGTGGATGCAGGAAACTTATACGTGGGATGATAGGTATAGCTCACAGTATTTAGTTCCTTTTGGGTGCTGTCTTCCCATTGGGCCGGGGTCAATGGTTTCGTTTCCTTTGCTACGCCACCCCAGGTATTATAGGTATAGCCCTGATAGAGGAGATAGGTGCCGCTGCTATTTTCCTGCACACTTTTGATGCGGAGGGGCTGGTTATGGTAGGTCCCGTCATACTCTTCATAGTACAGGGTTTCCTTTTCACCCCCGGAATGGTAGGTGACCCTTTGATCTTCACGGAGGCCCATGACGCTGCTTCCCTTGAAGACGTAATCAGTTTTTAATCCGTCCTCCTGCTCTACGGTACAGGTCCATTGAAACCCTGTATTTTTAGGCAAATCAGGATTACTGTAAAAGGTCTCCGAGTAGCCGGTTTCATTGTAATAGGGATTTCCCTGATAGGTACCTCCGTAGCTGTAGGTTCTTTTATTATGTCCTCCGCTGTCCCAGTCGTTATTAACTAAGTATTGTTCTTCCCGGGAGGTCAGATAGTATTGCTCATAAAAACCTCTTTTCCCCAAATGCTTAATGCCTGTTTCATTAAAATTGTAATTGATCCTGCTGTTGCGCAACAAGACGCTTCTTATTAGCACCTCACCAATCGTTGCATAGCCTCCTGAAGATTCCTTATTGACAAAAGAGAATTCGTTCGTTCTCAGTTTGTATTTATATTCGTATAAATCCTCCCCGTCATGGTAGCTTACCAGACTGGGATATCTTCTTTGACCGGAATAGTCATCCCCCGGATAGACTTGGTAATCATCCATATCCAATTCACCGTTTTTATAACTTAAAAGGACCCCTTGAAATAAATAATCATAAGATTGGGTATTAATGACCTCCCGCTGATAAGTAAGTGTTTTTGTTTGACTCAGACTTGGATCCTTTATGGTTACAGTGATGGGATTTTTATTATCATCCTCGCCATCTTCTTCATAAAAATTATCCGTGTATTGAAAATTAACCTTCCTGCCGATACTGTCCGTGATTTCTGTGATCAAAGGGTACACTTGATCCACACAAACCTTATCCAGCCAGGCATCTCCCTTAGCACTCTTGGCTAAGAATTCAATCTGGATATAATCGGTATCATCGTCGACGGTGAAATATTCCTCAAAACCGCGCCAATTTCTATCGCCGTTACGGGACTCGGCAATTTCAAGTGAACTGTTCGGCGACTTATCCAGGAAATATCCGGACACCCAGCCGCCCAAATATGCATTATAATGGATGCCGCGCCATTTTGAATATTGATGAATGCGCACAGAGGCGGCTCCCGCATCCAAGGCATCCGCCAAATAACCGCTGATACGATGCTTGCGGTTGGGTGTCACTTTAATCGGCTTGGAAAAAGCAGATTGGGTGGTTCTTGAAGAAGTGTGCTCAAACCGCAAGGAGGTATTATCCTGGTATCCATTATCAGTTGCTATATTAAGGTACCCTTCATTAAAGGTCCAGGGTACACCGCTATCCATCTGGCTGCTGTCGTCAAAATCGTAATTCACAACCCGGTTGGTTACGGGAAACAATTTATGCTTAAACTCAATTTTGTTGCCAAATCGGTCAATAATCGCCATCAGACGGCCATCCGCCGCAAAATATTGCTTTGTTTTATCCGCCGTCTCAAAAACATACTGGGAGCGGATACTTTCCAAACCGTCTCCTTCCGTACCGTCCATATACACATAGGTGGTATCTTCCCTGAATTCACAATCTTTGCGATAATAATTCTCCAGATTGCTATCCCCGGTTTGTGAAGTCATTTTAACCAGGTATACCTCACCGTTACCGCTATGATAATATAACTCTCGGCTTTCAATATCTTGATCGCTGTCTTGTTCTACCTGAACAGAGGGAAAGGTGAAGGACCAGCCGGTGCCTAAATTATAACGCTCCTGAAAATATGAAGAAAAACTGTTTTGCTGATCTTCGAACGGGGAGATATCCTATTTCCCCGTTCGCGCCTGGCTGCTTTGATAAATTCTGCTAATCCTTAAGTCCAGACCGTTTCTCCCCGGTAAATGGATATCATCGAAGCGCAGGGTTAATTCACCTGTTTGGGGTGATACAATTTCACTGGTATCATCCCAAACTGTGTATTTATTGTTACGGACATTATTAGCAATGGAAGGACCCACCAGGCTGTTGAACCAGCTCTGTTCTTCGCTTACTTGCTGCATGATTGCCTCTGATTCCGGGTATAATGCAGGGTCAAGGGAGATATCCGGTTTACCTTCAAGTATTTCCTCATTTGGTTTATCCATATCAGGGTCGGAGGAATCATCACCGGCAGACTCATCCCCTGCCGGGGCCCCTTCGGGTGCGGTTTCAGCTGCTTGGTTATGCTCCGTTTCCTCTCCCTTATAGTCTGCTGACTCCGGATTGGATTCTTCCGTTACAATATCTTCATCATTAAGCGCTGTGTCTGATGTGTCGGGGGTCGCTCTGCTTTCTTCAGCCGGCACAGCTTTTTCGGTACTTTCACTGCTGTCTGATTCAACCGGGTCAGAGACGGTTTCTTCATTTATATCGTCAACCATATCGTCATCCGGGTCAGGGATAATATCTTCATGCACATCGTTAACAGGCTCAGAGACTGGCTCTTCACTTACTTCTTCTACGTCTTCTTCAATCGGCAGCGGCTCCGAAACCGGCTTTTCCGGAGAAGGAAGCCCAGTTTTGGAAGGGAGTAAAAAACCCGTTCCTTCAAAAGGATAATCTCGTAAACGATCCCAGCTGTTATTTTCTTCTAAGATACTTTTTACCAACACGCTTAGTGCATTTATACGGACAGTGCCTTCGGGCAGGGATAAATCAAGGGTATCGTCCTCTTCTTCATCGCCCAGGCCCACATATTGGTGATTCACAATCGATTTTGGCTCTGCGGTGGTTGTGTCATCTTCCTTAAAGATCTCTTCGATATCCAAGCCCTTGAATGGAGTGGCCGCCAGGGATGGTACCGGCATACTGCCGAATAAAAATGTCACTAATAATATCCACGCAATAATTTTTTTCAATATCAACCCGCCTTTCTATCCCTTGAATATTAATTTAACGGTTCTTTGGACAAAAGATTTCCGTTCTGATCATATATAAACTGCCAAAGCGTATTGCCTTGCCTCATAATTAAACGATTGTTATGGTCATATTGATAATAGAAACTGGGACCCGTAGAAATATTGGGTTTGGGCCAGACATTGGATATAAAGGTACCATCGCCCAACTGCCCATATGTGTTCTGTCCCCAGGTCCAGATATTCTGGTCACTGCTGATACCTAAAGAAAAATCATATCCGGCCGCCGCCAAAACACCGTTTCCGAAGCGCTGCACTTTTACAGGTACACCCCTGGTAGTAGTAGTGCCGTCCCCCAACTGACCGTAGTAGTTTTGCCCCCAGGCATAGGCTGTGCCATCACTTTTTAAAACCAGGTTGTGCACACCCCCTGCGGATATTCCTGTTACATTGCTTAAGGAGGATATTTGCGTTGGGGGATAAGGAGTCGTACTGCCTCCCCAGGCCCAGACCGTACCGTCGCTTTTCAAGGCCAATGAGTTTCTATCGCCGGCTGATACAGCAACGATATCGGTTAGGGCCAGAACCTGCACCGGAACTGATCGCCTCGTCGTCGTATTATCACCCAACTGACCATATGTGTTTTCTCCCCAAGCCCAGACAGTACCATCGTTTTTCAGAGCCAGATTATGCTGCCTGCCCACGGAAATGGCTTTGACACCGCTCAGACTGCTCACCTGCACCGGAGCCAGATAAAAGTAATAATCCCCGGTTCCCAGCTGGCCGGAACTGTTCATCCCCCAGGTCCAGACGGTACCGTCGCTTCTCAGGGCAGCACTGTGATAGTAACCGGCACCTATTCCGATAGCATGATTCAGGTTTAACACCGACACCGGGGTGAGTCTGTCTGTTCTTGTATTATCACCTATTTGTCCCTGGCTGTTATTACCCCAGGCTTTAACAGTCCCGTCACTCAGTAAGGCCAGACTGTGCAGATTCTTGCCGGAAATGCCCATTACCTGCTGCAGCTGCAGTACCTTTGCCGGTGTATTGCGATTCGTTGTTGTTCCGTCCCCCAAGGCACCGGTTCCATTATATCCCCAGGCCAGGACTTCACCGTTTTCCACGACCATGGAGTGATAGCTTCCGGCCACTCCTTTGACGATGGATGTCTGGAGGCCCAGCTCCAACGGTACACTCTCATAAAAGGCATCGGTGCCGGGTCCCAGCTGACCATAATTATTAGGCCCCCACAGAAAGCATGAACCATCTGCATTTAAGATCATGGTGTTCCTTCCGTTATGCTCCCCCGCCTCTGTTACTTGAGTGAGAAATGGATTCATTTTGAATACGCTGCTGTCTGCTGTCGTACCGTCGCCCAGGCTTCCACTATTATTGAAGCCTGCCGACCATAGGGTACCGTCACCTTTCAGCACATGACTATAATAATATCCCGCAATGACCTTTTGGGCATTGAGTAAACCATCGACCTGGACCGGTATATTACGGCCCACCAGGCTGCCGTCCCCTAACGCACCATAAGAATTGTCTCCCCAGGCCCAGACAGTACCATCTTCTTTTACGGCCAGGGTATGATCCACGCCGCAGGAGATATCGGTGACAGAATCCAAGCCCGTCACCTGCACTGGCGTATTGCGCGTAGTGTTTGTCCCGTCACCTAGTTGACCTTTTCCATTTTTGCCCCAAGCCCAGACGGTTCCGTCACTTTTTATGGCCAAGGCATGTTCACAACCGGCACTGATCGCAATGATGTTTTGCAAACCGCTGACCTGCACCGGTAAAGACCTGGACACAGTAGTGCCGTCACCCAATTGGCCATACCGATTTCTGCCCCACGACCAAACAGTACCGTCGCTTTTTAGTGCAATATTAAAATCATACCCGGCTGAAACAGCAGTAACATTGGATAATCCGGCTGTCTGCACCGGTGCGTAGCGTGAGGTGGTTGTTCCGTCGCCTAATTTCCCATAGCTATTGTTACCCCAGGCCCAGACAGTGCCGTCACTTTTTTAAGGAGATACTGTGTTCAAAACCGCCGTCCACAGCTATAACATGGAATAAATTAAAGACAGGACCCGGTATGGTGCGATCTATATTGGTCCCGTTACCCAATTGACCTGTCCAATTTCTGCCCCAAGTCCAGACGGTGCCGTCCACAATCATCATATTGAAACCAAAGCCCCCTGTAACCCTGACCGGCTTACCACCGTCACCCTGCCGGAGGGCGGTCATGCCCATACTTTCTGTTACCTGTATATCTCTATCAATCGGTAAAACGCTGCCTTCAATATCTGTCATTTTATCCGGCATGATTTTTTCAAGGGCATTCCCCGCGTTCAGCTTTCTGCCGCTTTGGGTTCCCTCTGTTAAGGTTGACAACAAGTCCCCCGTTTCCATCAGGGCCTTTTTGATCTCACCGGGCTGCATGTCCGGATTTTGTTCAAGGAGCAGGGCAGCGGCTGCTGCCGCCAAAGCGGCGGAAAAGGAGGTGCCTTGCCGTGATTCATATTTCCCTCCGGGGGCTGTACTTAAAATATCTTCCCCGGGAGCTGCTGTGTCCACGGATGATTTTCCATAGTTGGCAAAGGAAGAAAGGAAACCTTCCCGATTTATCGCGGTAACCGTGATTATTTGATCCAGATCAAAAGAGGCAGGATAGATGGGCTGATGATCAATACTCCAGCCATTGTTGCCGGCTGCGGCTGTAAAAAAGCAGGTGCTCTGCTCCATCGCCTCCCGCAGCGCTTTATTTTCCCTGCTGCTACCCCAGCTGCAGTTGATAATTTGAACACCCATTGACTCTGCATAAAAAATGGCCTCGATCACATCGCTGGTATAGGCAGAGTCGTTTTTGAAGACACGAAGGGGCAGGATCTTTGCCCGAGGCGCCCCTCCCACAATTCCCAGATCATTATCCTTCACGGCGCTGATCACGCCGGCCAGGGCAGTCCCATGCCATTCTTCCGCTTCCTTTATGTTTGTATCATGGTTCCCCTCGACAAAATCCCAGCCTTGAAGATCATCAATATATCCATTATGATCGTCATCAATGCCGTTACCGGCGATTTCCCCGAGATTGCTCCAAATGTTTTGCGCCAGGTCCGGATGGGTGACATCCACTCCCGTATCAATCAAGGCAATTAAGATATCTTTACCCTGATACTTCTCCCAGGCAGTGATGAAATCAGCACCAACCCTTTGACTGAGTTCTTCTTTCTCTTCTATAACTTGAGAAGATCCTTGATCCTGATTGAGGGAGGCACGTTCCAAAGTCACATCCAAACCCAGACTCCATTGCTGTTTTAGATTCGGATCCGCTCCCGCCAGATACAGTAATTCATCCGGCTGAATATGTATTATTCCTTCCTTGCCTTCCAATTCTTTGATCACTTTCAAGGGATTCTGCTTTGCTGTAAGATGGATCAGATCCCACCCATCTAAACTAATAGTATCAAATTCTTTAAAGGATCCTTTCAGAGCAGTAATGATTTCTTTGCGTCCGGTTTCTTTTTTTCCGGCAGCGTATTGTACCAGCATTCTATCCGTCCAGGCTTCCTCCGGCAGGTAGTCCTCCCTTAGCTTAGGATCTAACCCTGTTGTCATTTCCTTTAACATTTGATCAGGGGTTTTTTGCTCAAGAAGGGAAGTCTCTCCTTCCGCCCACACCTTGGACGTGCCTGGCAGAACTATCAGGCACAACATTAGGAACAGCGTACAAACAAGTGTGTAATTGACAAATTTCCTCAAAAATATCTCTTCCTTTACATAATTAATATATTTTGTCATATTGCCAAATATTGTGCTATATTAGGCGCATTTTTCCAAAATCCTTCTTTTTCTAGGAAATTTTTTAAAAAAGTTCAAAAACGGGGTCGGCAATCGTGGAACACTGAAAATCCTTAGGAATTTTTAAAAAGAATCAATCGCTGTAAAATAAAACCGACTCTAAAATTCAGTTTTGAGTTTCAGAGTCGGTTTTATTTTATTTATTATGATCTTCAGAATACTTATCCAAGGTCAGCGGCTGTATATCACCAAAATCCTCCCGCAGCCATTTCACTAATGAAATCGCCAGAATTACCATCACCGGCAAGATGGGTACCGCGGTTAACACCGAAGAAAGCTGTATCACATCCATGCCGCCGACAAGTAAGATTGCGGCAGAAGCCAGGCAGATCATACCGGCCCAAAATAAACGAGTCCAACGGGGAGGTTCCACCCCGTCTTTAACTTCAACACAGGTCATATTGGCTAAGGTAAAGGACGCGGCATCGGTTCCCGTTGCAGTGGCAATCACCATCACAAAACAAAAAAGGGAATGACTGCCGCTTTTAAAGGCAAAGCATTTAAAAACCAAGATACAACTGCCGGCCCCCCCTGATTCGTCAAAATGTCTGAAACAGGCAGCCCTTGATTTAAGATGGCATCTACCTGATAGCCGCCAAAAATCAGATAAAAGAGCATACATGCGGCGGTTGTGGAAAAAAGCATATTAAAAATCACCGCCCGAATGGTACGTCCTTTGGAGATTCTGGCTCCAAAAAGGCCGATATACATGGACCAGGCAATCCACCATGCCCAATAGAAAACCGTCCAGCTTTGAGGAAAGCCGGATTTGGTGATGGGATCTGTATAAAAACTCATGCGCACAAAGTCATGAATCAATACTCCAATATTGTCCGCGAACAAAGAAAGCATAAAGCTTGTCGGGCCGACCAGAAAGACAAATGCCAGTAATACAAACATTAAATACATGTTAAAATCTGCCAGCTTGGCAATACCACCTTTCAAGCCATGATAAGCACTCCAGCTGTAAACAGCGGTGATTGCTAACAATACCAGCATTTTAAAAATCAGTGTTTCGTCAATACCCAGATAATCAGCAGAAATTGTAGATAGCATAGGGACAATAAAACCCAAAGCGGTAGCCATACCGCCAACCAAACCGATGACAACAATGGCATCAATGAGTTTTCCCAACCAACCGTCCGCCAAATTCCCGATCACACCTCGGCAGGCATAGCTCACGGTGAGCACCGGTCTTTTCCGTACGTAGTAAATATAGGCAAAAACAACAGCTGGCAGAGCAAAAGTGGCCCAAGCGCTGAACCCCCAGTGAAAAATACCGTAGGAAAGAGCGTACTGAGCGGCTTGCGGTGAAAAAGGTTCTATCCAGAAGGGAGGAGATTGCAAATAATAAATCGGTTCGACCGTAGACCAGTATACAATTCCCGCCCCGGTACCACCGCAAAACATCATGGCAACCCAGGTAAAAGTAGAAAATTCAGGTTTATCATCAGGACCGCCTAATTTCACCTTGCCATAGCGACTGAAAGCCAGCCAAGCTAAAAACACCAGACAACCAAAAACGACAACCTGGAAAAACCAGTCCGTGGTATGGGTAATAACATACATGATCTGATTGATCACACCTTGAGCAGCATTCTGCATTAAGATTAACGGTATGAAAAACAAGAAACACGCGATTGCGGCAATGCCAAAAACATGGTAGTTGACCTTGGCATAGACTGGTTTATGTTCTCCTTGATCCAAAACTACCCCTCCTATTCACCAATCGCAGGATCCCAAAATATGGGATGCTAAAAGTACTCCCTGATCAGTTATTTCTCTTATTTATATTTTCAGAAATAAATAGTGTTGCGATCGGCATGATTATAAAAATCCCAGTGAAGGCCCATCTTTTTTATTCACTTGATTTGACCTTCAAATTCCCGTATGATTTCACCCATGGTGTCCATTGCCGATGAGGATACAGGCACCGGCCGATGCTCTGCTAAGATTCTTTCTGCTTCCTTGTAAGCGCCCTCAGTAACATCTTTACCTCCTGTAAACTCTCCCCACAAAGAACGATTACGCCGATCAAAGATTTTAGACATGGACATTTCCTTCATATGCTTAAAGGTGTGGGGATGGGTCATAAATTCTCCCCCCGGGCCCACCTCTTTAATCACATCCAGGGCCATCTGCTCATCGTTAAGCTCAATGCCGGCTACAGCCTTTTGTACCCGTGTGAAATTTTCCATATCTAAGACAAATTTAGCAAAATCAAAAGTCAGTCCTGATTCCAGACAGCCCGCCCCATAGGTAATATTAGCCCCGGATAAGGTGGTTAAAAGCATGGTCAGAGATGATTCATAACCGGCTTGGGCATCCACAATTTTGCTATCGGTTTGCCCTCCGTTCCCCCAGAAAGGGAGTTTGTAATATTGAGCAACACTGGCCAAGGCAGCACTGAGAATGCCCCATTCCGGAGCCCCGACAGCGGCAAGGGTAAAGCGCAAATCCATAATCGTGCTGCAGGTACAGTACATGGTCGGCGTACCTTTTCTTGTTAACTGAGCAAGAACCAGGTTGCTTAACACCTCAGCATTATGCTGTATCAGGGTACCGGCCAAGGTGGCAGGTGCTGTTGCTCCGCTTAAGGCCATAGGGATAATGGCCACACCTGCACCGCCCCTGGCCGCGGTGATGGTGCCTTCACAACATTGTTTGACTAAGACCAACGGGCTGGTGGGACAGACAAAAGCGGTCACAAAAGGTCGTTCTTCGAAAGCCTTTTTGCTCCCCGCAACCCCATAAGCCATCTCAATGATTTTCTGAGCACTTTCTGCCATGCCGAAAGAAAGCAGGATATGCTTGGAAGTATTAGCGACCATCGCCTGGAAATTATGCAAGGCCTGGGCTGCTGGGATTTGATCACCGGAACATAATGCCCTCTCCACCATGGGCACCTGCTGGTAGTAATCGCATAACAAGGTTGCTTCTGCCAAGTCCTGTTTGACGGATTTACGCACGTTGCGGTTTTTTCTGTCAATGACCTGGACATTTTCGCCAAAGGGGCTGGCACCCGTTCTCTTGCCGTCTGCCGGAAAATCATCCTTTTTGTTCCGGCCGTAAAAAACAATATTACTGGGTGCCCAGCGCAGACAATCTTCCACCACATAACCGGGGATTTTTACAATATCATATTCCCCATGTTTTTCCACCCTGCAGCCGCCATCGGCAAAAATTTGGCTGGCCTCTGACGACTCCACCTTAACCCCAACATCCTGTAAAATTTCCAAAGTAGCAAAATGAATCAGATCCAATTGTTCTTCGGTAAAGGTATTTAAACTAAAGCCGGACATCATGGGAATTCCCGCTCGTAATGTTCTGGCGCACATGAGGATCACTCCTTTTTTGTTTCGTTGCCATTTAAGATGAAAAGAGCGGAAACCCACTCTTTTCATCTTTCTGAAAACAACATCCCAGGTTTCTAATGCTGGAGCATCAAATATTGGTTGATTCTGAATCTGTTTTGGCAACAATGTTTTGCGTCGTTTTCCCATTGAGATTGCCCCAATTATCATCCCTGGTAACTTTGAAGAAACCAGCGATAATGATAATAAAGATAAAAAGCATGGGGAAGGATACCAACACACTGGAGGTTTGCACAGCTTTCAAACCACCGATGGCCATGAGAATTAATGCTAAGGTACCAAGAACGAGCACCCAAGAGATTCGGTTCCACCCGGCCGGTTCTTGTTCTCCTGTCAGTTTCTTTGTGCTTAACATAGCCAAGGTATACGCGGAACCGTTTAATAAAGTAATGGTTGCTAAAATGGTCAGCAAAAGTATGGCAGACAAAACTAAGGTAGGTAAAGGCAAGGATTCCCAAACATGCACGACGGCAGCAGCATTCCCCGCATTATTTAATATATCAGGCAGTTGAGGCAGCTTTTCGTTAATAAATGCGTGGAGGGTATAGTTGCCGAAAACAGCAAAGAAAATCCATACGCCCAAACCGGTAGCTGTTAAAATGGCCAGACAGAAGCTTCTTACAGTGCGTCCTTTGGAAATACGGGCAAAATAAATACCCATTTGAGAAGCATAACTGGCCCACCAGGCCCAGTAAAAAATTGTCCACCACTGAGGAAAACCGTTAAAATCCGGATTGCCAAAAGGTTCCGTATAAAAACTCATTTTAAAGAAATCATTCATCATATTGCCCAAGCCTTCACAAAAGTTATTGAGCATAAAAACCTTCGGACCCACCAGAAAGATATAACCCAGAATGCCAAAAATCAGCCACATCCGGACATTGCTGACGATGCGAATCCCTTTGTTCAAACCGCTGTATACAGTGATGGAAATGAGAATAACCCAGAAGATGATTAATGCGATATCCATCGTCAAGGTGCGAGGGATGCCAAAAAGAGCAACGATCAGTTCACTGGCCAGAGGAGTGGATAATCCTAAGGTTGTGGCAATTCCGCCGACAATAGAAATGATCAGAAGAATATCAATAATTTTGCCGGCCCAGCCGGAGGTGACTTTATCCCCCAGGACCAAAGCACAGGCAGTGCTGGCTCGGTTCACATCCTTTTTTCGTACCCAAAACATATAGGCAAAAGTGACACCCAGGGCACAATACATGGAATTACCGGTAAATCCCCAATGAAATAAAGGATATGTGGTAGCCCATTGATAGGCTTCATAGGAATATGCCTCTACACCGAAGGGAGGACCCATGACATAATAAAAGGGCTCAATGGTCGCCCACAGAACTAAGGAACCGCCTAAGGCTGCAGTAAAGATCATGGACAGCCAGCTAAAAGTAGAAAACTCCGGTTTTTCATCACCAAATCTCATACTGCCATATTTACCAAAAATTAAGTAAATACATACGGCTAAACAGCCAAAAGTAAAGAACTGATAAAACCAGCTGAAATTCCCCGTGATATAAGCAAAGATCACATTGATGATATTGTTGGCCTTTTCCAGATTGAAACCCAGATAAACGCAAGCAGATAAAATAATCACAATCGGAAAAAAATACAAGATCTTATCAATTTCCAATTTTTCAACTGCTTTTTTGGAGTCGTTCATACTATGCCTCCTTAATTTTTCATCTCAAAATTTTGTCCCCATTCTGCTCAATCCCGGAATATTAGATGAAGAGGTGCTTCTCTTTATTTAGGAAAAAGAAGCAACCTCCTGGCATCCAAGTTCTTTATTTCTGATTTACTCCATTAAGGCTTTTTTTGCACTGGCAAGTATCTTATCAAATTCATTTTCAATCTCACTGCTTAAAGGAGCAGACTGATGGGTTGCCAGCAAATAAGCAGCTTTTTCCTTCGCGACATCCTCTAATTTTTGTCCTTGCTGTGCCCATTTTTCAAAGGTTTGCCTCTGACTGATACCCGGTTTCCATAATTCCCCGGAACGTAAATATTTGCGCGTATGCTTGTGGCCCAGGAAATTATCCTGATTTTCAATGACTTCCGCTACTACATCCACAGCCAGGTTGTCTGCATTTACCTCAATTTCTTTTATGGTTCTTTTTACCACGGAAGATAATTCATCATCCACGACCAGCATGACATAACAGGATATCAAAGCATTGTCCAGAGAGCCGGCGGACCCGATAATATCACTGCCGGCCAGCCCTTCCATCAAAGCATTGTATAAATGTTCATATGCGCTTTGCATATCGGCTACCTTGGAACTCCCGCAATAACCCCCGGGTGCGACGGGAATTTGATAATAGCGTCCCAATTGATTCAGACCTGCCGACATCATCCCCATCTCCGGCATGGCCCAAAGGCCGAGACCTGATCTCATATCCATAAAGGTGGCACGAGAGGACATGGTTAGGGGACAGCCCGGTTGATACAATTGGGCGGCAATGACACCGGCCAAAATTTCCGCATTATGCATAGCCACTAGGCCGTTCATACTCATGGGGCCGGTGGCACCCATCTGGGGGCATGGTTCCACCCCCAAAGGCAGGCCCGCTGCTACCACATCCAGCAGCGCTTCCGCCGGATCAAATCCGTATTCCAAAGGACTTACCGGTGATACCGGTAAGGTAGCCAGGGGTTTTTCTCTTAAAGCTTCTTCGCTTCCTGCCACCGCGATTAACAGCTCTTTAATAAATTGGAGTTCTCGTGAAGATTCCACACAAATGCTCAAAGGTTTTGATGTATTGCGCAAACAAACCGCGGTCTCCATGGTTAAAATGATTTCCTGGGGTACGTCCCGGGGAAAAAGGGGTGAAATGATATCCACATTTTCCAAAGCATCCGCCAAACGAGTAATATCTGCCAGGTCTTGCACCATGCAGTCCCGCCGTACGCCGCTTTCCAGGTCAATCACAGAGGGAGCTCCTACCAAAGTCTGGCAATATCCTTTTTTCTTTCCAATTTCTAATACCGGTCCGTTGTTGCGTCCGTGGAGATTGAAAACAGGGGGTACTGTTTTCATCCCTTTATCAATTACATCCTGAGTAAAAAGAATTCTGTTTCCCTTTTCCACACAACCATGGTCTAAAAGAAGGGTGCGAAATCTTTCCGAACTGGTACTAATCCCTACCTTTTTTAACAGATCAAGACTTGCTTCATGCACTTGCTGAAGCTGCTCTTCAGTATAGTAATCGAATCTCATCTTCCATCCTCCCTTTTTTCTAAAAAAAGCGCTTTATGAATGAATTAGTTCACTTTTCCCACTAGGTTTTTTGCAACCCGCACAGCCTCTGTGGCATCCTCCGCATAGCCTTCGGCACCGATACTGTCTGCCCAATTCTGGTTAATAGGAGCACCTCCGATCATGACCTTAATATTCTTGCGCATACCTTCTTCCTGGAGCAGTTCAATAATTTCTTTCTGTCGGCCTACTGTCGTTGTGAGCAAGGCTGAAATGCCAATAATATCCGGTTGAATCGTTTTTGCCTCTGCAATAAATTTTTCTGCAGGAACATCAATACCCAGATCAAATACTTCAAATCCTTCTGTCTTCAGCATCATAATGACAATATTCTTGCCAATTTCATGGAGGTCACCTTGAACGGTTCCCATTAAAACTTTCCCTAAGAACTTTCGATTGCCGTCAGCCATTAAGGGTTCTAAGATTTTAATACCGCTTTCCATGGCTTTGGCTCCCAATAATAAATCCGGTAAATAATAAGTTCCGGCAGAGAACAAGGCTCCGACTTCCTGAATTCCTTTAGTTAATCCGTCATTGATCACATCAAGAGGTGCTATCTCCGCATCGATGGCTTTCTGAGTCCATTCCTGAACCTGCTCAACATCTCCTTCTCGTACACCTTCACTCAGTTTTTCTAAAATCTCTGTATTTGACATCTAATTTCCTCCTTTATATATCATGAGCTTGTTGAAATCCTGTTGTTATTCCTGTTCCGCTGCGTACTCTTTTTCCGCTTCTTCGACAATCTTCCGAATCGTTTCAATGACACCTTTCGCTAGAGGCGAGGGTCGATGTTGCTCTAAAATCAAGTTTGCTTCTTCGTAAGCTCGTTCTGTTAAATCAGTTGATCCTCCAAGAACCCAGGTTTCCCGCATGGAGCGGTCAAACAATTTACTATGGGATTGTTCTGCTTTGAAGTTATCAAAGGTATGCTGATGGCTTACAAACTCGCCGCCGGGACCAATCTCCTTGATGATCTCCACAGCCATGTTCCGATCAGTTACATCAATACCGCCGATTACCTTTCGGATCATTTTAAAGATCTCATTATCCATAACAAACTGGGCAAAATCAAAAGTCATGCCCATGTCCAGCATGCCTGCCCCATAGATCAGATTCGCGCCACCCTGGGCAGCAAGGAGACCTGTGAGGGTTTTTTCGTGAGCAGCCTGGGCATCGGGTATTTTGCTGTCTGCCTACCCACCGGCTACAAAACTGGGTAGATTATAGTATTGAGCCATTTTAGCCACGGAAGCACTGATCATGCCCAGCTCAGGTGCCCCAACCGGTGCCGTTGTATGCCTCATATCCATAATCGTCGTAGAGCTGGCATAAATGCAAGGTGCTCCTTTTCGAGTCAGTTGACTGAGCACGATGGTACTTAATACCTCAGCATTGTGTGTCACTAAGGATCCTGCCAGGGTTACCGGTGAGGTAGCTCCGGCCATGGCCATGGAAATGATATTAACGGGAATCCCGGCTTGAGCTGCTTCAATTACCACATCCGTACATTCCGGGATCAGCTTTAATAAACTGGTAGGACAGACGTTAAAACTGATAATTGGCCTTTCTCTCAAAGCTTCGCGGCTGCCAACTACCGCTGATGCCATCTCAATCAATTTCCGGGCATTGCGCACCCCGTCGGCGCCAATGAAAAAGTGTTTCGCGGTGTTAGGGAAAATTGCTTCCGCATTATGCAATGCCTGGGCCGGTCCCGGATAATCCTGAGCTACTACCGCCCGATAACTAATATCCATCTCGGAAAGATAGTCACTCATTTTTGCCGCATTGGCTACATCCTGCTTGGTGCTGGGACGATACTGCCTCGTCACCGGATCAATCACATTAACCCCTTCACCGAAATTAACAAAACCCACCCGATTGCTTTCCAGAATATAATCCTTTCTGGGGTCCCTGGCCGCCAAGAGAAGAGTGCATGGGGCGGATTGCACTGCCTCCTCCACAAGATAGGGCGGGATTTTTACGATATCTGTTTTCTGATCTACCCTGGCTCCCCCCGAGGCAAAAACTCCCTGGGCGTTCTTACTGTCGACCCGTACGCCTACATGCTCTAAAACATCTAAGGTTGCGCAGTGAATTGCATAGAGCTCATCCGGGGAAAAAACATCCACGCCAAAGCCATTCGTTCTGGTATAACTTGCATGAGTATTCCTTGACATTTGTTTCACCTCAAATTTTATGATTCCTCAAAAAACTTTCAGCTTGCGTATCTTGTTCAAGAACCAAATCTTTTTGGGTTCTCTTTATCGCGGTCGGTTATTGAGGATTTACCTCTATACAAATGCAACTATTATGCCAAAACTCAATTTTTTTGTTCAATTATTCTTTTTATCCGAATGGCCATTCCCCCACAAGGGATTGCCGTCTTTTTTTCTTTCATTATTAGTTGCACCGAAACACATTGCTCTTTTAAATCTTCACAGAAAGTAAAAAAAAGAAAAATAGTGTAGACTTTTGTACTGTCAAATACAATTTTCTACACTTCTTTTCTTTTTAATAATGATGTTTTTTATCTAATTCTATTATTGTTATCTGTCAAACAATTCGCTCATCTGATTTCAAATTTGCGCATACGATAATAAAGAACCTGACGACTGATACCCAATTCCTGGGCTGTCTTTGAAATGTTTCCGCTGTTACGCTTCAATGCCTCTTCGATTTTTAGCCGTTCATTTTCATGGATCTGAGTAAATACCTCTCCCTTTTTGTCACTTTTTTCTGTATTCCTAACCTTTCCATAAAATACATGCAGTCCCTGGGGAGCATATTGCTCGCTGAAAATTGGTTCATCTGCCGGAATCATATTCATGGCCGATTCTACCCAGTGTTTCAGCTGCCGCACATTCCCCGGCCAGTCATATGACTTTACGAGCTCAAATATTTCCGGGCTGATTTGGCAAACGTGCTTCTTAAATTTTAAATTAAATTTTCCCACAAAAAATTGTGTCAGCACCTGGATATCTTCCCTGCGCTCCCGCAAGGGTGGAATTTCAATATTGATCACGGCCAGACGATAATATAAGTCATTACGGATTTGGTTCTCTGTGATTGCTTGTTGGGGCGGCACATTGCTGCAGCTGATGATACGCACATCGACTGGGATCTCTTCCTTCCCTCCCAATCGTCTCACTTTTCTTTCTTCCAAAACCCTTAATAATTTACTCTGCAAGGCAATGGGCATAGAGTTTATTTCATCTAAAAAGATGGTACCCCCATCCGCTTCCTCAAAAAGGCCCTTTCTGTCTGCGGCCCCGGTAAATACACCCTTCAACGTGCCAAAAATAATACCCTCCAGTAAATTTTCCGGGATGGCCGCACAGTTAATGGAAACAAGGGGCTTATTGCTTCTATCGCTTTCGCTGTGAATGCTTTGGGCAAACATTTCCTTCCCCGTACCCGTTTCTCCGTAAATAAATACAGGAGAATCCGACTGGGCGGCTAATCTGGCCACCTCAATACTGCGGGATATTCCATGACTGACACCCAGGATATCGTCAAAGGAAAAATATTTCTTTTTCGAGGCCCCGCCGCTGATCAATGCACCTTCCAGATCCGGCTGATCTTCACTGATTTTTTTCTGCAATTCAATGATTTTGCAGGCCATATCCTCACTTTTACGCAAGTTTCTGTAAATTGCCACTGAACCCACGGTTTTTTCATTATGACGCACGGGGAGGTTATTCCCTGTGACACGAACATATTGACCGCTATTGGAAATATAATACTGGACATAGGTATCAATCGGCTTTTCTGTTTCTACACATTTACGCATCATACTGATTTCCGCATTAAAGTCATAAACGTCCCAGGAATACTTACCCAAAATATCTTTCAATTTTAAACCGTCAAAATTCAGCTGTACTTGATTGCAGTAAGTGATGCGATTCTGATCATCAGCAATCAGAACGCCTTCGTCAATGTGATCTAAAACGGTGCGAAAAGCCTCATTCATAAAGGTCATGTCTTCCTGCTCCTGAGGCAGCACTTCCGAAACAAACACCAGAATAAAGGAACCAAGCTGTTCATTTCCTATGTCCACGAATTTAAAACGAACCTGATGCTGCCCGGCAACTCTTAAAACCTTATCTGTTTCATTTTTGTACACATCGAATCCCGGAATTATTTCACCAATTTTTTCTCCCCTTAAGAGGGAATGGTCTATCCGTATTATTTCTGCAAATCGATGATTGCATACTTCCAATAAGCCTGACTCTACATTTATAACAGCTAATCCCTGGTTAATTTCAGAAATGAATGCTGCAAACAAGTCTTTAATCAAAGAATGCTTCTTTACCACTAAGCCACCCCCGTTCTTTACAAAACAGCCCATCAAGAAGTTTTACTGTCATATCCATCTGCAACAAATGCTTCTCCGGTAGCTTCATATCCTTACTTACTCCTTTGAATCAACCCTCTGGAGCCGTCGATCGTGATCATTTCCCCGTCCTCTAGAATTTGCGTGGCTCCGCTTATCCCCATCACTGCCGGAATCCCATATTCCCGGGCAATAATGGCGGCATGGGATACGGTGCTGCCGAATTCCGCCACCAGTCCGCCAATAAAAGAAAATGTAGGAGTCCAGGCAGGGTTGGTGTAAGGTGCCACTAGGATATCGCCGGGGCGCAGCCGGTAAAAATCCTGGGGATCCGTAATGATTCTACAGGGGCCGGAGACGACTCCGCTGCTGGCTCCCACTCCTTGAATCGTACTTTCTTCTTCCGGAGAAAAGACCACCTGGCGTCCTGCCCATTGTTTGCGGCGGCGCTCCTGCTTTTGTTTTCTGGCATAAGTTTTCTCCTTAAGCTCCAATTTGCTTACCTTACGACAGCTGTATAAGGCATAAATAAGCTCTTTCATTTCAAAATAAGTTAAATACATGATATCTTCCTGATGTTCCAATAAATCCCGGTTTACCAGGCGGCGGCCTATTTCTAAAAACAGGGTACGGAATATTGTCATCCCTTGGGTCAGATAAAAATGACTGTTCTCCCGAAAAACATTGTATTTACGCACCGTATCAATCAAGCTTTCTGAAAAGGGGCCTACTCTTAACACCTTATAAATACCTTTAGAGCTCAACTTTTGTAATTTCTCTTCCGCTTCTGTTTTTCTATCCGGCAGGTATTCCTTTTGGAGTTGGGCACTTTCATCAGCAATCAAGATCCCCTTAATCATCCCCCAGACCACGTCCGGGCGATCCCGCCAGGTTTTGGCAGCGATCCCGCCCAGACCTTGGGATAATTCCCGATCTCCATATTGTTCAAGAAAATTTTGAAATTCCCGGAGGTATTCTTCCCCATGGGGTACAGCACCTAAGGTGGTTTCCACTTCCAGTGGGGGTTTTTCCACAATCAAGTCTTTGATCTGAGTGTTTATTTTTGCTTTCAATGCTAAATCCAGCAAAGCTTGATTTAATTCTCCGGTGATATGGGTCTCGTCAGACAGCAGCCCTTCTAAAACAGCCTTTCCTTCCTCCCCATACAGTAGGACCAGATAGCGGGAAAGGAAATGGTACAATGACCTATACTGAATATAGATCACATAACGAAAGGTGACGGCCCGCTGAAAATCCCGCAAACCATCCTCCACATACTCCAGGATCACTTCCAAAGGAAATTGAGGTAATTCCGGGTTCTTCAATAAGCGTAAGTACTTATCAAAGGCAGCCTCATTATCCTTCCATTCTTTTTCCAAATCCCAACCTGAGGTCTTTTTTAGTTTTAACAGGCGGCGTGGCATCCTTTTGATCCTGGGCGGCAGAAAGAATTCGGGAAAAATCCCCTGCTCCACATTGTGCCAATCCACAAAGGGGACATGAAAACCCAATTCCTGATAAGCATTAAAAAGGCTCATATAATAAATCTTGGCCACAATTCCATCCATAGGCAAAACCGGCTCAGGAAAACGCTCATTGATGTTAATCCAGATTTGTTTTTGTATTTTGCTCATTTTTTCCGCTTGTACCGGGGTCAGTCCTTCATCCTCCAAAGTTGTAATGGGACGGGTTTGCAGAATATAAATCTCCCCTTTGGTCATGGCCCATTCGATATCCTGAGGCTCCTCATAAAGAAACTCAAGTTTAGCCCCGTAATCTGCTAAGGTTTTTATCTGGAAATCGGTCATGTAGGGATGGGACTCAACAATATTTTTTGATTGAATAAGAAGATTCTTTTTTGCCACCAGATAGCGGTCTGCATTTACTTCTCCCGAAACCAAGGCATCACCTAAGCCTTTGACCGCTTCAATATAGTATTCCTGACGGGAACTGGTAATGGGATTGGCGGTAAACATCACGCCCGCCACCTCTGCCGGCACCATTTCCTGAACAATTACGGCCATAGCAATATTCCTTTGGCCAATTCCCTTTTGAAAACGGTAATATATCCCCCGGGGTGTCCAAAGGGAAGCCCAGCATTTCTTCAGGGCAACTACCAACTCCGAAAAACCGGTGACATTCAAAAAGCTGTCCATTTGTCCGGCAAAGGAAGCCGAGGGCAAATCTTCGGCAGTGGCGGAGGAACGCACAGCTACCATAAAATTATCATGATCCAGTTTCAATCGATCGTAGGCATCTTCCAATGCATTTAACATTTCTGCAGGAAATTCAATATCAAGGATCTCCGACCTGATTTGGGCCGCCACCTTGTCGATTTGATCTAAGCTTTCACTTTGCACTCCCTCCGCCAGACGCGTGATATGTCTCAGCATCTTCAAGTTTTTTAAAGTATGGGTATAAGCCAGGGAGCTTAAGCAAAACCCTGGCGGAGTCTTTAATTCCCGAGCAATTAAGCCTAAATTCGCTGCTTTACTGCCAAAATGGACCTGATGACGAAATTTCACATCAGTCAGCCGTAAAATCATTTCGTCCATTACTCTTTCCTCCCGATAATCCCCTAGAATGATCGATCTAATTCCATGAGCAGATATCTCATGTTGTTGGATGAGGAAAAAGCGCAACATGAATTGTTGCGCTTCTCACGTACCTTATTTCTCTGCCCCCTTGTCATTCGTTTTTAAAAAACCAATGACATGTCAGCGCTCACAAGTCTGGACTTATTTAAAACGATAAGCAATTGATAAAATATTCCTGGAAGTCAGCCCTGGTGGATAATTCCAAATGCTCCACCCGGCGCGCCACTTTTTCTGCTTCCTGTCGTATTTCCTGAGAAATTAATTCCATACGGGCTCCGGTTCCCGCTGCATTCCCTACAGAATTGATTTTGTTCGCATCAATCGCAGGCAGAAGCCCGATTCCTAAAGCGCTGTATTTATTAATATAACTGCCGAAGGCACCGGCCAGTAAAACCTCGTCCAGATCCTGGGCACTCAGGTTAAAGTGCTGTAACAACACCTGAATTCCCGCGGCCAATGCAGCCTTCGCCAGCTGAAGCTCCCGAACGTCTTTCTGAGTAAGGACCACTTCTTCTCCCATATTATCTTCAGCAAAAGAGAGAATGAAGTAGGGGCCGTATTCTTCATTAGAGCCTAACCGTTTCTGCAATGCAGGGGGAAGATCTCCGGGATTTTCTGCGGTGCATAAACGACCCGTGGAGTCAATCACGCCCGCCCGGGCCATTTCAGAGACAACGTCCATCAGACCGGATCCGCAAATTCCCTTGGGAGGCTGATTGCCAATCACGCCAATCTCCACTTCGCCGTTCTCCAAAATGGTGACCTTTTCAATCGCCCCATCGGCAGCTCGCATCCCGAATTTAATTTGGGCTCCTTCAAAGGCCGGCCCTGCCGCCGTGGAGCATGAAGCCATTTCCCCATCCCGGGACAGTACCAGTTCTCCGTTGGTTCCGATATCGATAGCCAAATAGATCCCTTTTTTCTGATAAATGTCAGTGGACATAATCACACCAATGGTGTCTCCTCCTACATACCCGGCAACACTGGGGGTAACATAAACCGGTGCTTGGGGGGCGATCTCAATGTTTAATTCCCTGGCTTCGAACCAAACTCTTTCGGAAACAACGGGAATAAAAGGCGATACCGCCAAATAAGTAGGATCAATCTTCATAAAGAGATGGCTCATGGTAGTATTCCCCACCATGGTCATTTGATATATCTCCATGGGTGTGATCCCAATATCTTGGGCTAATTTCTCAGTGAGGCGGTTAATGGTCTTAATCACCCGCCGATTTAATACTTCCAATCCATCCTCGTTATTCATCACATGCTCAATACGGGCAATGACATCCGCCCCAAAAGTAGTTTGGGGATTGCCGGCAGAAGCGATGGCCACCGTTTCTCCTGATCTTAGATCCATCAATGCCACCACCACAGAGGTGGTCCCAATATCTACTGCGATCCCGTAAAGCCTTTGGGATGTGTCTCCTGCCTCCACAGCCAAAACCTTATTTCCACAAAGAATGGCTGTCACCATACCTTTTGCTTCTTTATCCCGCACTGTTTTTGGTAAAGCACGCAGGACTTCTGTGCCAAGCTCCAAGGTATCATTATCCATAGCAATTAAAAAACGTTTAGCATCCGGATGCTGATTTTCCAGAGAAGGTTTACTTACGGTAACGACCTTGGCACTAATGCCGGAATCAATTTGGACATTGAGGTCTGCCAAAGTCAGCTCATTTTTCCGATGTACAGACACCTCTAACTGTGGGATCTCTACGGTCATATCCCGATCAATGATCGTCTTGCAGGCCAAGGCCCACTGAGCACCGCCCTGTTCTTTCATAACACGTACCCGGCATTTTCCACAGGTCCCATTACCACCGCAAGGACCATCTAATTCCACGCCTGCCATTCCGGCAGCCTGTAAAACACTTATACCTGCGGTCACCTCGAATTCTTTATCATCCGGCAAAAATAAGATTTTGAATTTTTCTTCCATTCCAGCCACCCCATTTTAAAAAATTTTAACAATCAACAATAAAGTTCTCCCTAACTTAGATAAGTTCTACATCAAACTCAAATTTCCTTTATAATTGATCTTTTCATCAGTCCTGGCTAATCTCCTGCTCCAAATCCTCGATCTTTTTAATAATATTTTTTATTTTACGATGATAATTCCTTGGTAATATAAAAATCGCTTGCTCCCCTTCTTTTTCCACACTAAGAATATCGTAAATTTTTTGAATGATATCATCATGGGCCTTGCAAGCCTGATAAGCATCATTCATATATTGGGCGATGGTCATGGGCTCAATTTCTTCTTTCTGTACCTGAGCAAGCATGCCGCGTTTTACGCGAACGGCATCTCCGCTGCGTAAAATAAAAACCGGTTTGTCATGTACCATACTATCCCGATAACGATAGAGACGGCAAACTTTCTTCCAAAGGACACTATATTTATTCAGTTTTTTCCGGCCAAACTGTTGGGCCACCTCTTCCCATTTATCCAAAGTACTAAGCCGATCATATAAACGGCTCATATTGTGCAGAACAAGATCTCTCACTTCGTCATCCACATGAATTAAAATTCTCTGATTAATCAAATAAGGGATCAAGGAATTGATGAAAGATTCTAAGGAAAAGGTGACATAAAGCTTGGTCGTACAGGAATGCATGGCCAATTCCTCATACCTGGCTCCCATGTTTTCATCTAAGACCTGATCTATGGGAAGTCTCTCCGGCTCAGAACACCTGGTTTTCAGTAATTCCTTGCTCTCCCAAGCCAATTCATAGATGGCACAAGCGCTTTGATAGCATAGATCTAAATACGTTGAGGTGCTGGCCACCAGATATTCAGTTTGCGATTGATAGAAGTCCCCTGTATACAACAAACCAAACATACCCTGCCTCCTGCCCATGATAATACTATTCTCCCAAAATATTATCATCTCATGCAAAAAAAGTCGGATAACCTGGCACCTTCCGGACGAACCAATAATATTATATATCAGAAATGGAAACGGGCTTTCTCCTCACCGCTCTTAAGGAGGATCATAAAAATGCGTAGACGCCGGAAAGCAAGATACTATTATCGGGATGAAGTTCAGAATGAAAACCTTGATCCAGGTTTAGACGCAGGAATTAATATTCCCTGTGAAGTCCCTCAAACTCAGGTGAAACAGGAAAAAAAAGACGTGGACCTGAGAACCGTCATTCAATGCGAAGGAAACTTTTTCTGTGAGGTGGTCCGGCGCCTGTCAAAAGAAATTGATTGTGCCCGAAACCTGGATGATTTGACAGACATTGTTACCCTTGCGGCAAAATTTATTCAAGCCAGTGCTGATAAAGAAAAGGCCCTCGCCAGTTCTCTGGCAGCATCAAAAAAACCAGGCTGCCCTGAAAAAAAATGCGTACATGAACATACAAAATGCACACCTGAACATACCGATTTGGACCATGAACCGGACGAGGAAGTATAGCATCTGCAACCACCATTTTCCGAGCCAAAAATGTTAGACGGAGCCATGGATCCGTCTGATAAAATAAAAAAATATAGGAGCGTGTTTAAGTTGACCTACAACCCAAACAGATACAAGGAAAATGCTTTCTCAGAAATTGCCCAAGCTGAGGCTGAGATTGCCCAGTGTATGGCGGACTTTGTCTGCTGCGTTTTGGACGAGCTGAAGCATGACAACAGACGTTGTGTTGAGGAGAAGATTGAGTTATTCAGATGTTTGATTCTGGCATCAGCTGTCAAAGAAAAAGCCATTGCTGCTGTAATCAATGCTTTGGCAAACAACACCACGGCAAATAAAGGGGTCTGCGACTTTCCTGAAGCTTACATGGAAGAAGAATAAAAAGTAAAATAGGGGCTATGCGCCCCTTATTTTACTTTTTTAATCAATTTACCCACCATTAAAATCTTGTTGGCGATGCATCAAATCCATTTAAGGAATTATTCAAACAACTAATTGAGGCAAAGTAGTACCACCGGTAGGCATCACCCAAATTTTTGCTTCCCTTCCCTTGATGCGCAATGCTTCTTGTAAAGCCTGATTTGCTTCCTGAAAAGGCTCCATAAATAATTTATGTACCGTCTTTTCCGGCAAGGTGGAAACGAGGAAAATCCGGAATTGCTCTGCCATATCGGCAATTGCTGCAGCCTTATGGCCTCCCAATTGAAAATCCTGGGCGATGCGTTTCAAAACATCCTGGGGACGATGCGCCTCCTCAATCCAGCGGCTAAACGTGCTCTCTCCCAAACCTTCCCCGCATTCTGCCACAAGAATAATAATTCCCCCCGCCTTTGCCGCCCATCTGGCATTATCTAATGCTTTTTGTGCCTGGTAGACATTAATATCTTTGGGAAAACCATGAGGGCTTGTAACCACAATATCTGCTAACTCACGGATCGGCAGACGATATGCTTGATCAAGTATTTTGCATCCTGCCCGATGGGCTTGGATAAAATCCCCAGCCACCGCCGCCATCAGGTTCTTTTCTTCATCCAGAACCACGTTGAGAATAAAATCGATGGACAGGTAATTTATCACTTCCTCCATATCCGCCCGGACGGGATTTCCTTCAATAATTCCCACTTTTGCCTTGGGATGGAGCATCATCCGGTGATTTGCCTGAATGGTAGCTCGCGTACACACCCCCGGCACCAGGGCTTTTACCCCGCCGCTATAACCGGCAAAATAATGGTAATCGATGTTACCTAAGCATATTCGTTTTGCAGCCTCTGCCACAGGTCGAAAAACCTGAAAAGGAGTTCCAATCCGGCTTTGTCCCACCTGGATAAAATCCCCTTCCCCGCCATAGGAATCGATGCAGTTAAAACGTTCATAAACCTGAGGTCCTACCAATTTTTTCATTTCCTCGGCCGTATGAGGCCGATGCACTCCTAATCCGGATACGATGGTAATATCCTCATCTTTTACTCCTGCCTGATTTAGTTCTTCCAATACCGGTGGCAGGAGCAGAAAACTGGGACAAGGTCTCGTGATATCACTAATGATAATCGCAACCCGCTCTCCTGGCGCGACGATTTTACCTAAAGGTGCGGTCCCGATGGGATTTGCCAACGCCTTTTTAATCATCTCTTCCCCTGGGATCTCTGCAGGCTTGTTTTGGGGTTTTAAACAGCCTAATAAGTTTTCTTCAGGAATCTGCACGGTTTGCGACCCATTTCCGTATCCCAATGAAATATTCTCCATCCCAATCCCTCCTTTTTTCTAAACATGCCAATTGATGATTATTGAAGTGCATTTAAATTATCCCACCGCTAAAGCAAGCATGGTGGCAACTCCGATTTGCAGGGGATCGTGGATAACTCTGTCCCGATATTTCTCAAAGGCCTGTGCATTAAGACCCAGAGGAATACCCGGTGCAGCAATCATTGCTTGATCGGTCAAATCCTCCGGTGAGATAAATTCGCCCTCCGGAGTGGCATCAATCAGAAAATCATATATTTTCAATGCCTGTTTCAAGTTGGGTTCCTGTTTCATATCCTTCTTAGTTTCTTTCATCCTCAATTCATTTTGATCATAGACAGCAACCTTAGCTCCAGATTCCAAAAGATATTCTGCGGCACTGGATCCTACCGGTCCAAAACCAATGACCAGAACCTCTCGTCCTGCCAAGCCATCAGCCATGCCGGCGAGAGCAGCCCCAAAACCTCTGCCTGTTCCATATCCATTGTCAATCACTTTTTTCGTGCGCAGATTCAAAGCAATAAATTTCTTGTCATCCGCCATAAAGATGATCTCGTTTTCTTGGCATACCCCTTCATAAAACCCGGCAACGTCTGTTTCCTCTGTCACCGTTGCCTGAAAACCCATTTTTCTGATAATGCTTGCGACAAATTGAGTAAAACCTCCAATCACGCCTTCTCCCGATGTAATCGGAACCACTGCAACGCGATAGCTTTGTGCTGCCTTCCGAAGATCATGAATGGTAATATTCCCTCCGGCACAAGCAACTTCCGATAAATTCAAACCTGTTTTTTGAGAAGTTCTTCTTCATAAACATCAAGTTCACGTTCTAAACCGGCGATATCATTTTCTACTAAGCGTGTCATAGGTCCACTCCTTCTAACGATAATGATCATTTCTGTAAAAAAAGAGCCTTAATCCCATGATTAAGGCTCTTTCCGTCTCATATTTTCCCATTAAAAGGGAAATATATCAAATCGTTTTAATTTTAGAATAAGCCGCTCACTTTACCGGTATTCACATCTACATCAATTCTTCGGAATCCGGGATCTGAACCGGTACCCGGCATCATGGAAATTCCACCGGCCATAGGACAAATAAATTTAGCACCGCCGTATACCAGTACGTCACGAATCGGCAATCTCCAATTCTTGGGCACACCTTTCAATGTGGGATCGTGGCTTAAGCTGAGATGGGATTTTACCATCATGGTTTGGAAATCATTGAACTTAGGATCTGCTTCAAAGGCTTTTGCTTTTGCTTCAGCATCAGGAGTCCAATCCACACCATCAGCACCGTATACTTCTCTGGCAATGATATCAACCCGTTGACGCAAAGGCATATCCAAGGGATAGAGATATTTGAAGTCCACAGGTTCTTTACAAGCATCCATAACTGCATCAGCTAATTCCAGCGCACCGTCTCCGCCATATTTCCAGTGTTCAGACAATGCGCAGCGTCCGCCGGCTTCTTCAACGATTTTCTTAACCAGAGCAATTTCTTCTTTGGTATCAGTGGCAAAGCTGTTGATGCAAACCACCGGATTAATGCCGGATTTCTTGATATTCTTCATGTGATGGAGCAGGTTTTCACAGCCTTTTTCCACTAATGCCATGTTCTGTTTGGTATATTCTTCGGGAATCGGCCGTCCGGGAACAACTGCCGGGCCGCCCCCATGCATCTTCAAAGCACGGATTGTGGCAACTAATACGGAAACATTAGCCTCCAGGCCGCTTAAGCGAGTCTTTACGTTCCAGAACTTTTCAAATCCGATATCAGCAGCAAAACCGCTCTCTGTTACATGATAGTCAAACATCTTAAGTCCAACACGGTCTCCAATGATGGAGGATTGTCCGATGGCAATGTTAGCAAAAGGACCGGCATGAACCAATACCGGTTGGTGTTCAACTGTATAGCAAAGAGTAGGATTAATGGTGTTTCTCATGAATGCTGCCATGGCGCCGTCTACTTCCAAATCACCGGCAGTAACATAATTGCCATATTTATCATAGGCGACGATCATATTGGAGATTCTTTCCCGCAGGTCTTTTAAGTCGGTAGCAACAGCTAAAATAGCCATTAATTCAGAACTAACGGTAATGGCAAATTTGGAGGACATCATGAAACCATCTCTTTTGCCGCCAAGACCCATAATAATATTACGGAGTCCCTGAGCAGCAAAGTCCATGACCCAACCCATTTCAACTCTTTTGGGATCAATGTCCAATCTCTTTAAGTTGCGTTTTGCCAATTCTTCATCAGAATAATTAGCTTCATGCTGCATTCTGGCATTTAAAGCAACCATACAGAGGTTATGAGCATTTTGGATATCATTGATATCACCGGTTAACCCTAAGGAGAATTCAGTCATCGGAATCAACAAAGCGTTCCCGCCGCCTGCAGCAGTTCCCTTTACATTCATGGTAGGTCCGCCGGAAGGCTGACGCAGACAACCGCCTACATTCATCCCCCTTTTGCCTAAACCTTCGATTAAGCCTAAAGAAGTGGTGGATTTTCCTTCTCCCAAGGGAGTGGGTGTAATTGCTGTTACTTCAATAAATTTGCCATTAGGACGATCTTTTAATCTATCCATAATTTTGATAAAGTCTAATTTAGGTGTTTTGCCATAAGGAATAAGCTCCTCATTGGTGAGACCCAATTTATCTCTCCATTGTTCCGGAGAAAGCATTGATTTTTCTGCTTCTTCAGCAATCTGCCAATCTTTAAATTCTACTGGATCAAGCATATATTCCGCCCCTTTCATTACCTTCATTCTAGTTCTTGTTTATGGATGCTTTGTAAGACACTGGTTTTTGCTCAAGTCCCGCTCTTCTGCCACTGTTCCATGAGATATGTAGAAAATTTACAACGATCTAAAGCTTTCAATGATTCGTTCATTCACATTTGCAGAAGTTGGGATCAAGACAAAACAAGCATTTTCCTTCAAATTCCACCATATAGAACATTCGCCATTGAATCTTAAATTCCTTTAATTGAAAAAATTTTTTTTACCTGGTTAGTATGCTCCCCAAAAAATACATTATACTTTTTATTTTTTTCCTTGTTTCATCAATGCCCGCACCTTTAATGGTAAGCCAAAGAGATTGATAAAGCCCTCGGCATCTTTTTGATTATAGACTTCATCCTCACCAAAAGTAACAAATTCCTCATTATACAAGGAATAGGGGCTCTTGGCGCCGGCAGGGGTACAATTTCCTTTATATAGTTTCATCCGCACCACACCGGTGACAACTTCCTGGGTTTTGTCCACAAAAGCATCCATGGCTTCCCTTAAAGGAGAATACCACACACCATCATAAACTAATTCCGCATATTTACCGCTTAAGATTTCTTTAAAATGCATCGTTTGCCGATCCAGGCACAGATATTCCAATTCCTGATGGGCGGCATAAAGAACTGTACCGCCGGGTGTTTCATAGACGCCTCTGGATTTCATGCCAACCAAACGGTTTTCGACCATATCTGTTATCCCCACGCCATTAACGGCAGCCACCTGATTGAGATAGTTCATTAATTCCAAAGGTTTTTGGGCTTTTCCATCCACAGCTATGGGAATGCCATTTTCAAATTCAATTTCCACGTAAGTAGCTTGATCCGGTGCTTTTTCTGGAGGAGTGATAATCATATAAAGGTCTTGTAAAGGTTCATTCCAAGGATCCTCCAGGTCGGCCCCTTCATGACTGAGATGCCAGAGATTGCGATCCATACTGTACGGTCTTTTTTTAGTTACAGGTACGGATATGCCCCGGGCTTCCGCGTAATCAATGGCATCTTCTCGGGAACGAATATTCCATTCTCGCCAGGGAGCAATGATTTTTAAATCCGGAGCCAAAGCCTTCACCGTTAATTCAAAACGCACCTGATCATTTCCTTTTCCTGTAGCCCCATGGGCAATGGCCTCTGCCCTTTCTGCCCGGGCAATTTCAACTAAACGCTTGGCAATTAAAGGACGGGCAAAGGATGTACCTAAAAGATATTTTCTTTCATAGACAGCACCCGCTTTGAGGGTGGGATAAATAAAATCAGTAATGAATTCTTCCTTCATGTCTTCGATATAGATTTTACTGGCCCCGGTTTTAATCGCTTTTTCCTGAAGGGGCTCCAACTCTTCACCCTGCCCCACATCAGCCGCCATGGCAATGACTTCATATCCGTAAGTTTCCTTGAGCCAGGGAATGATAATGGAGGTATCCAAACCTCCTGAATAGGCAAGTACTACTTTTTTTGACATATCTAGTTCCTCCTTCTTGATGAAATCCTGCTCTTTTAAATGTTTCAATTGGCTAAAGCCGATTCCAGGATCTCCATGGCTTGATCAATCTGACTAAAGGTAATGTTCAGGGGGGGCAGAAATCTCAGTACCTTCGGTCCGGCACTTAGGATCAATAATCCCTTTGCTAAGCAATCATTGATAATTCCGGCTACCTCTTTTTCACATTCCACACCAATCATTAAGCCTTTGCCCCGAATTTCCTTTATAAAAGGATACTTCTTTTTTAATGCTTCCAATTTACAAATAAAATATTCTCCTGCCATATGAGCATTTTGCGCCAGATCCTCTTCCAGCATGACCGTCAAGGTCGCCACTCCGGCCGCTGTGACCAAAGGATTGCCGCCAAAAGTTGCCGCGTGATCTCCCGGTTGAAAAGCCCCGGCCACCTCTTCTTTGGCCAGGAGTGCACCAATGGGAGCTCCTCCCCCTAAAGCCTTGGCCAAGGTCATGATATCCGGTTCAATATCATAATGCTCATAAGCAAAAAGTTTTCCCGAACGCCCCAAGCCGCACTGAACCTCATCAACGATAAAAAGAAGCTTGTTTTCATCACAGAGCTTCCGGACTCCTTTAATAAAGTCATCCTGCCCGGGTACGACTCCCCCCTCGCCCTGCACCGGCTCCAGAAGCACAGCACATGTATGGGGTCCAATATTTTTTTTCAAGGCTTCCAAATCATTGAAAGGGGAATATGAGAAACCTGCCGGCAAAGGCTCATATCCTTGATGATATTTTTCCTGTCCCGTAGCTGTAAGGGTGGCTAAGGTCCGGCCATGAAAGGATTGCTTCATGGTAATGATTTCGTATTTATCTGTGCCCATATGTTTTTTCGCATATTTGCGAGCTAGTTTAATAGCTCCCTCATTGGCTTCCCCTCCGCTGTTGCAAAAGAAAACCTTATCAAAACAAGAATTGTTGACCAACATTTTTGCTAACTTAATCTGAGGTTCTATCCAGTATAGATTAGAACAATGGAGCAAGGTTTCCGCTTGATCCTTCACTGCCTGAACCACCTTAGGGTGACAATGGCCCAGATTATTAACGGCAATACCGGCAACAAAATCCAAATATTCCTTGCCATCTGCATCCCAGACGACAGCCCCTTTTCCCCGCACAATGGCCAAAGGCAATCGTCCGTATGTATTCATCACATATTTTTGGCCTTCCTGTGTCCACTCTTGATTATTCAAAAAAAACGCCTCCTTGACAATACACCCTGATGCTTTACTTTAATTACCTTACCTTAATCTTAATCTTTCTCCACCATCGTGCCAATTCCCTTATCGGTGAATAACTCCAATAAAATACTGTGGGGTAACCGTCCGTCAATAATATGGGTTCCCTGTACTCCCGCCTCCAATGCCCTTATACAGCACTTCACTTTGGGAATCATCCCCCCGGCAATAATTCCATCCTGCATCAGCTGATCAATTTCACTGGTTTTGATGACAGAGAGGATGGAAGATTTATCTTGAAGATCATAGAAAATCCCTTCTACATCTGTTAAGAGAATCAACTTCTCCGCCCCTAGAGCTCCGGCAATTTCTCCTGCTACCAGGTCGGCATTAATATTATAACTTTCACCATTCACCCCTGCCCCAATGGGTGCGATCACCGGAATGTAACCATTGGTCTCCATGATGCTTTCAATAATACCCGTGTTGATCTTTTCCACTTCACCAACGGAACCAATATCCACCATAGTTTCCCGGCCGTCAGCGTCTTTTGTCCATTCATACTGCTTACGGGCCAAAATCATTTGACCATCTTTACCGCATAAACCTACGGCATGACCGCCCAGCCGGTTGATTTGAGCGACGATTTCTTTGTTTACCTTGCCCACCAAAACCATTTCTACCACTTCCATCGTGGGTTCATCCGTGACCCTCAGCCCATTGACAAATTCCGACTTGATATCCAGTCTTTTTAGAAAGTGATTAATTTCAGGACCGCCCCCATGGACCAGAATAGGGTTCATGCCTACTAATTTCATAAGGATCACATCGTTCATCACTGCTTTTTTTAATTCGTCACTGAGCATAGCGCTGCCGCCATATTTGATCACCACCGTTTTGCCGTGAAACCTCCGGATATAGGGTAAAGCTTCTATTAAAACTTGAGCTCGCTCCAAAGGAGTATACTTAGAATCCTGCATCCTCACCTAAAACCTTTCTTTTATGTTCTATAGTCAGCGTTAATTTTAACATAATCGTAGGTCAAATCACACCCCCAGGCAACTGCCCCCTGGGACCCTTGATGAAGATCAATGATGACCTGGATTTCCTTTTCCTGAAGAATTTTTTTCGCATCTTCCTCATTAAAGAGCAACCCGGTGCCTTGATCCGCCACCTGGATCCTGCCGGCAGCACTCTCCAAAAATATCTCGACCCGATCCGGATCCATATTCGCTTCCGAGTACCCTACTGCACATAAAATTCTACCCCAGTTAGCATCCTCGCCAAAGAAAGCAGATTTTACCAAACTGGAGGAAATGACAGCTTTGGCTGCAAGTCTCGCATCTGCCTCACTTAAGGCATTTTGCACCTGAACCTCTAAGAGCTTGGAAGCTCCTTCCCCATCCTGAGCTATCATCTTGGCTAACGCAATGCAAACATAGTCCAGGGCTTCCTGAAACTGTTCCAATAAGGCTCCGTCACTTTCAATGGTTTTATTTTCGGCCAGGCCGTTAGCCAGGATAAGAGTCATATCATTGGTACTGGTATCTCCGTCTACGGAAATCATATTAAAGGATTTGTCCACAGCCTTTTTCAATGATTTTTGCAGAATCTCCGGTTCAATGGAAGCATCTGTAGTGATAAAACCCAGCATCGTTGCCATATTAGGATGAATCATCCCGGATCCTTTACTCATTCCCCCTAAGGTTACTGTTTTATCCCCCAGAGAAAATTGAACAGCAATCTCTTTACTGAAAAGATCTGTAGTCATAATCGCCAGTGCGGCCTCATGACCGCCCTCCGGTGAGAGATGATCAACCGCATTTTTGATCCCGCTTTGAATAATATCCCGGGGTAATTGCTGACCGATCACACCTGTAGAAGCAACCATCACCAACCCTTCCTCAATGCCTAACCCTTGGGCAGTCCAAGCTGCCATTAAACGGGCGCTTTGGGCCCCTTCCTCACCGGTACAGGCATTGGCATTACCACTGTTGACCACAATCGCCTGTCCTTGGCCCATAGCCGCTGTTTTTTGCGTGAGGACCACCGGGGCCGCCTTTACGCGATTCTGAGTATAAACCCCCGCTGCAGCAGCCGGAACCTCAGAAAAGATCACAGCTACATCCGGTTTTTTCTTGGAACTTTTTTGATTCCAGCATGGATCCCGGCACTTTGAAATCCTTGTGCCGCTGTAACACCGCCGGAAATTACCGTGATTGCCATTTTTCGACCTCCTTCTATCATGAAGTGAATTTCAATTGATCCTGATGATTAGGGATAAAGAGGCACCTGTTCCAAACCTGCCTTTTCCGGCAAATTGAATAAAATATTCATGTTTTGTACCGCCTGACCTGCCGCACCTTTCACTAAATTATCGATCACAGCAGTTACAATCACCCGGTTGGTGCGGGGATCTGCCATCAAGCCCAAATCACAGAAATTTGTTCCTGTTACCCATTTAGTTTGAGGCCAAATGCCCGGTTGATGTAATCGCACAAAATATTCATCTTGATAATAGCTTTGATAGAGATCATGGAGGTTCCTGACAGCGCCTTCCTGGTTTAGAGTGGCATAGGCAGTGGTTAAAATCCCCCTGGTCATGGGGATTAAATGAGGTGTAAAGGAAATGAGTACCTCTTTTCCCGCCGCTTCTCCCAAAGCCTGTTCAATTTCCGGGGTATGGCGGTGTTTTCCTACATTATATGCCTTTAAATTCTCCGCGCTTTCTCCATAGAGACTGGTGATCACAGCATTTCTGCCGGCACCTGAGATCCCGGATTTTGAATCCACAATGATGGTGTTTAAATCGATCAATCCTTCCTTGATCAAAGGATACATTGCCAGAATGGCACTGGTGGGATAACAGCCCGGATTGCCTACGGCTTGTGCTTCTTTAATTTTTCCCCGATTGATTTCCGGCAAACCATAAACAGCTTCTTGTGAAAGAGCAGGATTTTCATGTTTGACATGATACCATTCTTCATAAATATCCGTATCCCTAAAACGGAGATCCGCCCCCAAATCAATCACTTTTTTCCCTGCTTGGCAGATCTTTTGGGCAGTAGAAACGGCATGTCCATGGGGCAGTGCTAAAAAAACCACATCGGAAACAGCGCCGATCTCTTCATCATTTTGTTCCTGTAATTCATGATCCAGCAACCCGTTTAAATGAGGATACACTTCCTGGATCTTTTGCCCGGCATATGTTTTTGAAGTCAGGCAGCTCAATTTCACATCAGGATGTAAAACCAATAATCTGATTAACTCCACTCCTGCATATCCGGTTGCTCCAATGACACTGACTTTAATCATTGACTGGCCCCCTAACAATAACAATTTATGCTGTAATTTTCTATATTATAATTATACATTATCATGTATAATTTATCAATCCTTGATTTTGGGGTGATGAAAGAAATTGCTTATTTAATTTAATATTGGGGAAAATAGTTTTAATATGATGATACCAAACAGGAGGAAAAAGATGTTTGATCTCATTTGTGATTCCCCTTATCGTTTAGGCACCGGAGAAAATGATTCCCTTTCTCTGCCGATTAATAAAAGAAAATACCCTCGGGATTACGGGAAAAGAATCAGTCAAAAAACATTAACCAGAAGTTCGGAAACTGCCTTTAGCCTTACACTCTAAAAGAAAAAACCAGGAAAAAGCTCTTCAAGCTTTTTCCTTTATCGGTAATTAATAAACTGCAGTTCAATCTGGTAATCCTGTTGTTTTAAAAACTGGATTACCTTCTGGAGATCATCACGATTTTTTCCGGAAACCCGTACTTGATCCCCCATGATCTGGGCTTGGACCTTAATTTTCATGTTTTTGATATCCTTAACCACCTGGCGTGCCTTTTCCATCTCGATCCCTTGTTGGATCTTAATGGTCTGACGCATCATCCCGCCAGAGGCATCTTCAACCTTCCCCAAATCAAGGTTTTTTACCGGCACCTTACGATTAATCATTTTCGTTTGCAAAACATCAATCATACTGCGCAGCTTAAAATCATCCTCGGCAATGATTTTAATGCCTTCTTCCTCCAATGTGATTTGAGCTTTACTGTTTTTAAAATCATATCTTTGACTGATTTCCTTTTTGGTTTGATTGACAGCATTATCCACTTCCTGCATATCTACCGTGGAAACAATATCAAAGGATTCATCCTTAGCCAATGATCTCATCCTCCTCTTAAAAAATTATTTTTCCCCTATTTAACTTTACTGTTTCTGAATCATCCTCATTCTATCACTTATACATTTCCCAAGTAAACATGTTTTAACTTTTTCCCGGCGATTTCCCTGGCCCGATACATGGTCTCAATCGGCGTAGGAGGGATGTCCATCTGATACTGAGGAAAATAACGGGAAAAATGCACAGGCACCTCTGTCCCCAAATTAGCGGATATCCAATTGACCAAAGCTTCGATTTCTTTTTCGCTGTCGTTCAACCCGGGAATAAGCAAGGTGGTAAGCTCCAGGTGTTTTCCTTCCCGGTAAGCCGTCTCCGCACTTTTCAGCACCGGGGCTAGTTTTCCTTTTACAACCTTTTGATAAAACTCCTCCGTAAAGCCCTTCACATCAATGTTGAGGGCATCGATATATGGCAACAAGCTCCGGAAGGGCTCCTCCTGAATATAACCGTTAGTCACCAAAACATTTTTTAAGCCCGCCTCCTGTACCTTTTGAGCAGCCGCCAGAACATACTCATACCACATCAGGGGTTCCGAATAGGTATAGGCGATACCAATCGATCCTTTTGGCACCATTTCCACCGCCAAGGATGCCAGTTTTTCCGGTGTTACATACTCACCTGCCGTGCTTTGATGGGCAATCTGCCAATTCTGACAGAAACCACAATGAAAATTGCATCCAAAGGTACCCACGGAAAGAATTTTACTTCCGGGTAAGAAGTGATAAAGAGGTTTCTTTTCAATGGGATCCAAAGCCAATGCAGTTACCTGGCCATAATTCAGGCTGAAGAGCACTCCATCCCTGTTTTCCCTGACACGGCAAAACCCTCGTGCCCCCGGTTTTATAATACAGCTGCGGGGACATAACTCACAAAGGATCTGATTTTTTTCCTGGATCCGATAATACAGCGCTTCTTTCATGCCAACTCTTCCTTTCTTCTACATGGTTAAGCATGATCTTCTAGTCCTGAGTTTCTTCATTAAAAATAACGCACCACTTCAAATCTTTCCAACTGCATGGCTTCACCTTTCTTAATCCCTGCTTTTTGACGGGCGATGTCCACTTGCTCTTCAGCCGTATCGATACCCTCTAAATGAGGTAATAGAAGACCGGACCGATAGCCATGCCGCACGATAACACCGTATTTTTGCGGATCCAGTTCCTCAAGGCCAGTAATTGGCTCCGGCGGATAAAGCATGTCTACCGAATAGGTCAAATCTTTCAACTCCCCTTTAGTCACGGGAGGAAATCTGGGATCCTGCGTTCCCGCATGAAGGGCATTTTGAATAATTTCCCCAGCCATGTTTTCCTGAGTGGGTTCGATGGTTCCAATACAACCCCGCAGCTGTCCCCTAATTTTCAAGGTAACAAAAACCCCGGCCTTCTTTAACAAAATTTCGGGCAGATTTGGCGGAGGATCTATCCCCTTTCCTTCATTGATATAAGTCTCTAAAGCTAATCGAGCCAATGCCACAGGCGGACTTTCTTTTGCTTTCCGCTCTTCGTGAGGTGAAGCGGGAATAATTTCTCCTACCAGATAGCCCACACCGTAAGGACCTTGATAAGAAAAATCATAAAAATCAAAATCCAAGCCGTCCAAAGCACCCAATAGCATAATGAAAGAACGCAGTCCACATTCTCCCGCTTGCTCCACAAATCCCGGGTCAAGATCCAAAATCCCTGTTACGTCTTTCTTTTTTAGAAGGTTAATTAATAGACGATCGTATTTTTCACCTTGGGGATGATATCCGGCTGGGGCATCCTGGGTTAATCGATGGGAAAGATCACCGCTGGCTACAAACACCGTACGTCGTGCCAGGTTTTTGATCGCCTGACGGATGATCATGCCGAATTGATAATGCTCTTGAAAGGATAAAAATCCGATGGAGATAGGTAAAATCGGGCATTCAATGCCGTTTTTTTTCAGGAAATATAAAGGAACGGTGATGCCGTGATCCAGCTTTAAAGAGATACCGTATTTTTGGGCTGTGTCAGCATCAAGACCAACCACCGGCATGCCCTGTCCGGCAGCCAAACGGATAATTTCCTCTCCCATAGGGCGGTCATTCACTTCATGAAAACGAACTTGTCCTGCCCCAAAGGACTGAAAATCCCCTTGCAAAGGGTTCTGCAAGGATATCGAAAAGGCATCCCGAAAAACCGTGCCATGAGGTGTGACAAAAATAATTAGCTCCGGTCCGGCCTCTTTGACCGCTAAAGCCATTTTCTCCATCCCATCAATTGTTTGCCGGGCCTTTTTTCTTTCCTCCCCACCCACCTCAGGAACAATAATCGGAGGGTGCGGGGAAATAATACCTTTGATCAAACTCATCAAATCGCCTCCCCACAGTATTTTTGGCTCAATAGATCCTTTCCTGCCATTTTTATATTAATCTAATCATAACCTAATCATAACCTAATTTTCCCCATTTGAAAACAAAAATAACCCAAAAGCACTTCTCATCCTTGAGCTGCCCTTTGGGTATCCATCAATCAAGCAGGTAGGTTTATTCTTCCGTAAAATACTTGGCCAGACCGGAGTAAATAGCCCAGGCCAGTTTTCCTTGATATTGAGGATCATTAAGCATTTTTTCTTCTTCAGGATTGGAAATAAAACCTACCTCTACAACCACTGTAGGCATGGATAACTGGCGTAAAATATATGCCTCGGTATGGGGGAGGGCTTTTCTCTTGGTATTCTTTAGAATCCGCCCCATTTCATCCTGAATACAAACCGCCAGTCTTTCCCCTTCTTTGGAACCGGGATGATAAAAGGTTTGAGCCCCTGACCAGCGGGAAGACTTCAGCGCATTGCCCTGGATGCTGATAAAGACCTGAGCCTGGTGTTTTTCGGCTAAAGCAATACGGGCATCTAAATCCGTCTTTTTTATATTACTATAGCTTTGATCATCTTCCCTGGTCATAATTACAATGGCACCGGCCTGACTCAAATTATCACATAATCTCTTGGCAACTGCTAAATTAATATCCTTTTCCAAGGTACCTGCAGGACCAACGGCCCCGGGATCAATGCCCCCATGACCGGCATCCACCACAACGACCTGATGCACCAAAGACAAGGAAATAACCGCTCTTTCTCTGTTCATGTACTGATAAAATGCGGAAAAAGAAATGATCATACCCAAGGCAATAATGAGCACCATCGAAGGAATAATATACTTTGGCAGCTTAAAAGTACGAAAGAAAACAAATTGCATGATCACACCCCCCGAACCTTCTTTAAATATTTATGCAGTCCGAGGGGGAGATAGACATCAATCTTAGGAAATGACCTCGTTCAGATCAACTACGGGCGCATTCTCCTGCTTCCCCTTTTAGAATTTCTATGCCATGGGACAACGCCGGTAAAATGGTTTCCAAGCATTCCCTTACCGCTTTAGGACTTCCCGGCAGGTTGATAATCAGGGTGCCTCCTCTGATTCCTGCTACCGCCCTGGAAAGCATGGCCTTGGGCGTGATTTTTAAGCTCTCCCAACGCATCGCCTCTGCTATGCCGGGTACCAACCGCTCCACTACCGCCCGTGTAGCTTCCGGTGTCACATCCCGTGACGCAAAACCGGTCCCTCCCGTCGTAAAAACCAGATCCAATTTTTTTTCGTCGGCATATTCCTTCATTTTATCCTCTAACAATCTTTGCTCATCTGCCACCATATCGTAAGCTATTACCTGCCCTTGGATAGATTGTACCAATTCTCTGATCACCGGAGCGCTTAAATCTTCTCTTTCCCCCTTGGATCCTTTGTCACTGGCTGTGATAATACCTACTGTAATTACACTTCCCATAGTTTTTCCCCCTTCCGCAGAAAATCTCCGCTTTTACCGCCGGATTTACTGACCAATCTAATATTTTGGATTTCCATTCCTTTATCCACCGCTTTACACATATCGTAAATTGTAAGGGCACCAATGGATACTGCCGTTAAAGCTTCCATTTCTACCCCTGTTTTCCCGGTAAGCTTAACCGAGGCTTGGATTTCCACCTTACTTTCCTCTTCATTGATAAAAAAAGACATGTCAATCCCCGTTAGTAACAAAGGATGACACATAGGAATCAAATCCGGTGACTTTTTTGCCCCCATAATCCCGGCAATCTGGGCGACAGCTAAAACATCTCCTTTCGCAATCCCCCCCGTTTTAATTAAAGAAAGGGTTTTTCTATGCATCCGCACTTCTCCCCGAGCAACGGCGATTCGGATCGTATCATCCTTTTGGCTGACATCCACCATCTTGGCCCGGCCCTGTTCATTGATATGGGTAAATTCCTTCAAAATATTTCCTCCTTAAAAACATACATCAATTCTTTTTTCATAAACAGCATCGGATATTCCCGCTCATCTTTATCCTATGATGGTTTCATCTCTATTCTATCTTAATAAGGCGTAATTATAAACAGCATTCTTAGCATTTGATGAAGCTTTTATGCCTTCTGATGCAAAGAAAAAGTTATCCCACCGTCTAAGAAGCGGGAGATCTTGGTGCCGGTTAGTTATCAGATCAATCTTAGATGGATTTTCTGCAAAAAATATATTATGATAATATCAGTTTCAAAAAAAACATTTAACCTAAGGAGTGAGAAAATCGTGGAGGATCAATCCATTAAAAAATATACCTTGTTAGCGGTAACATTAGCTTCTTTTTTGACAGCAATTACCGGCAGCGCCATTAATCTGGCTATTCCTGCTATTGGAAATGAATTCCAAAGCAGTACCACCTCTTTAAGCTGGGTAGCGACCAGCTATCTTCTGGCTTGCGCCGCTTTTTTGGTGCCATTTGGCCGTTTAGGGGATATTGTAGGGCGCAGGAAAATTTTCTTGCTGGGAGTAAACGTATTTTTCCTTTCCTCCCTTATGTGCGGTTTCGCCTGGTCCATGGCGAGCCTGATACTATTTCGCATCATCCAGGGGATTGGGGCGGGAATGATCTTTTCCACCAACATGGCAATTCTGACTTCTGTTTTTTCACCTCAAGAACGCGGCAGAGTATTCGGCATCAGTGTGGCCGCGGTATATACAGGTCTTTCTTTTGGTCCGGCTATCGGCGGCTTCTTAAATCATCAATTTGGTTGGCAGTCTATTTTCATATTTACCTCTATCTTAGCTTTGATCGTTGTGCTTTTTACTGCCTTCGGGCTGAAAGGGGAATGGCACGGTGCAGCAGGGGAAAAATTTGACCGTGTGGGTTCATTCCTTTATGTTCTTGGGATTACTGCTTTCATGTATGGCATCTCTGCCATGACTACCAGCCCGGCAGCAAAATTTGTATTTCTGGCCGGTTTTATTATTCTCCTGGTCTTTGGCTTTTATGAAGTCAGAATTCAGCATCCGATTCTATACCTGTCCTTATTTAAGAATATCACCTTTGCCTTTTCCAACTTAGCGGCTTTTATCAGTTATAGTGCCACCTTTGCCTTAGGCTTTCTGCTCTCTCTTTATCTTCAGGAAATTCAGGGCTATGATTCTCAGGTATCCGGCCTGATTCTGCTCTCTCAACCGGTGATCATGGCATTACTTTCTCCATTTAGCGGCTCCTTGTCCGACCGAATTGAACCCCGGGTACTGGCAACTCTGGGCATGGTAATTACCACCGTTGGTTTAATTCCTTTAAGTTTTCTTACTCCATCTACACCTGTTTGGCTGCTGATTCTAGATTTGATTTTCTTGGGTATCGGCTTCGCCTTGTTTTCTTCACCCAATACCCACGCCGTGATGAGTTCCGTGGAAATACGTTATTCCGGTATTGCCTCTTCTACCTTGGCCACCATGAGAATGACAGGCCAAGCGGTAAGTATGGCGATAGTTACCTTAATCATGTCCGTCTATTTAGGCGATGCCCAGCTCTCACCCAGCTTATATGGCAGCCTGCTGACATCTACCAAGACTTCTTTTGCCGTCTTTGCCCTGATCTGCTTCGTAGGAATCTTTGCTTCATGGGCCAGAGGCAAAAAACAGCCTGTCCAGGCAGGCAACCAACCGCTGTAAAGGCACGCAAAAAGACCATGGACTTCTCCATGGTCTTTGAACTACAAAAAATATTAACGTTTGGAAAATTGGCTTGCTTTACGGGCTTTCTTCAAACCATATTTTCTTCTTTCTTTCATCCGGGGATCACGGGTCATAAAACCGGCTGCCTTTAACTTCGGTCTTAGTCCGGCATCCGCCTGCACCAGTGCACGGGCGATCCCATGTTTAACAGCACCAGCTTGTCCGGTGGTTCCTCCCCCACGCACCCTTGCAATTACATTAAAGCGGGAAATTGTGCCGGTCAGCTCTAACGGCTGCTTCACAATCATTTCCAAAGTCTTTTTGCCAAAATATTGATCGAGCTGACGCTCGTTTACAACTACTTGACCTTCACCAGGTACAATCCAAACCTTCGCAATGGCGTTTTTTCTCCGCCCTGTACCATAATATTTTGCCTCTGCCACTTATCGCATCCTCCTTTCTAAATCTTTCTATTAAACCTCAAAGTTCCAAACTTCCGGCATTTGAGCCGTATGGGGATGTTCCGCACCGCGATAAATACGAATCTTCTTCATCACCTGACTGCCCAGGCGATTATGAGGAATCATTCCTTTCACAGCTTTTTCGATGGCTCTTTCGGGTTTTGTTGCTAACAGTGTTGCATAATCAATAGATTTCAAGCCACCGGGAAAACCGGAATGACGATATAAACGTTTTTGAGTCAGTTTATTACCGGTCAAGACCACCTTTTCAGCATTGATCACAATGACGTGATCTCCTGTATCCATATGGGGTGTAAAAATTGGTTTATGCTTTCCTCTTAATAAGCGAGCGGCTTCCGTTGCCACTCTCCCAAGAGGTTTATTAGCCGCATCAAGAATATACCACTTACGCTCAATATCCTTGGGAGTTGCCATGTATGTTTGCACGCTTTTTCCCTCCTTATTCCTTCCGATTACCTTTAATACTGGATTCTTTAAATTCTGATTCATACAGATCATCTATTGTCTGACCCATAACCAACGGGGCTGGAGATCACAGGCATAAATAGAAACAATAACATTTTAATAAAATAAACCAGTCCTGTCAAGAGTTCAGACTGCAATCTTGATTAATATTTTACTTCCTGAAGATACAAGCCATGGGCCAGGGCTGTCGGTCCGGCATATTTCCGTTCTTTCTTTGCCAAAATTCTTTTAATATCCTCCGCCTGCCATCTTCCCCGTCCGATCTCAACTAAGGTTCCTACCATGATCCGTACCATGTGGTACAAAAATCCCTTTGCCGTGACATCAAAATAGAGATAATCTCCATCATGAATCAGTTCCGCTCTTGTTACCGTGCGGACAAATTTTTTCACCGGGCTTCCTTTGGCACAAAAAGAACGATAATCATGGGTTCCCAGAAAAAAACGGGCAGCTTGCTCCATTTCCGAAATATTCAGCGGATAGGGAAAATGGTAACCATATTTCCAGTCAAAAGCATCAGGTAAAGCTGCCCGGCGTATCACATAACGGTAAGTTTTTTCTGTGGCATGATATCGGGCATGAAAATCTTCCGGGACATCACAGGCTGCTTTGACCACGATGTCATAGGGCAAAATCCCTTTTAAAGCCCAAGGAAAACGCTCTGCAGGAATTAAGCTTTCTGTAAAAAAATTAGCTACCTGACCCCGGGCATGAACTCCGGCATCCGTACGACCCGCCGCATTCAAACGCACTTCGTGATGCACCATTTTCCGGATCCCCGCTTCAATGATTCCTTGAATATTTTTGCCCTGATAACTAGGTTGACTTTGCCATCCGATATAATTGGTTCCGTCATATTCAATCAATAGTTTGATATTTCGCATTATCCTCTCCACCAATAAAATATCATATAGAGAAAATAGATCAGCATCAGACTGAGCGCAATCCCATCTGTGTGCTTCATTCTTAAAACCCGCATTTTCGTACGACCTTCTCCCCCATGATAGCCTCTGGCCTCCATGGCCAAAGCCAACTCTTCCGCTCTTTTAAAAGCACTGATAAACAAAGGAACCATCAAAGGAATTAAAGCCTTGCTTCTTTGCATCAAATTTCCGGAAGCGAACTGCGCTCCTCGGGATACCTGCGCTTTCATGATCTTATCCGTTTCCTCCAACAATGTCGGGATGAATCTTAAGGCAATGGACATCATCATCGCCAATTCGTGGGCCGGCAGTCCGATTTTTTTGAAAGGACCGAGTAGTTTCTCCATCCCATCCGTAAGGGAAATTGGGGTGGTGGTTAAGGTCAGAAGAGATGAAACGCCCACCAGCAAGATTAAACGACAAGCCATAAAGAGTGCCTGGTTTAAGCCTTCCTCTGTCACCTTTAAAAACTTCCAGCGCCAAAGCTCCGTTCCCGGAGTTAAAAAAACGTGAATCATTGCGGTTAAAATCACAAAGATAATAATCGGTCTAATTCCTCTAAGTAAGGTCTTGATGGGAACTCTGGAGACCAGGATCAGAAATAATGAGAACGCCAGGGCAACGATATAACTATAATAATCATCCGCAAAAAACAAGGCGATGATAAATAAAAAAACGCCAATAATTTTGGTACGGGGATCTAAACCATGAATGAGCGACTTTGCGGGATAATATTGTCCAATGGTGAAATTTTTCATCATTTGACTCCACCCTCCAGCCACATCGCAATTTCCTGAAAAGCTTGATCCACTGTAATAGCCTTTCCCGGTATCGGTTTACCCTGTTCCTTCAATCTGCGTACTAATGATGATGCCGCAGGAATCGCTAATCCAACCTCCATTAATTCCTTCTCCCGGGAAAACACCTCTTGGGGTGACCCATCCATCAAGATCTTTCCTTGAACCATCACAATCAAACGATTCACCAATCTGGCAATTTCATCCATGTTATGGGAGATCCAGATCACCGTTTTGCCTTTTTGTTGGAAAAAATGATGTATGAGCCGGATGATTTCTTTGCGGCCAACCGGGTCAAGACCCGCAGTCGGCTCATCCAAAACCAGGATATCCGGATTCATCGCCATAACACCGGCAATGGCGACTCTTCTTTTCTCCCCTCCGCTTAAAGAAAAAGGAGATTTATCTTTAAAGAGAAGATAGTCCAGCCCAACACTTTCCAAAGCATGCTGCACAATCTCAGCGATATCTCTTTGAGGGAAGCCCAAATTTAAGGGTCCAAAAGCTACATCCTCATAAACCGTTTCCGCAAACAACTGATACTCCGGATATTGAAAAACCAAACCTACTTTCCCGCAAATATCTTTGGGCGGCTTTTTACCGGCCCAAAGATTGCGACGCTCAACTTCAATCGAGCCGGAAGAAGGCTTCAGTAAACCATTAAAATGTTGCGCTAAGGTAGACTTGCCGGATCCGGTATGACCGATCAGACCAATAAACTCCCCTGCTTTAATACTCAGGTTGATCTGATTCAGGGCTTTTTTTTCATAGGGCGTCCCGGGCAAATAAATATAAGATAGATTTTTTATTTCAATTGACATAGCTCTGCCACCATTTCATCTAAGGTCAGAATCTCCCCGGATGAGAGCCAACCCCTTTGCTTCAGTTTAGCTGCCAAAATCATAATTTCCGGCACATCTAACCCACTCTCGGATAAAAGATCCCCTAGGGAAAATATTTCCTGCGGTGTTCCCATATGGGTGATTTGTCCTTTTTCAATCACTACAGTCCGATGGGCATAGACCACTTCTTCCATAAAATGAGTAATATAGATGATGGTCAGTCCTATATCCTGATTTAGCTTCCGTAGCGTCTCTATGACTTCTTTACGGCCCCGGGGATCCAACATGGATGTGGCTTCATCCATGACCAGATAACCCGGATTCATCGCAAGCGCCCCGGCAATGGCAACTCTTTGTTTTTGACCCCCTGATAAAAGATGGGGCGCCGCTGCCCGATGTTCTTCCATCCCTACCGCCTGAAGAGCAAAGGAAACCCTTTCCTCAATTTTATCAGGAGGAAAACCGAGATTTTCCGGGCCAAAAGCAACATCTTCTTCCACAGTAGTGGCAATCAGCTGATTGTCAGGATTTTGAAAAACAAAGGCTACCTTTTGTCTGATTTTCCAGATCATTTCAGATATCCTGGTATCCATACCTTCTACTGCTATGCTGCCTTCATCAGGTAAAAGAAGGGCATTTAAATGACGTGCCAGGGTGGATTTTCCTGATCCATTAGGGCCAATGATCGCTAACCATTCTCCTTTATGGATCTCCAGATTAATCTTGTCCAGGGCCTTGCTATTTCCCTGGGCCGTTTTATATGCATAAGATAAATCTTTAATGGAAATCAAGCAGTCCCCTCCCTTGCATGTACCCTCTCAAACAATTAAAAAAAGAAAAAGTAAAGCCAGGAACCCTAACTCCTGACTCTAACTTCACCATACATTGTGGTTCCGGAATTACACTAACTCGATCAGAACCATTTGCGCTGCATCCCCGCGTCTTTTTTCCATTTTAATAATTCTCGTATACCCGCCTTGCCGATCCTGATAGCGGGGAGCAAGGGTAGCATATAACTTAGTGACCACATCTTCATCCATCAAATAGGCGAGCGCTCTACGTCTGGAAGCCAGATCTCCTTTTTTACCTAAGGTAATCATTTTATCTGCGATGCTCTTCAGTTCCTTGGCTTTTGGTTCTGTGGTTGTTATGCGTTCTTTATCCAACAAGGACGTGGCAAGATTTCTAAACATTGCCCGTCGGTGGCTGCTGGTTTTCCCCAGTTTACGATATGCCATATCTAAGCCTCCTTTGCCAGAGATTGATTATTCGTCGCTTTTCCTCAAACTGAGTCCCAGTTCCGTCAACTTCTCTTCGACTTCTTCCAGGGACTTTCTGCCCAAGTTACGCACTTTCATCATATCCTCTTCGGTGCGTTGAATTAATTCCTGAGCAGTATTGATGCCGGCTCTCTTCAAACAGTTATAGGAACGAACCGACAAATCCAGTTCTTCAATAGTCAACTCCAAAAGTTTATCCTTTTTCTCTTCTTCTTTTTCAACCATGGTGACTTCGTCGGCAATGGTCTCAGTTAAGCCGATAAACAACTTCAGGTATTCATTGATGATCTTGGCACTGGAACTAATCGCCTCATCAGGGGCGATGGTTCCGTCCGTCCAAACCTCCAAGGTCAGCTTATCAAAGTCCGTTTGTTGTCCCACCCGAGTGTCTTCCACCTGATAGTTTACTTTGGTCACAGGAGAAAAAAGAGAATCCACCGGAATGACCCCGATCACATGTTCCTCTTTCTTATTCTTCTCTGCCGACTGATAGCCTCTGCCCTTTTCTACAGTAATTTCCATAAAGATATGTCCCGAGTCATCCAGGGTGGCAATATGGTGTTCCGGATTAAGAATCTCCACATCCGGATCTCCCTTAATGTCTTCGCCGGTAACATCCGCAGGACCGTCAACTTCAATATAGATTTGCTTCGGTTCATCAGAATGCATTTTCACGGAAAGACCTTTGAGCTGAAGAATAATGTCTGTCGTATCCTCTACCACACCAGGAATTGTTGAAAATTCATGGAGCACGCCGTCAATTTTAACGGCAGTAACGGCAGCTCCGGGGAGAGAAGATAAAAGCACACGGCGTAAGGAATTACCCAGCGTTATCCCATAACCTCTCTCCAGTGGTTCTACTACAAATTTCCCATACGTCTTATCATTCACCATTTCGATGCATTGAATTTTGGGCTTTTCAATTTCCAGCATTTATTCGCCCTCCTTCTTGGACACCTGATCTAAAATGTTCATCCCATAATCCCTTTTAAAATAATTGATTCTTATCGTGAATACAACTCGACGATCAGATGTTCTTGAACCGGCACATCAATATCTTCTCTAGCCGGCAAGGCTGCAATCTTACCAATCAAAGCATCCTTATCCATTTCCAGCCATGCAGGAACGGTTTTATTTGCAGCTAGTTCGCTTATTTCGGCTATCTTTGGAGATTTCTTGCTATTTTCGCTAATCTCAACCTGATCACCGACACGCACCATGAAAGAGGGAATATTCACCTTCCGGCCATTCACGGTAAAATGTCCATGCCGCACCAACTGTCTGCCTTCAACCCGTGAATTGGCAAATCCTAATCGATAAACCACATTGTCCAATCTTAATTCTAATAAGCGTAACAAGTTTTCACCGGTAACACCTTTTTGCCGTTCCGCCTTATCGAAATAATTGCGGAATTGAGTTTCTAAAATTCCATAGATTCTACGGGCTTTTTGCTTTTCCCGTAACTGAAGTCCATATTCAGATGTTTTTCTGCGGGCTTGAGCCTGACCATGCTGTCCGGGAGCATATGCCCTTTTGACAATGGCACACTTATCCGAATAGCATCGATCACCTTTAAGATACAGCTTGACACCTTCCCGCCGACACAATCTGCAGACTGCACCTGTATATCTCGCCATCTACAACAATCCCTCCTATACTCTTCTTCTTTTGGGTGGCCGGCAGCCATTATGAGGAATAGGCGTAACATCTTTAATCATGCTAACTTCCAAACCAGCTGCTTGCAAGGAACGAATGGCTGCTTCCCGGCCTGCACCAGGTCCTTTAACCAAACATTCGATTTGCCTCATACCATGTTCCATAGCTTCTTTGGCACAGGTTTCAGCTGCCATTTGAGCAGCATAGGGTGTGCTTTTCCGAGATCCCTTAAAACCCATTGAACCGGCACTGGACCAGGAAATAGCATTACCCACCTTATCGGTAATTAATACCAGAGTATTATTAAAAGTCGATTGGATGTGGGCAACCCCAAGCTCGACATTCTTACGTTCTTTTTTTCTTCGTGTTTGTCTTCTAGCCAATTTTGCAAGCCTCCTTTCCTTTACTTCTTACGTCTCACGCCGACAGTCCGCTTGGGACCCTTTCTCGTACGCGCATTGGTCTTTGTTTTCTGTCCCCGTACCGGCAAGCCTCGACGGTGACGCACTCCCCGATAACATCCAATTTCGATTAAACGTTTAATATTTAAAGCGATTTCCCGGCGAAGGTCCCCCTCCACCTGACAAGTCTTATCGATAATCTCTCTGATCTTTGCGATTTCATCTTCCGTGAGATCGCGGATCCGAGTATCAGGATTAACTCCAGCTTCGGAAAGAACTCTTTGAGACGTGGGTTTGCCAATACCGTATATATAGGTCAGCGCAATTTCAGCTCTTTTATCTCTGGGTAAATCTACGCCAGCAATACGTGCCATGTATCCTATACACCTCCATCAAATCTAATGATCGTAATACAAACTTATCAGGACATTTAGCCCTGCTTTTGCTTATGCTTTGCATTTTCGCAGATGACCATCACGATGCCTCTGCGTTTAATAATCTTACACTTTTCACAAATGGCTTTCACCGAAGCGCGAACTTTCATCGATGACCCCCCTTTTACCACGGATTAATTCTTATTTGTAACGATATGTGATCCGCCCCCGACTCAAATCATAGGGGCTAACCTCCACAGTCACTTTGTCTCCAGGAAGAATCCGGATGAAATTCATGCGGATCTTGCCCGAGACATGAGCCAGTATCCTATGCCCGTTTTCCAATTCTACCGTAAACATGGCATTTGGCAGGGGCTCAATCACGGTACCCTCAACTTCTATGGCATCCTGTTTTGACATCCGATGACCAACCTCCTTGTACCTAACCTATATTTCTTAGTCAACATTGAGTTCCTTTAGATATCTTTTAATTTCCCTATTGCCAGACTCAGAACCTGTCATCATTTGCTCAGACAAATCTTTTGCCACATGACGAGTTACCTGAATATGACGCAGGTTTTTTTTCTTGGGATTTTCAATCTTCCGCTTTTCCCCATCTACCAGCAAAACGAGTTTTTCCTCAGGCAATATTTTTATCACCAGAAAATATTCATTCTTGTCCCGTCCGGCAATAGATTTTACGGTTTGGCCCACCATCATTTCATTTTCCATATATATTTCCCCACCCTTAGACAACCGTTAAAAGTATCGGTTCTGACTTGGTAATGGCTATGGAATGTTCAAAGTGGGCTGAAGACTTACCATCCAGGGTGACTACCGTCCAGTTATCCACTAAAGTTCGTACCCTATAGGTACCCATGTTGACCATCGGTTCGATCGCTAACGTCATTCCTGCCGTCAATCTGGGACCGTGACCTGGTCTGCCGAAATTAGGTATTTGGGGTTCCTCGTGCATCTCTTTTCCCACACCATGACCTACATAATCACGAACGACAGAAAACCCATGTTTTTCTACATAAGTTTGAATCGCGTGGGAAATATCACTCAATCGGTTGCCGGGAACCGCGTATTTGATACCTTCCATCAAACTGGCCTTTGTTACTTCCAGTAACTTAAGCTTATCCGGACTTACCGTGCCTACGGGATGTGTTACCGCAGCATCGCCAACATACCCATCCTTGGTCGCCCCAATATCAATACTGATAATATCTCCATTTTCCAGTTTCCTTAAACCGGGGAAGCCATGAACCACCTGTTCATTGACAGAGGCACATATGGAGTACGGAAAACCGTTATAGCCTTTGAAGGTCGGTATTGCACCCCTGCTCCTGATATATTTCTCTGCTGCTTCGTCCAATTCCTGGGTCGTAATCCCTGGGACAATCATATCTGCTAAGAGCTGATGGGTCTCTGCCACGATTCTTCCCGCTTCTCTCATCAGTTTTATTTGATGATCTGATTTGATAGTGATCACGCCCAATTACTCCCCAGGCTTTTACCAATGGCAATCATCACCTGATCGATAGGTTGGTCCCCATCGATATTTTTCAGGACACCCTGGGCACGATAAAACTCAATCAGAGGAGCTGTTTGCTGTTCATAGACATTCAATCTGTTTAAAACGGTTTCCTCGCTGTCATCAGCACGCTGCATGAGCATTTCACCGCATTTATCACATTTTCCTTCCACAGCCGGCGGATTGAAGATCACATGATAGGTGGCACCGCAGCCTTTGCATACTCGACGCCCAGTCAATCTGCTGACCAGCTTTTCTTTTGGTACTTCAATATTAATGACACCATCCAATTGAATTTTCATGTCTTTAAGGATGGTATCTAAGGATTCTGCTTGAAATACCGTGCGCGGAAAACCGTCCAGCAAAAAACCATTCCGACAATCATCCTGAGCAATTCTTTCTTTAACAATCCCTATTGTCACTTCATCAGGAACCAGCAGGCCTTGATCCATATACCCTTTGGCTTTTGTCCCTAAAGCTGTTCCCTCTTTTATCGCCTTACGAAACATATCTCCTGTGGAAATGTGGGGAATGCCAAGTTTTTTGACCAATGTTTCAGCCTGAGTTCCTTTCCCAGCTCCGGGTGGTCCCAATAGAATCATTTGCATAGTTCTTTCTCCTCCCTCTATGCACACAGGTTACAACTATTTTACTTCATAAATCCTTGATAATGTCTTGTCAATAACTGAGACTCCAATTGCTTCATCGTCTCCAAAGCTACCCCCACCACGATCAGTAATGAAGTACCACCAAAATATAGATTCAAACCGGTTAAGGCCATCACCAAGTTAGGCAGCAGCGCGATAAACGCAAGGAACAACGCTCCAGCTAAAGTCAAACGAGTCAAAACTCGATCAATATAATCAGATGTCGGTTTTCCCGGACGTAATCCCGGAATAAATCCCCCATATTTTTGCATGTTTTCTGCCACATCCCGGGGATTAAAGGTAACGGCAGTATAAAAATAAGTGAAAAAGATAATTAGTAGTGTATAAATCACCATGTAAAATCCATGGTTGGGACTTAGAACCCGCGTAATCCAGACTGCAATCCCATTATCGGGGAAAAATCCTGCAATAGTCGTAGGAAACATCAAGATAGACATGGCGAAAATAACCGGAATCACCCCTGCCTGATTCACTTTAAGGGGAATATGGGTGCTTTGTCCGCCATAAACCTTGCGCCCGACAACTCTTTTTGCATACTGGACGGGAATTCTTCTCTGTCCCTCATGCATCGCTACCACACCTGCGATAATAATTAAAGCAATCACTAAAAAAAGAAGCACTGAAAAGATATTGGTTTCGCCTTGTTTTAAATACTGAAATACCGTATTAATACCGGATGGGATGCGCGAAACAATTCCTGCGAAAATGATCAATGAAATTCCGTTGCCAATCCCTTTTTCGGTAATTAACTCCCCCATCCACATCAGAAAGGCGGTTCCAGCCGTCAGGGTGATCGTGATCACGGCATAAGATAGAAATCCAGGGTTTTCCAAAGCACTTCTTAAATAAACGGACATTCCTATTGCTTGAAAAAATCCAAGGATCACAGTGCCATAACGGGTATATTGAGCCATTTTTTTACGGCCTTCTTGGCCTTCTTTGGCCAATTTTTCAAAATACGGAATGACAACTGTCAACAGCTGCATGATAATCGATGCATTAATATAAGGCATGATTCCCATGGCAAATACGGTAAAGCTCTTAAAAGCCCCCCCAGAAATAATATCAACGAAACCAAAGATGTTTTGTTCCAAAAGACCTTTCAAAGCTTCCGTATCTACTCCGGGGACAGGAACATGTGCTCCTATTCTAAACACCAAAAACATCAGCATCGTAAATATAATCTTTTGTCTCAGTTCATCCATTTTCCATGCGCTTTTAAGAGTTGACAGCATATTAAATCACCTCAACTCTTCCACCAGCTGCGGTGATCTTTTCCGCTGCGACTTTACTGCACCCGTGAACTTGTACGGTTAATGCCTTTTCAAGTTCACCATTGGCGAGTATTTTAATGCCGTCCTTAACCGATTTAATGATACCGGTTTCAACAAGCAGTTCAGGTGTAACGGTCGTACCTGGTTCAAATCGATTCAGATCAGCCAGACTGACATTTACAATTTCTTTCTTAAAGATATTAGTGAAACCTCGCTTGGGCAGCCGACGGTGTAAAGGCATTTGACCACCTTCAAAACCAGGTCGTACTCCTCCGCCAGATCGCGACTTTTGTCCTTTATGGCCCCGGCCGGAGGTCTTCCCCAAACCAGATCCGGTACCCCGCCCAACCCGGGTCGCCTTCTTTTTCGATCCAGGTGCAGGCCTTAACTCGCTGAGATTCATTCTTACACCTCCCTTTGAAATGGGTTATTACCCTTCGATTTCCTCCATTTTCACCAGGTGCGCTACTCGATGGGCTTTACCTCGAATATCCGGTGTGTCATTATGGACGACAGAACTATTTAGTTTTCTCAGCCCCAGAGACTTGACCGTTTCCCTTTGGCTTTTCTCATAACCAATCACGCTTTTAACAAGGGTGATTTTTAACTGTTTAGCCACTTCTTATCCCTCCTAGCCCAACAATTCTTCAACAGATTTGCCGCGTAATCTAGCTACATCTTCTGCTTTTTTCAGGGATTTGAGACCTTCCATCGTGGCCTGAACCATATTAATGGCATTATTAGATCCCAATGATTTTGTTAAAATATTCCTCATGCCAACGGATTCCAGTACCGCACGTACCGGACCTCCGGCAATCACGCCTGTACCTTCTCCGGCAGGTTTAAGCAGAACCCTACCTGCTCCAAAAACGCCCAATACTTCATGAGGTATGGTTGAATTTACGACAGGGACGCTGATCATATTCTTTTTCGCATCTTCAACGCCTTTCCTGATTGCTTCCGGTACTTCACCGGCTTTACCAAGTCCGGCGCCGACAGAACCTTGTCCGTCTCCCACAACAACGAGAGCACTAAAACTAAAACGTCTACCACCTTTAACAACCTTAGCAACCCGATTAATATGGACTACTTTTTCACTAAGCTCCTGGCTGCTGTCATTAACTCTTGACATTCATTTCCCTCCTTTGTCCGGAAATTAGAATTCCAGGCCGCCTTCCCTTGCACCCTCAGCTAATGCGGCAACACGTCCATGATAAATCATGCCGCCACGATCAAAAACAACTGATTTAATGCCTTTTCCGGCAGCTTTTTCTGCGATTAGTAAACCAACCTTTTTCGCTGTTTCCTTATTGCCGCCGTACTGCCCTTTTAATGCAGTATCCAGGGTGGAGGCTGCGACCAAAGTAGCACCTTTCGTATCATCAATAATCTGAGCATAGATATGTTTCGTGCTACGATATACCGTAAGCCTTGGGCTATCGGTTGTTCCTACAATATTCTTTCGTATCCGCAGATGCTTTTTGGCACGGATCGCTTTTCGGTTAATTTTTTTAAACAACGTTGGTCACTCCCTTCCTTAAACGAGTGGGGGTACTCTTACTTTTTAACGCCTGCTTTTCCGGCTTTACGCTGAATTCTTTCACCTTCATATTTAATCCCTTTTCCTTTATAAGGCTCAGGTTCGCGCACTGCTCGAACATTGGCAGCAAATGCCCCAACTTTCTCTTTATCGATTCCCATAACCGTAATCTTTGTCGGTGCCGGAACTTCAACACTTAGATCCGCACCAGGATCCATTTCCACCGGTTGAGAATATCCTACATTCAAAACCAGCTTATTTCCTTGCTTTGCTGCTCTATATCCCACACCAACTAATTCCAATTTCTTTTCAAAACCTTGTGTCACCCCGGTAACCATATTATTCAAAAGTGTTCTGGTTAACCCATGGAGCGCACGATGATTCTTATTATCAGATGGTCGGGTCACTAAAATTTGATCCCCTTCCTGGTTAATTGAAATCTCAGGATGGAAGTTTCTGGTCAATTCCCCTTTAGGTCCTTTAACTTTGACCGTATTACCTTCCATGATGACATTAACTCCGGCAGGAATCGCAATTGGCATTTTCCCAATTCTGGACATCTTCACACCTCCCATGCATCACTAATCTGCCGATTTCGTATCGAAATATTGACAGCATCAATCGTCATCTTACCAAATGTAACAAATGATTTCGCCGCCCAAACCTTCTTTTCTGGCGTTTTTATCGGTCATTAACCCTCTTGAGGTGGATACGATGGCAATCCCAAGACCTCCCAAAACACGAGGAACCTGATCTCGTCTGGCATATACCCTTAACCCCGGTTTGCTTATCCGCTTCAGGCCAGAAATAACCTTTTCTCGATTGGAGCCGTATTTGAGATAGAGACGTAAAACCCCTTGTTTACCATCTTCAATAAACTCCACGTCTTTAATAAAGCCTTCTTCCTTCAAAATATCGGCCATTCCTTGCTTCATTTTTGAAGCAGGTATTTCCACTTTATCATTATAAACTGTGTTTGCATTGCGGATTCTCGTTAAAAAATCAGCAATGGGATCAGTCATAACCATTAATTAAACCCTCCTTCCATGGCATCCCTTACCAACTTGACTTTGTTACACCCGGGATTTCACCTTTGTATGCTAATTCCCGGAAGCAAATACGGCAGAGACCAAATTTACGCATATATGCATGGGGACGACCGCATACCTGGCACCTATTATATCCCCGGACACTAAACTTTGGTTCCCGCTGCTGTTTATTAATCATGGACTTTTTAGCCACATTCTTCCCTCCTTTTTATCAATGGTTGGGATGGCTATGCTTCCCGAAAAGGCATTCCCATCAATTTTAAAAGTTCCCGACATTCTTCATCTGTCTTGGCCGATGTTACAAATCCAATTTCCATGCCTCTTAACTTATCAATCTTGTCATACTCTATTTCAGGAAAGATCAATTGTTCCTTAAGCCCTAAGGTATAGTTTCCTCTGCCGTCAAATGCCTTTGCGGATACTCCCTTAAAATCTCTTACTCTGGGTAAGGAAACAGAAATCAATTTATCAACAAACTGATACATCCGGTCCCCACGTAAGGTTACCTTACACCCGATGGGCATACCTTCTCTCAGTTTAAATGCCGCAATAGACTTCTTAGCTTTCGTAATGATGGGTTTTTGCCCTGCAATAATCGTTAAATCATTAACGGCTGCGTCCATCGCTTTCGGATTTTGAATGGCTTCCCCCAATCCCATATTAATGACAATCTTATCTAATTTGGGAATTTCCATCACATTTTTATATCCAAACTTATCCTGAAGAGCAGGCCGGATCTCATTATCGTATTTTTCTTTCATTCTTGCCACAGAAAGAACCTCCTTTCTTCGGAATTACTTTTCAATTACTTCACCACAGTGTTTACATTGACGAGCAAGTGCCCCATTTGGCATTATTTTTTTACTGATGCGCGTAGGCTTGCTGCATTTAGGGCATAAAAGCATTACATTAGAACTGGCAATAGCTGCCTCTTTTTCTTTGATACCGCCTTGAGGTGAAGCTTGTGTCGGCTTAGTATGCCTTTTCACAATATTAATGCCTTCAACAAAAACCCTGTTTTTCTTTGGTTCCACGGCAAGGATTTTTCCCTTTTTGCCAACATCTTTTCCGGTAATCACCAAGACTGAGTCGCCTTTTTTCACATGCACCTTTTGATTTGCCAATTCATCTCACCTCCTATTGTTCCTGTCTACAGGACTAGATAACCTCTGGTGCTAAAGAAATAATCTTCATATAATTCTTATCACGAAGTTCACGGGCAACAGGCCCGAAAATACGGGTTCCCCGTGGCTGGCCGGCATCGTTTATAATTACGCCGGCATTTTCGTCAAATCTGATATAGGAACCGTCCGGGCGTCTGATTTCTTTGTGGGTACGCACTACAACCGCTTTCACAACTTCACCCTTCTTAACAACGCCCCCTGGTGTAGCTTCTTTAACAGCACAAACAATTACATCACCGACGGTGGCATATCGTCTCCGGGATCCTCCCAGTACTTTGATGCAAAGGAGTTCTTTCGCTCCTGTATTATCTCCAACTTTTAATCTGGTTTCGGCTTGAATCATTAATGCCGCCCCCTTTCTTCAAGCAAATAGGCTTTTTACACAATTGGCGCTTTTTCCAATACTTCCACGAGTCTCCATCGTTTCTCCTTGGAAAGCGGCCTTGTTTCCATTATTTTCACTTTATCCCCCATGCTGGCTTCATTATTTTCATCATGGGCTTTAAACTTTTTGCTTTGCTTCACAATTCGGCCGTACAACGGATGACGTACTCTGGATTCTACACGAACCACAACCGTCTTATCCATTTTATCGCTCACTACATGACCGATACGAGTTTTTCTGTTTGATCTCTCCGTCAAACTACTTCCTCCTTTCCGCCCTGCGATCTATTAAAGACTTGCGTTCTTAATCTCCCGCTCTCTAATTACAGTTTGCACCCGGGCAAGACTCTTTTTAACTTCCTTAATACCCATGGGATTTTCTAACTGCCCGGTGGCTAAACGAAAACGCAAATTAAATAATTCGCCTTTCAAATCAGCAATTTTCTTTACTAATTCTTCATTGGTTAAATCACGAATCTCTTTAGTTTTCATCTACTTCACCGCCCGTTTCTTCACGAACTACAAACTTTGTTTTAATAGGCAGTTTGTGTTGCGCCAATCTCAAAGCTTCTTTAGCTACTTCTTCCGTCACGCCTGCCAATTCAAACATCACCCGACCAGGCTTAACAACGGACACCCAATATTCGGGAGACCCTTTACCACTACCCATACGGGTTTCAGCAGCTTTCATGGTGACAGGTTTATGTGGAAATATTTTGATCCAAACTTTACCACCACGTTTAATATAACGAGTCATTGCAATACGAGCCGCTTCGATCTGACGGCTGGTAATCCAACCACATTCTAGAGCTTGCAACCCATACTCGCCATTAGAAACAAAATTCCCTTTATTCGCTTTTCCAGCCATACGACCGCGGTGTTGGCGGCGGAATTTTACTCTCTTCGGAATCAGCATCGATTACTCGCCTCCCTCCACAGCTTGCTTTTTCATTTCTATTTTTTGTGCCTTTTCAGGAAGAATCTCTCCCTTATAAATCCACACTTTGACACCGATCTTACCATAGGTCGTGTTCGCTTCGGCAAAACCATAATCAATATCCGCCCGCAGGGTATGAAGGGGAACTTTACCTTCACTATACCATTCTGTCCGAGCAATTTCAGCGCCGGCTAAACGACCGGAACACATAATCTTAATGCCCTCTGCACCCATACGCATGGTACGCGTTACTGTTTGTTTCATTGCTCGTCGAAAAGCAATTCTCTTTTCTAATGAAGCGGCAACACTTTCCGCAACCAATTGGGCATCCATTTCCGGTTTTTTTACTTCAGAGATATTAATATTGATTTTTTTATCCGTCATGGCTTCCAATTGCTTTTTCAGGTTTTCGACCTCTGCTCCGCCTCGACCGATGACAATACCCGGTTTTGCTGTAAAAATATTAACCTTTACACGATTCGCGGCTCTTTCGATCTCAACACGAGAGATACCGGAGGAATAAAGTCGCTCTTTTACATATTTTCTGATCTTTAAATCTTCATGCAATAATTTCTTGTAATCCTTCTGAGAAAACCATTTTGCATCCCAGTCTTTAATAATGCCTATGCGTAATCCCTTTGGATGAACCTTCTGACCCACTTAATCAAACCTCCTCCCTCTCACTAACTACTACGGTAATATGGCAAGACCTTTTTAACAAACGATCTGCTCTTCCCATCGCTCTTGGTTTAAATCTTTTTAACGTCGGTCCTTGATCAACAAAAGCCCTTTTTACAATTAAATCATCTCGATTTAAACTATCATTGTGTTCAGCATTTGCTACTGCAGAATTAAGAACCTTACTCACAGGTTCGGCACCACGGTTGGGTGTTAATTTCAATATGGCAGCTGCTTCATCCACCTTTTTTCCGCGAATTAAATCAACTACTTGGCGTACTTTGCGAGGTGAAATGCGAATATGCTTCGCTACTGCTTTGCTTTCCACAAGGTTACCCCCTCTCAAAAGAGTATACTTAACTTAAATATTATTTCAACGAAGTGGATCGTTCAGTGTGAGAGCCATGCCCTCTAAATAAACGTGTCGACGCAAATTCACCTAACTTATGACCTACCATATCTTCAGTGATGTAAATAGGTACATGTTTTCTTCCATCATGGACTGCTAAGGTGTGTCCCACCATCTGCGGGAAAATCGTCGACCGTCGAGACCAGGTCTTAATCACTTTCTTTTCTCCAGCATCATTCATCTGCTCAATCTTTGCCAATAGACGACCTTCACAATAAGGTCCTTTTTTTAATGATCTGCCCATGGAAACAATTGCCTCCCTTCAACTAAGGTTCCTTACCCCAATAAACTGAGGTGTCATTTACTTTTTATTACGATGCTTCACGATCAATCTTTCTGAGGCTTTATTCTTCTTGCGGGTTTTGGCACCTAAAGCCGGCTTGCCCCAAGGAGTAACCGGATTACGACCCACAGGTGAACGGCCTTCCCCACCACCATGAGGATGGTCAACAGGATTCATAACCACACCACGTACTGAAGGTCGGATGCCCAACCATCTGGATCTGCCGGCTTTCCCAAGGGTGATGTTTTCCTGATCTGAATTTCCTACTTGACCAATGGTTGCTTTACAATTGATCAACACCATTCTCATTTCACCGGAAGGCATTCTTAAAGTTGCATATTTGCCTTCCTTCGCCATTAATTGAGCAGAAGCCCCGGCAGATCTGACAATTTTTGCCCCTGCGGCAGGTCGAAGTTCAATATTATGAACGATGGAACCTACAGGAATATTCATTAATGGTAAAGCATTTCCGATTTGAATATCAGATTCAGGACCGGAAATAACCGTATCCCCTAATTTTAGTCCTTGAGGTGCTAATATATATCTTTTTTCTCCGTCTGCATAATTTAATAACGCAATATTGGCTGTTCTGTTCGGATCATATTCAATCGCGGCAACTCTGGCCGGAACGTTATCCTTATCCCGTTTAAAGTCAATCATACGATAAAGTTTTTTATGGCCACCACCATGATGTCGGGTGGTAATACGGCCTTGATTATTTCTTCCACCTGTCCGTTTTAAAGGTTCTGTCAGAGATTTTTCCGGTTCATTTTTGCTAATTTCCTCAAAAGTAGAAACGGTCATCCCCCGTCGACCGGCCGAGGTGGGTCGATAGCTTTTAATTCCCATTTATATCCCTCCTAAACGCGGTTACCTTATAGACCCTCAAATACCTCAATTTTATCGCCGGCTTTTAAGGTTACTATTGCTTTCTTCCGGTCAGGTCTCTTCCCTTCAAACCTGCCCATTCTTTTCATTTTACCTTTGACTACCATTGTAGTTACATTCAATACGGTCACTTTAAATACTTCCTGTACCGCATGTTTTACTTCCAGTTTATTCGCATTCTTATCAACAATAAAGGTATATTTATTTTCTTCCATCAATCCCATGGATTTTTCAGAAACTATAGGCTTGATGAGGACATCATGAGGATTACGCATTACCCAGCACCTCCTCAACTTTTGCAACTGCGTCTTTTGTCATGACCAGTTTTTTATGGTTCAGGATGTTGTATACATTAATGCCTGCTGCTTCCACCGGTGTAGCTCCGTCGATATTTCGCACAGACTTCACCACATTTTCATCCACCGAACCGATTACCACCAAGGCATTAGGCGCATCCAACGCACTCAACACCTGAGCCATTGCCTTTGTTTTTGGTTCCGACATCACCAGTTCATCCAGCACAATGAGGTTTCCATTATTAGCCTTGTCTGTCAAGGCTGATTTTAAAGCCAGGCGCCTTACTTTCCTGGGCATTTTGAAACCATAACTGCGGGGATGAGGTCCAAAAGCAACTCCCCCCTTTGTCCAAACAGGATTACGGCTGGAACCAACCCTCGCTCTTCCTGTTCCTTTTTGTCTCCAAGGTTTTTTACCGCCGCCGGAGACCATCGCCCGGGTTTTGGTGGCATGGGTACCCCGTCTCAATGATGCCTGGTTGCTCACAACCGCTTGATGCAATAAATGTGTATTGATTTGAACTCCAAAGATCTCATCATTCAGCTCCAGCTCGCCAATCTGGCTGCCCTGCATATTATAAACTGCTACCTTAGGCATATTAGCCCTCCTTTCCTACGGGTCTTAAACTCCTTTTACTGCATTTTTCACCATGACCAATCCCTTTTTAGGACCGGGAACGGCACCTTTAATCAACAGTAAATTCTTTTCCAAATCAACTTTAATAATTTCCAGATTCTGAATCGTAACTCTTTCTCCGCCCATATGTCCGGGTGATTTCTTTCCTTTAAAGGTTCGAGCCGGGCCCTTCGCTCCGGCAGACGCCGGCCGGCGATGATTCTTGGAACCGTGAGCCATCGGACCTCGGGAGAAATTCCATCGTTTAATCGTACCTGCGAAACCCTTGCCCTTGGAGATCCCCACAACATCAACCTTTTCCCCTGTTTCAAAAGCGGAGACATCTATATTTTGTCCCATCTGATAAGTATCGGGACTATCCACTCTCATTTCTCTGAGAAATCGGACCGGTGCTGCATCTGCTTTGGCAAAATGCCCTTTCATAGCATTCGTTACATTTTTGTTTTTGACTGCGCCGAAACCAATTTGAATGGCATTATAACCATCTGTGGCTTCTGATTTTACTTGGGCGATGACGCATGGACCTGCTTCGATCGCAGTTACAGGAATAAGTTTCCCCTCCGGACTAAACACCTGTGTCATGCCAACTTTTTTTCCGAGAATCATTTTTGCCATGATTCCACCTCCACTTCAATAGCTAGATACTGGCATCCCAGCATTGCTCGCTTAATATATGTCACAATACAGTCCACGCATCCACGCGTACCATATTAAAATTATAATTTTATTTCGATATCGACCCCTGCCGGCAAATCTAATCTCATCAGAGAATCAACCGTTTTGGGGGTAGGTTCTAAAATATCAATTAACCGTTTATGGGTTCTCATCTCAAACTGTTCCCGCGAATCTTTGTTGACATGTGGGGAACGTAAGATGGTATAAATATTTTTTTCAGTCGGCAGGGGAATGGGACCGGAAACCTGTGCCCCTGTCCTTTTGGCGGTTTCCACGATTTTTTCAGAAGACTGGTCCAGAATTTTATGATCAAATGCTTTTAATCTGATCCGGATTTTTTGTTTAGGCATACTTTTACCTCCTCTACGCCCAATTATTTGACGGACATTCTCAGTGAAAATTTCCGTTTCACAGAACGCAACCTTTCACTTCATCGCATTTCTAAATAATGATAACTGGTCTTGCCGAAAGCATAAGCTGATTTTGAGGAAGAAAGAAAAATGGTTTCTCCCTCAAAATCATAAAAGCAAATTAGTCGGCGATGATACCGGAAACAACACCTGCTCCTACCGTCCGTCCGCCTTCTCGAATGGCGAAACGCAATCCTTCTTCAATAGCAATGGGGGTGATTAATTCAATACTCATCTTGATGTTATCCCCCGGCATTACCATTTCCACACCTTCAGGAAGATTAGCTACACCCGTTACGTCGGTGGTTCTGAAATAGAACTGAGGCCGATAGCCATTAAAGAACGGGGTATGTCTGCCTCCTTCTTCTTTGGACAAGACATATACTTCCCCTTCAAATTTGGTATGAGGATTGATGCTGTTCGGTTTTGCCAATACCTGGCCCCGTTCCACGTCTTTTCTTTCGATCCCTCTTAAAAGGCAGCCCACATTGTCTCCTGCTTCTGCATAATCCAGCAGCTTACGGAACATTTCTACGCCCGTTACCACCGTCTGTTTCTTTTCGTCCATTAAGCCCACGATTTGCACCGTGTCTCCTACTTTCACCGCGCCTCTTTCCACTCTGCCTGTTACCACCGTACCACGGCCGGTGATCGTAAATACGTCTTCAATCGGCATTAAGAAAGGTTTGTCCTTATCTCTTTCAGGTGTCGGAATATATGCATCTACTGCATCCATCAGTTTCCAGATCGGTCCGCAGTCAGCACATTCTCTGTCTCCGCAGCCGCATTCCAAAGCTTTTAAAGCCGATCCTGCAATAATGGGAATATCATCACCGGGAAATTCATATTCAGAAAGAAGTTCCCGGATCTCCATTTCTACCAATTCCATTAATTCCGGATCATCCACCTGATCTGCTTTATTCATAAAGACCACAATATAAGGAACACCAACCTGACGGGCTAACAAAATGTGTTCCCGGGTTTGAGGCATAGGACCGTCTGCTGCCGATACCACCAAAATTGCCCCGTCCATCTGGGCTGCGCCTGTAATCATGTTTTTGACATAGTCGGCGTGACCCGGGCAGTCTACGTGGGCATAGTGTCTTTTTTCCGTTTGATATTCCACGTGGGAAGTATTAATCGTGATCCCACGGGCTTTTTCTTCCGGTGCATTGTCAATCTGATCATAGGCAGTGGCTACTGCGCCGCCCACATGGGACAAGCAAGAGGTAATAGCTGCCGTTAAAGTGGTTTTGCCGTGGTCTACGTGACCAATGGTTCCCACGTTAATATGGGGTTTATTTCTTTCAAATTTTTGTTTTGCCATGATTTTTCCCTCCAAAATCATTGATAAATTTTATTTAAAATAATTCTTAGGATTCCGGCGTATTAACCAGCTTTATCCCTGACGTTTCACCACAATGCTCTCAGAAATATTTCTGGGCACTTCTTCATATTGAGCAAATTGCATTACATAAACGCCTCGTCCTTGGGTCTTAGATCTCAAAACTGTGGCGTAGCCAAACATTTCTGACAAAGGAACAAAACCGCGGATAATCTGTACACCATTTCTTGGTTCCATTCCCTCGATCCGCCCGCGACGGGAATTCAAATCACCAATCACTTCACCCATATATTCGTCAGGAACTGTAACTTCGATTTTGAAAACAGGTTCCAAAATCACCGGTGAAGCTTTTTTCGTCCCTTCCTTAAAGGCCATGGATCCGGCAATCTTAAATGCCATTTCTGAAGAGTCTACTTCATGATAGGATCCATCGATCAGCGTAGCTTTGATGTCTACTACCGGATACCCGGCAAGAATCCCATTATCCATGGCTTCCCGAATCCCTGATTCAACAGCAGGAATGTATTCCTTGGGGATCACGCCGCCCACGATCTTATTCTCAAATTGGAATACAGAGCCCGGTTCCAAAGGAGAAAACTCAACCACACAATGACCATATTGGCCATGACCGCCGGACTGACGCACAAATTTACCTACGGCCTTCACAGTGGAACGGATGGTTTCCCGATAAGCTACCTGAGGCTTACCGACATTCGCATCTACCCGGAATTCTCTTAACAAGCGATCCACAATAATTTCCAGATGTAGTTCTCCCATGCCGGAAATAATTGTCTGTCCGGTTTCCGGATCACCTTTCACGCGGAAAGTGGGATCTTCCTCAGAAAGTTTTTGCAGAGCCAAACTCATTTTTTCCTGGTCTGCTGTTGTTTTTGGCTCAATGGCCACATCAATGACCGGTTCCGGAAAGTCCATGGATTCCAGCAATACCAGATTTGATTCATCACAAAGGGTATCCCCTGTAGTGGTATCCTTAAATCCTACAACTGCTAAAATTTCTCCGGCGTGGGCTTCCTGAATCTCTTCTCTATGATTGGCATGCATCTGCAAAAGCCGCCCGACACGTTCTCTTTTGCCTTTCGTAGAGTTATATACATAGGATCCACTCTTGATAATCCCTGAATAGACACGGAAAAAGGTTAATTTCCCCACATAAGGATCCGACATGATCTTGAAAGCCAAGGCAGAAAATGGTTCTGTTTCACTGGCATGCCTCTCCACTTCAGCTTCCGTATTAGGATCAAATCCTTTAATCGCAGGCACATCCACAGGAGACGGGAGGTATTCTACCACTGCATCTAACAGCGGCTGTACTCCTTTATTTTTAAAGGATGAGCCGCAAAGAACAGGAATCAATTGCACTGAAATCGTTGCCTTACGCAGTGCAGTCTTCAGTTCAGCTTCTGAAATTGTTTCTCCTTCGAGATACTTTTCAAGAAGAGTCTCATCCGATTCAGCGACAGCTTCAATCAATTTTTCACGGTATTCAGCTACCAATTCTGCCATATCTTCCGGGATGTCGGTTTCATCATGAGTTGTGCCTAAATCATCTGTGTAGATATGGGCTTTGTTGGTAACTAAATCAACAAGCCCCTTAAAATTTTCTTCATTGCCAATCGGCAATTGAATTGCTACCGGGTTCGCACCTAATCTTTCCTTGATCATATCCATACCACGGAAAAAGTCAGCACCAATCCGGTCCATTTTATTAATATAAGCTATTCTTGGTACACCATATCGGTCTGCCTGTCTCCATACCGTTTCCGATTGAGGTTCAACCCCACCTACGGAACAGAAGACTGCTACTGCACCATCCAATACCCGAAGGGACCTTTCTACTTCCACAGTAAAGTCCACGTGGCCTGGCGTATCAATAATGTTAATGCGATGATCTTTCCAGTGACAAGTAGTAGCAGCAGAGGTGATGGTAATACCTCGTTCCTGTTCCTGCACCATCCAATCCATCGTGGCAGCACCATCGTGGGTTTCACCAATACGATGTACCCGACCGGTATAAAACAAGATCCGCTCGGTGGTTGTCGTTTTTCCCGCATCGATGTGTGCCATAATTCCGATATTTCTTATATTCTCCAGTGAGAATTGCTTGGCCATACAAAAATCCTCCTTAACTACCCTTACCCTGCTGCTAGCAAGTGTTTACCAACGATAATGAGCAAAAGCCTTGTTGGCTTCAGCCATTTTATGTGTATCCTCGCGTTTTTTAACTGAAGCACCGGTATTATTTGCGGCATCCATTAATTCTCCGGCTACCTTCTCTTCCATACTCTTACCGCCACGTTTACGTGCATAGCTAACCATCCACCTGATGCCCAATGTCTGTCTCCGTTCCGGTCTGACTTCGATAGGCACTTGATAGTTGGCACCTCCGACTCGACGCGCCTTAACTTCCAGTACCGGCATCACGTTTTTCATAGCCGCATCAAAAACCTCTAATGGATCCTTCCCCGTTTTGCTTTGAATCATATCAAAGGCATTGTAAACAACTTTTTCCGCAGTGCTTTTCTTGCCATCAAGCATCAATTGATTGATAAACTTGGTAACCACCTTGCTATGATAAACCGGATCAGGCAAAATTTCGATTTTGCGAATATTACCTCTTCTTGGCATTTATTTCCCCCCTTTACTTCAAGTTAACCTTCATCATATCTATTAAAATAAAATTCATCGATATTTCATCAGTAGTTTCATGTAAAGAAAACTTGGCTTACGCCAAGCCGAAGGCAAAGCGGAAGCCTGAGTTGCACTTATACTTTCAACCGTTACACCTTATGCTTTCCGAAAGTACAAAAACACCTGCCCTCAAAAGGGGCGGCTTTTGCACGATGCCGCTGGTGTTCCATTTTGCACTTTAGTTCTTCGCTTTTGCTTTCGGTCTCTTCGTGCCATATTTAGATCTGGCCTGCAGTCTGTTATTAACACCGGCTGTATCTAATGCACCTCGAACGATGTGATAACGAACACCAGGTAAATCTTTTACTCTGCCGCCTCTTATTAGTGTCACAGAGTGCTCCTGAAGATTGTGTCCTATGCCAGGAATATATGCTGTTACTTCAATTTGATTGGTTAAGCGCACACGAGCAATTTTTCGCAGAGCAGAATTGGGTTTTTTAGGTGTTGTTGTATATACTCTGGTACATACGCCCCTTTTCTGCGGGCAATCTTTTAGTGCAGGGGAATTTGATTTCTTTTCCATGGTTTCCCTGCCTTGTCTTACGAGCTGACTGATAGTTGGCAAATACTCCACCTCCTTCCTGTTGGACAACACTTTGTTAATTTTATTTTAATATGGCGACAGAAGCTGTTCCCACATCAATACCACATGCTTTTCCCAGTGCTGCCATAGACTCTACTTCTTTAACTGCTACTCTATTTTCTGCACATAAATCATACAAGGGTGCTACGACATGCGACTCAGCATCCTTTGCAATCAGAACCTCAATGGCTGAACCTTTTTGAATCGCTTTTAGCGTTTGTTTTGTCCCAATACTTTTTTTGCAATTTTTCAAGAGGTCAATGTCCATCAAGCATCCTCCTCGCATAACACGCTTTTGTATTTTATCATCTACCGAACCCGTTGTCAATACTTAAGATTCTTCAACTTCCAGTTCCTCAGGGTCTTGGGAAGTAACCTTAATATTCCGATATCTGGACATGCCTGTTCCTGCCGGAATTAGTTTACCGATGATGACATTTTCCTTCAACCCTAAGAGAGGATCAACTTTGCCCTTAATCGCAGCATCAGTTAACACCCTGGTTGTTTCCTGGAAGGAAGCTGCCGAAAGGAAAGAATCAGTGGCCAATGAAGCTTTAGTAATACCCAGCAATACGGGCTTAGAAGTTGCAGGTTCTAAACCTTGCTCCAGAGCTTCCCGGTTTTTCTCCTCAAACTCAAAATTATCAACCAGAGCACCGGGCAGAAGACCCGTATCCCCCGGTTCCTCAATCTTTGATTTTTTCAGCATTTGGCGAATCATGACTTCGATATGCTTGTCGTTAATATCAACACCCTGAAGACGATAAACCCTTTGCACTTCTCTTAAGAGATACATCTGAACACCCCTGATCCCTTTAACCTTCAATAAATCATGGGGGTTCACGGAACCGTCTGTCAGCTCATCACCTGCTTCAACATAGAATCCATCGGAAACTTTCAATCTTGATCCGTATGGTACGGAATAACTATCCTTTTCTTCACCGTCCCGCAGAATTTTGATTTCTCTTTTTCCTTTGTTTTCAACAACCTTAACTTCACCATCTGTCTCAGCAATAATCCCCTGCCCTTTGGGTTTCCGGGCTTCAAATAATTCCTCGACCCTGGGTAGACCTTGGGTAATATCATCTCCTGCAACCCCGCCGGTGTGGAAGGTTCTCATCGTCAGCTGGGTTCCGGGTTCCCCGATGGATTGGGCAGCAATGATACCAACTGCTTCACCAATATCTACCGGATCGCCGGTGGCTAAGTTACGGCCATAGCACTTGCGGCAAACCCCATGCTTCGTTCTGCAAGTCAAAACGGAGCGAATATTGATGCGGCGTTTATCTGCCGGCAAAGTCATTACATATTGCTCAATTTTACCTGCTTGATCCTCATTAATTTCTTCCCCGGCTTGAGCCAGGATTTCCCCTGTTCTTTCATCTACTACATCAATATTGGCGATTCTGCCTTCTAATCGTTCTGCCAATGATTCGATATCCTTGATTTCATCAATCCAGATTCCCTGAACATCTCCGCAATCATCTTCCCGCACAATCACATCCTGGGCTACGTCTACAAGCCGCCGGGTTAAATATCCGGAGTCTGCCGTTCTAAGGGCGGTATCGGCCAAGCCTTTCCGAGCACCGTGGGTAGAAATAAAGAATTCCAGTACGGTCAAACCTTCACGGAAATTGGCTTTAATGGGCAAGTCAATAATTCGTCCGGAAGGATCCGCCATCAAGCCCCTGGCACCTGCCAGCTGACGAATTTGCTGCACATTACCTCGAGCACCGGAATTGGCCATCATAAAAATAGGATTAAATTTATCAAGATGCGCCATTAATTCCCTGGTGATGTCATCCGTCGCTTTTGTCCAAATTCCGATCACCTTTTGATATCTTTCATCCTCTGTAATCAGACCCCGCCGGTACTGCTCTTCCACCATATCAACAGATGATTCTGCTTCTTTTAATATATCTTTCTTCGTTTCCGGTACCTGGATGTCACTAATCCCAATGGTGATCCCCGCCTTCGTGGAATAAGTAAAACCTAATTTTTTAATTCCATCAATTAAATCTGCTGCAGCTGAGACGCCCATCTTACGATAGCAACGATCCACAATTTTGCCCAAAGTCTTTTTATCAACTTCGCTGTTATAGTAACCTAATTCCCGAGCGACGGGTATTTCATAGTTGAAGATGAGTCTTCCGACCGTGGTTTCAAATCTCTGATAACGACCATGCTGATCCTTCTCAAAAGCTACTTCCTGTTTATTCTCGATACGAAAATCCCATTCTTCCGGCTTTCTGACCATGATCTTAGCATGGAGATCCACCTCGCCATTGATAAAAGCTAAGTAGGCATCATTGTAACCGATAAAAGCTTTGCCTTCCCCTTTGGCACCGTCCCGGAAAGCAGTTAAATAATAGGAACCAAGAACCATGTCCTGAGTAGGTACCGCTACCGGATGCCCATCCTTGGGATTTAAAATATTGTAAGCCGATAACATCAGCAAACGAGCTTCTGACTGGGCTTCAGCCGACAATGGCACATGGACTGCCATCTGGTCGCCGTCAAAGTCCGCATTATACGCCGTACACACCAAGGGATGAATCTGCAGCGCCCGCCCTTCCACCAATACCGGTTCGAAAGCTTGAATCCCCAGACGATGCAGGGTTGGTGCCCGGTTTAGTAAGACAGGATGCTCTTTAATAACTTCCTCCAGGACATCCCAAACCTCCGGTTTTACTCTTTCCACCATTCTCTTGGCACTTTTGATATTATGGGCATGCCCGTCATTGACCAATCTTTTCATCACAAAGGGTTTAAACAGTTCAATGGCCATTTCCTTAGGCAAACCGCACTGATGAAATTTCAGTTCCGGGCCAACAACAATCACGGATCGCCCGGAATAATCAACCCGCTTTCCTAACAGGTTTTGTCGGAAGCGACCTTGCTTACCCTTCAGCATATCACTTAAGGATTTTAAGGGTCGATTGCCGGGACCGGTAACGGGCCTCCCACGGCGGCCATTATCAATTAAAGCATCTACGGCTTCCTGGAGCATCCGTTTTTCATTCCGTACAATAATATCCGGAGCTCCTAAATCCAGCAGTCTTTTCAATCGATTGTTACGATTAATCACTCTGCGATACAAATCATTCAAATCTGAGGTGGCAAAGCGGCCGCCATCCAATTGCACCATAGGCCTTAGCTCCGGTGGAATAACCGGAACCACATCCATGATCATCCATTCCGGCCGATTATTAGACGAAAGCAGCGCTTCGACAACTTCCAAGCGGCGAATTGCTCTGATTTTTCTTTGCCCGCTTACTTCTTTAAATTCTGTCCGTAATTCCTGAGCCAGTTTTTCTAAATCCATATCCATCAGCATACTCTTAATTGCTTCCGCACCCATTCCGGCCTGGAAACGTTGTCCGTACTTATCTCGATATTCCCGATATTCAGTCTCTGTAAGCAACTGTTTTTTCATTAAAGGAGTATCTCCAGGCTCCAGCACAATATAGGAAACGAAATATAACACCTTTTCCAGGGAACGGGGTGACATATCCAACAACAAGCCCATTCTGCTAGGGATCCCTTTGAAATACCAGATATGAGATACCGGTGCTGCCAGTTCAATGCTGCCCATTCTTTCACGACGCACCTTAGAGCGAGTTACTTCCACGCCGCAACGATCACAGACAATCCCTTTATATCGGACCCGTTTATATTTTCCGCAATGACATTCCCAGTCCCGGGTGGGCCCAAATATTTTTTCACAGAATAAACCGTCACGTTCAGGTTTCAATGTCCGGTAATTGATTGTTTCTGGTTTTTTTACTTCACCGTAGGACCATTGCCGAATTTGTTCAGGTGATGCCAGACCAATACGCATCCGATCAAAGTTACTAACATCTAACAAAGGCCTCTCTCCCTTCAGAAAATGAAATACTATTCTTAATCATCAAAATCATCATCCGTATCTTCAAATTCAAAATCTTCTTCAGGTTCATCATCAGCCAAAGATTTTAAGTCCCCTAAATCCAAAACCAGGTCATCATCAATTTCGTCTTCATCTTCCGCATCTTCGTTTTCCTCTGTGCTGCCGCTTTCCCCTTTAACTTCCGCGCTTTCGCCGGTAATATCAAGACCTAATTCCTTTGCTGTTCCCGTAATATCTTCATCTTCTTCTCTGATTTCGATCTCTTCATCCTCCTCAGAGAGTACTTTCACATCAAGACCTAAGCTCTGCAATTCTTTAATCAACACCTTGAAGGATTCAGGGACCCCCGGTTCCGGGACATTCTCCCCTTTGACAATTGCTTCATAAGTCTTTACCCGTCCTACAACGTCATCAGATTTTACGGTAAGAATTTCCTGGAGGGTATGGGCCGCTCCGTACGCCTCCAATGCCCAAACTTCCATTTCACCAAAACGTTGTCCTCCAAACTGTGCTTTGCCGCCCAGAGGCTGCTGGGTAACCAAAGAGTATGGTCCGGTAGATCTGGCATGGATCTTATCATCTACCAGATGGGCAAGTTTCAGCATATAGGTATAGCCAACGGTAACCTCGTTATCGAAGGGATCACCCGTTCGTCCATCATATAGAATCGTTTTGCCGTTTTCCGGCAAGCCTGCTTCCAAAAGGGTATTATGAACATCATCTTCCTGGGCTCCGTCAAATACAGGGGTAGCGATATAAATACCCAATGCTTTCGCAGCCCGACCTAAATGACATTCCAAAACCTGCCCGATATTCATACGAGAAGGTACACCTAAAGGATTAAGGACAATTTCTACCGGGGTACCATCAGGCAGGAAAGGCATATCCTCTTCCGGTAAAATCCTGGATACTACCCCTTTATTGCCGTGACGACCGGCCATTTTATCCCCCACGGAGATTTTTCTTTTTTGCGCGATATATGCCCGCACCAGCTTATTTACGCCGGGTGCCAGCTCATCTCCGTTTTCACGAGAAAATACCTTGACATCCACGATCTTTCCTGATTCACCATGGGGAACCCGCAAAGAATTATCCCGCACTTCCCTCGCCTTTTCTCCGAAAATCGCTCTTAAAAGACGTTCCTCAGCCGTGAGCTCTGTTTCACCCTTAGGGGTTACTTTTCCTACTAAAATATCACCGGGTCTTACTTCTGCCCCTACCCGGATAATACCGTTTTCATCTAAATCCTTGAGGATATCTTCTCCCACATTGGGAATATCCCTGGTAATTTCTTCAGGGCCAAGCTTTGTATCCCGAGCATCACACTCATATTCTTCGATATGGATAGAGGTATAATAATCCTCTTTCACCAATTTTGCACTGAGTAAAATAGCATCTTCGTAGTTATAACCTTCCCAGGTCATAAAGGCTACCAAGACATTTCTGCCCAAAGCTAATTCACCCTGATCCGTTGATGGGCCGTCGGCGATCACTTGCCCCTTTTCAACTCTTTCGCCTCTTCGGACAATTGGTTTTTGGTTCATACAGGTGCCCTGGTTAGAACGCTGGAATTTAAGGAGTTTGTGTCGTTCCAAACTTCCTTGTTCAGAGCGCAGAATAATTTCATTACCGGTAACCTTTTCTACAATGCCCGAATCCTGGGCCATTTCCACCACTAAGGAATCCCGTGCGGTTTTACCTTCCATCCCCGTCCCCACATAAGGAGCATCTGTCCTTAAAAGAGGCACAGCCTGACGCTGCATGTTGGCACCCATCAAAGCTCTGTTAGCGTCATCATGCTCTAAAAAGGGAATCAAAGCTGTTGCTACGGATACAACTTGTTTAGGGCTTACATCCATATACTCCGCCCGTTCTGCAGGAACCACAATAATTTCACTGCCATAGCGGGCGTCAACACGTTTATTAATGAATCGTCCTTCCTCATCAAGAGGTTCATTGGCCTGGGCCACTACGTATTTATCCTCTTCATCAGCTGTCAGATAATCAATTTGTTCTGTAACGACGCCTCGTTCCTGATCAACTTTACGATAGGGAGTTTCAATAAATCCATATTCATTAATGCGGGCAAAGGTACTTAAGGATCCGATTAAGCCGATGTTAGGACCTTCCGGTGTTTCAATAGGACACATTCTTCCATAGTGGGAATAGTGCACGTCACGAACTTCAAAACCTGCTCTTTCCCGGGATAACCCACCAGGTCCCAGGGCACTTAACCGCCGTTTATGGGTTAATTCTGCCAAGGGATTCGTTTGATCCATAAACTGGGATAACTGACTTGAACCAAAAAACTCTTTCACAGCAGCTACCACAGGTCGAATGTTTACTAATACTTGCGGTGTAATCACATCTGCATCCTGGATGGTCATACGTTCCCGTACGACCCTCTCCATTCTGGATAAACCAATGCGAAATTGATTTTGCAGCAGTTCTCCGACCGAACGCAGTCTCCGATTACCTAAATGATCAATGTCGTCTGCCTGGCGTTCCCCATTCATCAATTTTAACAAATTCCGTAAACTTTCAATAATATCAGGTTTCGTCAAGTGACGGATAAAATCATCATGGGTTACCTGAGTCACATCACCTTCCACATAACGATGCTTATCATTGTCCCAAATCAAACCATCCTCAGAAATACGCTTTAAAATACCATGGGTAAGTTTTTTATGCAATTTATAACGGCCCACGTTACCAAGATCATAACGTTTCGGATCAAAGAAAAGAGTATACAAAAGAGAACGGGCAGAATCCACCGTAGGAGGTTCGCCAGGTCGCAATCTCTTGTATATTTCTACTAAGGCCTCTTCTTCGGAGTCTGTGCTGTCCTTATCCAATGTATTTTGAATACGGCGATCGTTGTCGTACATGTCCAAAATCTGGGCATTCTGGCCATATCCTAATGCCCGAATCAAAACTGTTCCCGGTACCTTTCGTGTTCGATCAACCCGGACAAAAATATTTTCATTGACATCAGTCTCAAATTCCAGCCATGCTCCCCGATTCGGAATAATCGTTGCACCATAAATATGAATTCCGCTGGGATCAATGGATTCACTATAGTATACCCCGGGGGAACGGACCAGCTGGCTGACAATTACCCGTTCCGCTCCGTTAATAATAAACGTGCCCTTTTCCGTCATCAAAGGGAAATCCCCCATGAAAACTTCCTGTTCTTTCACTTCACCCGTTTCCTTATTGATCAAACGGACTTTTACCCGAAGAGGGGCAGCATATGTGACATCTCTTTCTTTACAGTCCTCTACTGAATACTTGGATTCACCTAATGTATAACCCACAAACTCCAGTACCAGATTACCCGTAAAGTCTTGAATCGGGGAAATGTCATCAAACATTTCTTTCAGACCTTCATCTAAAAACCAGCGATATGACTTTTTTTGAACCTCAATCAGGTTCGGCATATCTATGACTTCCTCAATGCGGGAATAACTTCTTCTCGTTCTGGTACTAACATTGGCAGGATCAACCATCAAATACCTCACCCCTCAATGACAATTTTTCCATCCTTACATTCTTTCCCATAAAATAGTGTTTTATACAAATCCTTCTGCACCCTTCAACAAAATAAAAAAATAAAAATAATATGCAATATTAGCCATTAAACGATAATACTACAAAAGGCTAGCGTTGTCAACTTTAATTTCCGTACCGACGCATTCAGTTATTTGTATTCATCTTTTAATAACAGCCTTACTCTTCCGCTGATCTTCAGACCACAATTAATAAGGCACCCCAAGGGGGTGCCTTATTAATAATTTTCATACGATATTTTAGAATATCGATTATTTCAATTCTACACTAGCACCAGCTTCAACTAATTTAGCCTTAATGCTTTCAGCTTCTTCTTTGGAAACCTTTTCTTTGACAGGTTTAGGAGCACCATCAACTAATTCCTTTGCTTCTTTCAAGCCAAGAGCGGTAATTTCCCGAACGACCTTAATTACATTGATTTTCTTGTCCCCGGCAGCAGTTAAAATGACGTCAAATTCACTTTGCTCTGCAGCAGCTTCAGGGGCAGCACCGCCGGCAGCAGGAGCAGCGGCAACAGCCACGGGAGCAGCAGCACTTACGCCAAATTCTTCTTCAAAAGCTTTTACCAATTCAGCAAGTTCTAACACAGTCATGCCTTTAACGGCTTCTAATATTTCGGCAACTTTAGACATTATTTATTTCCTCCTCAAAATACATATGCTTTTTATTTTTCTTGCTTTTTTTCTTAAAAAATTATGCTTGTTCTTTCTGTTCCCGGACCTGATCCAAGGCGTAAACAAATTTTCTTAACAAGCCCGCCAAAGATCCGGCAAAACCGTACATCGGAGATTGCATTGCCCCCAGCGCTTTTGCCAATAATACTTCTCGAGGGGGTAATTCCGCCAGGTTTTTAAGATCTTCAACACCAACATTTTTCTTTTCCAAAAGACCCGCTTTTATTTCCAAGTCATTATGGGTTTTCGCAAAGTCCACTAAGATTTTGGCCAATGTTACCGGATCTGCACTAAAGGCAACGGCTGTGGGACCTTCTAAATAAGAATCCAAATCGGTGATTCCCTGTTCATGGGCAGCCAATTTAATTAAGGTATTCTTAGCTACCTTAAATGTGATGCCTGCCTCTCTCATTTTTGCTCTTAACTCCGTGACCTCGGCAACATCAAGACCGCGGTAATCCGTTAAAACCGTGAAGGAAGATTCACTAATGTACTGACTGAGCACGCTCACTTCCTGTTCTTTTTTTAATTGCTGTGGTTTTGTCACTTTTCCACCTCCTTCAAAATCAGGATAAAAATTAAACCCCTGCAGACATGCAGGGGTTTAATGATCTCTTTAAAAAACCATTCAACCTCGGCAGGCGGTCGCCCTTTATGCCTATGGCACCTGCTGTCTACAGTTAATTATTAAAATTTATCTAAAACTATCACATTCAAAGAATGTTGTCAAGCTCTTCTTATTTACCAACCGGCTTTAAAGGATTTACCTTCACTCCCGCACCCATGGTTGAGGATAAGGTAATGCTCTTCACATACTGACCTTTCGCCACAGCCGGTTTTGCTTTCAACAGAATATCAATCAAGGTTCGATAATTATCAAATAATTTTTCTTCCTCAAATGACACCTTCCCTAAAGGTGCATGAATAATCGCTGCTTTGTCGAGACGATATTCGATTTTACCGGCTTTAACATCATTCACAGCTTTCGTTACATCCATGGTAACAGTGCCCGTTTTCGGATTAGGCATTAAGCCTTTGGGGCCTAACAGACGTCCTAATTTACCAACTACGCCCATCATATCAGGTGTAGCAACGGCTACATCAAAGCCAAACCAGCCGCCTTGAATTTTTTCTACCATTTCTTCGGCTCCGACAAAATCTGCACCGGCTTCTTCTGCTTCTTTGGCTTTTTCGCCCTTGGCAAAAACTAAAACAGTCTGGCTTTTGCCGGTTCCGTGTGGCAATACCACTGCACCACGAATCTGCTGGTCTGCTTGCCGGGGATCTAAGTTAAGGCGTACTGCCACTTCAACAGTCTCATCAAACTTGGCAGGTGCCGCTTTTTTGACGATTGATAACGCCTCTTCGGGATCATACAAGGTTTTTAAATCATAATTCTTTACAATATCTTGATACTTCTTGCCATGTTTCGGCATTTTATTCTACCTCCTTTGTGGTAATTCGGAAGAACACTTCCTCCCACTTTTGTCAGCCACTAATCAACAATCGAAATTCCCATGCTGCGGGCAGTACCTTCAACCATGCGCATTGCGGCAGGAATATCGGCAGCATTCAAATCTTTCATTTTCATTTCTGCAATTTCCTGAACTTTAGCTCGAGTTAATTTGGCAACTTTTCTCTTGTTGGGTTCTCCTGAGCCGCTTTCAATTCCCGCTGCTTTTTTCAACAAAACAGCTGCCGGCGGAGTTTTGATAATAAAAGAAAAGGAACGATCTGCATATATGGTAATTTCAGCAGGCACAATCAATCCCGGTTCTTTGGCTGTTCTTTCATTAAATTCTTTACAGAACGCCATGATATTCACACCATGCTGACCCAATGCAGGACCAACCGGGGGAGCCGGATTCGCTTTACCTCCAGGAATCTGCAATTTAACCATAGCCATTACTTTTTTTGCCATGAACAACACCTCCTAACTCAGATTGTGGTTTTACGGGGCTTAACCCCTCCCACTCAATACTTACTTTCGAAAGAGAAGCTTACATTTTTTCAACCTGTCCAAATTCTAATTCCACAGGTGTTTCTCTTCCAAACATGGAAACCATTACTTTTAATTTTCCTTTATCAGGATAAATTTCATCAACAATGCCCACAAAATTTTCAAAGGGTCCATTGGAAACCCGGACATCCTCACCAACGGCAAAATCAATCTTGATCTTCTGCTCCAGAACTCCCATCTGTTTCAGAATGAATTTTGCCTCTTCTTCCTGTAACGGTACCGGCTTGGAACCAGTACCCACAAAACCGGTAACTCCTGGTGTATTCCTAACTACATACCAGGAATCATCTGTCATATTCATTTCGACCAATACATACCCCGGAAAAACCTTGCGTTTTGTAACCTTTTTTTTGCCATCTTTAATTTGTACCTCATCTTCCATAGGTACAATCACCCGGAAAATATTTTCTCCCATATTCATGGATTCTACTCTTTTTTCCAGGTTGGCTTTGACTTTATTCTCATATCCGGCATAAGTATGAATCACATACCATTGATTTTCCATAACAGAAGGGAACCTAAATAAGTTAGGTCCCGCACCCCCTTAAGAAACATTTATCATAAGGCTCTTCTATAATATTCGGTTAAGAATAAACGTCAGCGCGGAATCAACAATCCAAATTGCAAAAGCCATAATAAAGATTGCTGCTAAAACCACCCCGGTATATATCACAATTGTTTTTCTATCAGGCCAATGAACCTTCTTCAGCTCTGCCCAGACTCCTCGTAAAAACTTGCCTGATCTTTCTTTCAACCCGACCTTTGAAGAGCTGGCTGCAGCCTTACCAGCAACCATGAGCTCACATCCTTAATAAGAGATAACTTTATTTCGATTCTTTATGTGTTGTATGAGTTTTGCAGAAACTGCAATACTTTTTTAACTCCATTCGATCCGGATTGTTCTTCTTATTCTTATTCGTTATATAATTGCGTCGTTTACATTCCGTACAAGCCAAAGTAGCTGCTACACGCACTGTTGCCACCTCCTAACTGCTCGACAAACATACCTCTTCTGATAGACTTACTTGAATAATCTAACACAAATTAAAATAAGAGTCAAGTCTTTTTACTTCACCTTCGAATTGTAACCTACTAAAAATTTCGGCAGTTGTGAATAATGATTAATAAAATAATGATTGATAAAAAGTATCATTATTTTTGATATTTTAAAAAGCGGGCACAATGTCCCGCCTTTTTTAGTCGGCGATGATACCGGAAACAACACCTGCTCCTACCGTCCGTCCGCCTTCTCGAATGGCGAAACGCAATCCTTCTTCAATAGCAATGGGGGTGATTAATTCAATACTCATCTTGATGTTATCCCCCGGCATTACCATTTCCACACCTTCAGGAAGATTAGCTACACCCGTTACGTCGGTGGTTCTGAAATAGAACTGAGGCCGATAGCCATTAAAGAACGGGGTATGTCTGCCTCCTTCTTCTTTGGACAAGACATATACTTCCCCTTCAAATTTGGTATGAGGATTGATGCTGTTCGGTTTTGCCAATACCTGGCCCCGTTCCACGTCTTTTCTTTCGATCCCTCTTAAAAGGCAGCCCACATTGTCTCCTGCTTCTGCATAATCCAGCAGCTTACGGAACATTTCTACGCCCGTTACCACCGTCTGTTTCTTTTCGTCCATTAAGCCCACGATTTGCACCGTGTCTCCTACTTTCACCGCGCCTCTTTCCACTCTGCCTGTTACCACCGTACCACGGCCGGTGATCGTAAATACGTCTTCAATCGGCATTAAGAAAGGTTTGTCCTTATCTCTTTCAGGTGTCGGAATATATGCATCTACTGCATCCATCAGTTTCCAGATCGGTCCGCAGTCAGCACATTCTCTGTCTCCGCAGCCGCATTCCAAAGCTTTTAAAGCCGATCCTGCAATAATGGGAATATCATCACCGGGAAATTCATATTCAGAAAGAAGTTCCCGGATCTCCATTTCTACCAATTCCATTAATTCCGGATCATCCACCTGATCTGCTTTATTCATAAAGACCACAATATAAGGAACACCAACCTGACGGGCTAACAAAATGTGTTCCCGGGTTTGAGGCATAGGACCGTCTGCTGCCGATACCACCAAAATTGCCCCGTCCATCTGGGCTGCGCCTGTAATCATGTTTTTGACATAGTCGGCGTGACCCGGGCAGTCTACGTGGGCATAGTGTCTTTTTTCCGTTTGATATTCCACGTGGGAAGTATTAATCGTGATCCCACGGGCTTTTTCTTCCGGTGCATTGTCAATCTGATCATAGGCAGTGGCTACTGCGCCGCCCACATGGGACAAGCAAGAGGTAATAGCTGCCGTTAAAGTGGTTTTGCCGTGGTCTACGTGACCAATGGTTCCCACGTTAATATGGGGTTTATTTCTTTCAAATTTTTGTTTTGCCATGATTTTTCCCTCCAAATATTTTCGCTTATTATACTAAATATAAAAATATTCTGCAATAAATGTCAAATCTTGATATGAATTCTACATCCAAAGCATTTTTCCTCTTGAGAGGCACAAAAAATTAATCTTGCACTCATCAAAATCTATATCCAATATTATACACCAAAATAAAAAATTTAACCAATGTAAAAAGCTTTCAGAATATTTTCTGAAAGCTAACGAGTCTTGGTTGCGGAGGCAGGACTTGAACCTGCGACCTTCGGGTTATGAGCCCGGCGAGCTGCCAACTGCTCCACTCCGCGATATAAACGATCTGTAAAGATATAAAAAAAACGGAAATTCCGTTTCTTTGCTTTTAATTGGAGCCACTGACCAGAGTTGAACTGGTGGCCTCATCCTTACCAAGGATGCGCTCTACCGACTGAGCTACAGCGGCAAATTGGTTGCGGAGGCAGGACTTGAACCTGCGACCTTCGGGTTATGAGCCCGACGAGCTACCAACTGCTCCACTCCGCGATAATTGGTGGAGGGGACTGGATTCGAACCAGTGAAGGCGGAGCCAGCAGATTTACAGTCTGCCCCCTTTGGCCAACTCGGGAACCCCTCCATATTTATTATGCAACTTAAAACTTCGAATTTCTGATTTGACGTACTGGAGCCGACGATGGGACTCGAACCCGCAACCTGCTGATTACAAGTCAGCTGCTCTACCAATTGAGCTACGTCGGCGCAACTGACAAAACCCATTATACCAAGTCTGATTTTGAAAGTCAATGTTTTTTTACTTAATTTTTTAAGCACCTTCACGATTTACTAAGTAACGTTCCAGCTTTCTTTTTACCCGTTGCAAAGCGTTATCAATCGATTTCACATGACGATTCAAGTCCACCGCGATTTCCTGGTATGACTTACCCTCCAAATAGAACATGAGAACCTTCCACTCTAATGAGCTGAGGATTTCTCCCATCTTTTCTTCAATATCATCAAACTCTTCTCTGCTGATTACCAATTCTTCCGGATCCGTAATCTTGGCTCCGGAAATCACATCCAATAAGGTACGGTCTGAATCCTCATCATAAATCGGTTTGTTTAAAGAGACGTAAGAATTCAATGGAATGTGCTTTTGTCTGGTAGCAGTTTTTATGGCCGTAATAATTTGTCGGGTAATACAGAGTTCGGCAAAGGCGCGAAAAGAGGATAACTTATCACATCTGAAATCTCTAATAGCTTTATAAAGGCCAATCATGCCCTCTTGAATGATATCTTCCCGGTCAGCTCCAATTAAAAAATAAGATCTGGCTTTTGCACGAACAAAATTTTTGTATTTATTGATTAAATATTCTTGAGCAGAAATATTGCCGTCTTTCGCAATTTCAACGATATCTTCATCTACCATCATCACAAATCCGTCAAATACATCTCTCTGCACATTCACACTCATCTTCTCGTCCCCACCCCATTTTCTACAAATAATGGTACTTCTGGATTAATATCATACTTGTAAGATGCTCTCCATATTAAAAATTTCCATTTATCATGGAGATATGAGGCGATTGCCTGTCTATTTTACATACATCATTATAACTTAGGCCGATGAAAAAAGTCAAGAGAGGCGCCGAATCGGCTGCCTCTTATTTATTTTTCATTTTGCCCCAGGAATCCTTGAGGGATACCACTCGATTGAAAACGAGGCTGGTGGCAGAAGATTTTTCATCCACGCAAAAATACCCTTGTCGCAAGAATTGATATTTATTGCCTGGCGCAGCTTCTGTCAAAGCCGGTTCCACCAATGCTTCCTCCAAAACCTCCAGCGAATGTGGATTCAAATTCATTGTGAAATCTTCTCCCTGCTCTTCGTCCGGATTCTCTTTTAAAAAAAGATGATCATACAAACGAACCTCGGCCGGCACTGCATGAGCCGCGGAAACCCAATGCAGGGTACCTTTGACCTTACGACCGGACTGGGGCATCCCGCTTTTTGTTTCTGAATCATAGGTGCAATGAAGTGCCTTGACTTCCCCTGTAACGGGATCTTTGATCACATCCACACACTTGATGATGTAAGCGTGTTTTAAGCGCACCTCAGAACCCGGCGATAATCGGAAATATTTCTTCGGCGGATCTTCCATAAAATCTTCTTGTTCAATATAGAGTTCACGAGAAAAGGGGAGATCCCTCGTCCCCATTCCCGGATCTTCCGGATTAATTTCCCCAGGCAGCATTTCTATCTGATTTTCCGGATAATTTATCAAAATCACCTTCAGGGGGCGTAATACACACATTGCTCTGGGGGCACGCTGGTTCAAGTCCTCCCGGACACAGTGCTCCAAAAGAGAAATATCCACGGTGCTGTTGCTTTTGGCCACTCCAATCCGCTCACAAAAATCCTTAATTGCTTCCGGAGTATAGCCTCGTCTGCGCAACCCGGAGATGGTGGGCATTCTGGGATCATCCCATCCCTTAACATCTCCATTTTCTACTAATTGGCGCAGCTTCCTTTTGCTCATCACCGTATAAGTAAGGTTCAAACGAGCAAACTCAATCTGTTGTGGTCTAGGATTAATGTTGCAGGATTCCAGCACCCAATCATATAACGGCCGGTGGTTTTCAAACTCCAGGGTACAAATGGAGTGGGTAATCTGTTCAATGGCATCAGACAAGGGGTGGGCAAAATCGTACATCGGATAGATGCACCAATCATCCCCTGTGCGGTGATGACTGGCTCTCTGAATGCGGTACAGGACCGGATCCCGCATGTTTAAATTGGAAGATGCCATATCAATTTTTCCTCTGAGCACTCTGGCGCCGTCTTCATAGGAACCTGCCCGCATCTCCCTGAAGAGTCTGAGATTTTCTTCCACAGTGCGATCACGGTAAGGACTGTTCTGCCCCGCTTCCGTTAAAGTGCCGCGGAATTCTTTAATTTCTTGGGCTGATAAATCGCAGACATAAGCCTTGCCCTGCTTGATTAATTGCTCCGCAAATTCATATAGTCTCTCGAAATAATCGGAAGCATAAAACATGCGGTCATCCCAATCAAAACCAAGCCAGCGCACATCTTTTTGAATGGATTCCACATACTCTACCTCTTCCTTACTGGGATTGGTATCATCGAAGCGCAGATTGCATAGCCCCTGATACTGGGCGGCAATGCCAAAATTCAGACAGATAGATTTGGCATGTCCAATATGTAAATAACCGTTTGGTTCCGGTGGAAAACGGGTATGGACCCGGCCCTCGTTTTTCCCTTCCGCTAAATCGCGGTTAATAATCGCCTGAATAAAATTAACGGAAGCGGCTGAAGAACCTTCTTGTTCTTGATCCATATTTTTTTCTTCCTCATTATAAGTCCCCATAATTATGCCTCCTAATTCTTACTTGCTACGACGCCACCGTTCCAAAGTATCTTTGATTTCACTATCGATGACATCATCTAAGGTAATACTATTTTTGCCAGGATGGGTCTTTTTTATATCCATTTTTCTCCTGACCTCATTGACTTGCATTAAAAACTCCCGTGCGGACAAGCGCAAAGCTCCCTGTCCCATCACCAGACGTTGCTCTGCCCAGTCAGAGGTGGCTACAGTCACCCGCGTTCCCCGGGGTATTAAAGATACCAGTCGTTCGATGCAGGAGTCAGCGGTTTCTCCTTCTCGGGTAAATATAACCTGAACTCCGCCGTAATCCTCAATCACACCAAGGCCTTTTTTGACCTGATGGGCATCAAAAACAACAAGCACCAAGCCACCGATCATCCCCTGAAAATTGGTCATAATATCCAATAATTTAATCCGGGCATGCTCAAAGCTTTCGTCTTTCAATGCCACCAGTTCCGGCCAGGCATTAATAATGTTATAGCCGTCAACAATTAAAATATCATCTCCCACTTCATTCCTCCATTTTACTCCTTTGGCGTTGCACCTCAAATAACAGCACCGCAGCCGCAGCAGATGCATTCAATGAAGAAATTGCTCCTTTCATTGGGATATTAGTAAGAAAGTCGCATTTTTCCTTTAACAATTTCGGTATCCCCCGGCCTTCCCCCCGATAATTAAAGCCAAGGGTCCCCTAAGGTCCGCCTGCCACAAATTCTTCTCTCCATGCATATCAGCTCCGGTTACCCATAGACCTAACTCTTTTAATTTTTCTACTGCCTGTACCAAATTAGCCACCCGAGCCACCGGAACATATTCCGCAGCCCCGGAGGATACCTTGGCGACCGTGGCATTCAATTGTACGCCTCGCCTTTTCGGAATGATCACACCATGAATACCAGCTGCTTCCCCGGTGCGTAAAATGGCCCCAAAATTATGGGGATCCTCCAGATCTGCTAAAATCACGACCAACGGTTCCTCGCCTTTATCTCGGGCGATAGCAATAATGTCCTCTATTTCAACATATTCATAAGGAGCCACCTCAGCAACAATACCCTGGTGCCTTTCTCCTGTAAGCTTGTCTAAATACTGTTTATCAACTTCCTGCAAAGGAATTTTACGCTCTTTGATCATTCCCACGATGGCGCGAATGGATCCTTCCGTATTGCCTCGCGCAATAAAAACCTTATTAACAGCCCGTCCGGATTTTAATACCTCGGAAACACTATTACGCCCAGCCACATAATCTGGCATCATCTTCAACTCCTACTTTGAATATTGGACACTCTCCCACAGGACATGGACCCTTCATAACAGACTCCTTCCGTAATACAGGTTGGCCCCGCTTTTTTAAAAATATGGGGCGCAACCTTCCGGACTTCCTGAAGCATTAATTCCGCCAAATGGCGGATTTCCCATTGAGCTCTTTCGCAGCATCGCAGCCTAAAAAAATGATACAAGCTGCGTGCATTATAGGTCACCACCAGCTTTGTTTCTGTGGCATTGGGGAGCACATAACGAGCATCCTCAGCCGGAACAAAGGACAGCAGTTCATGGTAGGCTTCTTGAATCCGGGTCATTTGTTCCCGAAATATTTTTTCGCCCTCAGGATGCTGCCGGACGGACGGTGGAATGATATATTCAAATTGATCTTCTTGCACATAACGTTGTGACTTTTGAGAATAGGAAACCCCGATGCGGTGCCGGACCAGCTGATGGGACAAAACCCGGCTTACCCCTTCAATGGAAAAGGTAAAGGAGATATGCTCCACCGGGGAAAAATGCCCCAGGGAAGTGAGTTTTTCGATTAATCTTTCCGCTTCTCCGGGGGTAAAGTTTGCCATGAGTTGTTCTCCGCTCTGGGGAGAATAACATAAACGGGCTGCTGCTGCCACTGTTTCATCCGGATGTGGTGTATAATTTATCAGTTTTACCTTCATATTTCCCTCCCCAATAATGCTAGCTGTGATCAGCAGGTGGATTTTCAATCATTTCAAGCAAGATCATAAATATTTGTTCCAGTTTATCCTCTTTGTTTAATAAATATAAATAGCCCACTAAAGCTTCCAATCCGGTGGCCCGGCGATAATCGATCATCTCCATGTTTTTCGGCTGACGCCCGCTTTTGGCATTGCGGCCTTTTTTGAAAATTTGCATTTCCCGATCATCTAATAAAGGGGCCAAGCGTCCGGCCAGTTCCGATTGGGCAGCGGCATTAACATATTTGATAGCCTGATGATGAAGGGTGTTCACCCGGATACAGCCCTGGGTGACCAAATGCTTCCGCACCCAAAGTTCATACACGGCATCGCCAATATAAGCCAAAGTTAAAGCAGGTAATAATTCCGGATTTAAAACAGCTTGATCTTTATTCATGGTCACCATCTATTTTTTTCCAACGCACACCATGGGGCGTGTCTTCCAGCACAATCCCGGTGTCCTTCAATTGATCCCGGATGATATCGGCGGTTGTCCAATCCTTCTTACCCCGCGCTTCCTGCCTGATATTAATAATTATTTCCATTAATTTATCTTCCAGTCCTTCATCCCCGCTGCAACTTTCAGGGGCAGGTTTTACCATCCCCAGGACGCTATGAAAGTTCTCGAAAATTTCTGAAATCTGAAGAAGCACGGGCAGGGCATTTTTACCCGGCTTAAAGTTATGATCGTTAATAAAACTATTTACCTCTCGGCAAAAGTCAAAAACAGCGGCTATCGCCAGAGCGGTGTTAAAATCATCGTCCATGGCCTCAATGAAAGCAGATTTACACTGGGCCATTTTGTCCATCATCTGTTCCGTATCTGCTTGCCCGGCTTCCTGGGCTTTTTTACAAAGTGTCAATGTACTTTCCGTTAATCTCAATGAAGTGCGGATGCGTTCCAAACCCTTCTCCGCCACATGCAGTTTTTGATCATCAAAATCCAAAGGGCTGCGGTAATGGGTGGAAAGGAGATAAAAACGTACCACATCGGAGGGGAATTTTTTTAAAATATCCCGTACCAAAAAGAAATTCCCCAGGGACTTAGACATTTTTTCCTCATTGACGGTGATAAATCCATTATGCAGCCAATAGCGCACAAAGGGCTGTCCTGAATAAGCTTCCGTTTGAGCGATTTCATTTTCATGATGAGGAAAAATTAAATCCGCCCCTCCCCCATGAATATCAAAACCAGGCCCCAAATATTTTAAACTCATAGCAGAACACTCAATATGCCAGCCCGGCCGTCCCGGCCCCCAAGGGCTGGGCCAACTGGGTTCACCCTGCTTTGCGGCTTTCCAGAGAGCAAAATCCAGGGGATCATGTTTTTCGTCATCCACATCCACCCGCGCCCCGGATTTCATTTCATCCAGATCCCGGCCGGAAAGATGCCCATAGGCGGAAAAGCTGCGCACATCAAAATACACATTGCCATGCACCTCATAAGCATGCCCTTTCTCCACAATGCCCTGAACCATTTGAATAATCTCGTCCATGTGTTCAGTCACCTTAGGATGTACATCTGCCCTTAAAACATGCAGGGCGTCTGCATCTTCAAAATATGCCTGAATGTATTTCTCCGCCAATTCCTTGGGGGTTTCCCCTTCTTCATGGGCCCTGTTGATTATTTTATCATCAATATCAGTAAAATTTTGAATATAGGTTACCTGATAGCCCCGATATTTCAGATATCGACGCACGGTATCAAAAACAATTAAAGGCCGCGCATTGCCCAAATGAATATAATTGTAGGTGGTAGGGCCGCACACGTACATGCTCACTTTACCCGGGTCCCGGGGATTAAGTTCTTCCTTATTCTTTGTCAAGGTATTAAAGACTTTGATTGACATCTTTTTGTCCCTCCAATTTCAAGATCTTTTTTTCCAGGACCTCAATTCTCTGTTGCTGGCAATTGAGCATCTCTGTGATGGGATCCGGCAGTTTGCCATGTTCCAAATCAATATCCGCGGTCCCGGCCTTTACGATTTTCCTGCCGTCACACACCACAACCTTACCGGGCACACCCACTACCGTGCAATTATCCGGAACCTCCTTTAAGACAACAGATCCTGCGCCGATTTTGGCATTATTGCCGATTTTGATGGATCCTAAGACGGTAGCATTGCTGCTGACCACCACATTATCGCCAATGGTGGGGTGCCTTTTGCCATGTTCTTTTCCTGTTCCCCCTAAAACTACCCCTTTATAGATGGTAACATTTTCCCCGATCTCACAGGTTTCCCCAATGACGATTCCCATCCCATGATCAATAAATAAACCTTCTCCTAAAACCGCCCCGGGATGAATTTCAATACCGGTCAGAAACCGATTAATATGAGAAATAAATCTGGCCCAAAAAATCCATTTTCTTTTATAAAGTTTGTGGGCCAGACGATGCATCCATATGGCATGCAGCCCCGGATAGCACAAGATAACTTCCCATACACCCGTTGCCGCCGGATCACGTTCAAAAACCACTTGCACATCTTTTTTTAATCTTTTAAACATTATTACTCTCCCTTGTCAGAATATCACATTTCTTATCATATGTCTAAAAAAGTCACCTGTGTGCGCATAAAGAAAACCGTCTCTATAGTTTCCTACAGAGACGGTATACCCGCGGTTCCACTCTGATTAAGCATAAGCTCCTCTCAAAAACCATTAACGCCGGCTGCGCACAACCCTAGTTTTCATTCAGGCTGTGGATTCCGGGATGCACTTCAACCGCATGTGATCTAAATCCGCTTACACCCGATGACGGATTCTCTCTGAAGAACCATGACGACTTACTCTTCCCATCATTATCATCTTCCAATAATTTTTAATTTATATAGGATTATACTCTGTCCTGCAGTAGGAAGTCAAGAAGTAAGTAATTTGCTTTCCTCTTCTTCCAGTAATTGTTCGCTCATCTCCGAGGGTAATTCCTGTACCTTCTTTAATTTTCGTTCAATATTACGGGACTTTTTCGCCGCATCTTCAATGGTATTACTGGCTTCCTTCAACTTCTTCTGGGTCTTATCCAAGATGTCCCCAAAGCGAACAAACTCAGTTTTCACGGCCCCTAATAAAGTCCATACCTCACTAGATCGTTTTTCAATTGCCAGGGTGCGAAAGCCCATTTGCAAGCTGTTTAACAATGCGGCTAAGGTTGTAGGACCGGAGACCACAACGCGGTAAACCTGCTGCAGGGATTCACATAGTCCGGGACAGCGCACCACCTCCGCATAGAGACTCTCCGTAGGCAGGAACATAATGCTAAAATCCGTGGTATAGGGAGGATCCAAATATTTTTCTTTAATCATCCTGGCCTCTCCTTTGATGCGGGTTTCCAGCATTTTTTCCGCTTCCCGAGCTAATACGGGTTCCCCTTTTTCCCTTGCTTCCAAAAGTCTGAGATAATCCTCCTGGGGAAACTTGGCATCAATGGGCAGCCATACATTTTCTTCTTTCTCCCCTCGTCCCGGTAATTTTATGGCAAACTCCACCCGTTCTGAGCCCCTTTTTTTGGTAACAACATTTTGCGCATATTGATCCGGGGTTAAAATCTGTTCTAAAATACTACCCAACTGGATTTCTCCCCAGGTACCTCTCGTTTTGACGTTGGTGAGAACTTTTTTTAAGTCGCCAACACCTGAGGCCAAAGTCTGCATTTCTCCAAGGCCTTGATGCACTTGTTCCAAACGCTCACTTACCAACTTAAAAGATTCCCCTAAACGTTTCTCCAAGGTCACTTGAAGTTTTTCGTCGACTGCTGCTCTCATTTGATCTAACTTTTTCCCATTCTCATCCTGCAAAAAAGCCAATCGCTCTTCCAGGGTTAAGCGCATTTTTTCCAGTTTTTCCTCGTTAATACGGGTTAAGCCGGTCAACTGCTGGGAAAACACATCAAGCTGATTTTTTTGCAGGGAAGCAATTTCCGTCATACGGCTTAAGAAAAGATTGCCAAAGCCTTGGATGGAGGTACTCATTTCCTGGCGATCTTCCTTAGCCAGAAGAGAATTCTCTTCACGGCTGCGTGCCAACTCATTTTGGATGGTCCGTTCCATTTTTTCCTGATTTTTTTCCAAACCGGAGAGAAGGGCTTCCAATTTCGGCATGTCTTGATCCTGTTTCCCTTTACCCATCAGCAGCATCAACAAAAGAATACAATTTAAAATAAGGACAAAAAGCAACCCATACAGCAATGGATCATTCATAACAGCTACACCACCCTCCTAAAAAGCAATCAACTTACAGCCATTTTTTGCGCCAGAAGAATAATATCATAGCCAGGCTAATCAAAAGCATCACGCCTAGCACCGCCGGATAGGCCCACTGGTATTTCAGTTCCGGCATAAAGATAAAATTCATCCCGTATAAGCTGGTGATAAAAGTCAGCGGAATAAAAATTGTGGAAATGACCGTCAGCACTTTCATGATTTCATTCATGCGATTACTGACGCTGGACAAGTAAATATCCAGCATTCCGGAAAGCATTTCACGATAATTCTCAATCACATCCAACATGTCAATGACGTGATCGTATACATCCCTTAAATATACCGTCGTGGTACTATGAATCAAAGATGTGACCCCTCTTTCCATATTACCAATTACTTCCCTTAACGGCCAGAGGGCGCGCCTAAGCTGCAGCATCTGTCTTTTCATCCGGTGAATGGCATGAATTGCTTCTTTGTCAGGATCATAAATCAGTCTTTCTTCCAGTTGCTCCAATTCTTCACCCAATTTTTCAAGCACGGAAAAATAACTGTCCACGATCGCATCCACCAGGGAATAAGCCAAAAAATCAGCCTTCTTTTTGCGGATTAATCCTTTATTGCTGACCACTCGTTCCCAAACTGCATGGAAGAAAAATTCCTCCTTTTCTTCAAAGGTAATCACAATCTTTTCCCCCACCAGCATACTGACCTGAGAAATAGGGATGTTTTCTTCTTGCTCCCAACTATGGATACTCTTTAAAACAACAAAAAAGTATGCTCCGTAATCTTCAAATTTGGGGCGTTGCATAGTATTTACAATACCCTCCAATGCCAGCATATGAATATGGAATTTCTCACCCAGCTGCTCCAATAAAGCGGTATCACCGAGACCGGTCACTCTGATCCAGGTCACATCATAATCTTCATCAAAAGAAGCGCGGGACGAGATCGACTCCACCGAGATTTCTTCCTCATGATATGCCCCCTCACGATACCTGAGAACCTGCACATAACTCCCCCCCATGGTCACAAATCATCGCCACAGCCTGTGCGGCCAGACCTTCCTCTCTCCCTGTAAAACCCAATCTTTCGGTAGTGGTGGCCTTGACATTCACCCGGTCTCTCTCAATGCCCAAGACACCGGCAATGTTTTGACACATGGTTTCAATATAGGGTGCCAGCTTTGGCCGTTCAGCCACGATGACCACGTCCAGATTATGAACCCGATAACCCTTTTGTTGCAGAAGGGATTGCACTTCCTTTAATAAAACCATACTGGAAACCCCTTGATACTCAGGATCTGTGTCAGGAAAATGTTTTCCGATGTCTCCTAATCCGGCAGCGCCTAACAGGGCATCCATGATGGCATGAAGTGCCACATCTGCATCAGAATGACCCAGAAGACCCGATGGATAAGGGATTTCCACACCCCCCAAAATCAGTTTTCGGCCGGGCACCATGGCATGAACATCATAACCGCAACCTATCCTCACCTGTATCCTCTCCTTTCTAAAATGAGCGCTGCCAAATCAAAATCTTCCGGCGTGGTGATTTTGATGTTCTCATAATTACCTGGAATGATTTTAACCCTCATTCCAGAGCGTTCCACCAGAGAAGCATCATCTGTCCCCCTAAAATTCTCCTCCAAAGCCTTACGATAGGCAAACTGCAGGATCTCCTTGGGAAACACCTGAGGGGTCTGGGCAATCCATAATTTTGAACGATCTAAAGTACCCTGCACGATATCCCCCTCGCCAATTTCCTTAATCGTATCCTTCACCGGAACAGCCAAAATCGCCCCATCCTGGGCGTCGTCTGTGGCAACTGCTTTAATAATTTTCTCCAAGTCTGAACGCAACAATAGTGGCCGCGCGCCATCATGCACGGCCACTATCTCAGATTGTGGTGAAATTCCTTTCAATCCGTTGAGAACAGAATGAAAACGATCTTCTCCCCCCGTTATAATCCGGGGGATTTTTGAAAATTCATATTCTTTGATTAAGCGACGACAGTAATCCTCTTCACCGGAGGATGCCACCAGAATGATTTCCTGAATGAAAGGACATGACTCAAAAATTTCCAAGGTATGAACCAAAACAGGTTTGCCTTTGAGCATCAAAAATTGCTTGTTCACATCTTTTTTCATTCTGCTTCCCCGACCGGCAGCCGGGATAACCCCTGTTATGTTATGCAATGGAACTCACTCCTACTGTCCAAATCATTACTGATATTTGATCTTTTATCCATTTGCTTGGGTTTGGCAAATATCATCCTTCCTGCTGCCGTTTGCAAAACACTGGTCACGATCACTTCAATAACTTGACCCATAAATCTTCGACCATTTTCTACTACAATCATGGTACCATCATCAAGATATCCGATCCCTTGGCCCAATTCCTTGCCCTCTTTCATCAGCCGCACAACCATTTCTTCCCCCGGCAGCACCACCGGTTTGACAGCATTCGCCAACTCATTAATATTTAAAACCATTACACCCTGCAGCTGGGCAACCTTATTAAGATTAAAATCATTGGTTACCACATAACCTTTCATATCTTTGGCTAATCGAATTAATTTGCTGTCCACTTCTGCGATATCATCATAATCCTTGTCCACAATTTCCAGCATCATATCGAAATCTTGCCTTAGTTTATTCAGGATATCCAATCCCCGCCGTCCCCGGTTCCTTTTTAATAAATCCGAAGAATCCGCAATATGCTGTAATTCCTCTAAAACAAAATTGGGGATCACTATGGTTCCTTCAATAAAGCCTGTTTTACATATATCGGAAATCCTGCCGTCAATAATCACACTGGTATCTAAAATCTTGCAAGGTATTTTGGGGCCGCTGCTTTTTTGCAGTTTTTCTTTTTCTTTGGTGGCAAAACGCTTGAGAGCGAATAAGAAGGAAAGAATTTCTTCTCTTTTTTTGATCCCAAAAGAAAGCCCTACATATCCCAAAAACAAACTAACCGCTAAAGACAAATAAGGCCCGACATATTTAATCCGTGCTATAGACGCGCCAAACTGATTGGCAATAAAAAGACCAATTATAAGTCCGATTGCTCCCCCTACAATGTCTTGAATGGGTATCTTAAACAGCTGATTCAAAGACCAATTGGTAAAACGTTGAATTCCTGTGATAATACCGGGTGCCGCCATAAAACCAATCAGAAAGAATCCTAACACGCCAAAAGATATAACTGCCCACCACATGGCACCGTTCAGGTTGCCCCAAAAGTATGCTGCTAAAAACCTGCTTAAATAAAAACCACCAAAGGCTGAAGCTGCACCAATTAAAAAGCGGATAACTTTCTTAACCATCATCTCACCTCCTTTCCTCATCCCTATTATTTTGCACGCTATAAGGTACATTATACGTCATTAATGGAAAATGTTTCAACTATTAATTAGAAAACTTTGCTTGCCGCCAAGGCGAAGATAAAAATTTAAATTTCGAAAAGTAAAAAAATAGCCCAACTATTTGGGCTTCTATAAAAATTAAGACAAGACATTGGCAGCTTCTTTCCCCAGAGCCCTATCGATCAAAGAGGCCACCACCTCTTCATCCTGGTTCCTGCATAAAACCAATTCACTGATAAGGATCTGTCTGGCATAGTCCAACATCTTTTTTTCTCCGGAAGACAAAGATTTTTCCCGATCCCGAAGCATTAAATTTCTCACAACTTCAGTAACCTCATAAATGTTACCGCTTTTAATTTTTTCCATATTCGCTCGGTAGCGGCGGTTCCAATTAGATGACATGGGACTTTTACTTTCATTTAATATTGACATGACCTTTTTGAATCCAGAATCATCAATTACCTGGCGCAATCCGATTTCATCTACACTATCCCTGGGGACCATAACTTTCATATCTCCGATAGGAATACGCATTACATAATAACTTCTTTTTTCCCCCAAGATTTCTTTTTCTTCGATGGATTCAATAACACCTGCTCCATGCATGGGGTAGACAACCTTATCACCGATCCGAAACATTTCATAACCCCCCAATTATCCCTAATGTATATATTATAACAGAAATAATCCCCCATGTCAATTAAACCGATATTTTATCATACCGCCTGTACCATGTCAATGGTTTTATGAAATAAATTAATCTTTTGTAACGGATGTTAAGGAAGGTTAGGGGAGGTTTTATCACATCCTTCACATTGACAATCCAACCTGATAAAAAGTATAATATCATTACAAAAGATTTCTTCAAAGGAGTGGCAAAGGTGACCGATTTGATCTGTGATGAATTTCAAAATACAGTTTCGAAATATTTAGTACGGCATCAAAGTATTCTAGATATTCTCTCAAAAATTCAGGAATCGACCGCTCGAGTCAATAGGTCTGCTGTTAAAACCATTACCAATTGCGGTTGTCTCCAAGTCCATGCCGAAAAAAAAGAATTGTCTCCTGACGCAACTTTCGATGACTTTGCCATTGCCAAGCTGCTGGATAATAATCTGAAAGGCAAAATCTGTGCCGACTGTAAAGAAACCCTGGAAAATGAATTAGGTAAAACCTTCTTTTATATCGCAGCTTTGTGCAATTCTATGGATATAAATCTATATGATGTCATCTTAAAAGAAAATAAAAAGCTATCAACCCTGCGTATTTTTAATCTAACTTAACGATCTGACTTAAAGGGCACCTTGAGCGGTGCCTTTTTTATTACCTGCCCATTAAGTGAAACTTCTATCAGTAGGGTTTTCTTCATCCCCTGCTGATAGTTAGTTGAACCAATCAGGAACTTAACGTCCGTTGTGGGGTCTTACGGACGGTTAGTGCGTGAAAATGACATCCAAGGCTTCCTTCACGCTGCCCACCGGCAGCACGGTAAGACCAAGATCTTGGTTCATTTTATTCCCCTGAGGAATCAAGGCTGTCTTAAAACCCATTTTAACAGCTTCTTTCAGCCTTCGTTCCAAGTTCGTGACGGCTCTCACTTCGCCATTTAAACCGATCTCCCCCATAACAACTGTGTGTCCGTCTATTTCCTGATCACGAAAGCTGGAAGCCACCGCCACGGCTATGGCTAAATCAGCGGCAGGATCATCAATCTTTACTCCCCCGGCGATGTTCACATAAATATCCTGACTGCCTAAATGCATGCCTACAATCTTATCCAAAACCGCTAAAATGATCAATGTTTTATTATAGTCCACTCCGGAGGTTAAACGCCGCGGGTTGCCAAAAGAGGTTGACGCCGATAAAGCCTGTACCTCCAGCAGAACCGGCCGGGTACCCTGCATCGTACTGAATACCACCGAACCGGAAACACCCTGGGGCCTTTGAGATAAGAATAATTGAGAAAGATTGGATACGGAAACCAATCCCTGATGCTGCATATCAAAAACGGCAATTTCATTGGTGGAACCGAAACGGTTTTTTATGGCCCGCAGTATCCGGAAGGAGTTCTGCCTTTCTCCTTCAAAATACAGGACCGTATCTACCATATGTTCCAGTACTCGGGGACCGGCCAGCATCCCCTCCTTGGTTACATGTCCCACCAAAACCAAAGCCAATCCGCTCCCTTTGGCAAAACCCATAGCCTCAGCTGCACACTGCCGAACTTGAGTGACACTTCCCGGTGCCGCAGATATTTCCGGTAAATAAGCTGTCTGGATAGAGTCAATAATCATCAATACAGGAGCCTCTTTCTGCGCGTAGATCAAGACCTGTTCCATATTTGTTTCCGTCAGGAGTAAAATATTGGGATGGATCGTACCTAATCGTTCCGCCCGCATTTTTATCTGATGGGCAGATTCTTCCCCCGAAACGTAAAGCACCTTACCATATTTTATGGCAACCTCATATGCCACCTGCAAAAGTAAAGTAGATTTGCCGATTCCCGGTTCACCCCCCACCAAAATCAGGGATCCGGGAACTATACCCCCTCCCAAAACCCCTTTTAATTCTTCATTATCTAATAGCAAACGGTCTTCTTCCTTTGTTTGAACATGGGTAATCGGCATGGGACCGGCGGCGGAAGTGTTCCTTTCAAAACCGGCAGTTTGCGTCTTCTTCGGTGCTATGATTTCCTCATCCATGGTGTTCCATGCTCCGCAGCCAGGGCATTTCCCCTGCCATTTAACTGAATCATGTCCGCATTCCCGACAGACAAAAATTCTCTTGCTTTTCGCCAAAACCGTGGCCTCCTTCATATACCTTAACATCCTGCCTTAGGGAAAGATGACAGAGCATTAAAAGAAAGGCAGGGCCAAAACCTGCCCTGCCGCATAGATCAATGCTGAACCAATCTGCACTTTTTTAATTCGTTGCTCCTGATAAGATTCCCTCTTTTTTTCCAAGAACGATTTGGTCGTCTTTCAAATCAACGAGAATACGGTCCCCTTCCTGAAACTCTTGCTTAAGCAAGGCTTCCGATAAAGGATCCTCAACAAATCTCAGAATTGCCCTTCTTAAAGGACGGGCACCAAAGACTTCATCATATCCTTCCCGAGCCAAAAATGATTTGGCCTCTGCTGTTACTTCCAGGGTAAAACCTTGCTCCTCCACCCTTTTATTTAGTTCATTGATCATTAAGGTGACAATCTCTCCGATATGATCCTGGTTAAGGGCATGGAAGACAATAATTTCATCAATACGATTGAGAAATTCCGGCCGGAAGGTGCGCTTCATTTCCTCCATGATCCGATCCCTCATGGCATTGTAATCGTCGTCCGCCGAAACAGTGGAGGTGAAACCCAGTTTTGTTTCCTTGCGAATGGTGGTTGCCCCCACATTGGAGGTCATAATGATCACAGTATTTCTGAAATCCACCGTCCGCCCTTTGGAGTCTGTCAACCGCCCGTCTTCTAAAACTTGTAACAGAATATTAAATACTTCCGGATGAGCTTTTTCGATTTCATCTAACAGAACAACGGAATAAGGTTTTCTCCGAACAGCCTCCGTTAATTGTCCGCCTTCTTCGTATCCCACATACCCCGGAGGAGCTCCTACCAACCGTGAGACGGCATGTTTTTCCATATATTCCGACATATCAATCCGGATCAAAGCATCTTCCGAGCCAAACATGCTTTCCGCCAGGGCACGTGCTAATTCCGTTTTACCAACACCAGTAGGACCCAGGAAGATAAAGGAACCTACCGGCCTTTTCGGATCCTTCAAACCGGAATGAGCTCTGCGCAGAGCACGGGAAATCGCTTTAACCCCTTCATCCTGCCCGATGACTCTGGCATGAAGAATTTCCTCTAAGTTGAGTAAACGGTCTTTTTCCTCCTGCTGCATCTTGTTCACAGGAATACCTGTCCAATTGGATAAAACCTGGGCAATATCTTCCGCCCGCACGACCCATTTTTCCTCTTCTTTTTCTTTCGTCCACTGCTGCTTTAAGCTATTTAGTTCTTCTGCTGCTGCCTTTTCTTTATCTCTCAGCTGCGCCGCTTTTTCAAATTCCTGGGCATTAATGGCAGCATCTTTTTCTTTTCTGAGGGACTCTAATTTTTCCTCTTGCTGCTTCAAATCAGGAGGAGCGGTATGCACCGATAGCCGCACCTTGGAAGAAGCTTCGTCCATCAGGTCAATGGCTTTATCGGGAAGAAAACGATCTGTGATATATCGATGGGAAAGATTTACGGCCGCTTCCAAGGCTTCGTCCGTGATCTTTACCCGATGGTGCGCTTCATAGCGATCCCGCAGACCCCGCAAAATTTCCAGGGTATCCTCCGGAGTTGGTTCATCCACCGTGATCGGTTGGAATCTTCTTTCTAAAGCAGCATCCTTTTCAATATGCTTGCGATACTCATCTAAGGTTGTCGCCCCAATGCATTGCAGTTCTCCACGTGCCAAAGCAGGTTTTAAAATGTTGGCAGCATCAATTGCCCCTTCTGCCGCTCCGGCACCGATCAGTGTATGCAGTTCATCAATAAAGAGAATGACATTTTCAGCTTCCCGGACCTCATCCATCACCTTTTTTAATCTTTCCTCAAACTCTCCACGATACTTGGATCCTGCTACCAAAGAAGACATGTCCAAGGTCACAACCCGCTTATCTTTTATAGTTTCCGGCACTTTCCCCTCGATAATTTTCTCAGCCAGGCCTTCTGCAATCGCGGTTTTCCCCACACCAGGTTCACCAATTAAAACCGGGTTATTTTTGGTACGGCGGCTCAAAACCTGAATCACCCTCTGAATCTCTTTAGCCCGGCCGATAACGGGATCCAGTTTTCCCTGTCGTGCCATCTCAGTTAAATCCCTGCTGTAACTATCTAAAGAAGGTGTATTCGAGGCTGGTTTTCCTTTTTTCCCTGCCTGGGGCTTGCCATCCATCATGCCGTTACTGCCGTTGGATTGGGATACTCCCCCTTGCATTTCCATCATTTTATTTCTTACTGCTTCTAAAGTTATGCCGGAAGAAATCAGGATACGGGCAGCCAAACCCTCCCCTTCTTTAATTAAGCCCAGTAAAATATGTTCCGTCGCAATATAATTTACGCCCTGGGCTAAAGCTTCTTCCCCGGCCAATTCCAATACCTTCTTGACCCGGGGTGTAAAACCGGGCTCGACACCTTCTGTCCCTTGGGAGTTAACCAGCATTTTACTAATATCAGCGGCTGCCCCGTCCAAGTTGACACCTAATTGCTGAAGTACCTTGGCAGCAATCCCCTCACCTTCCTTTAAAAGTCCTAATAATATATGCTCCGTGGCCACAGAAGGATGATTTAACCTTTTTGCTTCTACCTGAGCCAAATAAAGGACCTTTTGTGCTCTTTCCGTAAACCTATTTAACATGACTCATGACCTCCGTTTTTTTTGGTTATTTTCTCCCTAATGGTCGCTGCTCTAATCTGATCCCGCAAATGAGGCTGCATCTCCCCTTTGCCCTTTTGCTGCAAAAAAGCCATCTGTGTAGCAACCATTAAGTTATTAAATACAGTGGGATCAATGCCTTGAATAAGATTCAAGTCAATTCCCAGACGTAAATCCGATAATAATTTCATTGCTTCCTGGGAAGAAATATTTCTGGCATGGGAGAGAATCCCATAAGCTCGCCACACTCTGTCTTCCAATTGATCCTTGCCTTCTTTCAGGAACAGATTACGGGCGTTCCTTTCCTGATCAATGACCTGAAGGGTCACTGAGGTGAGATGATTTATAATATCTTCTTCCGTTAAACCTAAGGTTACCTGATTGGAAATTTGAAATAGGTTCCCTGAGGCCTCTGAACCCTCCCCATACATGCCCCGCACCGTCAGACCAATCTGACCCATGGTAGAAAAAATCTGGTATCCCATGCGTGTAAAGACCAATCCGGGCAAATGCAGCATAACTGAAGCCCGCATGCCCGTTCCTACATTGGTAGGGCAAGAAGTCAAATATCCTTTTTCTTTATCAAAGGCAAATTCCAAGGTCTGTTCTAAAATGTCGTCCATTTGATTGGCAAGAACCCAGGCATCATTTAACTGCATCGCGGGAAGGAGGCATTGGATACGAAAATGATCTTCCTCATTTACCATGATACTCAGGGATTCATCTTCGCGCACGATGACACCCTTATAACCTTTACTTTGGGCAAACTGGGGACTGATCAAATGTTTCTCCACCAGCATTTGTTTTTCTAACTGGTCGATTTCATTTAAAGGAATATAATAAAAAGTGCCCATCTTTTCTCTAAAACCAGGTGTTTCAATAATGTCCTTGATAGCATTTAATATTTCCTGTTCCTTTTCCTCACTAAGCATATAAGGAAAAGGCATATTTTTAATATTTCGGGCTAATCTCACCCTGCTGCTGATCACAATATCTGCATCGGGTCCCTTTCCTTCAGTCCATTTACTATCAGGCCGGGAAAAAATATCGCCTCGATCCATCTCTATCATCTCCTCAATCCGCCATTTTCATCTCTAAATCTTTTATTTTATCCCGCACCACTGCGGCTTTTTCAAATTCTTCTTTGCTGATTAAGGTATTAAGTTCACTTTTCAGAGAATCTATTTCTTTTAAGATCTTCAGGTGACCACCCGTTCGCTCCGGTACCTTACCCTTATGGATTTCTGAACTATGAATTCTCCTAATTAATGGATTTAGTTTATCCTGAAATACGCTATAGCAGTTGCTGCAGCCTAATTTTCCTCCTTCAGCAAACTGATCGTAGGTTAAGCCGCAATTCTCACACCTTTCCAATTTATCGGTATGCTTCATACCTGAAATTGCCGGATCATGGGTCAGGAAATTAGATAAAAAGTTGTTAAAAGAAAATTTAGGATCCATCCCCCCGGCAAAGGGTGAAGAACCATGAGCGCACTCTTCGCATAGATGTTGTTCATATTTTTCATTGTTAATAATCTTCGTAAAATGCATCGTGGCCTGGTTTTGCTTACATTTATCACAGAGCATTATAAATCCTCCCTTAATAAAGAAATTAATACCGACCTCAGGATCCTTCCTCTCAATAGATCTCGTTCCGGAGCATCCAGGAGGATAGTATTTTTATCGATAATGGATTTAAGGATAATGCCCTCTTTTTTAGTCAAAAAACCCTCTTCTTCCAAACGAGTAATTAAACCTTCTCCAGATTTTTGAGAGATTAATTTTCCTTCGGTACTGTTAACTAAGTTCAATAAATCATCGTCCTGCTGTACCACCAGCTTGACTATCCTGATAAACCCACCGCCTCCCCGACGGCTTTCAATATGATAACCCTGATTATTACTGAATCTGGTCTCCAAAACATAGTTTATCTGAGAAGGTACACACATGAATTTTTCAGCCAGATCATTTCTTTTGATTTCCAGAAATCCTTCCATGCTCGTTTCTAACAATCCTTTTAAATATCTTTCTATTTCATCTGCTAATATACTCATCGTATCACTCCAATCATTTGACCTTAGTTGATCTCCTGACTTTTATTGACCTTAATTTATTATAACCATGACCGTTTGAAACATGCAACCAGTCAAATAAGTTATATTTTAGATATTTATAGTATTTTTTATGCAAATTCAATAAATATCTTCTATTTTTACGGTCTTTTATTTTATAAATAAAAAAACCCTTACAAAAAGTAAGAGTTTTTTTAAAAATGGCTCCCCGAGTTGGACTCGAACCAACAACAACTCGGTTAACAGCCGAGTGCTCTACCATTGAGCTATCAGGGATCAATCTTTATAAAATTAGAACCTGGCAACGACCTACCCTCCCAGGGACCTGCGTCCCAAGTACTATCGGCGCTGGAGAGCTTAACTTCTGTGTTCGGAATGGATACAGGTGGGGCCTCTCCGCCATCATCACCAGGAAAATGTATTCAGTTGGTTGGTAGACAGTTGGTTAGTTGGTTAGGAAAAAAATATTTTTGCCAACCATCAACTACCCGGAACAATCTACAACTGTTCTCTCAAAACTACACAGTGAGCAAATTTTATGCTTAAGATTCTCTTTAAGGTCAAGTCCTCGACCTATTAGTACCGGTCAGCTCCGGACATTACTGCCCTTCCACACCCGGCCTATCTACCAGTTCGTCTTTCTGGGGTCTTATCAGCTTTCGCTGTGGGAAATCTTATCTTAAGGGGGGCTTCGCGCTTAGATGCTTTCAGCGCTTATCCCTGCCAGACTTAGCTACCCAGCTGTACCCTTGGCAGGATAACTGGTACACCAGTGGTCTGTCCATCCCGGTCCTCTCGTACTAGGGACAGTGCCTCTCAAATTTCCTCCGCCTGCGACGGATAGGGACCGAACTGTCTCACGACGTTCTGAACCCAGCTCACGTACCGCTTTAATGGGCGAACAGCCCAACCCTTGGGACCTACTACAGCCCCAGGATGCGATGAGCCGACATCGAGGTGCCAAACCTCCCCGTCGATGTGGACTCTTGGGGGAGATAAGCCTGTTATCCCCGGGGTAGCTTTTATCCGTTGAGCGACGGCCCTTCCACTCGGTACCGCCGGATCACTAAGCCCGACTTTCGTCCCTGCTCGAGATGTCTCTCTCGCAGTCAAGCTCCCTTCTGCCTTTACACTCTTCGCGCGATTTCCATCCGCGCTGAGGGAACCTTTGGGCGCCTCCGTTACTCTTTGGGAGGCGACCGCCCCAGTCAAACTGCCCACCTGACAATGTCCTTCAGCCGGCTTACGGCTTGAAGTTAGAATTTCAGCACATCAAGAGTGGTATCCCACCGTCGACTCCTCTGAAACTGGCGTTCCAGATTCTTAGTCTCCCACCTATCCTGTACGTGATATACCAAAATCCAATGTCAGGCTGCAGTAAAGCTCCACGGGGTCTTTCTGTCCTGTCGCAGGTAACCGGTATCTTCACCGGTATTACAATTTCGCCGAGTCCCTTGTTGAGACAGTGCCCAAATCGTTACGCCTTTCGTGCGGGTCGGAACTTACCCGACAAGGAATTTCGCTACCTTAGGACCGTTATAGTTACGGCCGCCGTTTACTGGGGCTTCAATTCAAAGCTTCACCTTTCGGTTGACCTCTCCTCTTAACCTTCCAGCACCGGGCAGGCGTCAGCACCTATACGTCGTCTTTCGACTTTGCAGGCACCTGTGTTTTTGCTAAACAGTCGCTTGGGCCTTTTCTCTGCGGCCTCTTCATGCTCAGTCTGTTAAAAACCTCACACTACAAAGGCACCCCTTCTCCCGAAGTTACGGGGTCATTTTGCCGAGTTCCTTAACAAGGGTTCTCTCGCGCGCCTTAGGATTCTCACCCCACCTACCTGTGTCGGTTTACGGTACAGGCACCTGGCTCCTCGTTAGAGGCTTTTCTTGACAGTGTGGGATCAATCAGTTCGCTACTTATTTTCGCTCCCCATCACCTCTCAGGATTTTTGAAAGACGGTTTTTCCTATCTTTCTCCCTACTGGCTTGGACGCACTCTACCAACGGTGCGCTTGACCTACCCTCCTGTGTCACCCCTTCCTTCAAACGGATCCAGGTGGTATCGGAATATTTACCGATTGTCCATCATCTACGCTTTTCGCCTCGACTTAGGTCCTGACTTACCCTGGGCGGACGAGCCTTCCCCAGGAACCCTTAGGTTTTTGGCGGGCAGGATTCTCACCTGCCTTTTCGCTTACTCATACCGGCATTCTCACTACTCAACTCTCCAGCTGTCCTTCCGGTCAACCTTCAACGCGCTGAGTACGCTCCCCTACCGATTGTATTTCTACAATCCCGAAGCTTCGGTGGTGTGCTTGAGCCCCGTTACATTTTCGGCGCAGGGTCACTCGACCAGTGAGCTATTACGCACTCTTTAAATGGTGGCTGCTTCTAAGCCAACATCCTGGTTGTTTTAGCAACTCTACATCCTTTTCCACTTAGCACACACTTTGGGACCTTAGCTGTCGATCTGGGCTGTTTCCCTTTCGACTATGAAGCTTATCCCCCACAGTCTGACTCCCAAGCTAAATTTATGGCATTCGCAGTTTGTGAGAGTTCGGTAACCTGGTTAGGCCCCTAGCTCGAACAGTGCTCTACCGCCATAAATCATCTCTTGAGGCTAGCCCTAAAGCTATTTCGGGGAGAACCAGCTATCTCTTGGTTCGATTGGCATTTCACCCCTACCCACAATTCATCCGCTCACTTTTCAACGTAAGTCGGTTCGGGCCTCCACTCAGTCTTACCTGAGCTTCACCCTGACCATGGGTAGATCACCAAGTTTCGGGTCTACAACAACGAACTCTTCGCCCTATTAAGACTCGCTTTCGCTTCGGCTCCGTCTTCTCGACTTAACCTCGCTCGTTATCGTAACTCGCCGGTCCATTCTACAAAAGGTACGCCATCACACATATATAGTGCTCTGACAGTTTGTAAGCATACGGTTTCAGGTTCTTTTTCACTCCCCTCCCGGGGTTCTTTTCACCTTTCCCTCACGGTACTGGTTCACTATCGGTCGCCAAGGAGTATTTAGCCTTGGGGGGTGGTCCCCCCGGATTCCCACGGGGTTTCTCGTGTCCCGCGGTACTTGGGATACTCTCCAGCACTTCCGCCTTTCGCCTACAGGATTGTTACCCTCTGTGATGGGCCTTTCCAGACCTCTTCGGCTAGGCTTCCATGCTACTGATGAAAGTCCCGCAACCCCGGTTGCCTAAGCAACCGGTTTAGGCTCTTCCCGTTTCGCTCGCCGCTACTCGGGGAATCGAGTTTTCTTTCTCTTCCTCTGGGTACTTAGATGTTTCAGTTCCCCAGGTTGTCTTCATACACCTATTTATTCAGTGCATGATGACTGGATACTACTCCAGCCGGGTTTCCCCATTCGGACATCTCCGGTTCTACGCCTGCTTGCGGCTTACCGAAGCTTTTCGCAGCTTACCACGTCCTTCTTCGACTCTTGGCGCCAAGGCATCCACCGTACGCTCTTTTTACCTTGACCTTGCTTTTTTAGTTGGTCAGTTGGTTAGTTGGAAAGTTGGTTAGGTAAAACCAAATCTTTTTACTAACTACTAACTACTAACTACTATCTACTAATTACTCTTAGATGATGAATCCTAAGCATTCTGTAATACTCAGCTCTCGCTGAGTTACCTTTTTTTGCTTCACTGTGTAATTTTCAAAGAACAATTTTTCTCACATTCTCACATTCTCAGGAACTCCAGTCCCTGAAAACCAAACAGTACTTCAGCCTGATGTATCGACCTTAGGATACACTTGTTAAAGTGTTACTCCTTAGAAAGGAGGTGATCCAGCCGCACCTTCCGATACGGCTACCTTGTTACGACTTCACCCCAATCATCAGCCCCACCTTCGGCGACTGCTTCCTTGCGGTTCGCTCATCGACTTCGGGTGTTGCCAACTTTCGTGGTGTGACGGGCGGTGTGTACAAGACCCGGGAACGTATTCACCGCGATATGCTGACTCGCGATTACTAGCGATTCCGACTTCATGCAGGCGAGTTGCAGCCTGCAATCCGAACTGAGACCGGCTTTTTGGGATTCGCTCCAGATCACTCCTTAGCCTCCCTCTGTACCGGCCATTGTAGCACGTGTGTAGCCCAGGACATAAAGGGCATGATGATTTGACGTCATCCCCACCTTCCTCCGGTTTGTCACCGGCAGTTCCTTTAGAGTGCCCACCTTAAATGCTGGCAACTAAAAGTAGGGGTTGCGCTCGTTGCGGGACTTAACCCAACATCTCACGACACGAGCTGACGACAACCATGCACCACCTGTCTCCTTGCTCAACCCGAAGGTTGAGAGACTGTATTTCTACAGCTGTCAAGGGATGTCAAGCCCTGGTAAGGTTCTTCGCGTTGCGTCGAATTAAACCACATGCTCCACCGCTTGTGCGGGTCCCCGTCAATTCCTTTGAGTTTCAACCTTGCGGCCGTACTCCCCAGGCGGGGTACTTATTGCGTTAACTCCGGCACAGAAGGGGTCGATACCTCCTACACCTAGTACCCATCGTTTACGGCGTGGATTACCGGGGTATCTAATCCCGTTCACTCCCCACGCTTTCGCGCCTCAGCGTCAGTTACAGTCCAGAAAGTCGCCTTCGCCACTGGTGTTCCTCCTAATATCTACGCATTTCACCGCTACACTAGGAATTCCACTTTCCTCTCCTGTCCTCAAGAATATCAGTTTTAAGTGCAGTCCTAAGGTTAAGCCCTAAGTTTTCACACCTAACTTAATATCCCGCCTACGCGCCCTTTACGCCCAGTAATTCCGGACAACGCTTGCTCCCTACGTATTACCGCGGCTGCTGGCACGTAGTTAGCCGGAGCTTCCTCAAAAGGTACCGTCACCTCTTTACATTATTCACATAAAGAGACTTCTTCCCTTATGACAGAACTTTACGACCCGAAGGCCTTCTTCATTCACGCGGCGTTGCTCCGTCAGGCTTGCGCCCATTGCGGAAGATTCCCCACTGCTGCCTCCCGTAGGAGTCTGGGCCGTGTCTCAGTCCCAGTGTGGCCGGTCACCCTCTCAGGCCGGCTACTGATCGTTGCCTTGGTAAGCCGTTACCCTACCAACTAGCTAATCAGACGCGGGTCCATCCTTAATCGGTAGCATTTTCAGAGGCCACCTTTCCTCTTAATTCGATGCCAAATCAAGAGATTATCCGGTATTAGCAGCCGTTTCCAGCTGTTGTCCCGGTGTTTAGGGTAGGTTACCCACGCGTTACTCACCCGTCCGCCACTAAGATAAAAAATTCAGTAAACTGTTTCTTTTATCTCCGTTCGACTTGCATGTGTTAAGCACGCCGCCAGCGTTCGTCCTGAGCCAGGATCAAACTCTCCAATAAAAATTTTATTTCTATCGAGGTTTAATTGGCTCGATTCAATTACCTTATTAAACTTATCAAAGTTATTTTCAGGTTTCGCATTTTTTAATGTTTGCAGTCTCCCCTTTCGAGGTTCCTGCTCAACATCAGGCTTTGTTACTGTTCAGTTTTCAAAGACCAGCTTGAATAGCTTATCAAATCACTATCGGTTTGTCAAGCACTTTTTCTTTTCTTGCCTTGCCCTCTCTCGAGCGCTTGATCAGTATATCAAACTAATCATGCCCTGTCAACCTTCTTTTTTAAATAATTCTATGTCAGAAAATTCTGTGTCATCTTGAATGACGATACGGTTTTTGCCGTTTCTTTTTGCTGAATATAGTTTATGATCCGCATAATTAATAAATTTCTCGGCAGTCATTTCCAGATCTTGAGTAGTATGCAAACCAATAGATATTGTAAGGGGAATTTGCTTATCCTCATAATTTATGTCGATTTTTTCAATGCTGCTGCGGATATGTTCAGCAATATCATAAGCTTCACTGCTTCCCGTATTATTAAGGCAAATTAGAAACTCATCGCCGCCGTACCTGGCCACCCACCCATTTTCTGATCGTATATTCTTTCCTAACATCTCTGCAACCATTTTCAGAACCTGGTCTCCCACCACATGCCCAAAATGATCATTGATCTCCTTTAAATTATCAAGATCTAAAAGAAATAAAGAAACGGGAGAATTGTTTATCGCAGCATTGGAAATATCCATTGGTAAACGACTATTAATAAAACGTCGATTGTAAAGAGAGGTCAAAGAATCTCGAATAACTAGATCATTTATTTCCGCAACTGTGTGTTGCATGGTATGCCCTTCATTGTAATCTCCATAACCCAGGATAATTTGATCTGTGGCATTTTTGAGCAGTTCCAATACCAAAGGTTGTCCACCCATTTCCAAAGGTACAGCTGTGACTACAAACAAATATTCTGGGCCTTGCTCTAGCTTCACAAAACTCTTATTCTCATAATATGCCCGCAAAGAAATACAGTTTTCACATATTCCGCCACTCATCCAATATTTATAACAAATTGTCCTCGCTTCTCCTGCAGCACAATTACCCCAATCTAAAACTTGTTTACACACAGGATCTACAATTCTCACTGCGTCGTACATTTTTTTTAATAAGTTCAAAGATTGAGCTAACATATCCAATGTAATCTCTTCACTCATCGTACAATCATCTCCAATTATACAAAAATAATATTCCAGGAGTTGTTTACATGATTATTTTCATATGTTCACAAAAACGAGAATGGCTGGCTCATATTATTCAATAATCTTACATCATATTTTATATAGGAAATCATCTTATGTCAAAGCAAAGGGAGCCTACCTGGTCCCCAAAACTTATGCTTTCTGATATAGATACAGAAAAAAACCCTTACAAAAAGTAAGAGTTTTTTAAAAATGGCTCCCCGAGTTGGACTCGAACCAACAACAACTCGGTTAACAGCCGAGTGCTCTACCATTGAGCTATCAGGGATCAATCTTTATAAAATTAGAACCTGGCAACGACCTACCCTCCCAGGGACCTGCGTCCCAAGTACTATCGGCGCTGGAGAGCTTAACTTCTGTGTTCGGAATGGATACAGGTGGGGCCTCTCCGCCATCATCACCAGGAAAATGTATTCAGTTGGAAACGGTTGGTCAGTTGGTCAGTTGGTCAGGAAAAAACCTTTGCCAACCATCAACTATTTAGAACAATCTACAACTGTTCTCTCAAAACTACACAGTGAGCAAATTTTATGCTTAGAATCTATCTTAAGGTCAAGTCCTCGACCTATTAGTACCGGTCAGCTCCGGACATTACTGCCCTTCCACACCCGGCCTATCTACCAGTTCGTCTTTCTGGGGTCTTATCAGCTTTCGCTGTGGGAAATCTTATCTTAAGGGGGGCTTCGCGCTTAGATGCTTTCAGCGCTTATCCCTGCCAGACTTAGCTACCCAGCTGTACCCTTGGCAGGATAACTGGTACACCAGTGGTCTGTCCATCCCGGTCCTCTCGTACTAGGGACAGTGCCTCTCAAATTTCCTCCGCCTGCGACGGATAGGGACCGAACTGTCTCACGACGTTCTGAACCCAGCTCACGTACCGCTTTAATGGGCGAACAGCCCAACCCTTGGGACCTACTACAGCCCCAGGATGCGATGAGCCGACATCGAGGTGCCAAACCTCCCCGTCGATGTGGACTCTTGGGGGAGATAAGCCTGTTATCCCCGGGGTAGCTTTTATCCGTTGAGCGACGGCCCTTCCACTCGGTACCGCCGGATCACTAAGCCCGACTTTCGTCCCTGCTCGAGATGTCTCTCTCGCAGTCAAGCTCCCTTCTGCCTTTACACTCTTCGCGCGATTTCCATCCGCGCTGAGGGAACCTTTGGGCGCCTCCGTTACTCTTTGGGAGGCGACCGCCCCAGTCAAACTGCCCACCTGACAATGTCCTTCAGCCGGCTTACGGCTTGAAGTTAGAATTTCAGCACATCAAGAGTGGTATCCCACCGTCGACTCCTCTGAAACTGGCGTTCCAGATTCTTAGTCTCCCACCTATCCTGTACGTGATATACCAAAATCCAATGTCAGGCTGCAGTAAAGCTCCACGGGGTCTTTCTGTCCTGTCGCAGGTAACCGGTATCTTCACCGGTATTACAATTTCGCCGAGTCCCTTGTTGAGACAGTGCCCAAATCGTTACGCCTTTCGTGCGGGTCGGAACTTACCCGACAAGGAATTTCGCTACCTTAGGACCGTTATAGTTACGGCCGCCGTTTACTGGGGCTTCAATTCAAAGCTTCACCTTTCCGTTGACCTCTCCTCTTAACCTTCCAGCACCGGGCAGGCGTCAGCACCTATACGTCGTCTTTCGACTTTGCAGGCACCTGTGTTTTTGCTAAACAGTCGCTTGGGCCTTTTCTCTGCGGCCTCTTCATGCTCAGTCTGTTAAAAACCTCACACTACAAAGGCACCCCTTCTCCCGAAGTTACGGGGTCATTTTGCCGAGTTCCTTAACAAGGGTTCTCTCGCGCGCCTTAGGATTCTCACCCCACCTACCTGTGTCGGTTTTCGGTACAGGCACCTGGCTCCTCGTTAGAGGCTTTTCTTGACAGTGTGGGATCAGTCAGTTCGCTACTTATTTTCGCTCCCCATCACCTCTCAGGATCTTTGAAAGACGGTTTTTCCTATCTTTCTCCCTACAGGCTTGGACGCACTCTACCAACCGTGCGCTTGACCTACCCTCCTGTGTCACCCCTTCCTTCAAACGGATCCAGGTGGTATCGGAATCTTTACCGATTGTCCATCATCTACGCTTTTCGCCTCGACTTAGGTCCTGACTTACCCTGGGCGGACGAGCCTTCCCCAGGAACCCTTAGGTTTTTGGCGGGCAGGATTCTCACCTGCCTTTTCGCTTACTCATACCGGCATTCTCACTACTGAACTCTCCAGCTCTCCTTCCGGTAAACCTTCTTCGTGTTCAGTACGCTCCCCTACCACTCAAGAAGCAAGAAGCTTCTTGAATCCGAAGCTTCGGTGGTGTGCTTGAGCCCCGTTACATTTTCGGCGCAGGGTCACTCGACCAGTGAGCTATTACGCACTCTTTAAATGGTGGCTGCTTCTAAGCCAACATCCTGGTTGTTTTAGCAACTCTACATCCTTTTCCACTTAGCACACACTTTGGGACCTTAGCTGTCGATCTGGGCTGTTTCCCTTTCGACTATGAAGCTTATCCCCCACAGTCTGACTCCCAAGATAAATTTATGGCATTCGCAGTTTGTGAGAGTTCGGTAACCTGGTTAGGCCCCTAGCTCGAACAGTGCTCTACCGCCATAAATCATCTCTTGAGGCTAGCCCTAAAGCTATTTCGGGGAGAACCAGCTATCTCTTGGTTCGATTGGCATTTCACCCCTACCCACAATTCATCCGCTCACTTTTCAACGTAAGTCGGTTCGGGCCTCCACTCAGTCTTACCTGAGCTTCACCCTGACCATGGGTAGATCACCAAGTTTCGGGTCTACAACAACGAACTTTCCGCCCTATTAAGACTCGCTTTCGCTTCGGCTCCGTCTTCTCAACTTAACCTCGCTCGTTATCGTAACTCGCCGGTCCATTCTACAAAAGGTACGCCATCACACATT